>DASXGX010000136.1:0-2647 GCA_036488815.1 Roseiarcus sp.
GCCGGAACGCGATTGGGCCCAAGCCGCAGCAGGATCAGGGCGCGGACCGTCGCCCATTCCAGCCCGATGGTCTTGCCGACGATCAGGATCGGATCGAAGCGCTCGCCGGTGATCAGACTGTCGAGGATCGATATCTTCACGCCCGACATCGCCGACAGCGTCGCGACCGTTTCCTCGTAGCGATAGGATTTGGCGAATCCGAGCAACGCGGCCTCGTTGAGATTGCCGGCTTCGTGCAGCGCCAGGATGGCGCGCTGCGCCGGCACGAAATCGCGCTTGCTCTCGAAGCGTTCGGGAACGCCGGAGATCTGCGCCATCGCCTGCTTGATCGCGGCCTGCCGCTCCGGCTTGACCACGTCGAACAGACGGCGGCGGATGACGTCGAGCGAACCGGCCAGCAGCTGCTTCAGCCGATCGTCGGGAAGATCGTTGCGCTGGCCGACGGTCAAGGTCAGTACGCCGTCCTGGCTGGCGCGCTTGATCAACTCGCCGTAACCAACGTCCGAAAACAGCGCGCCGTTGTTGCCGGCGGCGCGCCGGACCACCTCGCGATCGCCACGTCGCACGATGACGTCGGTGAGGTCCGTCGAGAGCGCCGGCCGCTCCGACATCGCCAGCAGATGCCCCTGCCCCTTCACCCGCGCTATCTCCAGCAGGGTGTCCTCGTCCAGCACCGGCGAGCGGCGCAGCAGAGGGGCCGCGACCATGATCTCATTCTCGCGCGCCAGCCGCCCGACCAGCACGCGCGGCGCATTGACGACCAGCGACATCCGCTCGGCCAGTTCGACGCGCGCCACCAACTCGGCATGCGGAATGAGGCCGATCAGTATTTCGTCGAAAAGATCGACATGGTTGGGCCTGAGATTGGCGGCGTCCTCGAAGAACAGCTCGGAAATCAGGCGTGCCGCCTCGGTACGGCGCTGCGGATCGCCGTTCCTGACGATCTCGTCGAGTCCCGGGATCATCGACGCGGCGACTGTCATCGAACTCTGAACTCTACTCGGTACGCACGCGATAAAGGGGCCAAACCCCCGCTCCCAGGCGTGGCAAGGGATTACCGGCAATCTAGGGGGCTTAGGTGAAGGAAGGGTTAGATTTTGCGGACAGAAGTCGCTGCGCGAATTCCCTCACTTGGCCTTGCCGGGTGTGGGGAAAAGCGCTATATGAGCCGCAACTTAAGGTCTCATACGAAACGCGTATTGAGAGTGGGCCCCTCGGGACCCGCTCTTTTTTATTACCTGAGCCCGCCGGAACCGCCTTTGCGGCCCGGTCCGCGAACCAAGACAAGCAAGAGCCCGTTTGACGCTGGATATGACCGAACCGAGTGCTGGTTCCATGGACGCCGAACTGCTGGCCGAGCCCCGCCTGGTGGTCGAGCCCGGGGTGGCGGCGCGCGTCTCCGCGGTCGCAGGCCCCGTCCTGCAGCAGATGGGCTATCGCCTGGTGCGCATCCGGATTTCCGGCGAGGCCGGCTGCACCGTGCAGATCATGGCGGAGCGGCCGGATGGATCGATGCAGATCGAGGACTGCGAGGCCGTGTCCCGTGCGCTGTCGCCGGTGCTCGACATCGCCGACCCGATCGACCGCGCCTACCGGCTGGAGATTTCCTCGCCGGGCATCGACCGGCCGCTGGTGCGCCGCACCGATTTCGAACGTTACGCCGGCCATCTCGTGAAGATCGAGATGGCGGTCGCCAGTCACGGTCGCAAGCGGTTCCGCGGCATGCTCGTCGCCGTCGAGGGCGACGCTGCAAAACTGCATCGCGACGATGCGCGGGCCGGCGAGGACGCCGACGTGCTGCTCGCGATAGAGGACATCGCCGAGGCGAAACTCGTGCTGACCGACGAATTGGTCGCCGAAGTGATGCGCCGCGGCAAGGCCGCCGAGCGCGAGATGAAACGCAATCTCGGACTCGAACCGCCGCTCGCGCAGCATGCACGCAACCATTCGTCCAAGCCGAAGAAGCCGGCCCCCAAAGACACCAAGCAACATCGCCTCGCCGCCGAGAGGGCGCGCAGGGGCGAGATCGACCTGACCGAAGGAGACTAACGATGGCCGTCAGCGCCAACAAACTCGAACTGCTGCAGATCGCGGATGCGGTTGCGCGCGAGAAGTCGATCGACCGCGGAATCGTGATCTCCGCGATGGAGGACGCGATCGCAAAGGCGGCCCGCGCCCGCTACGGCGCCGAGACCGACGTGCATGCCGAGATCGACGCCAAGAAGGGCGAACTGCGGCTGTCGCGCCACATGCTGGTGGTCGAGCAGGTCGAGAATTCGGCCAACCAGATTTCGCTGGAAGACGCACGCCGCGCCAATCCCGGCGCCCAGATCGGCGACACCATCGCCGACACGCTGCCGCCGCTGGAATATGGCCGCATCGCCGCCCAGTCGGCCAAGCAGGTGATCGTGCAGAAGGTGCGCGAGGCCGAGCGCGACCGGCAGTACCAGGAATTCAAGGACCGCATCGGCGACATCGTCAACGGCATCGTCAAGCGCGTCGAATACGGCAGCGTGATCGTCGATCTCGGGCGCGGCGAAGCCATCATCCGCCGCGACGAGATGCTGCCCCGCGAGGTGTTCCGCAACGGCGACCGCGTCCGCGCCTATATTTTCGACGTGCGCCGCGAGACCCGCGGACCGCAGAT
>DASXGX010000152.1:0-14653 GCA_036488815.1 Roseiarcus sp.
TCAGCACCGGCGAGATCTTCTGGTCTGCAGAGCACTTCCGCATCTTTGCCTACGATCCGGCGACAACGCGGCCCTCCCACGCGACATTCATGGAGCGGGTTCACGCTGAGGATAAGCCCTGGCTAGAGAAGGATATCGCGCGAGTCCTGCGCGAAAGAGGCCGGTTCCAACATGAGTATCGGATCGCTTTGCCAGACGGATCGGTCAAGCACTTGCAAAGCATGGGTCAGCCGGAAATCAGTGAGTCCGGCGACATCGAATTCGTCGGCACGGTCATGGACGTCACCGAACGCAGACACGCGGAGGAGGCGCTCAGAAATGCTCAGGCGGAACTCGCCCGCGTCGCGCGGGTGACGACGATGGGCGAGCTGGCGGCCTCGATCGCCCATGAGATCAACCAACCCTTGGCCGGCGTCGTGACGAATGGCGAAGCTGGCTTGCGGTGGCTGAACCGGGACAAGCCCGATCTCGACGAGACGCGGAGCGCGCTCTCACGCATTGTGAGGGATGGGACGCGCGCCGCCGAGGTGATCCGCGGCCTTCGGGCGCTGGCCAAGAAATCCGGACCCGAACTCGCAAAGCTCGACATCAACGACGTCATCCGGGAAGTGCTGGCGCTCACCCGCGGCGAGTTGCAGCGGCACGACGTCGCGTTGCGCACCGATCTGGCCGCCGGCGCCCGCCCGGTGATGGGCGACCGCGTTCAATTGCAGCAGGTGCTGTTGAACCTGATCATGAACGGCGTCGAAGCCATGCGAGGAATAACTGAGCGCCCCAGGGAACTGACGGTGTCCTCGATGCTCGCCGAGCCGAACAGCTTGCTCGTTGCGGTCGAAGACACCGGCCCCGGGCTGGATCCCGCGGTCGCGCAACATGTGTTCGAACCCTTCTTCACGACGAAATCCGAGGGCCTTGGAATGGGGCTTGCGATCTGCCGCTCCATCGTCGAAGCTCACGGCGGCCGCTTGTGGATGTCGCCGCGCACGCCGCACGGCGCCGACGTGCGCTTCACCGTCCCGTTGCGGCTCGAGGAGTAACGTCAGGGGCGCTCGCTGGCGTCACTCAGCCGCCGCCTTTGTCGTCATCGCGATCAGCGATTGTGACGCTCGACTCCTGAAGGCATGGCGCGGTCGTCTGCCGCTGGTCTCCGATAGCCGAACAAAACAAATTCTTGGCCGCTCGCGAACGTGAGCTTGCCGTCCTGAAAGGTCATCCACGTCTCGAACATTGTATGGCCGATCAGCTTGCCGCCCATGAAAACCGGCGATCCGAGATCGACGCCTGTGCAGATCCGGCCGCCGTTCAGAACTTCGAACTCGCTTCCGGTGATATGCGTCGCGACGCTGTTCGTGTCGCAGTAAATGGCCGTCCGCTTGCCGGCGATCACCGGCGTGCCGGCATTGACCTTGACCTTCCCGTCCGGCTTGGGGCTCCCCAACATCGTGTCGAGCGCGATCTCGGCGACCAACGCGGCGAGGACCGTGTGTGGCCGGATCGCATTGTGGAACACCACCACCGAGGCGCCCGCTCTTGACGCGCACGCCTCGGCGATATCGGGACGGAGAAGCACCCGCGCCGAGTTGCGTCCATAAACCTGGCCCCCGCGGTCGATGGCGACCAGGCCCGCGTCGACCCAGGGATTGCGATCGAGAACAGCATCGACGGCGGCCCGCGCCGACTGCCCCGCTCGCATCAGGTCGAGAACCTGTTGATTGACCGGAATCCCGTCAACGCCAGCCGTAGTCGGCATGCGGTGCCCGGTGACGAGGCCAGCCAGAGGGTCCGCGCCCAGGAGCTTCTCAGGCTCCGGCCGGTCCGGCCCGCTGGAGATGACGGCGGCGGAAGTGGCGGTCGCGACTTCAGGCGGCGGCTCCGTACCCGTGATCTCGCCGTCGATGAAAAGCGTCGACGTGCCCCCGCGCTGCGTTTGGTGGCGCAGGAGCCTGCCTTCGGCCGTGATCGCGCCGAAAGTTGCGAAGCCGCCGATGCTGCCGGCGCCGACGCGCTCGGCCGCGCGTAAGCTGCGATAGACTGCCAAGCCAGCATTGGGCCCGTGCGCGGCAATGCAGATGGTCATTTCAGTCTCCCTGCAACGTCACCGGATCGGCGACATTCAGCCGCGTGATGTAGCGCTGGACGAGCAAAGCGAGGACGAGCGGCGGCACCGCCGAGAGGACGCTGCCGGCTGCGAACAACGTCATACCGAGATTGGCCCCTCCGCTCGGCATGGTCGGCGAAAATGCGAGCAGCGCGGGCGACAGCGTCTGCTTCGCCGTTCCACCCGTGAGGACGATGCCGAACAGCAGCTCGTTCCAAGCGGTCAGGAACGCGATGGCGAATGCGGCCGCGATGCCGGGGCTCGCCATCGGAATGGTGACGTGCCAAAGCGCCTGCAGGCGCCCGCAACCGTCGATGCGCGCAGCGCGCTCGATCTCGATCGGCAGGCTCGCAAAATAACCCGTCATCATCCAGGTCAGCAGGGGCACGACCGTCGTGAGGTAGGTGACGATCAGGCCGAAATAGGTGCCGACCAGATGAAGGGCTGAAAGGATCACGAAATAAGGGATGAGGACCGCAATGGGCGGCAGCACCCGCACGGAGAGAAGCACGAAGAGGAGCGTGCCCCTATAAGGGAAGCGAAAGCGGCCGAATGCATAGCCGCCGACGGTGGCCATTGCGGTGGCGATGATCGCCACCAGGATAGAAACGACGGCGCTGTTGAAGAACCCGCGGGCGACCGCCATCGGCTGCCCGCCGAAGATCTGGTTGATCGTTGCGATCCCGAGCACGGCCTTGTAGTTCGTGAGGCCCATGCCGCTTGGCCATTGCAACAGGCCGCCGTTCATCAGCGCATTGAATGGCATCAGCGACGCCCATGCCATCGCAAGGATAGGGACGAACGTCCAGGCGGTCACCAGCGGTATGCCGATCCAAAGGACTGCGCGCTCGCCGACGGTTTTTTTCATGATGGCGCCGTCTTTTCCGCGGTCGCCAATCGGGTTCCCGACGGCTGCGCCGCCGCGCCATCGATTTTCACCAACCGCCGCCGGCGCGTCAGGACGAAGTAGTAGACCGTGGTGATCGCCATCCCGATCGCCACCAGGATGTAGCTCGCGGCGGCGCCGAGCCCATAGCGGGAAAATTCGAACGTGTAGCGGAAGATCAGCATTGGGAAGGTCTGCGAGGCCGTACCCGGTCCGCCGCGCGTCATGGCGAAGAGCAGGTCGAAACTGCGGAACGCTTCGACGGTGACGACGACGAGAACCAACATCACCGTCGGGCGCAGATGCGGCAGCGTGATGTGAAGAAAGCGCTGGAACGCTGGCGCGCGGTCGATTCGCGCCGCCTGATACAGGCTCTCGGGCGCCGTCTGCAGGGCGGCGAGAAAAAGGAAGGCGCAGAGGGGCGTGATGTGCCACACGAATGCGAGCGCGACCCAATAGAGCGCGGTGTTTGCATTGATCCAAGCATGGTTGGCCTCCACCAGCCCAAGCGGGTGAAGGACGCCCGTCAACGCGCCGAAGGTCGGGTTGACGATAAACATCCAGGCCGTTGCGGTCGCCACTTCGGAAATCGCCCAAGGCAGTAGGACCGCGGCGCGCAACAAGCGGCGCCCCGGGAACTCCTCGTTGAGGACGAGGGCGATGCCGAGCCCGATCAGGAGCGAGGCGACGGCCACGAGCACGGTGAATTTGAGACTGAGGAGGATCGCCGCGATCGCCTCGGAACTCGCAAGAATTCGCCGGTAGTTGCCGAAGCCGATGAATGCTTGCGTATGCAGGATGACGTCGCGATCGTGAAAGCTGATCCACGCCGCGTAGAGGAGCGGCAGGATGAAGATGATCGTGTTGACGAGAACGAGGCCGGCGACGATGGTGAGCGCGAAGCGTGCGTCCGATCGCGCCAATGATTTTGCGACGGCGCTCATCGGTATCCGGCGTCACTAGGGAAGATGCGGCGACCGGCGCCGTCGAAGAGATAGATGTCAGGCGGCGAGGCGTTCAGCGAAATGGCGTCGCCGACGCGAAAGCGCGCGTCGGGGCGGGTTCTGACCTTGATCAGTTCGGCGTCGTCCGCGGCGCCATAGGCGACGTCGACGAACTGATCCGAGCCGAGGGGCTCCACGGCATAGACCCGGCCTTCGCCCAGCAGGGGCAGACCGCTCGAATTCGTCGACAGTCCTTCCGGCCGCACGCCAAGAATGAGTTCGCCTTGACGCGCCCGCGCCGCCGCGGCCATCGCGTCGTCGATTGGCACGGATATGCGCGATCCCTCGAATGCAGACTTGCCCGCGCTCTCGACCAGGCGCCCATTCATCAAATTCATGCTCGGACTGCCGATGAAGCGGGCGACGCTGGTGTTGGCCGGGCGCCGGTAGACCTCATCGGGGGTTCCGAACTGGCGAAGCTTGCCGCGCTCCAGGACCGCGATGCGGTCGGCCATGGCGAGCGCCTCGACCTGGTCGTGGGTGACATAGATGAAGGTCGAGCCGAGCCGCTCGTGAAGCTTCTTGATTTCGACTCGCATTTCGACGCGGAGCTTGGCGTCGAGCGCCGAGAGAGGCTCGTCGAACAGGAAGACGTCCGGGTCGCGCACCACAGCGCGGCCAAGCGCGACGCGCTGCCGTTCGCCTCCGGAAAGTTCGTGCGGGCTCCGGTTGAGTAAATCGCCGATGCGCAGCAGCTTCGCCGTGAGGCGCACGCGCTCGTCGATCCCTGCGCGGGTCGCCTTGGCCATGCGTAGCGGGAAAGCGATGTTCTCGTAGACGGTCTTGTGCGGGTAGAGCGCGATGCTTTGAAACACCATCGCGACGTTGCGCTTCTCCGGCGGGATCTGCTCGGTCGGCCGGCCGTCAAACAGGATGTGGCCGCTCGTCGGCGCGTCCACTCCGGCGATCATGTTGAGTATCGTGGTCTTGCCGCAGCCCGATGGTCCAAGCACGACGACGAATTCCTTGTCGGCGATCTCGAGGTCGAGCGAATCGACCGCGGTGGTCTCGCGATAGCGACGCGAAAGATGTTGGAGAACCACCGCGGACATCACCGTCTCCTACTCATCAAGGCAATGCGAACGGCTTACGGCTTGACGTATTTCGATCGGAGCGTTTCCCAACTGTCCTTCATCGCGACCACCACCTCCCTAGGGGTCTTGACGCCTTTGAGCAGCAGCTCGTCCTCGATCATCTGCTGCATCCCCACTTCCCATTCCTGCTGCCAGCCGGCTCTGAGCAGGTTTGCAGCGACAGCCCTTTGTCGCCCTTCAAACAGCCATTTGTAGTTTTCAGCGGCGAGCGGCGGGTACATCCACTTCATGATCGCCTGCTTCACATCAGGATCGGCGTAGACCTCGGGGTAGGGCTCCTGGAGATTGGCCAACCTCGCCCAGGCCTTGGGCATTCGCAGTTCGTGGTTCTTGTCGCGCCAGCTGAACGACTTCATCAGATTGAACGCCGCCTGGAGTTCGGCGTCGCTGCGCGGCGTGTTGCTCATGACGTGCAGCGCATGGCCGACCAGCGTCGTGCCGTGCGTGGCGCCGGGCATCACGGGATTCATGTTGAAATATTGCGCGAACTCGCCGTTCTTCGGGTCGGAATAGGCGAAGCTGTTGTAGTCCGACTGGTAGTGGAACGCGTGGAGACCCTTCATCCAGGAGCTCGCCATCTGCGGCTCCTGCCAGGTCAGGATGGCGCGCGGTACGAGTTCCTCATCCCACCACCGCTTCCAGTCCGACAGCACCTTCAGGATCGGCGTATCGAGGCCGAAGGTGGACTTCATGTCGTCGTCGACGAGTCCGTCACCTTCGGAGGCGCAGTGAGCATAGAGCGCCCACGGCGTCCCGGTCCACGACTTGAACCAGGTCGGCAGGATCGGGTTCTCGACGATGCCCTTCTTCTTGAGGTCGACCGCTTGTTTGTAGATGTCGTCCCAGGTCTGCGGATAATCGCTCGGATTGGCGCTCGCCTGATAGCCGCCGGCGGAGAGGACCTTCTCGTTGCGGAACAAGCAGTAGGGCCCGCCATTGTAGTAGGTGAGACCCATGCGCTTGTGGTCGGGCCACGAGAGCGAGTCCGCCGCTATGCTAGGGAACTCCTCCTTCTTGATTTCGTCGAGGTCCGGCATGTCGTCGATCGGCCGCAGCCACTCGGCGGCGAACCAGCGGGACGCCTGGCCGCGTTGCGCGCGGAACAGATCGAGGCGCGTGCCTGAAAGGAGCTTGGTCTCGATGACCGAGGCGTAGTCGCCCGAGGTCGGCTGGAGACTGATCCTTGTCCCATACTGCTCGATGAAAACGCGGGCGTTTTCCTCGATGACCTCGTCGCCGAATGGCCAGAACGTGTAGTTGAGTTCGATGTCGTCGGCGAGCGCGGGGAGAGCGCAGAGGCCAGTCCAGCTGGCCAATGCGGCGCCGCCAAGGGAAAGGCGCCCTAGAAATTGCCGCCGATCGAGCGCCCATCGGCCGTGCCCAATAGCGTAGCGCAGTATTCGATTGCCCATGATGACCTCCTTCGCCGGAGTCGTCGGACATCAATGCATTGGCGAGCCTCGTGGGCGGGTCGGTCTTCTCAATGGGGCGGCATCTGTAAGCTCGCGCAGTTCCCGCGTGCGCCTCCGCAATCCGGTTAATCGGGCGGATATCTCCCGCAGCGAATTCGCCGCCGCGCCCGTCGGCGCTTTGCCGGGCGTGGCGAACTAGCGCATTGGAGCAGGCCGCGAACGTTTGGCGCGCCCGCTCCAGTGCGCGTTTCAATACCATAGCGCCGATCGACCGCGCTCTCCAGCAGCCTTTTTACAAAGGGACGAAGCGTGATTCGCCTCACTTGATCGGCGAGAATGCCGCCGGGGTCAGGAAGGCGCTTTCCTGATGCGTCAGGTACGGCAGCATCTTCGGCAGGAAGGCCTGCCATTCGGAATCCTGGCCGAGCTTGGCGCGTTGGGCCGAGCGGTGACCGAAATCGTCATAGGCCCAGATGAAGACGACGGAATTCAGGGTTCCGCTCTCGGTGGTCCAGCAGCCGATCAGCTTGGCGTAGCGGGAGATGAGCGCAAGCCCCTCGGCCTCGTAGAGCTTGAGGAATTCCGCGGCCTTGCCGGGCTGAATACGATACGTGCGATGTTCGAAGATCATTATCGTCCCACTGTTCTCGTTGGAAGCCCGGCCTTTAGCGTGATCCCGGCGCACGGCGCCTGAGTTCGCAGGCGCAGGAGACTCCAGGCGCCGGATGATCGAGAGGCGATCTGATCCTAGTCGCTCCTTGTCGTCAACTGACGATTTGTGCGATGTTCGCGATCCGCCGCAACGGCGGGGAGCCAGCGGAAGCCGACCATGAATGCGCAATTGACCCGCCTTCAGCCGAGGGCGCGCAAGACGACGCAGGGGACTGCGAAAGGCCGCAAGTCCGATCGGACCCGCATGGCCTCGCAGGATCGTCGGCGCCAGATTCTCGACAAGGCGGCGGACTTCTTCGCCCAATATGGTCTGACGGCGCAGACGCGCGGATTGGCGACCGCTTGCGGGATCTCTCAGCGCCTTCTCTACCGCTATTTCCCGACCAAAGACGTGTTGATCGAGGAAGTCTATCGCGCTGCGATCGCTGGACCGTTCAAGGCTGTGTGGTTTTCCGAATTGTCGGATCGAAACAAGCCGCTGGAAGAGCGCCTCAACCATTTCTACAAGGATTATTTCGCAACGATTTTTACGAGCCGCTGGTTGAGGCTATTCATGCACGCATCGCTGGCCGATGTCGGAATGGCGCCGAACTACACGTCTTCCATGATCCTTCAATTGTTGGAGATGATCGTCGCCGAGGCGGCCTGCGAGCAGGATGTCGCCACCCCGCTCAACAAGGACGTGCAGCACGAGATTGGCTGGACCTTACACGGGGCGTTGTCGCACTACGCAATTCGCCGTCACATTTATGGATTTGCGCAACATGCGCCGGAGGACACAGTGGTGGCGGTCCATGTCGCTCATTTCCTTGGCGGTTTTCGGTCTGCTGTGGCGGCGTGGAGCCGACGACCCTAGCTCAAAGTCATCAATTGGAGATCGTCAGTTGACGACTTGTTTCGCTATGACTAACCATCCGGCTCGACAGAGTGAGGAATGCGTCGCGATGGTTTCCTGGAGCAAGCGGAGGTGGCCCGCTGGCGGACTTGGGCGGCGCCAACCGCCTGCGGGTCCTCGACGCGGAGACATCTCTTGAAGCCCGCGCCGTTCAATTATCATCGACCGCAGACGGTCTCCGACGCGCTCCGTCTCTTGAGTCGCTTCGGGGACGAGGCGAAGCTTTTGGCGGGCGGCCAGAGCCTCGGGCCGATGCTGAATCTGCGTGTGGCCCGTCCCGCCGATCTGATCGACATCAACGATCTCGGCGAACTGGATTTCGTGCGGACCAAGCCGGACACGCTCGAGATCGGCGGCATGACACGGCATCACCGTCTGGCGATCGACGCGGAAGTGAGCCGTGTCTGTCCAATTCTGTCCGCCGCCGCCGCGACCATCGGCCACTACGCCATCCGCCAGCGCGGCACGCTCGGCGGCAGCCTCGCTCATGCCGATCCAGCCGCGCAGCTGCCGCTGATCGCAACGCTGTTCGACGCCGCGCTCCGCGTCGAAAGCAGCTCCGGCAGTCGCCTCATCAAGGCCAGGGACTTCTTCATTTCCAGCCTGGTGACGACGCTCGCGCCCGACGAAATGATCACCTCGGTGAGCTTTCCCGTGCTTGCATCGTCACGAGGCTGGGGGCTGGAGATTTTCTCTCAGCGGCGTGGCGACTTCGCCATCGTGTCGGTCGCGACGACCCTCGCCCTGTCCTCCGACGGCCGTGTCGAGGCGTTGGCGCTCGCCCTCGGCGGCGTCTCCGTTGCGCCCGTTTTCATGGACGAAGCGGTCCGCCCCTTTCTCGGCCGGTCGCCGGATGCGTCCTGGCGCGCCGAGGTCGGGGCTGCGGTCGCGGGACAAGCCGCGCCGGAGGACGACCCGCGGATCCCCGCCCAATACCGCAAAGACCTGGTGGAGACACTGACCGCGCGCGCCCTCGCCGTGGCGACGGAACGCGCCCAACGGAACGCATCCGATGAATGAGCGCACCGCAATCGTCCTCTCCGTCAACGGCGTCGACCACGAACTGACCGTGCCGCCGCGCCGGCTGTTGTCCGACGCGCTGCGCGACGATCTGGGCCTGACCGGCACGCATGTCGGTTGCGAGCACGGCGTTTGCGGCGCATGCACGGTGCTGATCGACGACCGGCCGGCGCGCTCCTGCCTGACCTTCGCGATCCAAATGGAAGGGCACGCGGTCACCACCATCGAGGCGGTGGCGCGGGACGGCGTCCTCAGTCCGCTGCAGCAGGCGATGCACGAGGAGCATGGCCTGCAATGCGGCTTCTGCACGCCCGGCATCATTATGACCTTCGAGGCCTATCTGCGCGACAACCCGGATCCTGGCGAGGAGGACATCCGCGATGTCCTCTCGGGGAACCTGTGCCGTTGCACCGGTTATCAGAACATCGTCGCCGCGGTGAAGAAGGCGGCCGCCGCTATGCGGGAGAGCCGCGCGTGAGCGCTTCGAGCGAAGGCCCCAGCCAGATCGGCCGGCCGCTGCCGCGCCGCGAGGACCGGCGACTGCTCACGGGCGCAGGCCGCTTTCTCGACGACATCGACATACCGCGCGCGCTGCATGCGACGTTCCTGCGATCTCCTCATGCGCACGCACGAATCCTCGCGATCGACAGCGCCGCCGCCGCGGCGATGCCGGGCGTCGTCACGGTGGTCACGGGGCAGGACGTTGCGCAATGGACGACGACCCTCAAGATGGCTCCGCCGATCGAAGGCCTGATGCCGACCGAGATGACGACCTTGCCGATCGACAAGGTCCGCTTCCAAGGCGATCTGGTCGCTTGCGTGGTCGCGACCGATCGCTATCTGGCGGAAGACGCGGCCGAGCGAATCGAAGTCGAATACGAGCCGCTCGGCGTGGTCGCCGATACCGGCGCGGCGCTCGCCGACGGCGCGCCGCTGGTCGACGAGAGCGTGCCGGGCAATCGCCTGTCCCACCAGACGTTCTCGATCGGCGACGTGGCGGCGCGGCGGAGCGAGGCCCACGCGATCGTCGAGGCGAGCTTTTCGCAGCACCGCCAGACCCATATGCCGATCGAGACGCGCGGTTGCGCGGCGGTCTGGGACGAGGGGCGCGAGCATCTGACCTTCCATGTCGGCAACCAGGCGCCCCATCCGCTGCGCACGCAACTCGCCCGGCGGCTTTCGCTGAGCGAGTCCCAGGTCACCGTCGTCTGCCCCGATGTCGGCGGCGCGTTCGGCCAGAAGATCGCACTCTATCGCGAGGAGCTGACAGTGGCGGCGCTGGCGCGCCAACTGAAGCGGCCGGTGCGTTGGCGCGAGGACCGCATGGAAAATCTCCAGGCGGCCTGTCACGCCAGGCAGGCTCAGTGCCGCACGCGCGCCTCGGTCGCGGCCGACGGGCGCATTCTCGGGCTCGAATTGCAGATCACCGAGGATTTCGGCGCCTATTGCTTCTTTCCCGGCAATTATATCGCCCGCGTCATCGCGCTGATCCTGAGCGGGCCCTACCGGATCACGGACTACGCCTACGACATCAAGGTCGCCCTGACGAACAAGTGCGGCGTCGGGCCGATGCGCGCGCCGATGGCCATCACCAGTTGGGTGATGGACGGGACGCTGGACGCGATCGCCCGCCAACTCGGCCTCGATCCGCTTGCCGTGCGCCGCGCGAACATTTTGCAGCCCGCGGACTTCCCCCACAAAATGGCGACCGGCGAGGCGCTGGAGGACGTCACGCCGTCTGAGACGCTCGAAGCCGTCGTTGCCGCCATCGACTACGAAGACTTCCGCCGCCGCCAGGCCGAGGCGCGCGCGGCGGGGCGCTATCTGGGATTGGGCCTCTGCTCGGTCGTCGAATCGACCACGTATGGCTCGGCCTTCTACAAGGCGGCCGGCATCCCCGGTTCCGGGCATGAGGCGGCCTGGGTGCGCATCGAGCCGTCCGGCGCCGTCAACGCGTCCGTTGGCCTGATGGGATCGGGGCAGGGTTATGAAACCTCGCTCGCCCAGGCTGTCGCCGAGGGCCTCGGCGTCGATGCGGGCAAGGTGCGCGTCGCGCTTGGCAACACGGACGTTGCGCCCTACGGCATGGGCAGTCGCGGCGCGCGCGGGGCGACGGCGGGCGGCGGCGCCCTCTACCTGTGCGGGCGCAAGGCGCAGGACCATGTCCTGCGGATCGCGGCCCACATGCTGAGCCTCAACAACGCGGAGGGTCTCCGGCTCGCGGAAGGGCGCGTGCAGCGCCGCCTCAGTGACGAATGGGTCGACACCCCGATTGGTCTCGCCGACGTCGCGCGCCTCGCCTATCTCGATCCGCAGGCGCTGCCGGAGGGCGTGGCGCCGGGCCTCGACTTCTCGCTCGCCTACGATCCGCCGCCGATGACCTACTCGAACTCGGCCCACGCCTGCGAGGTCGAACTCGATCCGGAAACCGGCCGGATCGCCATTCTGCGCTATGTGGTGGCGGAGGATTGCGGCGCGGTGCTCAATCCGATCGTCGTGCGCGGCCAGCAGCAGGGCGCCATAGCGATGGGGCTGAGCGGAGCGCTGCTCGAGCATGTCTTCTATGACGAGGCCGGACAGAACCTGAGCAGCACGTTGGCCGACTATCTCGTCGCCACCGCCTGCGAATTGCCCAATTTCGAGATTCTGCCCATGCATACGCCCAACAAGCGCACGCCGATGGGTCTCAAGGGCATGGCGGAAGGCGGCGTGATGGGCGCCATCGGGGCGCTTACCAATGCGGTCAACGACGCCCTGGCGCCGTTCGGCGTCGTCGCCGACCGCCAGCCGCTGGCCGCGCCGTACATCCGCGGACTGCTGCGCAGCCGCATCACGAGGGCAACGACGGCGAGCGACGGCCCGGTCGGCTGACAGCCCGGAGTCGGCGACCTTCAAAGGCCGAGGTGGAGTTAGGACGCACACAGCCTCTCACCCCCGCGAAAGCGGGGGCCCAGATAGCCGCCGCGGGCCTTCGCCCTTGACTCCTGGATGCCCGCTTTCGCGGGCATGACAAGTGGACTCCGGAGAGGCTGCTCCTACCAAAATGCAGAAGGCTCTAGTCAAGCGAGCCCGCCCGTCCCCGCCTCCAAGAGTAGGGCGGCGAATGCGACTTCCCCATCCGTGATGTAGCGGTTGACGTGCTCAGTGGGCAGATGTTCGCCGGCCTGATGCAATGTCACGTCTCCGATCACCTGTCTCCGTCTCAACTCATCGACGATGTAGTCGCGCTCGGCGTTCGTATCCCAGTCGGTCGCATGGGTGATCTGGAACGTTAGCCGGGTTAGGGAGAAACCAGTATCTCTGGTCCCGGCTCCAATCCAAAGCACGCGCGCATCGCTCGGCGGCCGATCCGTATTCAACCAAAAGCTTGCCGTCGCCATGCTGTCGTCGGCGCGCGCCACGGTCAGGGCCCAGAAGCGTATGTGATGGCGCTTTCGTGGGCTGTTGTTAATCGCTATCTGAAAGCCAATGTCTTGGCCGCGCCCGAACAGATAGAGCGTGCTGAATGGGGCCGTGGGATAGGGCGAGTTGAACACGAACGCTCGCGCCATGCGCCACGAGCTTGCCATCCCGAGTCGATCGGCCTCCGACCAACCGGCGGCTGCAAAGCAAGTGCGAAGCTGCTGAAGCGTGCCGATAAGTACGAGATTGACGGGATCGGCAGGCAAACCATCGCCAGCGATCGTATAGCGAGGCACGAGTTTGCGCTTGAGGATCTTCAGGCCCATGAGGACGACACGCGGGAGGATGACGTATGCCGCGAGTCCGTAAGTCAGACTCACGGCCAGAATCCAGGGCAGTCTCCGGTCGGCCGTTTCGAAGACGACGAACACGATCACCCAGACGGTGACGACGCCTAGGCCCAGGATCAGCAGGCGCTGCAATAGGCGGATCAGCAATCTCACGATCTAGCCACCATTGGGCGAACTTCTGTCCGTCTTTGGATAGAGTCACAGCCGTTGCCCGTGTTCATGCAGTTGCGCGGTCGCCTTCACGGACGTCTTTACCCTTTCAATTTCGATAGGTCGCATTGCGTCAGCTCGCCGATACGCTCGATTTCGACGTCGGCTGGCCGCAGACCCGCCAGCGCCGCGGCGTCATGCGCATAGTGTCCCTGCCTTGGGAACACCGTGGTGACGCGGTCCTTCCAACGCTTCTTGGCCGCGTCGAGAATGCGTAGCTTGTCGTCGATCAACACGTAGCGCTTCGCCGGGAACCAGCGCTCGACATCGTCCAGTTCGTGTTCCTTGTGGACATAGATCAGGACCCGACCGTCGAACGCGCGCCACAGTCCGGAGCGCTCGATTTTGCGGGGTTGGAAGACGGCGTCGCCGTCCGAGAGAATGACGCTTGGCCCCCATTGTTGCGCGGACTTCACCGCTTCGAGGGCTTGGGGGTAGAGGCGATCGACGAACGGATAGTCCACCAGCCAGTTGCCCATCCGCAGGATTTGCGGATCGTGCAGGTCTTCCAACCGATAGCGCTCCAAGGCGCCGAGATAATCGGCGTAGCCGAGCTCGCTCCAGAGATCCTCGAAATGGCCCCAGTAGCGCTCGCATGCCCGATCGCCGTAGGTTTGCCGAAGATGTTCGCGAAGGTCCTCCTGGATGCGATCATTGTCGAGCAACGTGTTGTCGACGTCGAACAGGACCACGATGTCCTCGACTGCGGCCATCACGTTTTCTCCGCCGCCCTGGGATTGTGCCAGGGGCCGGCCGCGCCGATGAGCTGGGCCGCCTCTTCCGGTCCCCACGCGCCGCGCTCATAGGAATAGAGCGGCGTTGCGTCGTCCAGCACGGCGTCGACGATGCGCCACTGCGCATCGATGAGATCCTGGCGCGTGAACAACTCGTCGATGCCCCGCATGGCGTCGCCGAGCAGGCGCTGATACGGCGGACGGTCCGCCGCCGGCTGGCGTGTGAGCGTCAGCTCCACGTCATTGCCCGACATGCGCTCGCCCGGCGTCTTGACGCGCACACCCAGGCCGATGGCGACATCGGGGCTGAGCCGGAACCGCATGTGCCCCGATGAGGCCGGCACGATTTCGCCGAACGTCTCGCGTGGCGGCCGCTTGAATTCCACTGTCACCTCGGCCGCCGTGACCGGCATTTCCTTCCCGGCCCGGATGCAGATCGGCACCCCGGCCCACCGCCAATTGTCGATATCGAGCTTGACGGCGACAAACGTCTCGACGGTCGATCCCGGGTGCACTCCTGGAATGTGGCGATAACCCTCGTACTGGCCTCGCACGACGTCCGCGGCGGCGAGCGGGCGAACCGCCTTCAGAAGGCTCGCTCTTTGATCGCGTTGCGCGTCGTGATCCTCCCCGGAGGGCGGATCCATGGTCAGGAGCGCGAGAACCTGCAGCATGTGATTCTGCAGCACGTCGCGGACGGCCCCCGTCTCGTCGTAGAACCGGCCCCGATCCTCCACGCCGAAGCTTTCCGCCATGGTGATCTGGATGGAGCGCACGTGGTCGCGGTTCCAGATCGGCTCGAACATCGGATTGGCGAAGCGGGTATAGACGATGTTCTGCACCGGTTCCTTGCCAAGGTAGTGGTCAATCCGGAAA
>DASXGX010000027.1:0-15004 GCA_036488815.1 Roseiarcus sp.
ACCCCGGGCGAATGCGGGAAGTGAGGAGCGTCTTAACCTACCTCTGAAAGGGGGAGGTCGACCCGCGAAGCGGGTCGGGTGGGGGTCCCGCCACCGGCACCGAATCTGTTGAATGGCGGGACCCCCACCCGGCGCCGGAGCCTGTCATCGGGCCGGCCTACGGCCGGACCCGTTGGGCGCCACCCTCCCCCTTTCAGGGGGAAGGATTCGGAACCTGCATGCCAAGGGGTCAAGTTCAGGCACGCGTTCTGCCGAAAATGTCCTATATGTCCCGCGTCCGGAGCCCATCATGTCCATTGCCGATGCCCCGCCTGCCGATCTGCGCGAGCTCGCCGAGCGCTCGAACGCCTGGCCGTTCGAGGAGGCGCGCAAGATCGTGGCGCGGATGCAGCGTGCTCCCAAGGGCGGCGCCGCCAAGGAAGCGGTGATCTTCGAGACCGGCTACGGCCCCTCCGGCCTGCCCCATATCGGGACCTTCGGCGAGGTCGCGCGCACCACCATGGTGCGCCACGCCTTTCGCGTTCTCACCGACGACGCGATCGAAACGCGGCTGCTCGCCTTCTCCGACGACATGGACGGCTTGCGCAAGACGCCGGACAACATCCCCAATCGCGAGATGGTGGCCAAGCACCTCGGCAAGCCGCTCACCGAAGTGCCCGACCCGTTCGGCGAATACGACAGCTTCGCCGCGCACAACAACGCCAGGCTGCGCCGCTTCCTCGACAGCTTCGGCTTCGATTACGAGTTCGCGTCGTCGACGGAATATTACAAGTCGGGCCGGTTCGACGACGCGCTGCTGCACATGCTGCGCCGGTTCGAGGCGGTGCAAGCCATCATGCTGCCGAGCTTGCGCGAGGAGCGCGCCGCGACCTATTCGCCGTTCCTCCCCATCCACCCGCACACCCGGATCGTCATGCAGGTTCCCCTCCTCGGCATGGACCCCGAGGCCGGAACGATCCGCTGGCGCGACCCCGACACAAACGAGGAATTCGAGACGCCCGTCACTGGCGGCCAGTGCAAGCTGCAATGGAAGCCGGACTGGGCGATGCGCTGGTATGCGCTCGGCGTCGACTACGAAATGGCCGGCAAGGACCTGATCGATTCGGTGAAGCTCTCCTCGCAGATCGTGCGTGCGCTCGGCGCCGAGCCGCCGGCCGGCTTCAACTACGAATTGTTCCTCGACGAGCAGGGCCAGAAGATCTCGAAGTCTAGGGGCAACGGCCTCACGATCGACGAATGGCTCACCTATGCGAGCCCGGAGAGCCTGTCGCTGTTCATGTTCCAGAAGCCGACCGCGGCCAAGCGGCTCTATTTCGACGTGATCCCGCGCACGGTCGACGACTATCTCGGCTTCCTCGACGCCTATCCGCGCCAGGAGTGGAAGGAGCGGCTCGGCAATCCGGTCTGGCACGTTCATTCCGGCGAGCCGCCGGCGCCCGAAACGCTCGTTCACGGCGAAGGGGCGCAGACGACCGTGTCCTTCGCAATGCTGCTCAACCTCGCCGCCGTCGCCAACAGCGACAATCCAGCGGTGCTGTGGGGCTTCCTCAAGCGCTATGCGCCTTCTGCGTCGCCCGAGACGCATCCGCGGCTCGACAAACTCGTCCACTACGCGGTCGCCTATTTCCGCGACTTCGTCGCCCCGAAGAAGCGCTACCGCGCGGCGGACGACGTCGAGCGCGCCGCCCTCGAGGCGGTGTCGGCCAAGCTCGCCCAATTGCCGGCCGAGTCGAGCGCCGAGGAAATCCAGCACGCGCTCTACGACATCGCGCGGCCGATCCCGCGCTATCAGGACATGAAGGCCAAGGGCGCGACGCCGGAGCGGCCGGGCGTCTCGAACGACTTCTTCAACATGGTCTACGCCGTGCTGCTCGGCGAGGAGCGCGGCCCGCGGCTCGGCTCGTTCATTGCGCTCTATGGCGTCGAGGAGACGCGCGCGCTGATCGCCAAGGCGTTGGCGGGAGAGTTCGTGGCGGCGGCTTGAGCGCGCCTCGCCTGAAGAAGGCGGTGCGGAGCGTCGAAGAGGGGCGTGTCGCGCGTCCACCTTTCGTCAAGCGCGCCGTCAAGTTCTGTCAAACTTCGTCAAGCAACGTCAAGGCTTGTCAAGCGTTCGCTTGACGGCGCCTTCTGCAATATCAAAAGCTTACGAGGCAAAACAGGAATTGCGCCTTTCCCAGGAATATTTGCGCTAAACTAGGCCCGATGCGCCTGCCAGCGGCCGCAGCATAACACGGATTCCGTTTTTCCGAAACAAGTCGCGTATCGAGACATCCACGCAATACCGCCGCCCTGGACCCAGGCGCCCGCGCCGGCAGCGGCGAACGCCTCCCCTCAATACTTGCACTCGTCGTTTCCGGAATGGCCGTAGTAAGTGCTGGACGGGCAATCGCTGCCCCATGGGCCGAACGTGCCGCCGGCGCCGCCACGATGGTGGTGGGAGTCGTCTCGCCAACTGGCGCCCTGGTCTGTGCCTCCATACTCGCCGAAGTGCGCGCCGGGAGGGCCGCCGCCGCCATAAGCAGGGCCCCCGTAACCGCCGCCGCCGCCACTCCAGTTGCCGCCGCCGCCGGCCGCCAAAGCATCCGCGGCGCATCCTGTTGACAGAGCGATGACCGTCGCCAAGACGACGATTGTCTTTCCTGACATGTCGAAGTTCCCTTCATTTTGTCGATGCGCTGAGGTGGGAACCATTCTTCGTCGCCGCAATCGAAAACCTGTCGCTATTGTCTAGGACTTGCGCAAATATGCACCGCCGGGGGCGGGATTTCGAGCAGGGTGAGGGCGCGAGCCGCGGTTCTCTGGTATGATCCGGACGTTCCGGTCGCAGCCGCCGGGAGGCTGAGCGATGCTGTTCCGCCAATTGTTCGACGCGACGTCCGGCACCTACAGCTATCTCCTCGCCAGCCGGCGCGGCGGCGAGGCGTTGATCATCGATCCGGTGCTCGAGAAGGTCGACCGCTACGTCACTTTGCTGAACGACCTCGATCTGCGGCTGGTCAAGGCGATCGACACCCACTTGCACGCCGATCATGTGACCGGCCTCGGCGCCTTGCGCGACAGGACGCGCTGCATCACCGTGATGGGCGAGACGACGAGCGCGGATGTCGTCTCGATGCGCGTCGCCGAGGGGGACGTCGTCGACATCGAAGGCGTCATGCTGGACGTGCTCTACACGCCCGGCCACACCGACGATTCCTACAGCTTCGTGATGCCCGACCGCGTGTTCTCCGGCGACACGCTGTTGATCCGCGGCACCGGGCGCACGGACTTCCAGAACGGCGACCCGCGCGCGCAATATGAGTCGATTTTCGGCAAGCTGCTCAAGCTGCCCGAGGAAACGCTGCTCTATCCCGCGCACGACTACAAGGGCGACACGGTCTCGACGATCGGCGAGGAGCGCGCACGCAATCCGCGTTTGCAAGTGCGCTCGATCGACGAATATGCCGAGCTGATGAACAACCTGAACCTGCCCAATCCAAAGATGATGGACGTCGCCGTGCCCGCGAACCGCCACATCGGCATCGCGCAGGACGGCGCCGAGCACATCGGCCTGACGACGCAGCAAGCGCGCGCGATGCTAGCTGGCGGCGGCGCTTTGCTCGTCGATCTGCGCGAAAGCTCGGAGCGCGCGCGCCACGGCGCGATCGAGGCTTCGGTTCATTCGCCGTATCGCGAGCTCGCGGACGCGCTTTGCGGCGGCGGCCTTCTCAGCACGCTGGCGCGCGCGACCGGCAAGCGACTGGTATTCATCTGCGCCTACGGCGAACGCTCGGCGATGGCGGTCGAAGCCGCGCGCCGCGCCGGCTTTGCCGACGCGGTTCACGTGATCGGCGGCTACAACGCGTGGCGGAGCGCATAGCCATTTCCATCATTGCGAACGCAGCGAACATCATGGCCGGGCTTGTGCTGGCTCGTCCCGGCCAACCACGTCTGCCCGTTGGCCGGCCGCTCGTCCTTTGACATCGAGCCGCTTCGCAAGCGCCCGAGGGGGCGGCGCCGCGTGGCTGCCCGGGACAAGCCCGGCCATGACGGACGCGCAAAACCAGAATGCCTCAGTTGCTTCGATTCGGCGCAGGCGCCCGAGGCGCCGGGGCGAGGGTCGCGATGAGCTGCACCATCCCGGCGTTGCCTTGTTGCTGCGCCACGCTCGTGGCGGTGGCGCCGGCGTTGTCCTTCAAGCCCAAGTCGGCGCCGTGCTCGGCGAGCAGCTTGATGAAATCCGCGTGACCGACCAGCGAGGCCATCATGGCGGCCGTCTGTCCGTTGGCGTTGCGCGCGTTCACGTCGCAGTGCGCGACAAGCAGCTTGGCGATTTCCAATTCGCCCTTGAAGGCGACCCCCATCAAGGCCGTGTTGCCCTTCGAGTCCGCCGCGCAGGGGTCGGCGTGCTTGTCGAGCAGCAGGTCGACGGCGGCGCGCTGGCCGTCATAGGCGGCGATGATCAGCGCCGTGTAGCCTTGGCTGTCGCGCATATCGACCGGCACGCCATCCTTGATCATTCCCTCGAGGAGGTCGGGGCGCCCTTCGCGCGCGGCGGCGAAGTAGAGTTCCTTGTAGTGAGCGGGCAAAGGGTCGGCGGCGCGCGCCAGGGTCGGAACGATGAGCGCGACGGCGACGCTGGCCGCGAATCGCGCGAATTGGCCGGAGAGATTCATCGAAGGCCTCAATCCAGGAAATGAAATGAAGGGGCGCGCCGATTTGCCCGGCGCGCCCTGGCCGAAGCCGGTTCGGATTATTGCGCAGCGCGCGTCTTGACCGCGGCGAGGTCGATGTTGATGGCCTTGGCGACGCGCGTGCCGTAGTCCGCGTCGGCGCGATAGAAGTAGCTGGCCATCGTCTCGCGAATCTTCGTGCTCGTGATCTGACTGAGATCCGCTGCGAGATTCTTGATCAGGTGGTCCTGCTCCGTCTTGTCGAGGTGGCGATAGAACTCGCCGGCCTGGCGGAAGTTGTCCTGCTTGTCGACCGGCTTCTGCTGGGTCATGCCCGAGACCGGATATTCGCTGTAGCGATAGCCGCTCTGCTGGACAGGCCGCTCGGTCGAGTCGGTCGGATCATAATTGACGTCGCCCTTCTGCCCCGAGGCGTCCATGGCGCCGTCGATGTTGTTGTTGGCGACCGTGACGAGCGGACGATTGACGGGGAGCTGCAGGTAGTTCGGGCCGATGCGGTAGCGCTGCGTGTCGGCGTAGGCGAACAGGCGGCCCTGCAGCATCTTGTCGGGCGAAGGCTCGATGCCCGGCACGAGGTCGCACGGGCAGAAGGCGGACTCCTCCGTGGTCTCGAAGTAGTTGTCCGGCACTTTGTTCAAGGTCATGGTGCCGACCTTCACCTCCGGCACGCCGTCCCAACTCTTGGTGTCGTCGAAGCCGTCATAGGGAAGCTGCGCGACCTGCTGCGGGGTCAGGATCTGCACCATCAAATCCCACTTCGGGAATTTGCCCGCGCGGATGTTGCTGTAGAGATCGCGCGTCGCATAGCTGGTGTCGGCCGCCTTCATCTCCTCCAGCGTCATGCCGTGGACGCCCTGCTGCGACTTCCAGTGGAATTTGGCGAAGACGGTCTTGCCGTCGCGGTTGACGAGGCGGAACGCATGCACGCCCCAACCGTCCATGGTCCGGTAGCTCGCCGGCATTCCGATGCTATCGGTGTAGAGCATCGTCAACTCGTGCGTCGACTCGGGAACGTGCGAGAAGAAGTCGAACGCCCGGGCCGGGTCCTGCACATTGGTGACCGGCGACGGCTTGTTGGCGTGCACGAAGTCCGGGAACTTGATCGCGTCGCGGATGAAGAAGACCGGCTCGTTGATGCCGACGATATCCCAGTTGCCCTGGTCGGTGTAGAACTTGACCGCGAAGCCGCGCGGATCGCGAGCCGCTTCCGGCGAGCCGCGGAAATTCATGACCGTCGAGAAGCGGACGAAGACGGGCGTTTCCTTCCCGGCGGCGCCGAGCACGGAGGCGCGCGTATATTGCGAGAAATCCGTGCTGGCGACGAAGAAGCCCTGAGCGCCGACGCCGCGCGCGTGAACGACGCGCTCCGGGATCCGCTCGCGATCGAAGCGCGCGAGCTTCTCGATGAGACTGTAGTCTTCGAGCAGCACGGGACCGTCGGGCCCCGCCGTCTTCGAGTTCTGATTGTCGCCGATAGGCGCGCCGGTGTCGCGCGTCATTCCCGGGGATTGAGCAAAGGCGGCTGTTGCGCTGATCGCCAGGATTGCGACAGCCGCAACGGACGGTTTAAAGGGCATGGTCAGGTTTCCTCATCGCGTCGATCACGAAGAAGACCTGCATCTAGAATTGGAACATCGATGAGGGAAACAAATTGATTGGTATAGCCTGATCGAGACATTCGATCATGGTCACGCAGACGTGATTACGCGACCTTCGCCAATCCATCTTGCACGCATATTTCGCGAATGCTCATGGCGAGACGGGCGAAACCTTCGGCCCGCGGACTGTGGCGTCTCCAGGCCATGACGACGATGCGCTGGGCCTCGGAACCGGAGAGCGGCCGGGTGACGACGTCGGTTCCTCTGAGAACGCCGCATTCCACCGCCAATTGCGGCACGAGCGCGACGCCGCAGCCGGCGTTGACGAGTTGGATCAGCGTGTGAATCGAGGCTCCCGACGGCGAGCTCGATCGGAAATCCGGGCGCCGGCAAGCCTTGAGCGCTTGGTCGCGCAGACAATGGCCGTCTTGCAGCAGCAGCAGCCGATCGTCGGGCAGCTCCTGGGGATCGATCCGTGCGTTCTTGGCGAGCGGATCGTCGCATCGGGCGGCGACGACGATGGGGTCTTCGAAGATGGTGGCGTATTCGAATTCGCCGCATTCATAAGGCAGCGCCAGCAGCGTGCAGTCGCGCGTGCCGCTCGAAAGGCCGGCGCAGCCTTCGGGACTGGTCTCCTCGTGCACATGCAACTCGAGTTCGGGATGAAACTGGCGCACGCCGGTGAGAATGCGGGACAGCAGAAAGGGCGCAATCGTCGGAATCACGCTCAATCGGAGGGCGCCGGCGAGCGACGCCACATCGAGCAGCGAGATCTCGCGGGCGCGCAGCAAGATCTCTTGCGCCCTGCGGACGACGCCGACCCCGACGGGGGTGAAGACGACGACCCTGCGGGTTCGCTCGACCAAGTCCATGCCGAGCACCGTCTCGAGTTCCTTCAGGCCAGCCGACAGCGTGGACTGCGTCACATTGCACGCCTCCGCGGCGCGACCGAAGTGTTGGTGCTCGTAGAGCGCGACGAGATATCCCAATTGTCTCAGCGAAGGCAGGCCAGCCACGGATCTCTTCTCCGGAAACGACTCGCCCGCCCGGAGGTTGAAGACCCCGTTTCGAAATGCGCGTCGAGCCTTTTTTCGCCCCGACCTATGGCGGAAGCGTGGAAAATTCGAGGCGCTCGCTCGCCTGCTGATCGAGGCTCGCGGCGTCGAAGCCGGCTGCGAAGCGATAGACGCCCGGCGCGATGCGCCAGCGCCGCGCGGTCTCGTCGAAAAGGGCCAGCAGTCGCGGGTCGATCGCGGTCGTCACGCGCGCTTCTTCGCCCGGCTTGAGCAAGAGCCGGCTCCAGCCCACGAGCCGCAAAGGGAGAGCCGCGCCGTCCGAGCCTGTGAGATAGAACTCAGGAATCGCCGCGCCCTCGCGCTCGCCGCCATTGCGAACCGTGACGCTCGCCGTCACGGCGCCGTCGACGCTGGCGATGGAAAAGTCTCGCAAGGCGAAGCGCGTATAGGAGAGGCCGAAGCCGAAGGGGAACAGCGGGACTTCGCGCCGGTCGGCGAACCATTTGTATCCAACCAGCGCGCCCTCGCTGTAGTCGGCGGGAATGATCGCGCCATAGCGGCCGCCTCTGCCGACCGGCCCGAGTGGCGCGGCTTTGGGATCGCCGAGCAAATGGGGATGAGGGAGCTGCGCCTCGTTGTCGGGAAAGGTGACCGGCAGGCGCCCCGACGGATCGACGGCGCCGAACAGCACGTCGGCGATCGCGTCGCCGCCCTTCTGCCCGGCGTACCAGGCCTCCAACACCGCCGCCGTCGCGGCGAGCCACGGCATACGGACGGCGCCGCCCGTCTCGAGCACGACCACCGTGCGCGGATTGGCGCGCGCGACGGCCTCGATCAGGCGGTCCTGCGCGTCGGGCAGCGACATATCCGGCGCGTCGGCGGTCTCCGTCATCCATTGGTCGGCGAAGACGATCGCCGCGTCGGCGCCCGCCGCCAGCTTCGCCGCCCGCTCCGGATCGGCTCCGTCGTCGTAGCCGACCTCGGCTTGCGGGATCTGGCGGCGGATCGCCGCGAGCGGCGGCGACGGATCGAAAATGAGCGCGCCGTTCTTGTCGGGGGTCAGGACACTCGCCGCGACTCCGCCGCGCGGGAACACCTGCGACGAGCCGCCGCCGGACAGCACGCCCTTATCGGCGTGCGCGCCGATCACGGCGACGCGTTTGACGGCCTTCGAAAGCGGCAGCAGGCCGTCGTTCTTCAGCAGCACGATCCCCTCGTGCGCGATCTCGAGCGCGACGTTTTCGCTCGCACCGGCGTCGAACGCGTGCGGCGCCGGCGGATCGTCGTAGAGGCCGCAAGTGAAGATCGAAGTCAGGATGCGCCCGACCATGTCGTCGAGCCGCGCCTGCGGAACGGCGCCGTCGCGAATGGCGCGCTCGAGCGGAGCCTCGAAGAAGTTCTCGGTGTCGAGCTGTTCACCCGATTCCTGGTCGAGCCCCGCCATCGCCGCGCGCACGGTCGAATGGACGGCGCCCCAATCCGACATCACAAAGCCGGGATAGCGCCAGTCGCCTTTGAGAACCTTATTGAGCAACCAGTCGTTCTCGCAGGAATAAGCGCCGTTGACCTGATTGTAGGCGCACATGACGCTGCCGGGGGCGCCGGCCGCGATCGCGATCTCGAAGGCGAGAAGGTCGGATTCGCGCGCCGCCGCCGGATCGATGCGCACGTCGAGCACGACGCGATCGGTCTCCTGGGAATTCAGCGCGAAATGCTTGACGGTCGAAATGAGATGGCGGCTCTCGGCGCCGGCCACTGCGCTACCCGCCATCACCCCGGAGAGGAGTGGGTCTTCGGAAAAATATTCAAAGCCCCGGCCGCCGCGCGGATCGCGGATCAGGTTCATCGCGCCGCCCAGCAACACCGAGAACCCTTTGGCGCGCGCTTCCGCCCCGACGGCCTCCCCTTGCCGGCGTGCAAGCTCGGGATCCCAGGTGGAGGCGAGCGCGAGATTGGAGGGCATCGCGGTCGCCGTGTCGCCGGGGCGGATATGGCCGGGATTGGCGATGCCGAGTTCGGCGTCGGTTTCCTGAAGAGCGGGAACGCCGAGGCGGGGAATGCCCGGCACATAGCCGGCCGAACCGACGGCGCCAGTGGGTTTGTGGACGCCGCCCCAGGGCGCGCCGAGGCCGCCATGAACGAGGCGCAGCTTCTCCGACTGCGTCATTTGTTGCAGCGCCAGTTGCGCACGCTTGGCTGGGGGCAACGAACGATCGTCCCACGGCTGCGCCGCACCCGCCGTCGAGGCGGCGAGAAGGGGCAAAACGACGGCGACGCCGAAAAGGCGCGCGCGCCGAGAACCGGAACCGTTGCAAGCCATGAGCGAAGCGAGGGTTGGGTTGCGAAGGCGGTGGGGCGCCGATCGTGGCGCAGGCTCGCGGCATTCTCGCGGCGTGATTGCGTCGCAGCCGCCAGGCTAACAAAACAGGCCGCCTGCCGCCCCCCGAGTTGGCGCACGCTTCGATGGGCCGCGCTGCGGCTCCCGGCGCGGCGAAGCGCTCTGCGCAGGCGCCATCTTACCTCGCGATGAGAACCGTCGCCGTCAATCGGGCGGCCCGGCAGATTCGTTTGACGGTCACCGAAGTCTGCGTGATTCGCGGCGCGGTCGCCTTGTCCCGTTCCGCCATGCCGGCGGCCGCGCCGCAGGCTTCGCTAGTCTCCCTCGTGCGCCTTTATCGTCTCGTCGATCTGGGCTTTGACCGCATCGAGGTTGAAGGACGCCGGCGCTTGCATCGGCGGAAACTCGATCGCCGTCTTCGCCAAATCCGCCACGGCCCGCTGCACGAGCACGAAGCGCCAGAACTCGCGCGCGTAGAATTCATTCATATAGCCGCCTCCCATATCGTTGAGAGTCTGGCCGCGGATGGAGGGCGTCCGTTCGAACGGATCCTGCCGCAGATTGACGATCGTCGGCATGTCCGTCGTCACCTTCTCCCCGGGCCAGCCATAGGGCTGTTGGTAGAACTGGAACTTGAAGTCGTCGATTCGGAGGGCGCCCAGCTTCGGCCCGCCGAAGTAGAAGAGCTCGTGCCGTGCGGATGGTCCCTTGCCGAGCAAGAGGTCCATCTGGTTGTAGCCGTCGAGATGGTTCTTGTAGGTCCGATCTCCCAGCTTCACGCCCTTCAGCAGCTGTTCGGTGATGTCCGAATTGCCCGCCGCCGCTGCGAGGGTCGGGAGCCAGTCGAGCCCCGAGAAGAGGCCATTTTCGACCGTTTCCGGTTTGACCTTGCCCGGCCAGCGGATGATCGCCGGCACGCGGAAGCCGCCCTCGAAGACGGTGCCCTTGGTGGCCCGGAACGGGGTCATTCCGCCGTCCGGCCAAGTGAACACCTCGGCTCCGTTGTCCGTCGTAAAGACGACGATGGTGTTGTCGGCCTGGCCGTTCTCCTGCAGATGGTTCAGCAATTCGCCGACATTGTTGTCCATTTGAGCCATGCCGGCCTCCTCCAGGCCGTAATTGCTCGTGGCGTTCATCATCGCCTGATATTTAGGAGGGATGTAGGTAAAGACGTGCATGCGCGTCGTATTGTGCCAGATGAAGAATGGCTTGCCGTCCCGCTTCGCCTTGTCCATGAAGTCTTCGCTCGCTCTCACGAGGTCGTCGTCGAAGGTCTCCATGTCGTATTTGGCCTTGCGTCCTTCCTGCCAATTCTGGCGGCCCGTCATGTTGGGAAACGGCGCCAGCGGCCCTTCGTCGACGATCTTCTGTTTGCCGACTCTGCCCCAGCGCGGCATCTCTGTGGGGTCGTCCGTATCGGTGGCCCAGCAATGGACGAGATTGCGGGGGCCATATTTGTCGATCCAATCCGGCGGATAGTCGAACCAGTACGGGTCCGACATGGCGTCGAGATGGTAGAGGTATCCGAAAAACTCGTCGAAGCCGTGCACCGTCGGCAGGAATTTGTTCAGATCGCCCAGATGATTCTTGCCGAATTGCCCAGTTTCGTATCCCAATGACTTCAGCACGGTGGCGAGCGTCACGGCCTGATCCGGCATGCCGACGTCGGCGCCGGCTTGTCCGACCGTCGTCAAGCCAGTGCGCAGCGGCAGTTCGCCAGTGATGAAGTTGGCTCGACCCGCGGTGCAACTCGCTTCGGCGTAATAATCGGTAAATCGCATCCCATCCGCGGCTAACTTGTCGAGGTTGGGGGTCTTGCCCGACATGATGCCCTGATGGTAGGCGCCAATATTGAACCAACCGATATCGTCGCCCATGATAAACAGAATGTTTGGCTGTGCTGGCGTCTGCGCCTGGGCGGGCGCGGAACCCATCAAACCGCAGAAGGCGGCCGTGCACACGCCCGCGGCAAGCGAAATCAAAGAATTGGCGCGCTTGCGTTTTGGATCAGGCGTTTCGTTGGATGAGGAACAAGGAACGCTGCCCATTTGCCTCTCCTGGTTGCGTCTGGCCCCCAAGCCTTGCTCGAACTCCTCGCCGCGCGATTTTTACAGCATTCGCGCGTTCGAGGCTGGACAGTTTTTTCAACAAAGCGGTGGATTTATTACTGTATGAAACGCGATCGACACGTCATAGCTTAACCTACCAAGGAAATGTCGATTCCCTTGCTATGGCGCGCCATTGTCCTATTCGCAGAAAAAGTTGCCACGACTACGAGTGAGTACCCCCATCCTTTGCTGGCAACACACTCTACGTTACGTAACGCCAGGCCGACGAGGTCGCCCTCGTCAAGCTCGGTGCGCGGCGCGAATTTGAGATGCGCTTTATGATATGTGACGGTAACTTGGCGTTCAGGCGACGCGGCGCCGCCACAAGCCGCAGCCTGGAGGAACGATCGTGAACGTCAGCGCACCCAGCCGAACTGCGTCCCGCACGGATGTCCCGGCGCCGTCGCGCGGGCGGACCCTCGCGACCACGTCCTTGGGCGAGGCGTGGCTCGGCGCTGCGGACTTGATCCTCGCCGAGGGCGCGCCGAGCACGTTCGGCGGGCTGCCGCTGCTCGAGGTCGAACTCCTGACGCTCGACATCGCCCGGCCCGACCCCGACGACGCCCTGATTGCGCGTCACGCGAGCCCCGACTGGCTCGCCTGGATGCGCGCCAATTTCAAGGACTCGGCCCGCGTCGCCGAACTCGGCGGCGCGCGGAGCTATGCGAGCCGGCTATTCGACTACGCCGGCGCGGGGCGCGACCAGCTCGCCCAAGTCGCCGAGACGCTCAAGCGTGATCCCGTCGCGAGCTACGCGACGATCACCACGTTCGAGCCCCTGACCGACACGACCTACATTCCCTGCGTGAGTCTGCTGGACTTCTGGCGCCGGGCCGGACGGCTCGAGCTCGTCGTCTATGCCCACAGCATCGATTTCGGCAAGAAGGGCTTTGGCAATCTGGTTGAGCTTGCGGAAATCCAGCGCCACGTCGCCGCCCGCCTCGAAGCGCCGATCGGCCGCCTGGCGATGATCGTCAAATCGGCGACGATCTACGACACCGAAGTTGCGCTCATGCGCAAGACGCTGGCCGAGGCGCGATAAATCCCCTCTCCCCGCGAGCGGTCGCAAGGGGAGAAGGGAGTAAGGCGCCCGAGAGGGCGCCCCGCCGCTTACCGGAGCGAGGCCGTGAAGGTCTGGATCTTCCGGCAGGCGTTCTCGAGGTTGTTCAGCGAGGTCGCGTAGGAGATGCGGAAGTTGGGGCCCTGGCCGAAGGCCGAGCCATGCACGGCGGCGACGCCCTGGGTCTGCAGCAACTCGGTGACGAAGTCTTCGTCGGTCGCGATCGTCTTGCCCGACGGCGCCGTCTTGCCGATCGCGCCGGCGCAAGAGGGATAGACGTAGAACGCGCCTTCCGGCTTCGGGCACTTGAGGTGCTGCGCCTGGCCCAGCATCGACACGACGAGGTCGCGCCGCTCCTCGAACGCCTTGCGGCTCTTGGGGATGAAGTCCTGCGGCCCGTTGAGCGCCTCGACCGCCGCCCATTGGGCGATCGTGCAGGCGCCGGAGGTCTGCTGGCCCTGCACCATGTCCATCGCCTTGATGAGCTGCGCCGGGCCGGCGGCGTAGCCGATGCGCCAGCCGGTCATGGCGTAGGCCTTCGAGACGCCGTTCATGGTCAGCGTGCGCGAATAAAGGCTCGGCTCGACCTGCGCCGGCGTCGTGAAGACGAAGTCGCCGTAGACGAGATGTTCGTACATGTCGTCGGTGAGCACCCAGACGTGGGGATGGCGCACCAGGACGTCGGTCAACGCCTTCATCTCGTCCCGCGTATAGGCGGCGCCCGAGGGGTTCGACGGCGAGTTGAGCACCACCCACTTGGTGCGCGGCGTGATCGCCCGCTCGAGATCCTCCGGCTGCAGCTTGAACGCCTTCTCCAGCGTCGTGGCGACAATCACCGGCTCGCCGCCGTTGATCAGCACCATCTCGGGATAGCTGACCCAATAGGGGGCAGGGATGATCACCTCGTCGCCCTTGTTCATGGTCGCGAGAAAGGCGTTGTAGAGGATCTGCTTGCCGCCGGTCGCGACGATGGTGTCGCTCGCCTTGTATTCGAGCCCGTTCTCGCGCTTGAACTTGACGGCGATCGCCTCGCGCAGCGGGGGAATGCCGAGCACCGGGGGATACTTCGTCTCGCCGCGGCGGATGGCGTCGATCGCCGCCTGCTTGATGTTGTCGGGCGTGTCGAAGTCGGGCTCGCCGACCGACAGCGAAATGACCTCGCGTCCCTGGGCTTTGAGATCGCGCGCCTTCTGCGTCACCGCGATTGTCGCGGAGGGCTTAACGCGAGAGAGGACGTCGGCGATGAAGGCCATGTTCGGGGTTCCCAGTTGCACTCGGTGTGAGGATTGAAGGCGGGGCACCATAATTACGGGAGGGGCACGCCGCAACCCATTCAGCACGGCCCCTCGGCAGTGTACGTCGCGTTGCGAGCCCTGGCCTTTTGCCGCCAGTGCGCCTAAATAGAAGGCTGCGGAGCTGGGGGGTTCGTCAGGACCATATTCCTCGGGGCCGTACGATCCCTATGGGAGCTGTCCCTATCCTCGCCCGTGGGCTTGGACACACGGCGCCCACCTACTTACGTAGGCGCCCGGGATCTCCGTCCAACGGCCAACTCGGCTCCGCGCTTCTCAAGGGACCGGCGAAATTCAAGCGAACATGTCCGCTCTGCCCGCCGATCCCGACCCGCTTTCCAAAACGCTCTTGCGCCAGGCCGCGCTGTTCCGTCGCGGCGCGATCTCACCGCAAACGCGCGATCTCCTCACCGCTCGGCTGATCGAGCGCGGCGTCGCGTTCGCGCATGAAACGGAGGCGTGCGTCGTCTCCGCCTTCGCGCCGATCCGCGACGAGCCCGACGCGCTCGCCCTGCTTGCTGCGCTGAGCGCCGCGGGCTTCGCCACCGCTCTGCCGGTCACCGTCGGCTCGGGCGAGCCGCTTGTCTTCCGTCTGTGGCGGCCGGGCGATCCCACCGTCCGCGGCGCCCTTGGCATTCGCGAGCCTTCGCCCGAAGCGCCGGCGGTCGATCCCGATCTTCTCTTCGTGCCGCTCGCCGCCTTCGACCGGCGCGGCCATCGCATCGGCTACGGCGCCGGGCACTACGACCGCACGCTCAATCGCCTGCGCAAGGCGGGCCCGATCCATGCGGTCGGCGTCGCCTACTCCGTCTGCGAAGTCGACGCGGTGCCTGACGAGGGGCACGACGAACGACTCGACTTCATCCTCACCGAGCGCGACTGGATCGACGCGCGAGGCGCTCGCTGATGCGGCTCCTCT
>DASXGX010000138.1:0-6819 GCA_036488815.1 Roseiarcus sp.
AGACCGAGCGCGCGAGCGCCGATGCGCGGCGCCAGCGCCAAAGCGTCGCGCGCGGTTCCAAGTTCAAGCGTCCGAACCGCCGCCAACGGCGCCGGATCGTCGCCGCCAGACCTTGCAACGCGATTGTTTCACACGCTCGAACGCGGGCATCCAGGAGTCAAGGGCGAAGGCCTGCGGCGGCTCTCTCGACCCCCGCTTTCGCGGGGGTGACAGGCTGCCTGCGTCAACCAAAAAGCGAAGCGCTCTAGGATGCCCGCGTCAAGCGCGGGCAAGACGGTCTGGCGGTTCAGTCAACGGTCTCACCCACCCTTCGCCGCCGCCGCATAATAATCCATCATCCCCCGCGCCCCGTCTTCAGGCCCGATCAGGTCGGCGATCGCCCATACCAGCGCGTCGGCGCGGTCGGGTGAGAAGCCGGTGGCTTTCGCGTCGAAGTCCGGCGTCAGCGCGCAAAGCTGGTCCTCCAGCTTGGCGAAGGCGCCGGCGTGGAAGACGGCGCCGCGCTCGTAGGCTGCGGCGACCGGTTCGGCACGCAAGAATTTGCCGCGCGTCGCCGTCACCGTGCGCACCGGCAGGTTCGGCTCGCTCTGGCGCAGCACCGCGACGACCATGTCGCCGCCGTTGTTGATCTCCGCGACGACCCGATTGGCGGCGAAGCGGCGAAAGGCGGCGCCGACGCGCGCGGCCCATTCCCCAGGGGTGTCGCCCTGGCTCGAGAGGTCGGCGAGGACGTGGATCGCGCCTTGGCCGGTACGGCCGACGACGACGATGCCGCACTCGTCCGCCCTGGCGCCCGATTTGGCCGGCGGATCGACGCCGACGACGATCTCGCTGTAGTCGGCCGGCGCGGCGCTCGCCGCGAGGCGCTGGCGCTCGATCAGCGCGCGAGTCCACAGCGCGCCCGGCGCCTCTTCGACGATTTCCGCAAAAAGCTCCTGGCGGCCGATCGCGCGGCCCTGGTAGCGCGCCGTGATGCGCTTGAGGAACGCTTCGGCGAGATGATGAACATTGTCGAAGGTCGAACCGCGCGTGACGATCGCGTCCTTGTCCTCGATGAGTTGCTTGATGAGCTTGGTCGGCCGCGGCGTCGTCGTGATGACGGCCTGCGGCTTGTCGCCGAGGCGCAAGCCCAGGAGCGCCTGCTCGAAAGCGTCGGCGTGGCGCCACGCGGCCAACTCGTCCATCCACAATTTTTCGTGTTGTTTGCCCCGCAGCCTGTCCGGCTCCTCCGCGGAGAACAATTGCGAGACGGCGCCGTTGGGCCAGGAGAGGCGCGCCGAGGCGCGCGCATAGCGCGGCCGCTCCGCGCGGGGACAGATCGCCATCAGCCCGGATTCGCCGAGCACCATGATCTCGCGCACGTCGTCGTGCGTCGCGCCGATCAGGTTGACGATGGCGAAGCTCTTCGTCCACTGGCGCACCGCCTCGGCGCCGGTGCGCGTCTTGCCGGCGCCGCGGCCGGCGAGGATGAGCCAATAGACCCAGTCGCCGTCAGGGGGCGTCTGCTCGGGACGCGCCCACAGCGACCAGTCATGGAACACCTCCTGGCATTCCTTCTCGCTCAAGGTCGCCAGCAGTTTGGCGCGATCCGCGGGCGAGAGTTCGAGCAGCATGCCGATGTTGCGCAGCATCGCGGCGGCGCCGCCGGGCCGCCCTCGCCAGCCGCGCCCACGCGGTTTGCGCGCGCTCACGCCTCGGCCTTTCGGGCGGCGATCATCCGCGCGGCCATCGTGTTGAGCTTGGTGAGCAGCCGCTCGCGCGCGCCCTCGTCATAGCTCGAAGGCGTCGGCGTCAGGCGCGAGAAGCCGTGGTAGCGGTCGAGCCGGTCGAGGATTTTCAGCATCCGGTCCACCGCCGGCAGGTCGCCGTTCTCGGCGTTCGCCGCGAGGCGTGCGCTCATCGCCTCGAGGCGGGCGATTTGCAGACGCGCATAATCCTCGGCGGGCGCCACCCAGCGCCGGCGCAATTCATCGCGCAAGATGGTCTCCACCCGCTTGCGCGACAGGCCTTTCTTCTCCGCGATCGCGTCGACGCCCTCGCCGGAAACGAGCGCAGCGAGGATTTTCGGCCCTCGCCGGGCAGGCGCGGCTTTGCGCGCGCGGACGGGCGCGTCGGACGACGGCATGAGCGATCCTGCAATGCTAGGGAGAAGCGGCGCACGCTCTGAACGCGCCATCGCCACTGTGAAATACTATGCCGCAAACGGCGTAAGTCGACAACAAAATGTCGCGTCGCGGCGGCGGAGCGCGCGATTTATGCGAGGAATATCAGTCGTTTATCAGTAAATCTTGAGGGGCGTCGGAACCCGCCTCGCCGCGGTCAGCCTTCGCCTCGGCGCACAGCCTGCCGCAACCCGAATTATGTTTAGTATTCGTGTGTTACGGGCAATTGCAAAACCTTCGGCTCAACGCCTCCGGCTCTCGCCGAATCCCAATTCGACCACGTTCCAGACGACGATCGCGATCGCCAGCGCGTCGAAAACGTAAGTGAGCCATTCGGGCATCGTCCCCTCCGAGCGCGGCTGATACCAGTTCGCGGCGCCGGCGAGCAGCAGGGAGAAGGGCAGCAGCCCGGCGAGCGCCGGCGGCTTGGCGCGATCGGCGAAGCGCTTGGCGCTGACGAAATACTCGGCGACCGCGCAGAAAATCAGCGCGAAGGCGTAGACGAGAAAATAGAGGTGCGTTGCGACGACGCGCAGGTCGATGAAGGCTTCGTGGGCGAGGTCGCGCGGCGCGTCCGGCGCGATGACGAGCCAGATCAGCGTCATGACGAGGGCGACGCCGACTGGCGCCGCGCTCGCGCGAGCCCAGGCGCCTCGGTCGATCACCCCCTCGGCCTCGCGGTAGAGGAAGCGGAAGCGTTCGGCGCCGGGAGCTTGCGGCATCAGTCTCTCAGAAGTTCGTTGATGCCCGTCTTGGCGCGGGTCTGCGCGTCGACCGTCTTGACGATCACTGCGCAATAGAGCGAGGGACCGGGCGAACCGTCGGGCAGGGGCTTGCCCGGCAGCGAGCCCGACACGACGACCGAATAGGGCGGGACATAGCCGACGTGCGTCTTGCCGGTCGCGCGGTCGATGATCTTGGTCGACGCGGAAATGAACACGCCCATCGATATGACGGAGCCTTCGCCGACGATGACGCCCTCGACCACCTCGGAGCGCGCGCCGATGAAGCAATCGTCCTCGATGATGGTCGGGTTGGCCTGCAGCGGCTCCAACACGCCGCCGATGCCGACGCCGCCGGAGAGATGCACGTTCTTGCCGATCTGCGCGCAGGAGCCGACCGTGACCCAGGTGTCGACCATGGTCTTCGCGTCGACATAGGCGCCCAGGTTGACGAAGCTCGGCATCAGGACGGCGTCGGGGGCGATGTAGGCCGAGCGGCGCACGATCGCGCCGGCCACGGCGCGGAAGCCTGCTGCGCGGAAAGCAGCCTCGTCCCAGCCCACGAATTTCGAGGGGACCTTGTCCCACCAGGGCGCGCCGCCGGGGCCGCCCGGGATGACGGCGTTGTCGTTGAGACGGAAGGACAGCAGCACCGCCTTCTTGAGCCACTGATTGACTTTCCAGGAATTCGGCCCGCTGGCGCCCGGGATTTTCTCCGCCACGCGCGCGGCGCCGCTGTCGAGCAGCGTCAGCGCGCGCTCGACCGCGTCACGCACGTCGCCGGTCGTGCGCGTGTTGATGGTGGCGCGATCCTCGAAGGCCTGCTCGATGAGGCTTTGCAGTTTAGCGTCAGACATTGTGCTTTCCAGAATTGGGGCGCCGAGGGTTTCGACGCTGGCGCGGCGCTTGTCAATGGCGACGGTCGCCGGGCTTCGCCCACCGAAGGCCCAGGGCTAAAGGGGAAGTTCCGCGGACTCTGTTTGCTCCATCCTCGCCGGCGTCCTTGAGCGCGTTATCGATCGCGCCGAGCAGCCTCTTTTCGTCATGCCCGGCCTTGTGCCGGGCGCCCCAAGGCGATTGCAAAGCAATCGTCCGCACGCGGAGCCGACGATTCTAACGTCATAGGGTCTATGTGACGGCGCCGCGTGGATGGCCGGGACAAGCCCGGCCAAGACGGTGTGCGTCAACCCGTTATAAAAGTGGTTTATAGTAATAATTGAGATAAAAGCGAGTTAATCGAAATATAGATAGGTATAAGCGCCGCGACTCCAAGTGCGTCGCTGTCAGGAGCCACGAGTGGCGGGCGAGCCAAGACGCGCCCCAGCCAGCGGCGGAAATTGGCCCTGGAAGCCTTTGATATTACGGCCTAGCGCCTGCTGCTGTTAGATGTAATCAGCGCGACTCCCTCTCCCCGCGCGCGGGGTGAGGGTTGGGGTGAGGGGCTGGGTGATTTGCCGCACGCTTGCGGCTCCTCACCAAGCCCCTCATCCTGACCTTCTCCCCGCGCGCGGGGAGAAGAGATCCTCCGCGTCAACCTAACAGCAGCGCGCTATAGCACCCTCGAAAAGGGGCGCGCCCGCCTCCTCACCGCACCAGCACGTTCCTGAACTGCCAGGGGTCGCTCTTGTCGATGTCCTCGGGGAAGAAGCCGGGGCGGTTCGTCAGCGGCGTCCAGTCGGTGTAGACGCCGACCACCGGGCCGAGATAGGGCGTCTGCACTTCGAGGCAGCGGCGGAAGTCCATCTCGTCGGCCTCGACGATGCCCGCCTTGGGGTTCTCCAGCGCCCACACCATGCCGGCGAGCACCGCGGACGTCACCTGCATGCCGGTCGCATTCTGGTACGGCGCGATCGCGCGCGTCTCCTCGACCGACAATTGCGAGCCGTACCAATAGGCGTTGCGCTTGTGGCCGTAGAGCAGCACCCCGAGCTCGTCGATGCCGTCGACAATGTCGGCTTCGCCGAGGATGTGGTGTTCCTTCTGGGGCTCGCCGGCGCGGCCGAACAGTTCGTGCACCGACAACACGGCGTCGTCGCAGGGGTGATAGGCGTAGTGGCAGGTCGGCCGGTAGACCGGCGCGCCCTTGTCGTCGCGCACCGTGTAGTAGTCCGCGATCGAGATCGCTTCGTTGTGCGTGACGAGGAAGCCGAACTGGCTTTGCGCCGTCGGCGTCCAGGAGCGCACGCGCGTGTTGGCGCCGGCCTGATTGAGGTAGATCGCGGCGCCGCAGCCGTCTTTGTGGAAGCCGGCATTGGCGGGCGTCCATGTTTCATGGGTGCCCCAGCCGAGTTCGGCCGGCTGCATGCCTTCCGAGATGAAGCCTTCGATCGACCAGGTGTTGACGAAAACGTTGCGCGGCTTCGGGCTCTTGGCGCGCTGCGTGTCGCGCTCCGCGATGTGCACGCCCTTGACGCCGAGCCGCTGAGCGAGGCGGCCCCATTCGTCGCGCGTCTTCGGCTCCTCGCCCGCTTCGCCGAGGTCGGAGGCGAGATTGATGAGGGCCTGCTTGACGAACCAGGAGACCATGCCCGGATTGGCGCCGCAGCAGGAGACCGCGGTCGATCCGCCGGGATTGGCGCGCCGCTCGGCGAGCACCGTCTCGCGCAGCGCATAATTGGAGCGCGCTTCCGCCCCAAGCGACTTGTCGAAATAGAAGCCGGTCCACGGCTCGACCACGGTGTCGATGTAGAGCGCGCCGATCTCGCGGCAGAACCGCATGATGTCGAGCGAGGACGTGTCGACCGACAGATTGACGCAGAATCCCTGGCCCTCGCCGGCGGTGAGATACTTGCCGAGCACCTCGCGATAATTGTCGCGCGTAATCGCGAGGTGAACGAACTTGATGCCGCGCTCGTCGAGCAGCTTGCGATCCGAACCGTTCGGATCGATGACGACGAAGCGATCCTTGTCGTAATCGAAGTGGCGCTCGATCAGGGGCAAGGTTCCCTTGCCGATCGAGCCGAAGCCGATCATCACGATCGGGCCGTCGATGCGCGCGTGGCGTGGCCAATGCGACATGGCGTCCAGTCTCCTAAGCTCGGGCGAGTGGACGTCGGGCGTCCGGCGTGGCGGTTAAAAGCAAGCTACGGCCCCGCCGTCAATACCGGCCGAGGCCGAGTTTCGTCGTCGAACTGTCACACTGCGGCCTCTCAGAGGCCCTCCGCCCCGCCGTCGGAACGGGCGTCGTGCGTCGCGGCGATCGCCCCTTTCGCATTGCGCATCAGGGCGCCGGCGTGCCCCAAGAGGTCGCGCTGCGCCGGGCCGCGCCATTCGATGTCGTGTCCGGCTTTGGCGAGAGCGGCGGCGACCGTGTCGTCGTATCCTTCTTCAAGCTTCAGGCTCACCGTCTCGGCGCCCCAGGAGCGACCGAACAGGAAGCGCGGCGCGCTCACCGCCTGGGCGAGGCCCTCTCCGGCGGCGATGCGGGTGAAGACCTGCGCCTGGAACTGCGGCTGGCCGTCGCCGCCCATCGAGCCGTAGGAGAGAACGCGGCCGTCGTCGAACACGGCGAGCGGCGGGTTGAGGGTGTGAGTGGGCCGCCGTCCGGGACGCAGGGGATTGCGTGCGCCGGGTTCGAGCGAGAAGGCGAGGCCGCGGTTTTGCATCGTCACGCCGGTCCCGGGCAGCACACAGCCCGAGCCGTACTCCCAATAGACCGACTGGATGAACGAGACCGCCAGACCCTTGTCGTCGATTGCGCCCATCCACACGGTGTCGCCCTGGTCCGGCGGCAGCGGCCATGGCGCGGCGCGGTTCATATCGATGCGCGCCGCCTGCGCGTCGAGCCACGGCGCCGAGAGGAGAGCCGTGAAGTCATGCGTGGCGAAGGCGAAGTCGACGCAGGCTTCGTTGCGGATCGTCAGGGCGCGCTTGCTGGCTTCGATCAGCGCATGGGTATGGGCGAAGCCCTCGACGCCGCCGACGCCGAGCCGCTC
>DASXGX010000089.1:0-22143 GCA_036488815.1 Roseiarcus sp.
CTGGCGCGCAGGCGGCGCCGCCGGTCGACAATTCGCTGGAGGCGCGGCTTGCGGCCGCGGCGCCTCTACCGGCCCGCCGCGCCGACGTCGTCCACACCGTCGCGCTCGCCGGCGCAATGAAACCCTATGCGTGGTCGATGAGCGGTCAGTACTGGCCGGACATCACGCCGTTGATGCTGAACAAGGGTCAACGCGTCGAGATCGAATTGGTCAATCGATCCATGATGGCGCATCCGATGCATCTTCATGGTCACGTTTTCCAGGTCGTGGCGATTGACGGGCGGGCGTTGAACGGCGCCATCCGTGACACCGTCCTGGTGTCGCCGAACGGCCGAGTGCGCATCGCCTTTGACGCCGACAACCCGGGCCGGTGGGCGTTCCACTGCCATAACCTGTATCATATGGAGACGGGGATGATGACCGAAGTCAGATACCAGGGGATAGCAGCCTGACGCGCTCGGTCTCGCCGACAATGGTGGAACGCGCCCAGCAGCTCTTTTCGTCTTGCCCGGCCTTGTGCCGGGCATCCCAAGGCGATTGCAAAGCAATCGTCCGCACGCCGAGCCGACGATTCTAACGTCATAGGGTCTATGTGACGGCGCCGCGTGAGTAGCTGGGACAAGCCGGGCCATGACGATGTGCGTCAACCCATTTGCAAATGGCGCTAGCGCCGGGACAACGAGCGCCGAATCCGAGCGATCCGCTTCGCTTGTTCAGCCGGCCAGCAGCAACGGATTGGGCGCATGGCGAGCCCAACCGGCTTCGGCGACCATGATGTCCAAGCCCAAGCTCGCGAGGTCGTCCGCGAAGGGATCGACCTTCGTATCCTGCGCCTGATAGAGCGACTTGGCGTAGGTGTGGCACTCGTCGCAAGTCTCGGCCTTCACGGCACCTGTCTCGCCTTCGACGCTCTTCAGCGACAGCGAGCGCGACTCGCCGCAGGTGATGCACACCGCCCGCACATGGTTCCAGGCCGTGGCGCAGAGCGAGCAATAGAGATAGCGAACCCCCGGGGTGCCGCCTGAGGCCGTGATCACACCCGAAACAGGCGGCGAACCGCAGCAGGGGCATAGGCCGCGCTCGGGAAGGAGCCGCAGTTCCGCCGCCGACAACGTGGCGGCGAGCCGGGTGAAATAGACCTGCAAAGCGGCGGCGACATAGAGCGCGGCGCCGGCGTCCGCCGGCTCCACGCCGCCTTGCAGGAAGGCGTCGGCGAGGCTTTCGAGACCCTCCGCCCCGCGCTTGCGCAGCTTCGCCATGGCTTCGCGCGCTGGCGCAGGCGCTTCACCCGCGTCGAGACCGTCCAGCACCACGGCGAGGCCGTCGCGCCAGAGCGGATCGCGCCGATGGCCGTCCGCGGCGAGCGGCGGCATGCGCGCCTCCACCGCCTGGGCGACAAAGGCCGCTTCGGGCGCCCGCGATGGACCCAGCTTGGCGGCGGCGACATGCTGGGCATGCGACAACCGCGCCATGAAGCGGAGCCAATCGGCCATCGGATGCCCCTGAGAAAGCGCCTCGAGGCGCTCCGCCGTGCGGGAGAACCGAGCCGCGGGATCGGGCAGAATCAGCGGCTCCGGCGCCTTGACGCCGCCGAGCGGATTTCCAGTCCACGACCCCTTCGGGGCAATCTCGCCTTGTCTCACGAGTTCATCCCCTTCGGGCGCGCGGCCTCGGACCTGTCGAACCGGTCGCCGCCAAGCTCCGAAGCCACGCGCGGTGGTGGCGCCACGCCCAACCGGGCGTGACGTACCCTTGAGTCATGGCGCGGATGGAGCCCTTCACCCAGATCGCCGCGTAGACGTGGACGATCCACACGAGGATCGCCGCAATCGCGCAGAGCGAGTGGAGCAGCACCGCGATGCGCTGCGTCTCGATCGAAGTGTAGGCCGAAAAATAGACTTCCCAGATCGCGAGACCCGTCACGAACAAGATCGGAACCAGGAACGTCATCGACCAGAAAACGAACTTCTGGCCCGCGTTGAAGCGGGCGACCTCGGGCACGCCCTCCTCTTCGTTGACGATCACACGCGGGATCGCGGCGAGCCACGCCCCGTCCGCCCGGGTAGGAAAGTTGTCGCGCACGAACTGCACGAAGAGGCCGAGATAGCTCAGCATCAGCACGACCCCGAACCAGGGATGCGCCGCCCGCGTCCACTGCCCACCGCCGAACAGCGCGGACAGCGGGTACATCAGCGGATAAAACATCGCCAAGCCCGAAAGCAGCAGCAGCACGAAGCAGATGCCGGTGATCCAGTGGTTGATCCGAGCCGCAGCCGTGTTGCGGGTCAGGACGCCCTCACGATGGGTCATGCCTTGTCCCCTTTCTCGAGCAGACGGCGCCCTTTGACTTCGTCCTCAGGCTCCACCTCGTTCGGCCCCGCGGTGATCCAATGGAAAAATCCCGCCGCCACCGCGAACGCAATTCCAGCCAGAGCCACCGGCTTGAAGAGACCCTTCCAGGCCCCGACAAACGGATCGATCCGTGGCTTGTCGGGCAGCCCCGCGTAGAGCGAGGGACGATCGGCGTGATGCAGCACATACATCACATGCGTGCCGCTGACGCCGGGCGGGTCGTAGAGGCCAGCATTGGCGAAGCCGCGAGACTTCAAGTCCTCGACCCGTTCGCCGGCCCACATCGTCATGTCCGACTTCGAGCCGAACATGATCGCCCCCGTCGGGCAGGCTTTGACGCAGGCCGGCTCGAGACCGACGCCGACGCGGTCCGAGCAGAGCGTGCACTTGTACGACTTGTGATCGACCGGATCGATGCGCGGGATGTTGAACGGGCAGCCCTTCACGCAATAGCCGCAGCCGATGCAGTTCTCGCTGATGAAGTCGACGATGCCGTTGGCGTACTGGACGATCGCGCCGGGCGCCGGGCAGGCCTTGAGGCAGCCCGGATCCTCGCAATGCATGCAGCCGTCCTTGCGGATCAGCCACTCCAGATTGCCCTTCTCGTCTTCCCATTCGGTGAAGCGCATCAGGGTCCAGGTCGACGGGTTCAAGTCCGAGGGATTGTCGTAGGAGCCCTCGAAATAACCGATCTCGGCCCGCAGGTTGTTCCACTCCATGCAGGCGGCCTGGCATGCCTTGCAGCCGATGCAGCGGGAGACGTCGATCAGCTTCGCGACTTCCTGTTCGTGGTCGCGAACCGACGGCGGCGTCAGCGTCGTCGCCGAGCGTCTGATGTAGTCCTGTGACTGTAGATCTGACATCGACGTATCCTTAGGCCACAGGAGCGCTGGTTTTTTCGACGTTGACGAGGAACGCCTTGAACTCAGGCGTCTGCGAGTTGGCGTCGCCGACAAAGGGGGTCAGCGTGTTGGCGCCGTAACCCTTGCGCGCCTGGCCGGTGAAGCCCCAGTGGAGGGGAACGCCGATCACATGCGCAGACTTGCCGTCCACCATCAGCGGCTTAATGCGCTTGGTCACATAGGCCTTGCACACGACGAAGCCGCGTTTGGAGGCCACCCTGACCCAACCGCCCTGCTCGATGCCCTTCTCCTTCGCGAGAACTTCGCCGATCTCGACGAATTCCTCCGGCTGAAGGATCGAGTTGATCAGCGCATGCTTGGTCCAGAAGTGGAAGTGCTCGGTGAGGCGATAAGTCGTCGCCACATAGGGGAACTGCGCCGCATCGCCGAACGCTGCGCGGTCATCCGCGAAGACGCGCGCCGCCGGGTTCGACTTGACCTTCGGGTGCAGGATGTTTTCGACCGGCGACTCGAACGGCTCATAGTGCTCAGGGAACGGCCCGTCCGCCATCTGAGGCGCGAACAAGCGTGCGACTCCTTCCGTGTTCATGATGAACGGACCGACAGAGTCGGACGGCTTGGTCGTCGGGCCGTAGTCGGGCACGTCGACGCCGACCCAGCGGCTGCCGTTCCATTGGATGATCGGCTTCTCCGGGTTCCACGGCTTGCCTTCGAGGTCGGCGCTGGCGCGGTTGTAGAGAATGCGCCGGTTGGCCGGCCAGGCCCAGGCCCAGTTGGGCGCGATGCCCTGCTCGCGTGGGTCGGTCGTGTCGCGCCGCGCCATCTGGTTGCCCTTCTCGGTATAGCAGCCCGAGAAGATCCAGCAGCCCGACATGGTCGAGCCGTCGTCGCGCAACTGCGCGAAGCCGTCCAGCAGCGTGCCGGCGCGCGTGACCACCGCGCCCGAAGCATCCTTGAGATCAGTCAGCGCGCGGCCGTTCATCTCCTTGGAGACTTCCTCCGGATTCGGTTCGGTCGGATCCGTGTAGTTCCAAGTCAGATTAAGAATCGGGTCCGCGAACGCGCCGCCATCCTTCCGATACATCTCGCGCATGCGATGGAAGAGGTTGGACATGATCCAGAGGTCGGTCTTTGCTTCCCCCGGCGGCTCCGCCGCCTTCCAGTGCCATTGCAGCCAGCGCGCAGAATTGACCAACGAGCCGTTTTCTTCGGCAAAGCAGGTGGTCGGCAGTTGGAAGACTTCGGTCTGGATGTTCGCGGAATCGGATGGGTTCTGCGGGCCGAAATTCTCCCAGAAGCGCGACGTCTCGGTATCGAGCGGATCCATCGTGACGAGGAACTTCAGCTTGCTCAGACTCCGGCGGATCTTGCCGCGATCCGGGAACGCCTGCTGCGGATTGAAGCCCTGGCAGATGTAACCGTTCAACTGCCCCTTATCCATCATCTCGAAGGCGCGCAGGATGTCGTATCCGTCGACGTCGAGCTTCGGCAGCCAGTCGTAGGCCCAGTCGTTCTCCGCCTTCGCGGCGTCGCCGAACATCGCCTTCTGGAAGCTGACGAAGAACTTGCGGGTGTTCTGCCAGTAGCTCGTCTGTCCCGGGCGCAGCGGCTTGAACTGCCGCGTCTTCATATAGACGTCGAACGTCGTCTCGGCGTCGCTCGGCATCGTCATGTAACCAGGTATCAGATTCGACATCAGGCCGATGTCGGTCAGGCCCTGGATGTTGGAATGCCCGCGCAGCGCATTCATCCCGCCGCCCGCCACGCCGATGTTGCCGAGCAGAAGCTGGATCATCGCCATGGTGCGGATGTTCTGCGAGCCGACCGAGTGCTGCGTCCAGCCGAGCGCGAAGAGGCTCGTCAGGGCCTTGTCGGGCGCCGCGGTCGTGGCGAACAAATCACAGATCTGCAGGTACTTGTCCTGCGGCGTGCCGCAGATGCGCGAGACGATCTCGGGCGTATAGCGATCGACGTGCTTGCGCAGGAGATTGATGACGCAGCGCGGATCCTTCCACGTGTCGTCGACCTTCGCGAAGCCCTGATCGTCGTACTCGTAGTCCCAGGTCGACTTGTCGTAGCTGTGGGTGTCTTCCTTGTAGCCCGTGAACAGGCCGTCCTCGAAGCCGAAGCCCTCTTTCACGATCAGGCTGGCGTTGGTGTAGGCGCGCACGTACTCGTGCTGGATCTTGTCCTTCTCCAGGAGGTAACGGATGACGCCGCTGAGGAAGGCGATATCGGTGCCCGGACGGATCGGAGCGTAGACGTCGGCGACCGACGCGGTGCGCGTAAAGCGCGGATCAATCACGACCAGTTTGGCCTGATTTTCGATCTTCGCTTCGATCACCCATTTGAAACCGCAGGGATGCGCTTCGGCGGCGTTGCCGCCCATCACGACCACCACGTTGGCGTTCTTGATGTCCTGCCAAGTGTTGGTCATCGCGCCGCGACCGTATGTTGGAGCCAGACTGGCTACCGTCGGTCCGTGTCAGACACGCGCTTGATTGTCGAAGGCCAGCATCCCGAATGAACGGGCCACCTTCCAGGTTACGTAAGCCGCCTCGTTGGACGACGCCGACGCGGCCAGCATGCCCATCGTGATCCAGCGATTGACCGTATTTCCCGCGGCGTTCTTGGCGATGAAGTTCGCGTCGCGATCCTGCTTCATCAGCTTGGCGACGCGATCGAGCGCGAAATCCCAAGTGACGGGCTTGAATTCGGTGGTCCCCGGCGCGCGATACTTCGGAACCTTGAGGCGCGTCGGCGCATGCACGATGTCGAGCAGCCCCGAGCCCTTGGGGCACAGCGTGCCGCGGTTGACGGGATGGTCCGGATCGCCCTCGATGTGGATGATGTCCGACCTGGCGTTCTTCGCCTTGTCGCCGAGGCTGTAGATCAGGATGCCGCACGAGACCGAACAATAGGTGCAGGTGTTGCGGGTCTCGGTCGCGTGGGTCAGCTTGAACGGGCGAACCGCTGCGGCGAGAGCCTCGCCGCTGGCGCCAAAGCCCAACGCTCCGACAGTCGAGGCCGCCAATCCGGCCCCTGTGAGCTTGATGAAGCCCCGACGGCTTAAATTCATTCCCACGGCTCCTTTGAATTCCTACCGCCGATGCGAGGTCTCTGCGACCCCGACCGACTCAAGATGGTGAGCAATTAGACCAACAGTCGTGTTTCGCGCGTTCACGTCTTAGCGAGCAGGAGTTCGCCGCCAACACATTGTCGTATCCTATTGCGAAAGGCTACGCCACGGGCTCGGGCGCACCCAATTAGACAATGGTTTAGTTCGGCGATACCATTGCATTGCCTCAGAATTTCACTGTGCGCCGCACCAAAACGGGCGGAGTTTGCTACCGCCAGGATTTCAGCGAGAACACCAGAAGCGCCGATGCGTTCACCACCAAGCCCAGGGCGAACAGCGCCCCCGCGGTGAAACGCAATTCCGGGATCCACCACGACAGCGACAGGGATATGAGACTGGTCAGCACAGGGACCAGCAGAAAGAACATCGTGACGAAACCGTTGTCGTTGTCGGTGACGGTCAAGGATATCTGATAGAGAACGCGACCCAGCGACGCAGCGATAATCGTTCCCGCGATCATCAGCGCGATCGGCAGCGCTTCGCCGGAAGGCAACTCCGCCCGCTGATACAGAATGAATGTCGTGGACGGTATGAGCACGAGCGTCGACGCCATGAAATTCGCGGCGATCGCAGCCGACTCGTCGTATTTCACGAACCATTTGCCGATGAGCGTTCCCCCGAGGGCCGAGCACACGGGAACAGGGATCGCGTAGATCCAAGCGCCATGCAGAACGCTCTCGGCCAGACTTCCAACGGACGCCATGTGGCCGCTGCCCATTTGACTGAGGGGGATCGCCATCGCCCCCGCGAAGGCGCCCGCAAGACAGCCAAAGAAAATCGGAGGCGAGATGGGGATGGGCTTGTTCGAAATCACTCTCGCCACCAACGCCGCCCAAAACGGGGACAGATTCAAGATCGCCGCGATGATGATGGGATGAGCGTTGCTCAGGCCTGCATTGTAAAGCAGGAGGCCGGTCAGCCCGATGGCGAATATGACGGCCAGTCGCCAGAGATTGGAGGGGTCGGACAGGAGCGCGACAAAGTCCCGCCGACTGACGCTTCGCGTCAGCAACAGGGGAATGGACAGCACGAGAGCGATCTGCGTGATGCAGACGAACTGCATGGCGTTGAGCCGCTTGGCGGCGAGAAAGGAGAAAGGCTCCTGGGTCGCCAGGAGGAAGGCCGTGGCGACCGAGTACAGGCTTCCCAGACGGTAATTGGGGCTCGATCCGAATTGCGTCATGGTCCGGCCCCGCTCCGAATTTGCCATATCGCCTCAGGGCGCCCTCGCCGCAATTTGCGTTTCCCGCCGGGAAGCGGGCGGACCCCACCCAAATAGGATATAGGCCAAAAACGCTTCCCGGCGAGAGACCCCTGCGGCGGTGCGATCGAGAAACACGATTTGCTGAACGAAGCGCTCGCGCGGCCCTTGCCTGGCGATCTCGCTCGAACCTGCGCCGCCATTGGGCTATATCGGCCGCTGGACCGACGCGCGGCTGGTCGTGGGTCGCGTTCGCGAGGAAACTGACGCTCATGAAGATCTATTATTCTGCGACCTCGCCCTTCGTGCGGAAGGTCATGGTCGCCGCGCAGGAACTCGGTCTCGCCGAGCGCATCGAAAAGCTGCCAGCCTCAGCCCACCCGATCAACCGGAACCGCGAGATCGTCGCCCACAATCCGTTGGGCCAGGTGCCGACCTTGATCACCGACGAAGGCGTCATGCTCGCCGACAGCAGGGTCATCTGCGAATACCTCGACAGCCTCGCAGGCGGCGGTCTCTTTCCTGCTCAAGGACCGGCGCGCTGGCGCGCGCTCGTCGATCAGGCGATTGGCGACGGCGCGCTCGGCGCGGCGCTGCTTGCGCGCTACGAGACCGCCGTCCGACCAGCCGAGCGACAAGCGAAGGAATGGATCGACGGCCAGCTCGACAAGGTTGCGACCGCCCTCGCCGCGATCGAAGCCGCGGCTGCGTCGTTCGGCGAACGCCTCGACATCGGCACGATCGCCTTCGGCTGCCTGCTCGGCTATCTCGACCTGCGCTTTCCCGCTCTCAAATGGCGCGACTCGCATCCGGCGACCGCGGCCTGGTTCGCGCGCTTCGACCAGCGGCCGTCGATGGCCTCGACGAGGCCTCCAGCGTAACGTCGGCTGCGCTCAAGCGGCGGAAGCCTTCAGGCGAGGCGGGGCCGTGTCGCAGCCTGCAATCCACCCGGCGAGTTCGTCGGAGACGAGCGCGTCGAGCAGCCGCACGGCCTCCCTGCTCTCGTTCAGACAGGGGACGAGGCAGAATTGCTCGCCCCCCTGACCGAGAAACGACTCGCGCAGTTCGCGCCCCAATTCATCCAGCGTCTCGATGCAATCGGAGAGGAAGCCGGGCGCAACAACCGCGATTCGTTTCACGCCTTGCGCCGGCAGCGCCGCAACGTATTCGGCGGTGTAAGGCATGAGCCAGCGCTCCCGGCCGAACCGCGACTGGAACGTCATCGGGAAGCGCTCCGCCGAGAGGCCCACTTCCTGACGAAGCGCCGCCATCGTCCGCTCGCACTCCGCGGGATAGGGATCGCCCGCGTCTGCGTAGCGCTGCGGCAAGCCGTGGAACGAACCCACGATCAATTGCGGCTCCCAGTCGAGTCCGCGCAGCGTCTCGCGAATGCGATTCGCGACCCCCTTGATGTAAAGCGGATGATCGGTGAAGGACGGCGCTGTGCGAACCGCCGGCTGACGGCGCATACGCATCAACGCGCGAAACACCGCATCGTTGACGGTCGCCGTCGTCGACGCGCTGTATTGCGGGTAGAGCGGAACCGCGAGGATCCGGTCGCAGCCCTCGTCGGCGAGATGTTGCAGCCGCTCGGCGATCGACGGGCGCCCATATCGCATCGCCCAGTCGACGCGCACGTCCTGCGCCCCGGCCCATTGTAGCGCGAGTTCCATCGCCTGCATCCGGGTGTGGCGGCGCAAGGGCGATTCGTTGCTGTCGTTGCGCCATATGCCGCGGTATGCGGCGCCGGTGCGGAAAGGCCTCGTCGTCAGGATCAAGCCCTGCAGCAACGGCTGCCACCACAGCGGATGGTTTTCGATGACGCGCCGGTCGCTGAGGAACTCGGAGAGATAGCGCCGCACCGGCCAATAGCCGGGGCTATCCGGCGTGCCGAGATTGACCAGCAGCACGCCGATTTTCCCGGCGCCGTTCTCGACCGCCGGACGCCCTGTCTCGACAGGACCGGCTTTGGCCGCGTCGCGATGCATGATCTTTGCTTTCATGGGTCAGCCTCCAGCGGCAACCAATTCGGCTTTGTGCGTTTCTGTCGTGACCGGACTCCCGAGCGGCAAGCCGAGGTCTTGCCACACGCGCGTCATGGACGAACACAGATCCGCGATGAGGTCGGCGTCGTGCGCCGGCGTCGGCGTGATGCGCAGACGCTCCGTCCCGCGTGGCACGGTCGGATAGTTGATGGGCTGGATATAGATCCCGTGCCGCTCCAACAACATGTCACTCGCCCGTTTGCACAGTTCCGCGTCTCCGACCATCACCGGCACGATATGCGTCTCGGTGGGCATGACCGGCAGGCCCGCGCCGATGAGCGCGGCCTTTGTCGCGGCGACGGCGGTCCTTTGCTGACGCCGCTCGAGGTCGGAGGCTTTGAGATGCGCGATCGAAGCGGCCGCAGCAGCCGCGACCGCGGGCGGCAGGGCCGTCGTGAAGATGAAACCCGGCGCGTGTGAACGCACCGCGTCGATCACCGCTTGGCGCCCGGCGATGTAGCCGCCCAAGCCGCCGAAAGCCTTGGCGAGCGTGCCTTCGACGACGTCGATCCGGTCCATCAGCCCGTCGCGCTCGGCGACGCCGCCCCCACGCGGACCATACATGCCGACGGCGTGAACCTCGTCGATATAGGTCATCGCGTTGTAGCGGTCCGCGAGATCGCAGATGCGTTCGATCGGCGCGACGTCGCCGTCCATCGAGTAGACGCTCTCGAAGACGATCAGCTTGCGGCGATCCTTTCCGGCGCGCGCCAGCAGGTGTTCGAGGTGGGCGGTGTCGTTATGCCGCCAGATCGCCTTGGCGCAGCCCGAGCCGCGCACGCCCTCGATCATCGAGTTGTGGTTGAGAGCGTCCGAAAGGATGAGGCAGTCCGGCAGCAGCTTCGCAAGGGTCGAGATCCCGGCGAGGTTGGACATATAGCCGGAGTTGAAGACGAGCGCCGCCTCCTTGCCGTGCAGGTCGGCGAGTTCGGCCTCGAGCGTCACGACGGCGCGGTTGGTGCCGGAGATGTTGCGCGTGCCGCCGGCGCCCGCGCCCATCGTCCTCGCCGCCTCGCACATGGCGTCGATCACCTTGGGGTGCTGTCCCATGCCGAGATAATCGTTGGAGCACCAGATGACGACGTCTTTGGTCGCGCCGGGCTTGCGCCACAGCGCGCGTGGAAATTGCCCTGCGACCCGCTCGAGTTCGGCGAAGACCCGGTAGCGCCGCTCCTGCTTCAGCGCATCGAGCGCGGCTTCGAAGTGATGCAAGTAGTCATTCATGGTGGTGGGTTCCCTCAAAACGAGCGGTGCGCAGCCTTGAAACGTCATCGCGCCTGCGCGAGCGCCGCAACCGCCCGCGCCGCTTTTTCGATGTTGGAGCGCTGCATTGTCGTGGCCTCCGTTGCCCAGGCGAGCCCGCGGTGAGCCGGTACGTTGCGCTTCGCCCTCTTCCGTTCTTCTCCGGCCGCGTCGTCGGCCTGGGGAATGGGCCCGTCCGGCGGAGGGGGACAAACGCCGGACGGGCTTCCGAGTCGCTCGGCTGCTGCTGCACGGGCAGCCGAGCGACTTCGTCGCTTGAGGAGAAGCCCGTCCGGCGGAGGGAGGGGGAACGCCGGACGGGCTTCCGGTCACTCGGCCGCTCGCTGGACGGAGAGGCCGAGCGCCTTAGCGACACCTGCGCCGTACGCAGGATCCGCTTTCGCGCAGTTGGCGATGTGACGCTGCTTCACTTCGAGGCGGACGCCGTCCATGTTGCGGGCCGTGTTCTCGAAGAGAACCTGCTGCTGCGCCGGGGTCATCTTGCGGAACAGGTTGCCGGGCTGCTCATAGTGGTCGTCGTCGACACGATGATCCCAATGGTCCGCAGCGCCCTCGATCGGCAGCGGCGGCTCGGCGAGCGCCTTGTCATGGTCGATCCACACGCCCTTGCTGTTCGGGTAGTAGTGCGTCTCGCGCCCGCCATTGCTGTCGGTGCGCATCGAGCCGTCGCGGTGCGAGCTGTGGTATGGGCACTTCGGCGCGTTGACCGGGATGTGGTTGAAGTTCACGCCCAGCCGGTAACGCTGCGTGTCGCCATAGGAAAACAGGCGGCCCTGAAGCATCTTGTCCGGGGAGAACCCGATGCCCGGCACGACGTTCGCCGGCGAGAAGGCGGCCTGCTCGACCTCGGCGAAGTTGTTTTCCGGATTGCGGTTGAGCTCCATCACGCCGACCTCGATCAGCGGATAGTCGGCCTTCGGCCAGACCTTGGTGAGGTCGAACGGATTGTGCCGGTGGGTCTTGGCCTGCGCCTCGGTCATCACCTGGATGGACAGCGTCCAGCGCGGGAAATTGCCGGCCTCGATGTTGTCGAACAGATCCCGGCCATGGCTCTCGCGATCCTTGCCGATGAGGGCTCCGGACTCGGCGTCGGTGAGGTTCTCGATGCCCTGCTGGCTGCGAAAGTGGAACTTGACCCAAACGCGCTCGTTCTTGGCGTTGATCATCGAGAAGGTGTGGCTGCCGAAGCCGTGCATGTGACGGAGGGTCTTCGGGATGCCGCGGTCGGACATGACGATGGTGACCTGGTGCAGCGCCTCGGGCAGCAGCGACCAGAAGTCCCAGTTGTTGTCGGCCGAGCGCATGCCGGTGCGCGGATCACGCTTGATCGCGCGGTTGAGGTCGGGGAAGCGCATCGGATCGCGGAAGAAGAACACCGGCGTGTTGTTGCCGACGATGTCCCAGTTGCCTTCCTCGGTGTAGAACTTGACCGCGAAGCCGCGGATGTCGCGCTCGGCGTCGGCCGCGCCACGCTCGCCGGCGACGGTCGAATAGCGAATGAACAGATCGGTCTTCTTGCCGACCTCGGAAAAGATCTTCGCCTTGGTGTAGCGGGTGATGTCCTTGGTGACGGTGAACGTGCCGTGCGCGCCCCACCCCTTGGCGTGCATGCGACGCTCCGGGATCACTTCGCGGTCGAAGTGCGCCAGCTTCTCGATCAGCCAGATGTCCTGCAACATCACAGGGCCGCGCGGGCCGGCCGTCATGGTGTTGAGATTGTCCGACACCGGGGCGCCGGTCGCGTGGGTCATCGTCGGTTTTTCAGCCATCGTCGGTCTCCTCGATCAAAACTTGCTAGTCGGCAGCCTCGACGCCGCCAGAATGTGGTGCTTCATGCGGCCCTCGCAGTGCGGAGCGGGGCGAAGCGGCGTTTCGTAGCCGTCGGTGTGACGCATAATGGGTGGGGGACTTGAATAAGGAAAGGACAATGATCTTATACAATGGATAGGCATTACCTATCCATTGGGACAATCGCATGTCGCTCGCCGGCCTCTCGCTTCGCGATCTCGAATACGTCGTCGCCGTTGCGGACAAGGGCAGTTTTGTCGGCGCGGCGGAGCACTGCAACGTTTCCCAGCCGTCGCTGTCCTTACAGATTCGCAAAGTGGAAGGTTGGGCGAAGGGTCGGCTTTTCGAGCGGACATCCCGCCGCGTCCTTTTGACGCCGCGGGGGGCGCTGTTCGTCGCACAAGCGCGCCGCGTGCTCGAGGAAGCGGGCGTCCTCGCCGAAATCGGCCGCGTCCAAGACCGTCCGTTTGGCGGCACGCTGCGTCTCTTCGCGATCTCGACGCTCGGGCCCTACTTCTTCCCGAAGGTCCTGGGCGCGCTCAAGGAGCGCTTTCCCGACGTCACGCTCGTTCTGAGGGAAGATTTGACCACGGTGCTCATGGGGCTGCTTCGCACCGGCGACTGCGATTGCGTGCTGATGTCGTTGCCGGTCGAGGAGCCGGCGTTCGATTTCGAAGTGATCTTCCGCGAGCCGTTCCTTTTGGCTGCGCCGGCGGCGCGCGCTTCCCGCAGCACGCCGGACGAGATCTGGCGAACTTTGCCGAGCGACGAGCGCCTGCTGCTGCACGAGGGACATTGCCTGCGCCACCAGGCGCTCGCCTTCTGCTCGGACGTCGGCTCCAAGGATCGGCACGGCACCAGCCTCGAGACGCTGAAGTACATGGTCGCGGCTGGCGAAGGGTATACGCTCGTCCCGGCGCTGGCGACGGAGACGGGCCCCGGCGTTCACTTCTCTCCGCTGCCGGCGCCCGAATTCGCACGCGACATCGTGCTCGTATGGCGCCGCCGGGACGCCCGCGCCGGCGAATTTCGCGGCCTCGCCGCCGCGCTTCGCGACATTGCGCGCGGCGTGCGACAGGTTCAGGTGATCGAATGACCAACATCATATTCCAGTGGGGCGGCGCGGAGGTCGCGCTCGGCATGGACGAATCCGGCGACGGCTGTTCGGTCGTCCTCCTGCCGGCCTTGAGTTCGATCTCGACGCGAAACGAGATGCTGCCGCTGTTCGACCGCCTGTCGTCCGAATTCCACGTCGCGACGGTCGATTGGCCGGGCTTCGGCGACCTGCCCCGGCCCAGAGCGGACTGGTCGCCGGAAATTCTCTCCCGCTTCCTCGACTGGTTCCTCGACGAGCTTATCGCCACGCCATGCCGGATCGTGGCGGCCGGCCATGCCGCAGCTTATGCGCTTCACGCGGCGGCGCGGCGGCCGGGCCTGATCGAACGCCTTGCCCTCATCGCCCCGACCTGGCGTGGTCCGCTGCCAACCATGATGGGCGGACAACGTCCGTGGTTCTCCCGAGTGCGCGCGGCGATCGACAATCCTGTCGTCGGCCCCCTGCTCTACCGGCTCAACGTCAGCCGGCCGGTCCTCGACAGCATGGCGCGCCGCCACGTCTACAGCCGCGCCGGCTGGCTCGCGGGCGAGCGTCTCGCCGCAAAGCTCGAAGTCACCGGCGCGCCCGGCGCGCGCCACGGCTCGGTCCGCTTCGTCTCAGGGGCGCTCGATCGGATCGAAAGCCGCGACTCTTTTCTCGATCTGGCGCGGGGCGCTCACGCGCCGATCCTCGTCGTCTATGGCGCCGAGACGCCGCCTCGGTCGCGCGCCGAGATCGAGGCGCTGGCGGCGCTGCCGAACGTGCGCCTCGAGCGGCTGCCGATCGGCAAGCTGGCGATCCATGAGGAACTGCCGGACGAGGTGGCGGCCGCGATCGCGCCGTTTCTCCGCGGGAACGATTGATCTCGCAGCAAGCGCGGCCCGGCGCGCTCAGGAATTCGCCGCCTGCTCTCCTCGCGGCTTCGCCTCTCCGGCCTCGGAGTCCTGGAGGCGATAGCGGAAGTCGCAATGGTCGGCGCCTTCCATGATCGTTTGCGTGCGGGTCAGCTTCAGGCGCGGATCGTAGCCCTCGCAGAAGGCGCCGTCGCGATTGCAGGAGAGCAGCGATCCGATCTCCGCCAGTCCCATCTTCCGGTAGGCCTCAGCGTAGCGGCAGCGGCGCACGTTGAAGTCGTAAGCCTCGGGCGTCGCCTGCAGCGTCTCGATCTCCAGCGCCCCGTCTTTCGTCCACAGCGGTTGAATGGCGCGGAAGCTCGTAAGGTCCGTCCCGCCCGGCGTCCTGTCGCCGAACGCCTTGCCCGCCGCGATCGCCGCGCGCCGCACCGCTTTGCGCAGAACTTCGCGGGCGCGCTCGACGCCGATCTCCGCTTTCAGTTCGTCGTAGACGGGCGCGAGAATCTCCGCCTCGATGCGGCGGCGAGCCAGGATGCCGAGACTGTCAATGGCGGCGTCGACGGGATCGGGCTCAGACATTTGGCGCTCCTTTTCCGGCGGCTTTGCTAGGCTTCGGCTCGACGAGCGTCAACATCGGGCGATGGCGCCAACCGCACGTGGAGATCGTCGGCCCTTGCCAGGAACAGCCCCATGGGATATTTCTATAAACTATATGGACTGAGTTGGTTTGTCAGCCCCATTCCCGAGCAGTCCAACGATCGTTTCATGACAGCGCGAGGATTTGAGGAGCCGCCCCATGACTTTCATCAGCTTGATCAGGGCCGCCGCCTTAGAGGTCTGGAGCCATGCGTCGGCGGCGGCGCGCGAGATCAATCGCGCGCTCGCCGAAGCCGAGGGGCCCGACACTCTCGGATGCGAACGCGAAGAACGGGTGTTCCAGCCTCCAGCGCCCGACCTCGCTCGCCGCGCGCATCTGCGAAAGGAGCGGACATGACCGCTGTTCTGCGCTCCATCAGACCCCTCGCCGCGCCCGCTGCGCCGACCGACTCAGACCCAGACGCGTTTAGGCTCGCCATGCGTCAGCTCGCGAGCGGGGTCTCGATCATCACGCTCGGCGAAGGCGACGCGCGCAACGGCCTCACGGCGACGTCGGTGTCGTCGCTTTCCGCCGATCCCCCGACGCTGATCGTCTGCGTCAATCGCAGCGCGTCGCTCTATGCGCGTTTGACGAAGGGCGAGCGGATCGGCGTCAGCGTGCTCGCCGCCGGACACACCGAATATGCCGACGCCTTCGCCGGCCGCACGGCGCTCAAGGGCCCCGCCCGTTTTCGCGACGGCCGTTGGAAGACGACGGCCGGCGGCGCCTCGATTCTCGCCGACGCGATCGCCGCCTTCGAATGCGAGATCGACGAACTCGTCGAGCGCGGTTCGCACGCCATCGTGATCGGCCGCGTGCTGGCCGCGTTCGCCCGGCCCGCTTGTGGCGCGCTGATCTACTGGCGCGGCGCCTACGACCAAGTCGGCTGGAGTGCGGAAGAGATCTCCCGCGCGGTCGGCGTCACCCCCGTCGCCGATACGCCCCGGCGATCCTGGGGCTGACCTTGCATCCGCGGCGGCGCCGTCAAGCCGCCGGGCGATGCGCCGCGCCGGGGTGCGGCGCCAGCAGGCGCGGGCCGGCGCCGAACAGCTTCTCGCGCAGCGCGCCCGGGGCGTAGGAGGTCCGATAGCGGCCGCGCCTTTGCAGCTCGGGCACGATCCAATCGACGACGTCTTCGAACGTTTCGGGACGCACGGCGAAGGCGAGGTTGAAGCCGTCGACGCCGGTGGCCTCGACCCAGGCTTCGACCTGGTCGGCGACCTCGCCGGGATCGCCGACGAAGAGGGGCCCGATACCGCCAATCGCGACATGTTCGGCCGCCTCGCGCACGGTCCAGCGGCGCGACGGATCGGCGCGCGTGACGTTCTCCAACGCGGTGCGGCCGGCGTCGTTTTCGACATGCTGGATGACCTGCGCGGGGTCGAACTTCGCGAAGTCGACGCCCGTCCAGCCCGACAGCAGCGTCAAAGCCCCTTCGACGTCGGCGTAGCGGCGATAGTCTTCCAGCTTGCTGCGCGCCTTGGCGCCAGTTTCCGCGGTGACGATGGTTGCGAGCGCATAGATCCGCAGCGAATGCGGATCGCGGCCGGCGGCCGCAGCGGCGGCGCGCAGTCCGGCGACGCGAGGCGCGATCACGGCCGCGCTCGGACCGGACACGAATACACATTCGGCGTGCCGCCCGGCGAAGGCGCGGCCCGCGGACGACGTTCCCGCCTGATAAAGCACGGGCGTTCGCTGCGGCGACGGTTCGCACAGATGGATCGCGTCGAGGCAGAAATGCGGCCCCGCGTGATGGACCGCGCGCACGCGCTCCGGATCGGTGAACACGCCGCGCTCGCGGTCGAACACGACCGCGTCGTCGTCCCAGCTCCCCTCCCAGAGTTTATAGAGCAGCGTCATGTAGTCCTCGGCGACGTCGTAGCGATCGTCGTGCGCCGACTGGCGCTGCTTGCCGGCCGCCCGCGCGGCGCTGTCGAGATAGCCGGTCACGATGTTCCAGCCGATGCGTCCCTCGGTCAGATGATCGAGCGTCGACATGCGCCGGGCAAAATTATAGGGCGGCTCATAGGAGAGATTGGACGTGACGCCGAAGCCGAGATGGCCCGTCGCCGCCGCCATCGCGGGGATGAGCAGCAGCGGATCGTTGACCGGCGTTTGCGTCGCGTGGCGCAAAGCGGCGCAGGCGTCGCCGCCGTAGACGTCGTAGACCCCCAGCACGTCGGCGAGAAAAACGCCGTCGAACAGGCCGCGCTCGAGCGTCCGAGCGAGTTCGACCCAATAGTCGAGGCGGCGGTAGTCGCGCGAGCGGTCGCGAGGGTGGCGCCAAAGACCCGGGGACTGATGGGCGACACAATTCATCTCGAAGGCGTTGAAGGCGATCTCTTTGCGCGCAAGCGGAGCAGGTGAGGCCATTCGTAGTTGGTCCTTGAGCAAAATCATTGGGTTCGGAGCCATCCGGCCGCCGTCCTATGGCAGACCTTCGTAGCTAAGTCTATTTCTTTTATGGATTTAGTAGACTACCAACGCCGCGAGGGACGGTTTGGTCCCAAGTCGAAGAGGTCGTCGAGATGGTGAGTCGCCGCGCCCTGTTGGTTGCGTTTTCCTCAGCCGCGCTGGCGCTCGGCCTCGGCGCGGCGCGATCGGCGGCGCTGGCGGAAGAAAGCATCGTCCTCGGTCTCGCCTCGCCAGGCCCCCTCGCCGACCCCATTTACGAGGCTGTCGCGGAGGCGAAGGACCAAGGACTCAACGTCAAGGTGATCGAGTTCACGGACTGGGTGACGCCCAACGTCGCGGTGGCGAGCGGCGACATCCAGCACATCCCCTTCCTCAATGACGCCAACGCCGCCAAGGGGACCAACCTCGTCTCGATCGGCGTCGGAACCTCCTCCAAGCTCGGCCTCTACTCGAAGAAATATAAGTCCTTCGCCGAGATCCCGGACGGCGCTACGGTCGCGATCGCCAACGACCCCGTCAACAGCGGGCGCGGCCTCGTGCTGCTCGAGCGCGCCGGCCTGATCAAGCTCAAGCCCGGCCTCGATTACAAAGCGACCGAACTCGACATCACCGACAACCCGAAGCATCTGAAGATCGTCGAGGTGGTCGCCCAGCAGCTTCCGCGCGCGCTGGACGACGTCGACCTCGCCGAGGGCTACGCTCACCTCCTGAAGGCGTTTGGAGTCGATCCGCACAGCGCGCTCCTGTTCGACCCGATTCAGGACCATTACGCCTTGCAGTTCGTGGTGAAGCCGGGTTCGCCGAAGATCGAGCAGGTGAAGAAGTTCGTCCACATCTATCAAACGTCGCCGAAGGTGCGCGCAATCCTGGCGGAGAAGTTCGGCGATCTGATCGTTCCGGCCTGGTGAGCGCGATGCACGGCTCGATCCCTGCTTCCACCACGCCCTTGGTGACGTTCGAGGGCGTCTCGCGCCACTTCGAGACGCGCGGCGGCGCCCGCGTCGCGGCGGTGAACGGCGTCTCGTTCAGCGTCGAACGGGGCGAAGTCTTCGGCGTCATCGGCCGCAGCGGCGCAGGCAAGTCGACGCTGCTTCGGATGATCAACGGGCTGGAGCGGCCGGATCGTGGCGACGTGCGGGTCGGCGGACGCGAGGTCGCCAAGCTCGACGAAGCCGGCCTCGTCGCCTTGCGGCGCAAGGTCGGCATGATTTTTCAGGGCTTCAACCTGCTCTCGGCCCGCACGGTGCTCGACAATGTCGCCTTGCCGCTACGGCTCGCCGGCGTAAGCCGACGCGAAGCGAGGGCGCGCGCGGCGGCGGCGCTCGAGACGGTCGGCCTCGCCGACAAGGCGGATTCCTATCCGGGCCGCCTCTCCGGCGGCCAGAAGCAGCGCGCCGGCATCGCCCGCGCGCTGGCGCCCAACCCGGACCTGCTGTTGTCCGACGAAGCGACCTCCGCGCTCGATCCGGAAACGACGCGCTCGATTCTCGCTTTGCTGCGCGACATCAACCGGCGGCTGGGACTGACGACGGTTCTGATCACGCATGAGATGGAGGTGATCCGCGCCATCGCCGACCGCGTCGCCGTGATCGATCAGGGCCGCATCGTCGAGATCGGCCCGGTCTGGCGGGTGTTCGGCCGCCCGCTGCACGACGTCACCAAGGCGTTGCTCGCCGACGCCACGCCCGATGAGGCGGCCTTTGTCGGAGCGGCGGCCGCGGACATCGTCTTCTCGGTCGCGTTCAACGGTCTGGACGCGCGCGAACCGGATCTCTTCGCGCTCGCCCAGGCGGTCGGTCCCGGCGCGCGGCTGCTGCAGGGCGGCGTCGAACGCCTGCAAGGGCGCGCGCGCGGGCGTCTGCTGATCGCGGCCGAGCGCGACGCCCTCGGCGACATCGAGGGCGCGCTGTCGCGGCTTCGCGAGCTCGCGCCTGAAGTCGACATTGCATTCAGGGGAGCGCCCGGCGATGCCCGGCAGCCTGTTTGATCTTTTCGCCATCGCGCTTCGCGAAACAGCGGAGATGATCGCCGTCTCGGGGGCGCTCTCGGTCCTCATCGGCCTGCCGCTCGGCCTGCTCCTGGCGACCACCGCGCCCGGCGGCGTTCTCGCCGCGCGCTGGCTCAATCTTCCCTTGGCGGCGGCGGTCAACGCGATCCGCTCGACGCCCTTCATCATTCTGCTCGTCGCGCTGATCCCCTTCACGCGCCTGCTGGTGGGAACGTCAATCGGACTTTCCGCGGCGATCGTGCCGCTCACCATATCGGCGGCGCCGTTCTTCGCGCGCTTGACCGAGATCTCGGTGCGCGAGGTTCCGGGCGGCCTGATCGAGGCGGCGCGCGCCATGGGGGCGACGCGCGCGCAGATCCTGTGGTGGGTGCTGATCCCGGAGGCCCTGCCGAGCCTCGTCGCCGGCTTCACCGTCACGATCGTGTCGATGATCAACGCGTCCGCGATGGCCGGCGCGGTGGGCGCCGGGGGCCTGGGCGATCTCGCGATGCGCTTCGGCTACCAGCGGTTCGACAACACTGTCATGGCCGAGGTCGTCTTCGCGCTGATCGCCATCGTGACGCTCGTGCAGACCGCTGGCGACGCGCTCGCCCGCCGCCTCGACCGGCGCTGACCGCGCCGCGGGCAGCCGTCGTTGCTGGACGCGCTGTATTCGCCGTCTTTTTGCTTAGCGCGCGCAAGTCACCGGCAAATACGAACGCCTGCTCGCCAATAGCAGTGGCGATGATAGGCTGGCCTCGGCGCCACCACCGCTCCGCGCGGACCGACGCATCCGGCGCGATGGACGCCCGCTGCACACACCACTGCGTTCGCCGCGGATATCTCAGCGAGCGACAGCAGAACGACGGCGATGCCCAGCACGAGCGTCGAAGCCGCCTTCGTCCTCGCCCCACGCGTTGCGAACCCTGACTCGGTTTGAACGGTCATGACACGCTCCCGTTTCAGCGTCTTGTCTCGTCGCTCGGTCGAAGCCGTCAGCACCGGCTTTGTCTCATTCAAGAGGCGGGCGCGCTCCCAACTTCGAAAGCAATCGTCTTGCGTTAAACGCAAGAAGCTTTAAGCTTTGGCGTCAACTTAGATGATCGTCGAGAACGGCGCAACACGAGGGCGAGCGCGTTACATAGATCTTGAGCACGTCTTGAGCACGCATCATGGGTATTGTGTAAGTTGATTCACCTCAACGTCCGAGGCCGTCATGTTCAACCATCAAAACTGCGGATTGCGACGCCACCCTTCAAACACGCGGCGAACCTTTTTGACCGGAGCGGCCGGACTGGCTGCGCTCGGCGTGCTCGGTCCTTTCGACCTGGCCTTCGCCGACGCGATGAGCAAGGAGAGTCGAGACCGGCTCACCCCCGACGAGGTCATCGAAATGATGAAACAGGGCAACGAGCGATTTCGCACGGGGAAGATGCTTCAGCACGACTATCTCGCGCAGAAGCGAGCGACCGCCGCGGATCAATATCCGGCGGCGGCGATCCTCAGTTGCATCGATTCCCGCGCGCCCGCCGAGATCATCCTCGACACCGGAATCGGCGACACGTTCAACGCGCGCGTCGCCGGCAATGTCGCTGACGACGACCTCATCGGGAGCCTGGAGTTCGCCTGCGCGCTCGCCGGGGCCAAGGCTGTCGTCGTCATGGGCCACACCAGTTGCGGCGCGATCAAGGGCGCCATCGACGACGCCAAGCTCGGCAACCTCACCGGCTTGCTGGAGAAGATCAAGCCGGCCGTGGCGGCCACCAAATACGAGGGCGAGCGCAGCAGCAAGAACGGCGAATTCGTCGATGCGGTCGCCAAATCCAACGTCGGTCTGACGATCGACGAGATACGACGGCGCAGCGATATTTTGGCGGGACTGGAAAAGGCGGGCAAAATCAAAATTGCCGGGGCGATGTATAATTTGCTCGGTGGCCGCGTCGAGTTCTTCGCCTAAGGCCCGTTGCGGTTTGGTCGAAGCAGCCTGTGTGGCCCTGTCATGCCCGCGAAAGCGGGCATCCAGAGTCAAAGGGCGAAGGCCTGCGGCGGCTGTCTGGCCCCCCGCTTTTCGCGGGGGTGACAGCCGCGGATCAAGCAAAAAGAAAAACGCGGGGTCGCGCCGCCGACGCGCTCGCTGCACAGCGGACGATACCTCGCGCGCTCTGTTCGCGGGTCGGTCGTCGCGACGACGCGAAGCGATCCAGCCATCGAGGCGGTCGCCATAAAGGCTGACTGTCACGATCACGAGATCGCCACGCTTCGCTCGCGACGTCGACAAGGCCCTGGATCAAACCTGAAGATCAAGCCGCCCTTGCGAGCCGCGTCTGACGCCCAGACCGCCGTTCAGCCGAACAGCCCTCCGCCCCTCCCCTCGCGCAAACACACCGCAAATTGTGCAAAAGCGCCCGCAAAATGTTCGTTTGCACACATTTTGTTATTGATCGAACGCGACGCGCGGTCGTACAAGCTTGCGCGGCCAGGGAGGCCTCAAGGGAGTTTGGTA
>DASXGX010000098.1:0-1626 GCA_036488815.1 Roseiarcus sp.
TGACGCTCGGCGCGCCCTTGAGCATTTCCGAGGAAGGCGCGCCGCAGCCGGTGTTCCGCGGCAAGATGGTGGCGGGCATGGCGGCTGCGCCGACGCCGATCGCGCAGGGCGAAGAGACGCTGTCGATTTCGGTCAGCGTGAGCTGGGCGATCAAGGGGCAGTAGCAGCCTCGTCATTGCGAGCCAACGGGTCGCGCGAATGCGCGCCCGATGACAAGCTCCGCGAAGCAATCCATTTATCCGCTTGCGGCGCGATGGATTGCTTCGTCGCTTCGCTCCTCGCAATGACGACTAAATCTCGAACACCTGTCCCGGCTTCAGCACCGCGAATTTCTCCGGCGGAATCGCCGCCGCATCCAGCGCTTCGGCCAGCGCAATCGCCGGCGCGTCGATCGCTTCATCCGTCAATTGGAACGTGCCGTGATGGTGCGCCAGCGCCTGCGCCGCGCCGCAGTCGCCCAGCGCCTTCACGGCGTCGGACGGATTCATGTGCTGGTCGCGCATGAACCAGCGCGGCTCATAGGCGCCGATCGGCAGGATCGCGAGCCTTAGCGGTCCATGAGCTTGCGTCACGCGACGGAAATGTGTGCCGTCGCCATAGCCGGAATCGCAGACGAGATAGAGCTTCCCCGCGGGAGTCTCGAGTACGAAGCTTGCCCAAAGCGTCTTGTTGCGGTCGAACAATCCACGCGCCGACCAGTGGCGCGTCGGCACCAGGGTCACCGCAACGCCGTTGCCGAGTTCGACGCGGTCCTTCCAATCGAACCCTTCGGCCTTGATGGCCGCATCCGCCTCGCGCATCACCATGTCGTTGCCGAGCGGCGTTATCACGCGGGGTCCAAACTTCGCGGCGAGCCGCGACAGGGTGGCGATGTCGAGATGATCGTAATGGCCGTGCGACACCAGCACGACATCGATCCCGGGCAGCGCGTCGAAGGCAATGCCCGGATCGTTGTGACGCTTCGGGCCCGCCCAGCTCACCGGTGAAGCCCGCAGCGACCAAACAGGATCCACAAGGATGTTGAGACCGGCGGTCTGGATCAGCCAGCTCGCGTGACCGACGTAGGAGAGCCGGACCTTGTTGCCCTCGACGCGCCGCGGCGGCGTGTCGGCGTGCGCGTTGTCGACCCAGTCCGGCCAGGTCGCGCGCTTGCGTTCGCCGAACTGCCAGCGCAGCACTTCGCCGAGCGATTTCGGAGGCATGCCATCGCGGTCGAAGAAGCGCTCCCCGTCGAAATGATCGGAGAGGGGACCGGAATAGGCTTTCATGCGGGAAATCCAGACAGTCGGCACGCCGATCGCGGCGGCGGCGCCGGCGAGAAATCCGAGGAGACGTCGGCGGGTAATTGGCACGGGGGCGTGATGCAGTCCTGAGGTCGTGAGGACTTATATGGCGCGTCCGCGTGGCGAGGGAACGCTGCCGGCCCATCAAAAAACCGCCAGAGCGAAAAGTGTAGCCAACTTAATGACTTATACTACTTACCAGAATACCTCTCGCCGACTTTCCTTGACTTTCGCCCTCGGCGGGCGTTTAAACGCGCCACTTCTCGAAGAGACTTTCTTCGACCCGCCGACCGGTCCGTGAGGCCGGAGGTCAACGCCCGACAGCGCGATGCGCCCTCGGGCG
>DASXGX010000011.1:0-57038 GCA_036488815.1 Roseiarcus sp.
GCGGTGATATGCGTGATCATCAGCAGCGGCACATAGATGATCGGGATCGCGTAGACAGCACCAAACTCCCCAGCCTGCGCCGGGAGATCAAGCTGGATGGCATGGTAATAGTCGACGATGAGGTCAATCGCGCCGACGAGATTGAAGGCCAGCACGAACAGCCAAAACACCGGGCGTATCCTGATGGTCATGAGCGCCAGCATGGCCAGGATTCCGGTGGCGAAGTCGGCGTAAGCGGCGAAGGTGGCAAAATCCGCCGGCATGTTGGCGCCGACCACGCCGGGAAGCATGAAGACGAGCCCGAAGAAGCGGAAGCTGTGTAGCGTGGCGATGGCGCGATGCGCTTCGATCCGGTCCATCGATCTGAGCCTGGGCCAGATATACACGCCAAAGCAAAGCAGCCACGCGACATAGCCGAACACGAGATGGATCCGGAACAGGGTTTCTGGTGACATGCGATCTCTCCAGGTTTTGCTTGACGCCGCCTCCATCACGTTGGCCGACCGCGTCGCGCCTGATGTGCTGGCCAGATCTACGGCCGCTTCCGGTGCGCGACTAGTTGCGATAATGTCGATGGGTCATGAAGCAGAACTTCACAGTCAGGCAAGGCGCGCTCGACGGCGTGGAGGCGTTCCTGAGCGTGGCCCAGCACCGCAGCTTTCGTAGAGCGGCTGCGGAACTCGGGGTGACACCGTCGGCGATCAGCCAGGCGGTACGCGCATTTGAGGCGCGCGTCGGCGCAGCGCTGTTCATCCGCACCACGCGCAGCGTCGGCCTGACCGAAGCTGGCGAACGGTTCCTTGTGCGCGCAAAGCCGGCCTTCGAGGAACTCGTCGCCGCCAGCGAGGGCGCGCGTGAACTCGGACAGCGGCCAGCCGGACTGCTGCGCCTCTCGGCGCCGCGCGCGGTGGTGCCTATCCTGCTGGAGCCGCTGATCGCATCCTTCTGCCAAGCCTATCCCGAGGTCGTGGTGGAGATCGATGCGAGCGAAGACTTGGTCGACCTTGCGGCCGAAGGGTTCGACGCCGGCATCCGGCTGGGGCAGTTCATTGCCGCCGACATGGTCGCGGTGCGGCTGACGCCGTCCTTTCGCTTCATCGTCGCCGGCAGTCCCGCTTATCTCGACCGCCGCGACCGCCCCGAGCTGCCAGACGATTTGCGGCGCCACGCCTGTTTGAGATTGCGACGATCCAACGGCGCGATCGCGCTCTGGCAGCTCAACGACAACGGCCGCGCGATCGAGATCGCCGTATCGGGCCCGCTCATCGCCAACGATTTTCCGACCGTGCTCGGCGCGGCGGTCGAGGGCGTCGGTCTTGCGCAGGTTCCTGCGCCGATCGCCGCCGAATTGGTGCGAGCGGGAAAGCTCGTTCAAGTCCTGGAGCCGTTCGCGCCGATGACCCCGGGCGTGTTTCTCTACTATCCCGGCCACCGACAAATCATGCCGAAGCTGCGAGCTTTCATCGATCACGTGAAGAGGCGCTAGACCGGCATTCGTGAGGCCCATCACCCCGGGCCGCCTCAACTCGAAGGTCTCCCGACGGCCATTTCGGTAGCGCAGTGGAACGCCCAGCCGACCGCCGCGCCGATGATGACCTCGCTGCCGCGATGAAGAGCGACCACCGCGATCGGCACGGACGGCGCCGCTGTCAGGAGAATGATCGGGCAGGTCCACATAGCGACCCGCAACGTCGGAAACTTCTGCGCGACGAGCGCCGAGATGGCGATGGCTGCCGCCATCTGGGCGGAAATAGGGACCGCCAAGCGAGAAGCGACCTCGCTCACCGGGACGGTGACGACAATCCCAACCAATGTGCCCAGGATCCGGCCAGTCAGGGAGGATCGGGTTTCGGGCAACCGTTCCTGCGAGACGATTATGGCCGACAAAGTCGCCCAAAGCGGCTCGGGCAATCCCAGCCACACGGCCAGTTCGTAGGCGAACGTCGCCGCGCCGGAACAGCGGGCGACGAAGACGAGGGCAGTGCTTCTCGGTCCCATGGCGGCGCCCCCCTGCGCCCTCCCCTCAACGCCAGAGGTTCGACTTTGCGAGGTCGATCACCTCATCGCCCCGGTTGTTCATGATCGCCTTGACCATGTAGAGGGAGAAGCCTTTCGCCATCTCGACGGTGACCGACGGCGGCATGGCGAGTTCGGTCCGGTTGACGACCGCGTCGACCAGCACGGGCCCGTCATGCGCGAGCGCGGCGGCGATGCCGTCGCGGACGTCGGCCGGATCTTCGAGCCGAATGCCGCGGATTCCGGACGCCTCCGCGATCGCCGCGAAGTTCGGGTTCTTGAGCTCGGTCCCAAAGTCGAGGAAGCCGGTCGATTTCTGCTCGAGCTCGATGAAGCCGAGCGCGCCGTTGTTGAACACGACGACTTTCACGGGCAGCCCCAACTGCTTCAGGCTGATCAGGTCGCCCATGAGCATCGTGAAGCCGCCGTCGCCCGAAAGCGAGACGACCTGGCGGCTGGCTAGACTCGCCTGCGCGCCGATCGCCTGAGCCATCGCATTGGCCATCGAGCCGTGCCAGAACGAGCCGAGCAGGCGACGCTTGCGGTTCATCGCGAGATAGCGCGCCGCCCACACCGTCGGCAGGCCGACATCACAGGTGAACACGGCGTCGGACGCGGCGAGATCGCTGATCGCCTTGGCGACTTGCTGGGGGTGGATCAGGCCGCGACCCGGCTTGCCCTCGGCCAAGCGGTCGAGTTCGGTGCGGGCCTTGGCGTAGTGGCGCTGCGCCCGGACCAGATGCGCGTCGTCGCGCTTCTGCTCCAGCCGCGGCAGCAGGGCGGCGAGGGTCGGTTGGACGTCCCCCACCACGGCGAGATCGACCGCGGCGCGACGACCAATCTGCTCCGGCCGGATGTCCACCTGTGCGATGCGCACCGCACCGCCTTGCGGATAGAACTGGCGATAAGGGAAGTCGGTCCCCAGCATCAGCAGCACATCGCAATCCAGCATGGCGTAATAGCCGGAGGAGAAGCCGATCAGGCCGGTCATGCCGACATCGTAGGGGTTCTCGCCCTCGACATGCTCCTTGCCGCGCATCGTGTGGACCATCGGCGCCTTCAGGCGTTCGCCGAGCGCGAGCAGCTCCTGGTGCGCGCCTGCGCATCCGGCGCCGCACAGGATCGTCACTCGCCCATTGCCGTTCAGCAAAGCCACCAGCCGATCCAATTCCGCGGCGGCCGGCGCGGTCACCGGCGGCGCGGGCAACAGGCTCGGCTTTGGCGGCGGAGCGTCCACGGCGGGCTTAAGCGCGACGTCGCCCGGAATGACCACGACGGAGACGCCGCGCTTGCCCACCGCTTCGCGGATCGCGATCTCCAGCGTGCGCGGCATCTGTTGCGGACCGGACACGAGCTCGCAGTAGTGGCTGCATTCGCGAAACAGAGTCTCGGGATGCGTCTCCTGGAAGTAGCCGGAGCCGATTTCGGCCGATGGGATGTGCGCCGCAATGGCCAGCACCGGCACGCGCGAGCGGTGGCAGTCGAACAGGCCGTTGATGAGATGCAGGTTGCCGGGTCCGCAGCTCCCGGCGCAGACGGCAAGGCTGCCTGTCAGATGCGCCTCCGCGCCGGCCGCGAAGGCCGCGACTTCCTCATGGCGCACATGAATCCACTCGATCTTGCCCTGGCGGCGGATCGCATCAGTCAGGCCGTTCAGGCTGTCGCCCACGATGCCGTAGATCCGCTTCACGCCTGCGGCTGCAAGGGTCTCCGCAAATTGCTCAGCGACGGTCCTCATCATCTGGCTCCTTGTCCCTGGGTGACGCCCAATGTCCGATGCGCAGAGTAGGATTGCGAGGTTCCAACAGTCCAATATATCATTGCCTAGACTTTGATGCGTCCTGGTGACTGGGGGTTTTCCCTCAGCCGCACAGCGTCGGCGACGATCTCGACGACGTCGTCGATCAACTCATCGCTCGGCACATCATGAAACAGCGGCCACTGCGGCGTCGATGGCATAGCGGCCAAGTCGAAGGAGCAGACGATGTCGATCAGAGATGACGTCTCGATCGTGCTTGCGCACGGCGCTTGGGCGGACGGCTCGAGCTGGGAAAAAGTCATACTTGGGTTGCGGGCCGAAGGATTGAAGTCGGTCGCCGCGCCGTTGCCGCTGACCTCGTTGGCGGACGATGTCGCCGCGCTCGAGCGTACGATCGAGCGGGTTGGCGGCCCGATTGTCCTCGTCGGACATGCCTATGCCGGCGGGGTGATCGCGCAGGCGCGCTCGGACATGGTCAAGGCGCTCGTCTATGTCGCCGCGCTCGCTCCCGATGAAGGCGAGACTGTCGCCGACGTCTTCAATCGCGCGGAGCCGCATCCAGCGGCGCCAAAATTGGCCCCGGATGCCCACGGGCTTATCTGGCTGCCGGAAGACGCATTTCCGGCAGCGATCGCGCCGCACGCTTCCGCTGAGGAACAGGTGGTGTTGTTCGCCATTCAGCGACCGCTTGCATTGCCTTGCATTAGCACCAAGGTCGGCCGGCCGCTTTGGAAAGACCGGCCGAGCTGGTTCCTGTTGGCCGAGGCGGATCACATGATCGTCCCGGCGACGCAGCGGTTCATGGCCGAGCGAATGAAGGCTGAGGTCCGCTCGCACGCGGTCGACCATACCCCATCCGTCACCGCCCCTCGCCTCGTCGTGGACATCATTCTGGAGGCGGTGCGCGCTGTCGCAACGGGCGTCTAAAAGCCCTTTGCGTTTAGCCTCCCCGTCACTGCGAGCGGAGCGAAGCAGTCCAGTCGCGCCGACGATACAAGCGGAGGAACGGAATCTAGAATCCCATCCGAGGAGGACATCATGAGTGGCGTCAAATACCGCACTGTCGATGTCGACGGATCCAAAGTGTTCTATCGCGAGGCGGGGGTGCGCGAGGCGCGTGCGCTGCTTTTGCTTCACGGCTTTCCGACGGCGGGACACATGTTCCGCGACCTGATCCCTCTTCTATCCGATCGATACCACATCATTGCGCCCGACTTGCCCGGCTTCGGCCAATCGGACATGCCGTCGCGTACGAAATTCACCTACTCGTTCGACACCATCGCGAACGTGATCGATCGGTTCACCGAAGTCATCGGCCTCGGCCGATTTGCGATCTACGTTTTCGACTACGGCGCGCCCACAGGCTTCCGCATCGCGGCGAAGCATCCGGATCGCATCACCGCGATCATCTCGCAAAACGGCAATGCGTACGAGGAAGGCCTGAGCGAGGGCTGGAATCCGATCCGGGCGTATTGGCAAGACGCTTCGGCGTCGAACCGCGATGCGCTCCGGGCTTTCCTCGCGCCCGAGACGACCAAGTGGCAATACACGCACGGCGTACCCGATCCGACTGCGGTCTCCCCGGACGGATACTCGCTCGATAATTTCTACCTCGCCCGGCCGGGCCAGGACGAGATACAGCTCGACCTGTTCGGCGACTACAAAAGCAACGTCCTGATGTACCCGACCTTTCAAAATTATTTTCGCAACCACAAGCCGCCGCTGCTGGCGGCATGGGGCAAGAACGATCCGTTCTTTCTTCCGCCCGGCGCAGAGGCTTTCAAGCGCGATATCCCCGATTCCGTCGTCCAATTCTTCGACACCGGTCACTTCGCGCTGGAGACGCACGCGAGCGAGATCGCGGCGGCGATTCGCGACTTCCTCGGCCCCTGAGTTCGACCCGGCGCCACGTAAGGATGGCCATCCGCCGCCCGCTCGCTCGCGCGGACCTGCCGACGGATACGGTCACTCTCGCCCGCTATCTCATTGGCAAGGTCTTGGTGCGGGACTTGCCCGAAGGCGTCGCCAGCGGCCGCATCGTTGAGATCGAGGCGTATATCGTCGGCGACGCCGCCGGGCACGCCTATCGGGGGATGACGCCGCGCAATCGTTCGCTGTTTCTCGAGCGCGGGCACGCCTATGTCTATCTCGCCTATGGCGTCTCCTCCATGCTGAATGTCTCGAGCGAGACGCCGGGGATCGGAGCCGGCGTTCTGGTTAGAGCGCTCGAACCGCTCGAAGGCGTCGCGATCATGCGGCGCAATCGCGGCGTCGAGCGCTTGCGTGACTTGGCGCGAGGGCCAGGAAAGCTCGCCGCCGCGTTGCAGATCGATCGTCGACTCGATGGGCTCGATCTTTGCCGAGAAGGCCCTCTGTGGCTCGCACGCGATGACCACGAACCCGGTGAAATCGGACAGAGCGTCAGGATCGGCATTTCGCAGGACGCGAACCGCCTGCTGCGATTTTATCTCAGGGACAATCCGTTCGTCAGCGGTCCAAGATCCCTCAACGAATGAGAGAAACTGCGAACCGGTCAGATCACATTGGAACAGCGCGCGTCGGCGCTCGCGATGTTCAATAAGCTGGTCGCCGAGAGCTTCACGGTCCTGGCGGTGACGGGCGCCCATTTCCGGGCGGCGGCGAAGTTCGTCGATCAGCACGCGCTCGGGCTTTGGCGCCGGGGATGCCCTGCACCTTGCAACCGCGTCGGAGCATGGCGCCACAGTGCACACGCTCGATCCGCGGTTCGCAGAGGCCGGTCCGGCGCTCGGCGTGCCGACGCAGCTGCTGGCGTGATCGATCCCCCTTGTCGCTGGAGGTCGCCGCGCGCCGGGCGCTCCTCCCCACTCCTCGGATCGTCCCTTGCCTTTTGGCAATTTGCCTCTATCTTTAACGGCAGATTGCCGGAAGAGGAGGCCTCGATGTCTGCAGTGCTGGAGGAAGTGGCCCGCAAGCTCGGCGGACAGTCTGTGCTCGGCCGCGACATCCGCTCGCAAGCCGATCTGGCGCTCGCGGTCCGCGACCGCCTGCCCCTCCTGGCGCTGAAGGGCCTCGCGGAAGCCGGACTGACCGAACGGGAGATCGAACGCTTCGTCATCCCGCAGCGCACACGCCGGCATCGGGCCGAGAAGAAGCAGCCGCTCACGATCGACGAATCCGACCGCGCCGTTCGGCTCCTGCGCATGCAAACCCTCGCCGAAGAAACCTTCGGCGATGAAGCGAAGGCCAACGCTTGGCTGCGCCGCCCGCTCGCCGAACTCGACGGCGAGACCCCGCTCGACATCGCTCAGACCGAAGCCGGCGCCCGCGTCATCGAGACTATCCTCGCCAAAATCGCCTGGGGCGCCGCCGCCTGATGATCCTGTGGCGTCTGTCCGGGATCCAGCACGCCAAATCCTTCGACGGCGGCTATGGCCTGCTCTACGACGGGCGCTGGAACACCGCCGGACACGCCGTCACCTATTGCGCGACCTCGCCCTCGCTGTGCGTGCTCGAAAAGCTGGTCCACGTCGAGGACCCTGGATTGCTGCCCGCACTCGTGATGGTGCGCTACGACGTCCCGGACAGTCTTGGGATGGAAACGATCGCGGTCGGCGATCTGCCGGAATCGTGGCGGCTTCAGGAAAGCCTGACGCAACAGCGCGGCGATCAATGGCGCGCCGCCCTCGCCGCCCCCCTCCTGCGCGTCCCCTCCGCCATCGTCCCGCTCGACGCCTCGCCTGACATGAACGTGCTGATCAATCACCGGCATCCCGAGGCGACGGAGATCAGGATGGTCGCGGCGGAGACGTTCGTGCTGGATGGGCGGTTGTTCTAACTGCCGTCCCGCCCGGCGAGGTCCGCAATTCGAGGACGAGTGCAGATTCCTGCATTGTTTGCTTGGCGGAGCGGAGCGCGAGAGGAATTCGAAGTCAAGGACGACCGCGAATCGGTCGCCGCCGCAGGCGGTGCTTCGCATCCTTGAGTTCGAATTCCTCTCGCGCAGAATCGCGTTCAAGCAATCAATGAAGAGCTGGCGCCGAGCGCAGCGCCCCCCTCTCCCGCGTCATCCTTTTTCGATAGCGGACCTCCTCATCACGCTGGCGCCACGCCACCATCTCACCCGCGTCAAATAGCGCCCACACCGCACGTTTCTTCACAGTGTGTCGAACAGTTGCAAGAAATTCATTAAATGTTGCGTACCGTTGGCTTTTAATATAGAAGACCTTGGAGATATGGCGAACATGACAGCAGAAAAACGCGCAAATTTCGTGAGGTTGGCCGAGGGTCGAACGCAGGTAGCGCTCGACGCAATTCGCAAGCTCGGCAACCTGTCGAACCGACGAGCCTATGAGTTCACGGATGCCGACATCCGTAAGATCAGCAAGGCCCTCAAGGAGGCAGTTTCCGACCTGGAGCGGCGGTTCGGTTCGTCGAGCGACCCGCAGGAAAATTTTAAGCTATAGGGGGGAGCCAGGGCATGCGTCCGGAGCATCTAGGTATTGGCGACAGCAAATTTCTCATAAATCGCCTCATCCAGCAGGCCCCAATCAATACGCTGGTGCGCGAGTTTCTTAAGAACGCCGATGAAAATGCCGCGCTCGCTCCGGATGGCGATCGGGTCATTAAGATATTTCCTACTGTCATAGACGGGGTGCGAAAACTCACGTTCTGGAACACGGGTATCGGCATGTCCGCGGCCGAACTTAAGACTGCCACTGATCTCAGCTCATCCGTGAACAAGATGATGTCGATTGACGGCAACTTTGGTATTGGCGCGAAGGTGTCGGGGTTGGCAGCGTCCCCCGATGGGATTCGATATCGCTCTTGCAAGAACGGCGAAGTGAACGAGGTCACTATCGGTTACGACCCGAGCGAGGGAACCTATGTCAGGTATATGGTCGAGTTGGCGGACGGAAGCTACGAGACAATTTATGACGTGACAACAACTGCACTGGCAGAAGGAAGATCGATCAATCAGGATTGGACCGAGGTCGCGCTGTTCGGCAAAGAAGCGTCGCACGACACCGTCGCCGAGCCAATCGGTGTTGGCGTCGAGGTGGACCGCAGCTTCATCGCTACCTCCATCTTCCGCCGCTTCGTGGAGTTCTCTCCAGGAGTGCAGGTCCTTATCGATGTCGCCATGACGAAGGGCGGCGGTAAGGATGAGACCGGCAGGTTTCGCCAGTTGAAGACGCTAGATGAGGTTCTCGATCGCCTCCCGCATTACGAGGACGTAACGGAATCCGAGACCGGCATCATTGTTCGGTACATTCATGATCCGAAGCATGAGGGGTCTGGCCACTCGCTCAGTGCCCGCGCAAACGCTGCGACCGGTTCCACGACCTTTTGCGCGCTTGTTTATAAGAGCGAGCGGTACGATTTCCGCACACAGAAAGTGTGGTCGTCGGTCGCGCCGACCTTCGGCATCCCTTTCGGCTCGAAAGTCTTGACCGTCGAGATACGTCTTCCGGATCAGGCAGCTCTCCCCAGCCAGTACCGTGACTCTCTGACCTTTCGGCGCGACCGATCACCACTGACGTCAGATCATTACGCGTACCTCGTCCGGGAGTTAATGCCCGACTGGGTCAAGAGTGTAATTCGCAGTGAGTCCCCTGATAGAGCCGACGATCTCAACGATCTTCAATCGGACCTTCAGGCCCTACTTGATGAGCTCCGGGTCCCCACAAAAGTTATGAAGAGGTCGGCTCATCCAACAGCGCGCACGGAGAGGAACACAGCAGGAGTCGCAGAACCCGAAACTACGAGTCTTCAATCGGAACAGGATGAGGAGAGATCGGAGGGATCGTTACCGCCTGTAAAGCGGACTGAATCTCGTGCGTCGAAGTCACGAGTTCGGCATGCTCCAGACGGAGCGACGGCGTCGAAGGTCGCGCGCGCTCTCGAGCGCGCTCCCGACATCAGGATACTTGATGATCCAGAGGAGATTGCCGAACGAGGGTTGAAAGGACGAGCAGCTAAATTCTACAGTGAGGTTCAGACTTTGTTCGTGAACGGCTTGTATCCAGTGGTTGAAAAGATGGCCGACGAGCTGGCAAATGAGTTCAGCGACGCCGAGGATCCTGATGAGGCGCGCTCTATTGCACTTGAGGCCTCACAGCGGACGCTTGCCTTCCGTGTCGGCAAAGCCACCTGTTTTGCATTGGCGAAGCGCTTGCTCGATGACTGGTCGACCGCGGACATGGAGATGGCGACCTCGCCTGAATCTCTGTCGATGGCGGCGGACGACTACCGCCAGAGCCTCGCCGCCGGGCGGAAATGGATCAAGGATCGAGTGCGAATAGCCAGCGCCATCGCCCTAGGCTGAGAGGGGCTGCACTTAGTAGACAGCTCTCGCGGAACGAGCACGGCACCGAACCGCGCGCCCCCCACACTCCCACACGACCGACCCCGGCGGCTTGCTCGTCACGTCGTAGACCACCCGGTTCACCCCCCGCACCTCGTTGATGATCCGCGTCGCCGCGCGGCCCAGGAACGCCATGTCGAACGGGAAGAAGTCCGCCGTCATGCCGTCGCTCGAGGTCACCGCGCGCAAGGCGCAGACGTGGTCGTAGCTGCGCCCGTCGCCCATCACGCCGACCGTCTTCACCGGTAGCAGCACCGCGAATGCCTGCCAGATCTGGTCGTAGAGGCCGGCGGCGCGGATTTCTTCGAGATAGATCGCGTCGGCCTGGCGCAGGATGTCGAGCTTCTCCTCGTCGATGGCACCGGGCACGCGGATCGCGAGGCCTGGGCCGGGGAACGGGTGGCGGCCGACGAAATGTTCGGGCAGGCCGAGTTCGCGGCCGAGGGCGCGCACCTCGTCCTTGAAGAGTTCGCGTAACGGCTCGACGAGCTGCATGTTCATGCGCTCGGGCAGGCCGCCGACATTGTGGTGCGACTTGATCGTCACCGAGGGCCCGCCGGTGAAGGAGACCGATTCGATCACGTCGGGATAGAGCGTGCCCTGGGCGAGGAACTCGACCGGGCCGCGCCCGTCGGCGGCGATCTTGGCCGCTTCGCGCTCAAACGTCTCGACGAACAGGCGGCCGATCGTCTTGCGCTTCGTCTCGGGGTCGGTGACGCCGACGAGCGCGCCGAGGAAGCTGCGCTCGGCGGCGACATGGACGAGCGGAATGTTGAAATGGCCGCGGAACAGCCGCACCACTTCGTCCCCCTCGCCCGCGCGCATCAGGCCGTGATCGACGAAGACGCAGGTGAGCTGATCGCCGATCGCCTCGTGGATCAGCACCGCCGCCACCGCCGAGTCGACGCCGCCCGAGAGGCCGCAGATCACCCTGCCCTTGCCGACTTTGGCGCGGATCGCCTCGCGCGCCTCGGCGCGGAAGGCCGCCATCGTCCAATCGCTCTTGAGGCCGGCGACCTTGTGCACGAAATTGCCGATCAGCCGCGCGCCGTCCGGCGTATGGGCGACTTCGGGGTGGAACATCAGGCCGTAATAGCGCCGCTTCTCGTCGGCGATCATCGCGAAGGGCGCGTTCTCCGAGGTCGCGACTCGGGTGAAGCCGGGCGGCAGGCGGGTGATGCGATCGCCGTGGCTCATCCAGACCGTGTGACGCCCGCCCGGCTGCCAGATTTCGTCGATCAGCGGGCTCGTCGCGCCGACCGCAACCTCGGCGCGGCCGAACTCGCGATGATGGCCGCTTTCGACCTCGCCGCCGAGCTGCGCCGCCATCGTCATCTGCCCGTAGCAGATGCCCAGGACCGGAACGCCGGAATCGAAGATCGCCTGCGGCGCGCGCGGGGAGCCTTCGTCGGGCACCGAGGCGGGGCCGCCGGAGAGGATGACCGCTTTGGGCTTCAGTTCCGCAAAAGCGCGCTCCGCGCTCTGAAACGGGGCGATCTCGCAATAAACGCCGGCCTCGCGCACCCGGCGGGCGATGAGCTGCGTCACCTGGCTGCCGAAATCGACGATCAACAGCTTGTCGTGGGCGACCGATGGGCCGGAGGGACTATGGGAAGGCTGGGTCATGAAGGATCGGCCTGGTGCGGAATTTCTGGAGTCGCCCCGGCTTAGGCAAAAGCGAGGCACAGCGCAACGGCGAGCCGCGCCGCCTGGGCGGGCTTTCTCCATCTCGACGATGAGAAAAATTATCGCCTCGCTTAACCCTGCGCGGCTTGTCGGTCGCCCGCGCCAAACCTTACAATGACTTAATGCAGGGCGCCGGGCGCGCGCCATCAAAGCGCTCCATTCGAACATCAGTTTCCGGCCGCGCCCGCGGCGGCGCCCTGGGACTCTAGAGGGAAGACGCCGATGGCGAGGCCTGTGGCCAACATATCCGCACGGCCAGCGACCGACTGGGACACTGCGCTCTATCTGAAGTTCGAGGCCGAGCGCACCCAGCCGGCGCGCGATCTCTTGGCGCGTGTCCGCGGCTCGCCGCGGCGCATCGTCGATCTGGGCTGCGGCCCCGGCACCAGCACGCGGCTTCTCGGCGAGCGCTTCCCGGACGCGGAGATACTCGCCATCGACAGCTCGGAGCCGATGCTCGCCGAAGCGCGCCGCCGCCTGCCGCACGTCCGGTTCGAACACGCCGATATCGCGAGTTGGAGCCCGGTCGAGCCGCCCGATCTCATTTTCGCCAACGCCGCGCTGCAATGGCTGCCCGATCACGAAGCCTTGTTCCCTCGCCTCCTGTCGCATCTCGCGGAGAACGGCGTTCTCGCCGTGCAGATGCCCGACAACCGCCAGGAGCCGAGCCACGCGCTGATGCGCCTGATCGCCGCCGACGGGCCGTGGGCCGACCGGCTGGTGCCGATCGCCAAGACGCGCGCGGTGATCGCGACGCATCTCGACTATTACAATTGGCTGAAGCCGCTGAGCGCCGCGCTCGACATCTGGCAGACGACCTATGTTCACCCGATGCCGGGCGTCGGCGCGGTGGTCGATTATTTCCGCGGCAGCGCGCTGCGGCCCTTCCTCAACCCGCTCGACATCTGCGAGCGCGAGGAGTTCATCGCCAGCTACATGCGCGAGCTCGCGGCGGCCTATCATGTCGAGGACGGCGGCGAATTGTTGTTCCTCTATCCGCGCCTCTTCATCCATGCGCGCAAGCGCGCGGGCGCCTGAGCGAGACGTCATGCGCAAACGCGCCGATGTGCTGCTGACGGAGCGCGGCTTTTTTGCAAGCCGCGCGCGAGCGCAGGAGGCGATCGCCGCCGGCCTCGTGAGCGCGGACGGCGTTGTCGTGCGCAAGGCGTCGGAAGCGCTCGCGCCTGACGCCGACATCCGCGCCGAAGCGCCGCATCCCTGGGTCTCGCGCGGCGGGGTGAAACTCGCCGCCGCGCTCGACGCCTTCGCGCTCGATCCGGCGGGGCTCGACTGTCTCGACGTCGGCGCTTCGACCGGCGGCTTCACCAATGTGCTGTTGTCGCGCGGCGCCCGTTTCGTCGTCAGCGTCGATGTCGGCCACGGCCAGTTCGACTCGAGGCTGGCGGCCGATCCGCGCGTCAAGCTCCATGAGGGGCTCGACGCGCGTCGACTCACGCGGGAAATCGCCGGCGCGCCGCAGGCCATCGTGTGCGACGTCAGCTTCATCTCGCAACGGCTTGTGCTGCCGGTCGCGCTCGCCCTTGCGGCGGAGCAGGCCTGGCTCGTCAGCCTCGTGAAGCCGCAATTCGAGGCGGGGCGCGAACACGTCGTCAAGGGCGCCGTCAAGGACCCCGCTGCGCTCGCGCGCGCCTGCGAGGCCGTGCAGTCCTGCGTCGAGAGCCTCGGCTGGACGACCCTCGGGCTCATCCCCTCCCCGATTGCAGGCGGCGACGGCGCGCGCGAATTCCTATATGCCGCGCGCTATGGATGAAACAACGCGCGACCTGACCATCGTAGGCCTGAACGAACGCGGCGAGGGGCTCGCCGAGGACGGAACGATCGCGCCCGGCGCGCTGCCCGGCGAACGCGTCCGTGTCGCCGCCGAGGGCCGGCGCCCGCGCCTGATCGAGGTCCTGGCCGCCAGCCCCGAGCGGGCGCAGCCGTTCTGCCCGCACTACGGCCTTTGCGGCGGCTGCGCCGTCCAGCACGTGAGCCAGAGCCTCTACAGCGAATGGAAGCGCGACAGCGTCGTGCGCGCGCTTCATAAAGCCCGCGTCGAGGCGACGGTCGGCCCGCTCGTCGATGCGCATGGCGAGGGGCGCAGGCGCGCGACGTTCCATTCCCGGATCGAAGAGGACGGGCGAGAGCGCGTCGGCTTCATGCGCGCCCGCGCGCACGACATCGTCGCGATCGACGCCTGCCCGCTTTTCAGTCCCGACATGGCGGGGGCGGTCGAAGCGGCGGCCGCGCTCGCCGCGGATTTGCGCGGCATGAACAAGCCGCTCGACATCCAGGCGACGGCGACCCTCGCGGGGCTCGATTTCGATCTGCGCGGCTCGGGGCCGCTCGAAGCCTGGGCACGCCGCAAGCTCGTCGAGACGGCGCAACGGCTCGACCTGGCGCGGGTCGCCAATCACGGCGAGGTCGTCATCGAGCGGCGCCCGCCGCAAGTTGCATTCGGGACCGCGCGCGTCACGCCCCCGCCCGGCGGCTTTCTTCAGGCTACGGTGGCAGGCGAACAGGCGCTCGCCCAAGGGGCGCTGAACGCGCTGAAGGGCGCGCGGCGCCTCGCCGATCTCTTTTGCGGCGCGGGGGCCTTCGCCCTGCGCCTCGCCGCGCGGAGCGAAGTCTTCGCCGTCGATGCGGACGCCGACGCGATCGCGGCGCTGAAACGCGGCGCGGGCGAGACGCCGGGCCTCAAGGCCGTCAAGGCCGAGCGGCGCGATCTCTTCCATCGCCCCCTCGGCGCGCCGGAACTCGACGCCTTCGACGGCGTCGTGTTCGATCCGCCGCGCGCCGGCGCTCAAGCGCAAGCGCAGGCGCTCGCGGCGAGCCGCGTTCCCGTCGTCGTCGCCATATCCTGCAACGCCGAGAGCTTCGCGCGCGACGCACGCATTCTCGTCGAGGGCGGCTATGTCCTCGGCGAGGTGACGCCGCTTGACCAGTTCCGCTTTTCCCCCCATGTCGAAATTCTCGCGACGTTCCGGCGCCCGCCGGCGAAGCGTCGCCCAAGAGGATTGCTCGGGTGAACGATAGCTCCTTGACCGCTGCCCCGTTGGAAGCGCTGGCGCGCATCGTCGGCCAAGCGCATGTGCTCACCGATCCGGCCCTGATCGCCTCGCATCTCGAGGAGCCGCGCGGCCTCTATCGCGGCAAAGCGTTGGCGCTGGTGCGCCCCGCCGACACGCGCGAGGTCGCGGCCGTCGTCGCCTATTGCAATACGGCCCACATTCCGCTCGTGCCGCAAGGCGGCAACACCGGCCTCGTCGGCGGCCAGACGCCGGATGACAGCGGCCGCGAGATCATCCTGTCGCTGCGCCGTCTCAACCGCATCCGCGAGATCGACCCGCTCGCCGACGCGATGATCGTCGAAGCCGGGGTGACGCTCGCCGAGGCGCAGGCCGCGGCGGCCGGCGCCGATCGCCTGTTTCCCCTCTCGCTCGCCTCGGAGGGAAGCTGCACGATCGGCGGCAATCTGGCGACCAATGCGGGCGGCGTCGCGGTGCTCGCCTATGGCAATGCCCGCGACCTGACGACCGGGATCGAAGTGGTGCTGGCGGACGGGCGCGTCGTCGAGGCGCTCAGCAAGCTGCGCAAGGACAATACCGGCTACGATTTGAAGAATCTCTTCATCGGCGCCGAGGGGACGCTGGGCGTCATCACCGCGGCGGCGTTGAAGCTGTACCCGCGCCCGCGCTCGCGCTCGACCGCCTTCGTCGGCCTCGCCGATCCGCATCGCGCGCTCGGCTTGCTGCAAATGGCGCGCGAGCGGATCGGCCAAGGCGTGACCAGCTTCGAACTGATGCCGCGCATCGGCTTGGAGTTCTCGCTTTCCTATCGGCCGACCCTGCGCGATCCGCTCGAGGGCCGTCACGCCTGGTATGCCCTCGTCGAGGCCTCGTCGCAGACGGAGGGCGGCCTCGACGACGCGATGACGGAGCTGCTCGGCGCCGCGCTCGAAGGCGAGACCATCGAGGACGCCAGTCTCGCCGCTTCGCTCGACCAGCGCGAAGCCTTCTGGGCGATCCGCGAGGATCTCTCCGACGCGCAAAAGCCGCAGGGCGGGTCGATCAAGCACGACGTCTCCGTGCCGGTCGGCGCCGTGCCGGCGTTCATCGACGAGGCGAGCGCGGCGGTCGAGGCCTTCATGCCGGGTGCGCGCGTCGTCGCCTTTGGCCATCTCGGCGACGGCAATATCCACTTCAACGTCAGCCAGCCCGTCGGCGCGGACAAGCAGGCTTTTCTCGATCAATGGAGCGCAATGAACGAGGTCGTGCACGCGGTCGTGGCGCGCCATTCCGGCTCGATCTCAGCCGAGCACGGCATCGGCCGCCTCAAGCGCGATCTGCTCGCCGAGACCAAAGACCCGGTCGCGCTCGACGTCATGCGCAAGCTCAAGTCGGCGCTTGATCCCAACGGGATCCTGAATCCCGGCAAGGTTCTTTAGCGTTCGTCCCAATCCGCCCGCCCGCCGTGAGGCGTTTCAGGCGATGGGCGGAGGCGCGTCGCCCGCGCCGAGCGCGCGCTGCATGATCGGCGTATCGACCCAGCGGCCGAGTTTGAAGCCGACGGAACGCAACGTGCCGACCAACGCGAAGCCGTGGCGCCGGTGCAGCCCGATCGAGGCGCTGTTCGCGCTGTCGCCGATCACCGCGAGCATCTGACGCCACGGGCCGGCTTCGCAGCGCGCGATCAACGCGCCGAGCAACGCGCTCCCGACGCCACTCCCGCCGCAGCCCTCGGCGACGTAGACGGAATCCTCGAGCGCGTAGCGATAGGCGGGCCGCGGCCGATAGGCCGTCGCATAGCAGTAGCCGACGACTTCGCCTTGCGTTTCGGCGACGAGGTAGGGAAGACCGAGATCAAGCGACGCAAGCCTCCGCGCCGCCATCTCCGCTACCGACGGCGGCGTCTCCTCGAAGGTCGCAAGCCCGTGCAGCACATGCGGCGCATAGATGCGCTGGACCGCCGTCAGGTCTGCCTCCACGGCGTCGCGAACCTCAAGGTCGGCGCGCTCGCGCCGCGATGCAGGCGCTTCATTCACGTCTCGATCCCTCCTCGAAGCTTGCCGCGCCGCGCGGGCGCCTTATGCTCGCGCCCACGGCGCGTTGCGCGCTCGGGAGACCGCCCTTTGCCTCATTTCGCCAGTTGGATCGCTTTCGCGCTTGTCGCGCTCGGCATGGTGCTGACGCCCGGGCCTAACATGATCTACCTCATTTCGCGTTCGATTTGTCAGGGGCCGGTCGCCGGGCTCGTGTCGGTGGGCGGCGTCGCGCTCGGCTTCGTCGTCTACATGGTTTGCGCAGCGCTCGGCGTCACCGCGTTGGTGCTGGCGGTTCCCTACGCCTACGACGCCCTGAGGTTCGCTGGCGCGCTGTATCTCCTTCATCTCGCCTGGCAAGCGTTGAGGCCCGGCGGGCGCTCCCCGTTCCAAGTTCGCAGCCTGCCGCGCGACGGCGCGGGGCGGCTGTTCACGATGGGCCTCGTCACCAACCTGCTCAATCCCAAGGTCGCCGTGATGTATCTCTCGCTGTTGCCGCAGTTCATCGACCCGAAGGTCGGCGGCGTGCTCAGCCAATCGCTCGTCTTGGGCTCGACGCAAATCGCCATCAGCGTCACGGTCAATGCGGCGATCGCGGTGATGGCCGGCTCGATCGCGGCGTTCCTGGCCGGGCGTCCGGCTTGGATGACCGTTCAGCGCTGGCTGATGGGGACCGTGCTCGCCGCGCTCGCGGTGAGGATAGCCGCCGACGCGCGGCGATAGCCATTCGGCCCTCGCACCCCAGCGGCCCGATCATGTCGGCGACGCTCAACCGAGATCCCGGTCGCGTCAGACGTTACGCGCCAGCTCAAAGCGGCGCTCGGTCCCAATGCCGCCTTGAACCCGGGCGAGTTTCTTTGACGCAAGCGGTTGCGTTACTATGTCTGCGATTCGACGAGAATCAGATGCGCGCGAGTGGACCCATGCGCCGAAGATCTGCGGCCAGGCTGGGCCGCGCCGGAATGTTTGTGCTGATCGCCGCCTTGGCGCCGGGCGTGGCGCCCGCCGCCAATGGTCCCTGCGCGCCGATGCATTTTGAAGACGCCGATTATTCGATCTGCAAATTCGACGTCCGCCGCGACGACATTCGTCTCTATTGGAAGGACGCCGCCGGCAAGCCCTATGCGAATTTCAGCACGCTTGCGCAGACGCTGAAGGAGCGCGGCCGCGCGCTGCGCTTTGCGATGAACGCCGGCATGTTCGAGACTGACCTTTCGCCGGTCGGCCTCTTCGTCGAAAACGGCCGGCGCATTCGGCCCGCCGACACGCGCGCAGGCGAGAGCAACTTTCATCTCAAGCCGAACGGCGTTTTCTGGATCGGCGAGTCGAGCGCGGGCGTCACCGAGACCTCACGCTATCTCGCCAATCCGCCTGCGGCCCGCTTCGCGACGCAATCGGGACCGATGCTGGTGATCGACGGGCGCATCCATCCCAAGATTCTGCCGACCGGAACCTCGGAGAAAGTGCGCAACGGCGTCTGCGTGCGCGACGGAGCGACGGCGGTGTTCGCGATCTCCGAGACGTCGGTGACGTTCAACGCCTTCGCGCGACTGTTCCGCGACGCGATCGGCTGTTCGAACGCGCTGTTCCTCGACGGCTCGGTATCGTCACTCTATGCGCCCGATCTCGGTCGCGACGACGAATTCTCGCCACTCGGGCCAATTGTCGGCGTCACTACGCCGGCGCCATAGAGCGTTCCAGTCGTTGGGAGCGAAGCGAAGCCATCCATTTGCGCCGACGATGCAAACGGAGGAATGGATTGTTTTGGAGCGCACGCTCGTCGCAATAACGATTCACCGCTATTGCAGAAATCGCGCCGGCTGCGCCGCTGAATGGCCACACTCAAACCAAATCGCACAGCGCCGCAACTCGCGAAGGAGCCGAAAATGCAGACGGCCCCGGTGTCGCTCCGGGGCCGCAAGATCGTGCGGCGATTTGATATGATCGCCTCGCCGCGCAATCAGGCGATCAGAAATCGCGCGTGACGATAAAGCGAGTCGCTGCGCCGTCCGTGTTCGCCTTCCACGGCACATCGCCAGCCGGAACCGAATAGGCCGCCGGCATCGATTGGTGCGTGGTCTGGTAGAGCAGCTCGAGCGAGAAATCGAGATGCGGGACCGGATCCCAGTGGCCCACGCCGCCGACGATCCAGCTCTGCGAATCGGTCGAGAGCGCGCCGGCCATCGCACCATTCAGCCCGCCCCAGGTGAGCTCCGCATAGGAGACTTCCGGATCGATCGAGAACGTCGGACCGAAATGGAACTCGGAGATCGCGGTGAGCGACCAGGCAGTCGGCGTCGCCCAAGTGCCGTTGTAGTTTGAAAAGGCGTCGGCGACCGGCATGACGACGCCGTTGCCGTTGACCTGACCGTTCTCACCCCACATTCCGTCGGAGATGCCGGAATACCAGACCGCGTTCCGGCTCCAGACGCCCTGCAACTGGATGTTGTCGCCGACGCCCAGCATCGGCAGGTTGAACTTCAGGCCGCCGTCGATCGCATAACCCCAGGTGTTGAGGTTATAGGTCCCGTCGGTCATGATCACGTTGTGCGCGACGCCGGAGAGATGAGCGCCGCCCCAGCCCTGCCGAAGATCGATCGACCCGACGATGTCGGGAGAGCGCATGCCGAGATACTGCGAGTTGGCGGTGATCTGCTCCTGGGTTCCGGCGAGCGGCGGCTCCCCGCTGCTCGGACCTGTGAGGACAGGATCTTCCAACGAGATCGTCGCCGAGAATCCGCCGCCAAAAGTCGCGGTGTAGGCGAGCAGGAGCGGCTGATTGTAGCTCTGCCGGTCGGGCGAGAAGATGTCGGCCCAGGCAGGGCCGCTGCCGAAGAAGGAGAAGAACGAATTCGCCTTACCGGCGGTGATGCCCGCCCAATTCACGAACGCGTGGTTGAGGAAACCGGTGTTCTGGCCCTCGGGGTCGAAGCCGCTGCCGTAGTCGAACTGCGAGTCGATGTCCGCGGTCAACACGCCGTAGGCGGTGTTGGTCTTGGTGATGAACTCGAGTTCAGCGCGGGCCGTGTAGCCGATGTCGTTGCGCGTGTTGGTGGGTGCGCCGAGCGCCAACGACTGCTCGCCGCCGTGGGCGCCTGCCCAGACGTACTGTTGCGACAGATTGCCGCCTTCGACCTGCGCGCTGAGATAGCCGGTGATCTTCAAGCACGTATCGCTGCCGGGAATGACGAAGCCCGCCGTGCCATCGACGTGGCAGACTTTGACGTATTCCGCAGCGGGTGCGCCCTTCCGTGTGGGAAGATCTGCGGCGTGCGCGCCGCCGACGACGACGATGGCCGCCGCCGAACCCATCAGAAGGCTCTTCATATTTGACACGATGTAACCTCGAAACCATGCACGTGGATTGGAGTCTCCAACCCGATGCAGCCTTCAAGGAATGCGCGCCGAACTGGAGACCGTTGAGTCCCCCTCCCCAATCTTCGGCTCTGAGAGCCTTGCGCTGGTCCTCAGCAGGGGCGCTCCCGATCCGCTTGGCGCACGAGTCAGAAGCTCGCTTGCACAATGATGCGTAAACCAGTCGTGATGAATCGAATAATCACGAATTCGACATTATTGCGCCATGCGCGGTCGCCGAGCGCGTCGTCGCCATGGGTATTCAGCACTGGTTCGCCGCAGCGTCATTCGTGCGCATCGAACATGCGAGCCGACGCCGTATGTGGAAGACGTCGCATTCGGCGCAACGACGATTTCGTAGCCGTCCTGCAGTGCGAGTGTGCAACGCGCCGCTCCCACGACAGCAGAGTCTTGCGCGCGATTACGCATGAGAGCGCGCGTCATCGTGCGCGCCGGCGTCGTCGCTGCAAGTCGCACATTGAGACAATTAAGCGGCGCTTATGATGCAAACGCTTGCGACGAGTGCAGCGAAATTGTGCGCCTCGCAATGAACCTTGCGCGACGGGGCTTAGCGCATCGAACGCGGCATTGCGCAGATGTTGAATTCAATCCGGCGTCGCCGCTGCGCAGTCTTGATTGCGCCATGGCACGCGGTTTGCTCCGCCATATTCGCGAACCGTCTCGACCGGGATCGCCAAGCGGATCGAACGCGCTGCTCACTGAGGCCAGCGCTGTCGCGCGATAGTTTCGGGAGGCAAGCGCTCGACGCCTCCTGTCCGAGGCGCAACCCACTTGAAGAACCTTCGAGGCTACATAGTGTCAAATCTCAGGATCGCTCTGCTCGGTTCGGCAGCAGCTTTTGTCGTCGTCGGCGCCGCTCATGCAGCCGATCTTCCCACCAAGAAGGGCGCGCCCGCGGCGGAATACGTCAAGGTGTGCAAAGTCGACGGAGCCGCCGGCTTCGTGATCCCCGGCAGCGATACGTGCTTGAAGATCACCGGCTACCTCACAGCACAGATCGTCGGCGGCGACCTTTCACAGCAGTATGTATGGGCGGGCAACGGCGGCTCGAGCGAGAAGGCGCTTGCGCCGGGAACGCCCACCAACGAGCGCAACGCCATCGGCATGATGGCGCGCGCGGAATTGGAGTTCATCGCCAAAACGAACACCGCTTACGGCGTCCTGACGTCCGACATCGACATGCAGTACAACTACGGCAGCGGCCTCGACAATTTCGGCGCCGGTGTGGGCTTCATCCAGCACGCCTTCGTCAACTGGGCCGGCATCACAGCCGGCAAGGCGAATTCGTTCTTTTCCTTCTTCGGCGCCGGCCCAGGTTGGGCGGACATCTTCTCGCCCGACCGGCAGACCTTCAATCAGCCGCTCCTCCTCGCCTACACCGCGACCTTCGGCGGCGGCTTCTCGGCGACGCTCTCGCTGGAAGACCCTGTTCTGGCCGGCCCGAGCAGCGCGGTGCCGCCGTACGCCGGATCCGACATGCAGATCACGGCCAATTCGCAATATCTCGGCCAGCGCGCGCCCGACATCGTCGGCTCGCTCGACCTCAAGCAGAGCTGGGGCGGCGCACATCTGGCGGGCGTTGCGCACAACGTGGTCATGACCGACGGATTCAACAACCTCGACACCTGGGGTTATGCGATCGACGGCGGCCTCAAGTTCAACCTGCCGATGCTGGGCGCCGGCGACAACATTCAATTGCAGGGCGTCTGGACTCGGAACGCGGTCTGGTACTCCGGCATTCCCGACGGCATGTGGGACGAAGACGGTCAGGTCAACGGCAACGGCGTCGTCATGCCGGTCGGCGACGCCTATTCAAACCTGAACGGCACGTGGGCGACGCCGACGGCCTGGTCGCTCGCGGCAATCTCCGAATTTCATTTCGGTCCGAACTTCTCGATCGATCCGGAGCTCTCCTATGCGGAGCTTACTTGGAGCGGCCTGAATGGAGCTATGGCCGGCGCCCTGTCGACCGATTCGCAGAGCTGGATCCTCGGCGGCGTAGCCAACTGGAGTCCCGTTCCGCATCTCGATATCGCGCTCGAGGCGCTCTACCAGACGACGCATCAGTCGATGCCGGCGGCCTTCTCGGTTCCGGCTGGCGACGTGACGTGGAAATCGACCACGGACGGCGCCGAAACGCGCTTGTCGATCACCCGCGACTTCTGACGTAAAGACCCCGGAGCGCGGCTCCGGGGTCGATCATGTACACGGCTTCGCCGCCGTCGACACAAGTCGCGACGGCGGCGCCGAATGCGGTTCGCGCGAGATTAAAAGTCGCGCGTGACCGAGAGGCGCCCGGCGAGGCCGCTCGTATTCGCCTGCCACGGGACGCCGCCCGCCGTGACGAAGCCGCCAGGCTGCGACTGATGGGTCGTCTGGTAAAGCAACTCGAGATCGAAATCGAGATGCGCGACGGGATCCCAGTGGAACACCGCGCCGCCGATCCAGCTCTCCGAGTCGGGCGAAAGCTGACCCCCCGATCCTAAGCCGCTCCAAGTGATCTCGCCGTACGAGACTTCCGGATCGATCGCGAAGTTCGGCCCGAGATGGTACTCGCCGATCGCCGTAAGCGCCCAGGCCGTCGGCGTCGCCCAGCGACCCGAGTTGGAGCCCGCGGTGACGTAGTAGCTGTCTGCCACCGGCATCATGACGCCGTTGCCGTTGACCTGCCCGTTTTCAAACCACATGCCGTCGGGAATGCCGGAGTACCAGACCGCGTTCTGGCTGTAGGAGCCTTGCAGTTGAACGTTGTCGCTGGGATCGCCGAGCATCGGCAGGTTGAACTTCAGGCCGCCGTCGATCGCCCAGCCCCAGGTGTTCAGCGTCGAGCCAGCCGCGTCGTAGGTCTCGACCATATTGACTTGGTGCGCGACGCCCGCCAGGTGCGCGCCGCCCCAGCCCTGCTGAAGGTCGAGCGCCGCGACAATGTCGGGAGAACGCTGGCCCTGATAGGTCGAATTGCCGGCGATGAATTCATCGACGCCAGCCAAGGTGTAGTAGCCGGACGGCGCCGACCCGGCGGGAATCGCCGTCGAGGATGGGCCTTGGAGCACGGGATCTTCCAGCGAAATCGTCGCCGCAAATCCGCCGCCGAAGGTCGCGGTGTAGGCGAGCAGCAGAGGCTCGTTCTCGTCGCGCCGATCGGGCGAGAAGATGTCCGCCGTGCCGTAGCCCGCGCCCAACATCGAGAAGAACGAGGCCGCCTTACCGGCGGTGAGTCCAGCCCAGGTGAGGTAGCCCTTGTCGATGTAGGCGGTGTCGGCGTTGTAGCTGTCGAACCCGCTGCCGTAATCGAAGAAGACGCCGATGTGCGCCTGCAGCGGGCCGTAGGCGGTGTTGGTCGCCGTGTCGAAATTGAGAATGCCGCGCGCGGTGTAGCCGATCGAGCTGCGGCTTGCAGTCGAGGCCCCCTTGGCGAGAGCGGTTTCGCTCGTGCCGCCATTGCCGGCCCAGGCATATTGCTGCGTCAGATTGCCGGCTTCCACCTGCGCCAACAGGCTGCCGCTAATCTTCAAGCACGTGTCACTGCCGGGAATGACGAAGCCCGCCGCGCCATCGACATGGCAGACTTTGACGTATTCGGCCGCCGGCGTGCCCTTCCGTATGGGAAGATCGGCCGCCCGCGCGCCGCCGACGACAACCAAGGCAGCCGCTGAGGCCAACAAGGCCCTCTGCATACCTTTCATAATTACCCTCTGAATCAGGATTGAAACGGGTTGACCTTTAACCCGGTGTCGCCGATCGGAATCGCGCGACGTGCAAGGGCTTTGCGCCCTTCCTCCTGTTCCACTCAGTGCGGCGGTTCTTGAAACCAACTCCGACCGGGAACTCCCGCTTACGAGTGCGGGATATATCCGAGGCCGTCAGGACGCGAAACAGCAATCGGGCGAAATGAAGATCGACGCGCCGCTTGTCGTATCCATGTTGCGCAACAGTGACACGGCCAGTCCGTAGTGCGCCTTCAGCTCTGCGCGCCTGTCGGAGCGATTATGGAAAAAGACCTCTCGCCTGCTTCGCCTTGCGCACGCGCTCGACTCCGATCGCCATCGCCGCCGTGCGATTGCTCACGCCGTCGCGGCGCGCGCGTTCCACCACGTGACTCCACGAGCGATGCAGCGCCTGCTCGAGACGACTCATCACTTCGTCCTTCGACCAGAAATATTGCTGCAAGTCCTGCACCCATTCGAAATAGCTGACGATCACGCCGCCGGCGTTGCACAAGATGTCCGGGATAACGAAGATCTCGTCGTTGCGTTCTGCGAGCACCCGATCCGCTTCCGGCGTTGTCGGACCGTTGGCGCCCTCGGCGATGATGCGGCATTGCAGCCCGCGCGCCACGCGTTCGTCGATCACGCGCTCGACGGCGCAGGGCGCGAGCACGATGCACGGTCGCGTGAGAAACTCATCCGGGTCGATCGCCGCTTCATCGGCGAAGCCGCGCAGCACGCCGCGCTCGCCGACATGCGCGACCGCAGACGTGATGTCGAAACCCTTGGGATCATATAACGCAATCGTGTGATCGCTGATGCCGACAACCTTCACGTCGCGATGGGCGAACGCGAGCGCGGCGTGTGTCCCCACGTTGCCGAATCCTTGCACGATCGCCGTCGTCTTGGCGGGTTCGATCTCAAGCCGCTCCATCGCGCGAAAAGCGAGAAAGGCGACGCCGTGGCCGGTCGCCTCGCGCCGCCCCAACGTGCCGCCGGAGCCGACCGGCTTGCCGGTGACGATCTCCGGCACGGTGACGCCCTGATACATGGAATAGGTGTCCATGAACCACGCCATCACCTGCTCGTTGGTGCCCATATCCGGCGCCATCACATCGACGCGGGGCCCGACGAAGGGGATCATCTCCTGCATGTAGCGGCGTGACAGATCCTCCAATTCGCGCGCAGAGAGCGCGTTCGGATCGACGGCGACGCCACCCTTGCCGCCGCCGTAGGGCAGATCGGCGAGCGCGCACTTCCAGCTCATCCAGATCGCGAGAGCCGCGATCTCGCCGATGTTGACGCTCGGCGCAAACCGGGTGCCGCCCTTGGCGGGCCCCAGCGTCAGATGGTGTTGGACGCGGAAGCCCTCGAACACTGCAGTGCGCCCGTCGTCCATATGGATTGGGCACGACACCGAAATCGCGCGCTTGGGCAGCAGCAGACGATCGCGTTCGTCGAGCGGAATTTCGAGGTGATCCGCGATGATGTGAAACTGTTCCCGCGCCATCTCAAAGACGGGACCGGTGTAGAGGCTCATCGCGGGGTCTCCTCTCCTTGGCGTCGAGCCAACGTTTTTCAGCTTCGGGCGAGCGTCGCCGAGAGCGCATTGCGGCATATAACCGCACGTCGCCGCGCACCTTTCAAGCAATCACGGCGAGGCGATGGCCGGAACAAGGCCGGTTTGGTTGGCTGGCGCCTCAGCCGCTTCTTTGTAAACTCTCTAACCTTGGCCGGAATCGATTTCGGCCTGCGCCGATATGCGTTATGGGCGGCGTCAAGTTCCGTCTTGAACGAAAGACCGTCGCATGTCGTCCACCTCTCTGGCCCTGCCTCTCTCCGGTTGGCGCCGCTTTCTTCTCGTCGCCGGGCCGGGCCTCGTGGTGATGTTGGCGGACACCGACGCCGGCAGCGTGATCACAGCGGCGCAGAGCGGCGCGCAATGGGGTTACCGGTTGCTGCTGATGCAGATCCTGCTCGTGCCCATTCTCTACATCGTCCAGGAGCTGACGGTGCGGCTCGGCGTCGTCACCGGCAAAGGACACGCCCAGCTCATCGCCCAGCATTTCGGCCGCTTCTGGGCCTGGTTCTCGGTGGCGACGTTGATCGTTTCCTGCGTCGGCGCCTTGCTCAGCGAGCTCTCTGGCATCTCGGGCGTCGGCTCCCTGATCGGCGTCCCCGTGCCGGTGACCCTCGCCCTGGTGGTGGCCGCGTTGCTCGTGATGGCGTTCACCCGTTCCTATCTCTCCGTCGAGCGGATCGCGCTCGTCGTCGGCGGCTTCGAGCTGGTGTTCCTGCTCGTCGCCTGGATGGCGCACCCGAGCGTGAGCGAGATCGTCACGCAGTCGTTCGCGATGCCGCTGAACGATCCAAAGTATCTCTACCTCGCCTCCGCCAACATCGGCGCGGTGATCATGCCCTGGATGGTGTTCTTCCAGCAGTCCTCCGTCGTCGAGAAGAAACTGAGCGTCTCCGACCTCGGCGCCGCGCGGCTCGATACCGCGGTTGGCGCTGTCGTCACCCAGCTGATCATGGCCGCGGTGCTGGTGGGCGTCGCGGCGACCCTCGGCAAGGCGGGCGGCGACCATGCGCTCGACACGGTTCAGGAGATCAGCGGGGCGATCACCCCCTTTCTCGGCAAGGTCGGCGGCGACGTGCTCTTCGCGCTCGGCATGAGCGGGGCGGCGCTCGTCGCGACCATCGTCGTGACGCTGACGGCCGCGCGCACGCTTGCCGAAGTCATCGGCGCCAAGCACAGTCTCGATCACGAGCCGGCCGAGGCGCCGTGGTTTTACGGCGCCTACGCGGGCGTGCTGATCCTCGGCGCGCTGGTGGTCGCCTCGGGCGTCAATCTGGTCGAATTGAGCGTCGGCGTGCAGGTGATGAACGCGCTGCTGCTGCCGATCGTGTTGGGCTTCCTCTTCCTGCTGGCGATACGCCTGCCGCGGCCGTTCCGCCTCGAAGGGTCCTACGCTTGGGTCGCCGGCGGGCTGATCGCCGTGACGACAATCTTCGGCGTTTACGCCGGCATTTCTGGACTTTGGTCGTAGCCGGGCCTGAAGTCGGGCCTGCCGGCGGCAGGTTCAGCTTGACTTCCGGCCCCTCCTGACTATTTTCCGCCGCATCCGGCGCTGGCGGGGTCACCCGAGAGCGCTTTTCTGTTTTCCCCGGCGCCGTTGGCGCCCCTATCGGACGCCCGACATGGCCAAGGCCGCTTCTCTCAAGATCAAGCTGCTGTCGACCGCCGACACCGGCTATTTCTACGTCACCAAGAAGAACGCGCGCACCAAGACGGAGAAGTTCACCTTCGTCAAATACGACCCCATTGCGCGCAAGCACGTCGAGTTCAAGGAAACCAAGATCAAGTGAAGCTTCGGCTTTCACGAGTTTGACGAAACAAGGGCGCCCCAGGGCGCCCTTTTTCATTACGGCGGGGCGACGCCGCCCGCGATCCGTCGCTCGATTTCCCATACTGGAATATTCGTCAGATCCTTATCGATCTCGCCGATCACCCGCGCCTTCACATCCGCGTGCAGCGCGCGCCTGAGATCGGCGAGGGTCGCCGGCGGGGCGACCACCACCAGCGCCGGCGCGCCGCGCGTACGCACCAAATCTTCCAGGGCGCTCGAAACGCGAAGCGCGAATCGATGTTCCTCGATCTCGTGCCAATCCGCCGCATCCACCACGCTGCGGCGGGTCGAATGGGCGGCGGCGAAGGCGCGGCCCGGTCGATCGGTTCCCTGACTATGAGTCGAGGGATTCTCGTCGACGAGAACCCGCTCGGTCGCCAGATTGGGGAACATCTCGTCGCCGACGTTGCGCAGAAATAGCGCCTTCCGACCGTCGCCGACGAAGACGAAACCGTCGTGCGGAATGGAAAACTTGGTCATTGAAAATCTCCTTGATGGGGCGCAGCGGCGCGTCAGGCGAGATGATGCCGGACGAGGCGAACGCTGATCGCTTGCGGCCCGTTGTCGCCTATCGCTTCGACGAACCGGACCTCGGAGCCGACCGTCAATCGATCAAACGCGCCGCCGTGAAGGGCGTTCCGATGGAAATAGATCTCGCGCCCGTCCGGGGTCTGGAGGAAGCCGCAATCCTCGCCGGCGAGGAACTTCGCCACCCGGCCGTCTTCCTCATGGGGAACGTGCGTCTTGACCTCGCCGCGCAGGTCGCGCTCCGCCTCTTCGATCTGTCGCACGGCGGCGTCGAACGCGTCCCGGATGGCGACGAGAACGCGCTGATGTTCGGGCGCCCGGCGACGCCCGCGATCGACGATCACATCCCTGTGATCCGGCATGGCCACCCGGATGTCGACCTGGAACAGATTGCCGGTCCGGTGACGCGCCTGGGGCCGGCTGACGACGACGTGGCAGCTCGTGAGGCGGCGGCCGAACTTCCCCGGGATCTCGTCCGTCGGTTCGCAATGCTGGAAAGCGACTTCGACGGGCGTTTGCATGACTGGCCTCGAAACGCGCCCGTCGAGACTGGCGGAAATCAGCGGCCGCAGTGTGACCGCGGCGAGGCGCTATTCAGCCGGCTCGTCGCTCGGGTCGGCCGGGTCGGCTCCCTTGGTGCCGTCCCGACCCGGACGCACGACGCGGTCGGAAAGCGCGCGCTTGGGCGCCGGCGACCAGGGCCGATCCTCCAGCGCCGAGCGGTCGGCCGTCACATGGAAACCGGCGCCGTCCCACACGAGCCCCGCCGCGCCCGTCGTCGCGAGGCGATGCTCGTCGAAGACTTCCGCCTTGCAGGACGCCGGTGCGGTCAGCGGGCTGAGCAGCACGTCCGCCCGATCGCAATCCTCCTCGAAGGCCGAGCGGTCGACGACGAGGCTGAGCGACTCGCCTTCCGGCAGCGCGGCGACGCATCCCACCCGGTCGCACGCGTCGGCGGCGCGCGCCACGGCGGGATCGCGATCGTCGCCGTCGGCGGCGAGCCATTGCTCCGCGGCGAACGCGTTGAAGCGCTTGCCGACGATCGCGAGCTTGCCGTCGGCGTCGCGCACCGCCGCGAGATCGCCGCTCGGCGCGAGAATAGCGTCGTAGCGCGGACCGTCGAGCGCGCCGATCAGCCCAAGCGCGAAAAGCGGTATGGCGCTTGCGCGGAACAGCCAGCTTCGCCACAGGATCACGCTCATCACAGCGAGGCTCAGCAGCGGCAGCGCGTAGGGCGCGAAGGCCCGCACATGGAGCGTCGAGCCAGGCGCGGCGGCGATGAAACGGGCGACCCACAGGATGAGCTTGATGCCGAAGCCGACATAGAGCCACACGGGGCCGTCGAGGCCGAGGGGGTAGAGCGCGGTCCCGAGAAGCGCGCCCGGCACGGCGAAGAATTCAATGATTGTCAGCGTCAGCGGGTTGCCGATCAGCACGTAGGGGCTGAGGTCGTGGAAATGATAGGCCATGAAGGCCGCAGTGGCGGTGGTCGCGCAAATCGTCGCAACGATCAGCCCGATCGGCTTGCCGACGAAATGCGTCGCGAGCGCGCTCGGCGGCGGCGGCCGGCCGCGGTCGGCGAGGAAGGGATCGGCGCCGTCGCTGTTCTGCGCCATGCGCGCCTCCATCACCGCGACCAGCGCGCCGACCGCGGCGAACGAGAGCTGAAAGCTGACGCCGAGGATCGCCTCGGGCTCGAGCGCGACGATCGCCAGAACGGCGAGCGCGAGATTGCGCATGGTGAGCGCGCGCCGGTCGAGGATCACCGCGCCGAGCACGATGAGCGTCATGATCAGCGCGCGCTCGGTGCCGACGCGCGAACCGGTCGCGAGGTCATAGACGAGCGAGCCGCCCATCGCGACACAGGCCGCCCATTTTTTTATGGGGTAGCGCAGCGCGAGCGTCGGCGACAGCGCCAGCAGCCGCCTCGACAGCGCGAAGAATATGCCGGCCACGAGCGTCATCTGGACGCCGGAAATGGTGATGATGTGGAAAATGCCGGCCTCGCGGATGAGGTCCCTGGCGTCGTTGGAGAGGAAGTCGCGTTTGCCTGTCACCATCGCCGCGGCGATTGCGCCTTCGTCGCCGCCGATGATGGCGTCGACGCGAAGCGCGAGGCGATTGCGCGCTTGGTCGAGCGACGCGAAGAAGCGCTCCCGCCACGAGATTTCGCGCGGCGGCGCCAGCAGGGTGATCGCGCCGAGCGTCGAGCCGACCGCGCCGACCCCCTGGAAATAGGCGTCGCGCGCGAAGTCGTAGCCGCCGGGCAGCACCGCCCGCGAGGGCGCAAGCAGCCGCGCCTGAAGGGAGACGTAATCGCCGGCGCTGACGTTCGGCGCTTTGCGCGTCGTCAGGCGCACCCGTCGCGGGACGAGCGCCGCCGGCATGTCGCCCGCAGTGACGACCGCGAGCACGAGACGTGCGCCGACCGGCCGAATGTCGACCTCCTCGACGAAGCCTTGCAGCTTGACGATGCGCACGTGGTCGAGCATCGGCGTCGCGACCCGCGCGGTTCGCAGGCCCATCGAGAGGAAGCCGAGGGAAAGCGCGGCGAGACACAACCAGATGCCGAGTGCGACCGGCCGCGCCCGAGTGAGAAAGGCAAGCGCCGCGAACATCGCGCCGAGCAGCGCCGGCAGCCAGAGCACGGGCTCGCGGTCCGCGGTCAGATTGAGCGCGACGCCCCCCATCGCCGCCACCGGGATCCAAAGGAAGAAGCGCCGCTCGTCGACCTCCTTCGCCAGCGCGCCGGCGAACAGCGCGCGCCAATCCGGCGCCGCCGCCGCGCGCAAGCGGCCGGCGGCGGCGAGAACGCCGGCCCGCGCGGAAGTCGTCATGGCGAGAAGCTAAGCACAGACGCGCGATGGGGAAAAGGGAGCTCCCGCGACGCGGGCCGTTCGCTGGGCATGACAGTGGCTCCGCCGGCAGGCGACGCTGCAGGTTCGCGGCATGACAGAGCCCGGTTGGCTAACGGCGCACCTTTCTGATACAGCGGCGCGCCGGCTCCGCCGGGCCCGCCAAGCTCCAACACATCGAAATCAGCCCATGACCAAAGTCGTGACGCGCTTCGCGCCCTCTCCGACCGGATTCCTGCACATCGGCGGCGCACGCACCGCGCTGTTCAACTGGCTCTACGCCAAACGGTTCGGCGGCGAGTTCCTGCTGCGCATCGAGGACACCGACCGCGAACGCTCGACGCAGGCGGCGGTCGAGGCGATCATCGACGGGCTCGATTGGCTCGGCCTGAAATGGGACGGGCCGGCGGTCAGCCAGTTCGAGCGCGCGGGGCGTCACCGCGAAGTCGCCGAGCAATTGCTCGCCACGGGCGGCGCCTACCGCTGCTATGCGAGTCCCGAGGAGCTCGAGGAGATGCGCGCCAAGGCGCGCGCCGAGGGACGTCCGATGCGCTACGACGGGCGCTGGCGCGACCGCGATCCCTCAGAAGCGCCGCCCGGCGTCAAGCCGGTGATCCGCCTGCGCGCGCGCCAGGACGGCGAGACGATCGTCGACGACAAGGTGCAGGGCAAGGTGACCTTCGCCAACAAGGAACTCGACGACCTCGTGCTGCTGCGCTCGGACGGCAATCCGACCTACATGCTCGCCGTCGTCGTCGACGATCACGACATGGGCGTCACCCACATCATTCGCGGCGACGACCATCTGACCAACGCGGCGCGCCAGATGCAAATCTATTCCGGGCTCGGCTGGGACGTGCCGATCATGGCCCACATCCCGCTGATCCATGGGCCGGACGGCGCCAAGCTCTCCAAGCGCCACGGCGCGCTCGGCGTCGACGCCTATCGCGCGCTCGGCTACCTCCCTTCGGCCCTGCGCAACTATCTCGTGCGGCTCGGCTGGAGCCAGGGCGACCGCGAGTTCTTCTCGACCGAGGAGTTGATCGGAGCGTTCGATCTGCCGGCGATCGGCCGCTCGCCCTCGCGCTTCGACTTCGTCAAGCTCGAGAACATGAACGGCCATTTCATGCGCGCGACGCCGGACGGAGAGCTGTTCAAGACCCTGATCGACACGCTCCCCTACCTGCCTGGCGGGCCCGAGATCGCCGCCAAGCTCGACGCCGAAAAGCGCCGTCAGCTCGAAGCGGCGCTGCCCGGCCTCAAGGAGCGCGCCAAGACGCTGGTCGAGCTTCTCGACGGCGCGAGCTTCCTGTTCGCCGAGCGGCCGCTCGCCATGGACGAGAAGGCCGAGGACATACTCGCGCGCGGGGGACGGCTGCACATCAAGACGCTGCTGCCTCGCCTCGAGGCGATCGCGGACTGGAGCGCCGCGACGACCGAAGCCGCTGTGCGCGACTACGCCGCCGAGCAAGGCGCAAAGCTCGGCGCGATCGCGCAGCCGCTGCGCGCGGCCGCGACAGGGCGCGCGACCTCGCCCGGCATTTTCGACGTGCTCGCCGTGCTCGGCCGCGAAGAGAGCCTCGGACGGCTGAGGGATCAGGCCGGCGACTGAGCCGCCGCGACGGCTGTCCTCATCAGGCCCATGCAAGCCCGACGTCCGCTTCGCACAGGCCTTGTCAGCGTGGCGCCTGGCGCGGCCGCAGCGCACGAATTCTTTTAAACATCGGCCTGCATGTTCATCATTTCCACCGTCGTAATGAGGTCATATCACTTCGGCAAGCAGGCGACTGTGGGCGCGACGTCCCGGGAGCGGCGCAACACCTTTTGCCAACGCACGAGATGTGGTTACCAATGTCTTGGTTTTCCGTGTTCGCCCACCCCGATGAGTCGTCGACCCCGAGCTCGAACCGGAACGCTTCGATGTCGAAAATCTACGCCATCGCATCCGTGAGCCGGCGGGTCCTCCCAAATCATTGGGATCTGGTGGCGCTCGCGCTCATCATGGCCGGGCTCGCCGCGATCGCGCGCGCCTATCACGGCATTTCCGCGCCGCTGCCGTCGCCCAACGAGCCCGTGGTCTCGCTCGACTATTGGCAACTGCCCTATTACGCGCTGCGCACGGCGCTGCGCATGTTCGCCGCGCTCGCCGCCTCGTTCGTATTCACCTTCACCTATGCGACGCTGGCGGCCAAGAGCCGGCGCGCGGAGATGGTGCTCATTCCCGTGCTCGACATCTTGCAGTCGGTGCCGATCCTGGGATTCCTCTCCTTCACCGTCACGTTCTTCCTCAACCTCTTTCCCGGCAACGTGCTGGGCGCCGAATGCGCGGCGATCTTCGCCGTCTTCACCAGCCAGGCCTGGAACATGGCCTTTTCGTTCTACCAGTCGCTGCGCACGGTGCCGCGCGATCTCGACGAAGTGGCGCGCGGCTTCCGCCTCACGGGCTGGCAGAAGTTCTGGCAGCTGGAGGCGCCCTTCGCGGTGCCCGGCCTCATCTGGAATACGATGATGTCGATGTCGGGCGGATGGTTCTTCGTCGTCGCCGCGGAGGCGATCACCGTCGGCGACACGACGATCACGCTGCCGGGCGTTGGCTCCTACATCGCGACCGCCAACAACGCCGGGCGGTGGGACGCGATCGCCGCCGCCGTCGCGACGATGGGCGTCGTCATCCTCCTCTACGATCAATTGCTGTTCCGCCCGATCATCGCCTGGGCGGCAAAATTTCGGGTCGAGCTTTCGGTCGGCCAAGAGGTCGAGCGCTCCTGGATGCTCGACCTCTTGGCGCGCACCTATTGGATCCGCCTCGGCGTGCGGCCGGTCTTCGCCGCCATTCGCGCCGCCGGCTACTGGCGGCTCAGCTTCCCGAAGCTGGCCTCGCCCGCAGCGCCCGCCAAGAAATCGAACCCGGCGCCGTCGCGCGCGGGCGATGTCCTTTGGGTCGCGATCCTCGCCGCCGGCGCGTTGTGGGGCCTGTGGAGCGTCGTCGCCTATATCGGCAAGGAATTGTCCTGGCCGGACGTCGTCGAGGCGATCGTCTTGACCTCCTACACCCTGGTCCGCGTCGTCGTGCTGATGGCGTTGGCCTCGGTGGTCTGGGTGCCGATCAGCGTCTGGATCGGCCTTAGGCCGCGATGGGCGGAGGCCGTGCAGCCGATCGCCCAGTTTCTCGCCGCCTTTCCTGTCAATCTGCTGTTCGGCGCGGCCGTCAGCCTCATCGTGACCTTCAAACTCAACCCGGACATCTGGCTCAGCCTGCTCATCGTGTTCGGCACGCAGTGGTACATCGTGTTCAACACGATCGGCGGCGCGGCGGCCTTTCCCAACGACTTGCGCGAAGCGGCGACCAACTTCCGCATCCGGGGCTGGGACTGGTGGCGAAAGGTGATGATCCCGGGCATCGCGCCCTACTACCTAACCGGGGCGATCACCGCCTCGGGCGGCTCGTGGAACGCCTCGATCGTCGCCGAATACGTCAAATGGAAAGACCAGACCGTAACCGCGCACGGCATCGGCGACTACATCGCGGAGGCGACCAACAAGGGCGACTTCCCGAAAATCGTCCTAGGCGTCGCGGTCATGTCGATCTTCGTGACGCTTTTCAATCGACTCTTCTGGCGCCGACTCTACGCCTATGCTGAGCGGCGGCTGCGCCTGTAAGCGCCGACTTCGGGAGAAACTCCATGCTCGACCCTGCTTCCACGGTGTTGCTCGACGTCAGCCACATCAGCCAGACCTATTCCAAAGGCTCGGGCGAGACCGGCGCCCCGGTGCTGCAGGACGTGAACCTGCGGTTGAAGACCGGCGAGATCATCGGGCTGCTCGGCCGCTCGGGCTGCGGCAAATCGAGCCTGCTGCGCATCATCGCCGGCCTATCGCGGCCCACGCAGGGGGTGGTGACGATCGACGGCGCGCCGGTCGAAGGGCCGGCCGAAGGCGTCGCGATGGTGTTCCAGAGCTTCGCGCTGTTCCCCTGGCTCACGGTTCTCGACAACGTGGAGATCGGCCTCAGGGCGCAGGGCGTGGCCCCCGACGAGACGCGGGCGCGCGCGCTGAAGGCGATCGACATCATCGGTCTCGACGGCTTCGAATCCGCCTATCCCAAGGAACTCTCGGGCGGCATGCGCCAGCGCGTCGGCTTCGCCCGCGCACTGGTCGTGCAGCCGCAGATCCTGCTGATGGACGAACCGTTCTCGGCGCTCGACGTCCTCACCGCCGAGACGCTGCGCACCGATCTGCTCGAACTCTGGCAGGAAGGCCGCATCCCCATCAAGTCGATCCTGATGGTGACGCACAACATCGAGGAGGCGGTGCTGATGTGCGACCGCGTGCTCGTGCTCTCCTCCAATCCGGGACGCATCGCGGCGGAGATCGTCATTCCGCTGCCCCATCCGCGCGATCGGCTCGATACGGAATTCCGCCAATTGGTCGACAAGATCTATGCCCTGATGACGCAGCGCCCGGAGCCCAAACCGGCCGGGCGCGAAGCCGCCGCGCAAGGCGCGGGGCTTGGTCTTGCGCTGCCGCTGGTCTCCACCAACTCGCTTGCCGGCATGCTCGAGGAGATCGCCGCCCCGCCCTACAACGGTCAGGCTGACCTGCCGCATCTCGCCGATTCGTTGCAGCTTGAGATCGACGACCTGTTCCCGCTCGGCGAAACCCTGCAGTTGCTGCATCTCGTGGAGTTCGCGGACGCCGACATCAAGCTGACGAGCGTCGGCCAGCGCTTTGTCGACATGGACGTCGACCAACGCAAGAAGCTGTTCGGCGAAAAATTGTTGTCGAACATCCCGCTCGCCGCGCATATCAAGCATGTGCTGGACGAGCGGCCGAGTCATCGCGCGCCCTCGACACGCTTTCGTGAAGAGCTCGAGGACTACATGTCCGAAGACTATGCGGAGCGGACCCTGCGCGCGATCATCAATCTCGGTCGCTACGGCGAACTGTTCGCCTACGACGAAAATGCGCAGACCTTCAGTTACGAAAATCCGCAATAGCGCGAGACGAGGTTCAGCGCCGATCCGATTATTGACTTGTCGCAATAAGCGGGATCCGATACCGCTACTGCGCTGCACAAGCCGTGGCATGGCGCTGCCGCACGACGCGACGCGCCTCGAAGGAGAAGGTTGATGTCCGCAACGTCCGCAAGCCTCAAAGTCGGCGACAAGAGCGTCGAATTGCCGGTGAAGGCTGGAACCATCGGGCCCTCGGTGGTGGATATCGGCAAGCTCTACGCGCAAACCGGAATGTTTACCTACGATCCGGGCTTCACCTCGACGGCGAGCACCGAATCGAAGATCACCTATATCGACGGCGACGAGGGCGTGCTGCTCTATCGCGGCTACCCGATCGACGAGATCGCCGAGCACGGCGACTTCCTCGAGACCTGCTATCTCCTTCTCTACGGCGAACTGCCGACCGCGGCCCAGAAGGCCGATTTCGACTACCGCGTCACGCGCCACACGATGGTGCACGAGCAGATGGCGCGCTTCTTCCAGGGCTTCCGCCGCGACGCGCACCCGATGTCCGTGATGGTGGCGAGCGTCGGCGCTCTGGCCGCCTTCTATCACGACTCGACCGACATCTCCGACGAGCGCCAGCGCATGATCGCCTCGATCCGGATGGTCGCCAAGGTGCCGACGCTCGCCGCGATGGCGTACAAATATTCGATCGGGCAACCCTTCGTTTTTCCCAAGAACGAACTCGACTACGCCTCCAACTTCCTGCGCATGTGCTTTGCGGTTCCGTGCGAGGAGTACAGGGTCAATCCAGTTCTCTCGCGCGCGCTCGATCGCATCTTCATCCTGCACGCCGATCACGAGCAGAACGCCTCGACCTCGACCGTGCGCCTCGCCGGCTCGTCGGGCGCGAACCCGTTCGCCTGCATCGCCGCCGGCATTGCCTGCCTCTGGGGCCCCGCACACGGCGGCGCCAACGAAGCCGCGCTCAAGATGCTCGGCGAGATCGGCAGCGTCGACAACATCCCGAAATACATCGCCAAGGCCAAGGACAAGAACGATCCGTTCCGCCTGATGGGCTTCGGCCACCGCGTCTACAAGAACTACGATCCGCGCGCGAAGATCATGCAGCGCACGGCGCACGACGTGCTCAGCGAACTCGGCATCAAGGACGATCCCCTGCTCGACGTCGCCGTCGAATTGGAACGCATCGCGCTGCACGACGAATATTTCATCGAGAAGAAGCTCTACCCGAACATCGACTTCTATTCGGGCATCACCCTGAAGGCGATGGGCTTCCCGACCGAGATGTTCACCGTCCTCTTCGCGGTCGCCCGCACCGTCGGCTGGATCGCGCAGTGGAAGGAAATGATCGAGGATCCGAGCCAGAAGATCGGCCGTCCGCGTCAGCTCTACACCGGCGCGCCGCGCCGCGATTACAAGCCGATGGGCAATCGCTGAGCGTTTGGCTGGCTCTAGGATCCCTTCTCCCCGCTCGCGGAGAGAAGGAGGAGTCCGCCGGACGCTGGAGCGCTCTGCTTTTTGGTTGACGCACACAGCCTGTCACCCCCGCGAAGAGCTGGGGTCCAGAAAGCCGCAGGCCTTCGCCCTTGACGCCTGGATGCCCGCTTTCGCGGGCATGACAAGTGGGCTCCGGAGAGGCTGCTTCTACCAAAATGCAGAAGGCCCTAGCTCCGCTACGAGGAGGGCGCGGAGGTCACGGTACGAGTCGTTGTGAACCTCTTGTCGAGATCGGGCGCGAGTTCGAGCCCATGCCCCGGACCTGGGGGCGCCGAAATGTATCCGTCCTTCACCTCGGGTAGAGCGGTGGCGAGGTCGCGATACCAGGTTCGATAATAGGCGCGCACGCTCTCCTGAACCAAAGCGTTCGGCGCGTTGAGCGAGAGATGCGTCGAGGCCGCGAGAACGACGGGCCCGGTGCAATCGTGCGGGGCCACCGGCAAGTGCCACGCTTCAGCCATCGAAGCGATTTTCTTCGCCTCGGAAATGCCGCCGCACCAGGCGATGTCCAACATCACGACGCCGGCGACCCCAGTCTCCAGAAGATCGCGAAACGCGAAGCGGCTCCCCAAAGTCTCCGACGCGCAGATTGGGGCGATCGACGCTTCCGCGTACCGCTTGAGCGAGCCCAGGCTGTCCATCTTGATCGGGTCTTCGTGCCAGAACGTGTTGAACGGCGCGAGCGCGCGGGCGATCGTCATCGCAGGCAGCAACTGCCACATCGAGTGAAACTCGACCATGATGTCCATTTTGTCGCCGACAGCCCTCCGAATCTTCTCGAACGGAACCAGGGCGGCCTTCAGATCCTCAGGCGAAATGTATGTCCCGGCGCTCTTCTCCGCAGCGTGATCGAACGGCCAAATCTTCATGGCCGTAATCCCCTCGCTCAGCAGTTCCTCCGCCAGTTCATCGGCGCGATACAGGAATCCGTTGAGATCGTCGAACTCTGTTCGCGCCGTCGCGTCGGTCCCATAGTTGGAGGTCGTCTGCCCGGTCGCCTTGCGCATGTAGGATGTGCCGGCGCAGGTGTTGTAGGTCCGGATTTGCTTGCGCGAAAATCCGCCCAGCAATTGCGCTAGTGGCTGCCCCACGGCCTTTCCGAACACATCCCAAAGCGCGATGTCGAGCGCGGAGTTGCCGCGCATTTCCACGCCCGTGGAGCGGAAACCGAGATATCCCGTTAGGTCTTTCGAAATCCGATCGATTTCAAGCGGATCGCGCCCGATCAGCTTCGGCGCCAGCGCCTCGTGGACATATGCCTCTACGGACTTTGCGAGAAAGAATGTTTCGCCAAGGCCCCTGATCCCTTCATCGGTCTGGACCTGGAGCCAGATCAGGTTGGGGAACTCGTCGATCCGGATCGTTTCGAGCGCCGTGATCTTCATGGGTGGCTCCTTGTCTGGGTGACGTTCTGACACGATTCAGCGCAAGCTTGTCGGCCGCAAGCTATAGGCAATCGGCAAAATTTCGTGAATCCAAATGGCATGGCGCGGACTGCGTTTGCTTGAAGTTCGGAGAAATATGCCGCCATCTCCGAGACCCAGGAGCGGGTTGACAAACTCGCCGACCAATATCTCTTGGATCACGGCGCACGCGCACCGTACAAAAGAGACGGAATGGAGGAAGCGGCCTTGTCGATGACGGCGACAAACCAGAGCGCGATGGACGGAGCTGTCCGGCATCTCGTGACGCAATACAACCCTAGCGGCAATCGCGTGGGTTGGCTCATGATCTCTTCCATTCTCGTGGAAGCGTGGGACCTCTATTCCATCGCGTTCGTGCTCGTTTTCATCAAGGAGCAATATAACCCTGACCCCTTGCTGTTGGGCTTGGCCGGCGCGGGGACCCAGGGGGGCGCCTTGCTCGGCGCGCTGGTGGGAGGATGGCTCTCGGATAAGCTCGGGCGCCGGGTCATGTTTCTGTCGACGATGATCCTGTTCATCGCGCTTGCGCTCGCTCAGGCGTTCGTGACCAGCGTTGGCTGGCTGGTGGTCATTCGCTTTGCGCTCGGCGTCCCGTTGGGAAGCGACATTTCCAACGGCTACACCTACATCATGGAATCGATGCCCAAGGGCCGGCGAGAGGTCATGGGCAACCGGTGGCAGTTTATGTTCGCGGTCGGCGAAGTGCTCACGCTGGCAGTGATCGCAATCTTCCTGCTGGCGAAACTGCCGCATGAACTCGTGTGGCGCGTAACGCTGGGCCTTGGCGCCCTTCCGGCGCTCGTCATTCTGGTTATGCGTCACGACCTGCCCGAGACGGCGGTGTGGTTGGTTCGCCAGGGTCGATTCCGCGAGGCCAAGCAAGTCTCGAGAAAAATGTACGGCGACAACCTCGACATGTTGCCGGACGACGACATCGTCGTTCCGCGTCCCCGACCTACTGCTTTCCTGGCTGACATCCGCAAGGATCCGATTCGCTGGCGCGCCACGCTATTTGGTTGGATCGCTTGTTTCGCGCAGGGCAGCGAATTCTCGACTTTCGCGTTTTATCTGCCTGTGCTGTTCGTCACGGTGGGCGTCTCTTCCATCCTGGGCGTCAATCTCGTGACGATGGGACTTTATGTCATTGCGGCGATCTCGGGTTGGATCGGGCCGCTGCTCACGCCCAAGATCGGCCAGCGCGGCATTAGCATCGCGGGTTTCAGCATCGTGTTCGTTTCGCTGCTTGTTGCGGCCGCGGCCCTCTACACCGGGCACATTGCGCTGTTGCCGCTCGCCGCAGCCGCCATGCTGTGGGGCCATTACTGGGACGCATCCAACTGCATGACAATTCCGACCGTCGTCGCCAAACCGGAATACCGGGGCACGGCGAGCGGATTCGCCTACATCTTCGTCAAGCTGCCGTCCTTCCTCGCGATCTTCCTATTCCCGTCGCTGTTCGCCGCCGTAGGACAGGCCAATGCGACGTTGCTCGTCGCGATCTTCCCGCTTATCGGGTTGCTGGCGGCGGTCTTTATCTTGCCTGAGATTTATGGCTACGAGCACGATTGATCTGATCCTGCGGTCGGTCTCGACCGAATTGCAGAATGCCTTTCTGGCGCCTCTCGCCGTGCTCGGGGAGAGGCGCTTTGCATTTTCAGTCGAGGCGACGTCGACGCCGAAGCGGGCCGCCGTTCACGCCCGTCGCGCGATGGTGGCAAAAATTTCCCGCGCCGCCCGTTCGCTCGGCGCGTCGCCCTCGGGCAGGCGCATCAACGCGTCCAGTCTCGCCAGCGCGGCGATCTGCGCCGGTCTTGCGCTTCCCTCGCGCACCAGCGCGGCGAGCGCGGCCGAGAGCGCCTGCGGCGTGCAGTCCCCCTGCAGGATCTCGGGGATCGCGCGCTCACCGAGAATGAGGTTCGGCAGCAGGATCGAGTGCGGCAGCTTGATAACGTATTTGAGCGGTTCCTCGAGGCGCGACACCTTGTAGGCGCCGACCATCGGGACGCCAGCCAGCGCCAACTCCAACGTGACGGTGCCCGACGCCGCAAGCGCCGCGTGGGCGCTGCGAAACGTCGCCAGTTTGGCCGCCTCGCCGACCTCGACGCGTGGCTTGACGGACCAACCGGCGGCGCGCTCCCTCACCTCGGCCTCGACATGAGGCAAAGTCGGCAGCACGACGTCGAACGGTCCCCGCTCGCGCGCGAGCCGGGCGACCGCCTCGCCGAAATCACCCATCATTCGCGCCAGCACCGAGCGGCGCGAGCCAGGCAGCACGGCGAGAATCGGCGGTTCCGCAGCGCGGCGGCCCGCTTCCTGCGGGCTCGGCCGCAATTCGCCGAGCCGCTCGATCAGGGGATGACCGACGTAGACGCAACGCGGTCCGCCAAGCCGCACATGGGCCGCCGGCTCGAACGGCAGCAACGCCAGCACGCAATCGACATAGGCGTGCATCGCCTTGGCGCGCCCCGGCCGCCAGGCCCAGACCGAGGGGCTGACATAGTCGATCACCGGCAGATTAGGGAGCGCGCGACGCACGCGACGCGCGACGCGGTGCGTGAAGTCGGGGCTGTCGATGATGACGAGCGCGTCGGGCCGCGCGGCGACGATCGCCGCCGCTGTCTGGCGGATACGCGCGAGGAGGGTCGGCAGTTTGGCGAGCACCGGCAGGAAGCCCATCACGGCGATGTCGCTCATCGGGAACAGGCTCTCGAGGCCTTCCGCCTCCATCGCCTCGCCGCCGACGCCGAAGAACTCGACCGCGCCGCCCGCCTGACCGCGCAGCGCCCGCATCAGTTTGAAGCCGAGCTGGTCGCCCGAGTGCTCGCCCGCGACGAGCGCGATCCGCAACGGCGACGCCGGCGCGCTCACCGGGAAAAGCCGACGACGAACAAGCCGGCCGCGTCCGCGCCGCGCAGGAAGGCCTCGCGATCGGCGATCAGCACCTGTCCGGCGGCCAGCGCCACGCCCTGCAGTTCGGCGCGGCGGGCGGCCTCGATGGTCTTGGGCCCGACCGCCGGCATATCGAGGCGTAAGTCCTGCCCGCGCTTGGGCGACTTCACGAAGACGCCCTGGGCGCCTTGCAGGCGTGGCCGCCGCGCCGCCCGGAGTTCGGCGACGCGGGCGAGCATAGAGTCGGTGCCTTCCGCAGCTTCGACTGCAATGACGCGCCCATTGGCGACGACGACGCCCTGGCCGACGTCGAACGGCGACAACGCGGCGAGCAGCGCCGCGCCGACGCGGATGTCGGCTTCGGCCTCGGCGGAAGCCGTCCGCGCCCCGGCCGCGCCTAGCGGAGCCACCAGTTGCGGCGCAATCTCATGCGCGCCGAGGACGCGCAGGCCCTCGCGTTCGAAAATGCCGGCGATACCGACGAGCAGATGGTTGTCGCCGCCGCGAAACAATTGGGCGAGTTCAGGCGCGCGCCTTACCGCGCCCCAATCGAGCCGCAAGTCAGAAAACTCCGGTCGCGCGATCGCGCCGACCAGCGCAATGTCGGCGACGGCCTGCTGCTTGAGCGCGCCGAACAACTTGCCGACTTGGCCGAGGTGAACCCAAACATGGGGAAACGCTTCGATCGCCGGGTCGGAGGAGCCGACGACGCCGATGAGGAACGGCGAGCGCCCATTGGCCTCGGCCGCGCGCGCGACTTCGAGGGGAAAGCCGCCGCCGCCGCAGAGAATGGCGAGCGGCCGGATTTCGCCGCTTGCGATCAAGCCTCGACGTCCCTGCCCGCCCGCGGCGTGCAGACGGCGCGCTCGCCCCCTTCCCGCAGGAAGGCGACGATCTGCTGAACCGCTTCCTGGCCGGGATAGGCGGCCGCAACGTCCTCGGCGCGCTCCTTGAGCGTGCCCTTGCCACCGAACAGCTGCTTGTAGGCGCGGCGCAAGTCGTGGATCGCCTCGTGCGAGAAGCCGCGGCGCTTGAGACCGACGACGTTGAGGCCGGCTAGCGCGGCCCGATTGCCGAGCGCGATGCCAAACGGAATGATGTCGTGCTCGATCCCGGCGAGGCCGCCGATGAAGGCATGCGCGCCGATGCGCACGAATTGATGCGCCGCCGCTCCGCCGCTGATGATCGCGAAGTCGCCGACCTGGCAATGACCGCCGAGCATGACGTTGTTGGAGAGGATGACGTTGTCGCCGATCCGGCAATCGTGCCCGACATGGGCGTTGGTGAGAAACACGCTGCGCGAGCCGACTAAGGTCTCGAGGCCGCCGCCGGCGGTGCCCGGATTCATCGTCACGCCCTCGCGGATCAGACAATCCTCGCCGATCGTGAGGCTGACGCGCTCGCCGCGGTACTTGAGATCCTGCGGTTCGTGGCCGATCGCCGCGAAGGGAAAGACGCGCGTGCGTGCGCCGATGGTCGTCACCCCGGCGACGCTCACGTGGGAAATCAGCCGCACGCCGTCGCCGAGGTTCGCTTGCGGGCCGACATGGCAGAACGGTCCGATGGTTACGCCGATCCCAAGCCGCGCGCCGGCCTCGACGCAGGCGCTCGGGTGGATGAACGTCTGGGGCGCAACCGCGCCGGTCGCCTCCACGCTCATTCTTCCACCAGCATCGCGGAAATGGTCGCTTCGCAGACGAGCACGCCATCGACCTTCGCTTCGCCTTGGAACCACCAAATGTTGCGGCGCTTAACCATCTTCGTCATGTGATACCGAATCTGATCGCCCGGCACGACGGGCTTGCGGAACTTCACCTTATCGACAGTCATCAAATAGACGACGCTGGGCTTGCGGCCGTCGCCGAGGCTTGCGACGCACATGGCGCCTGCGGTCTGCGCCATGCCCTCGATCACAAGAACGCCCGGCATCACCGGCCGATTGGGGAAATGCCCCTGGAAATGCGGTTCGTTGAACGTCACGTTCTTGATGCCAACGCCATATTCGTCGCCGCGCACCTCGACGATCCGATCGACGAGGAGCATGGGATAGCGATGCGGCAGCGATGCGAGCAGCCGCTGGACATCGAAGCTCTCAATCGTCAGCCCCATCGCCTCGTTCATTTCAATCTCCTTCCGCGTCGGCGGTCGGCCCAATGCCCGGTTGGCGGCGCGCCGTCAAGCCTCGCGCACGCGGCCGGAGACGGCAAGCGCGCTTGCGCCGCCATCCCAGCCAATTTGAGGATTTCCTTGGCTACTTGTCGCCGCTGCCCGGCTCGGGGGCGTCCGCCAGCTTGCGGAGCGCGGCCACCTCGCGAAAGAAGGCGCGCAGCGGCCGCGCCGGCGCGCCGCTCCAACGCTCGCCGGCCGGAACGTCGCTCATCACGCCAGCCTGCGCCGCGATCTGGGCGCCGGCGCCGATCTTGAGATGTCCCGTCAGCCCCGCCTGACCGCCAAGGGCCGCGAAATCCCCGATCACGGTCGACCCGGAAACGCCGGATTGGGAAACGAGCACGCAGTGCCGGCCGACCACCACATTGTGGCCGATCTGGACGAGGTTATCGATCTTCGTGCCCTCGCCGATGATCGTGTCTCGATTGGCGCCGCGGTCGATGGTCGAGCCGGCGCCGATTTCGACGTCGTCCTGGATGATTACGCGTCCGACCTGAGGCACTTTGAGATGCCCGCGAGGGCCCATCGCGAAGCCGAAGCCGTCCTGACCGATGTGGGCGCCGGGATGGATGATCACGCGATCGCCGATCAGCGCGCAGGAGACGGTCGCAAGGGCGCCGACCACGCTGTCGCGGCCGATGCGCACCTGCGGCCCGATCACCGCATTCGGGCCTATGACCGAGCCCGCGCCGATCTCCGCGCCGGGCCCGATCACAGCCCCAGGATCGACGACAACGCCGGGCTCGAGGCGAGCGGCGGAATGAACGCAGGCTGCCGGGGATACGCCCGCCTCGCCAAAAACCGACTGCGGGCGCGCGGCTTGGGGATAGAGCCGCGTCATCACCAGAGCCATGGCGCGATAGGGCTGCGGCGTTGTCAGCCTTGCGGCGCCCGTGGGCGTTTGCTCGACGTAGCGCGGGGCGACGAGCACCGCGCCCGCGCGCGTCCGCTTGAAGTCCTCGAGGTAGCGCGGATTGTCGAAAAACGAGAGATCGTCGGGGCCCGCTTCGTCGAGCGCCGCCACGTCATGGACGACGCGCGCCGGATCTGCGCCTTCGCCCAGCGCCGCCCCGGTCCACTGCGCGACCTCACGCAGGGTCGGCGCAGCGGCCAGGGGAAAGAAGCTAATTTTCGCCAAGACCGATGTCTTTTCAGGTCAAGTTGAGCGCGCCAAGGGACCCGGCGCGCTCGTTTGGGATCGACGGCTTTGCGATCAGAAGTTCGCGCCGCCGGTGAAGTTGAACTGCTGCAACTGGTCGTATTTGCCCTTGGTGACCGCATAGGCGTAGTCGATGCGGATCGGACCGAGCGGCGACTGCCAGATCAAGCTGGCGCCGATCGAGGAGCGGATCGTCATCTCGTCGTCGACGTCGACGCAGTTACTCTGGATGTACGGCGTTTTCGTTGTCGGCGAGTTGGACGCCCAGCAAGCCGTGCCGGCCGGCTCCCCGAAGAGAGTCGAGAAGTTCGTCTGGCCCTGATATCCGAACAGCGTGCCCGCATCGGCGAACACCGCGCCCTTCAGGCCGATCTCGCGCGGCAGACCGAACAGCGGGAATTGAACTTCCGCGGTGCCGCCGAAATAGGTGGTGCCGCCGAGGCCGTTGCCCGCGATGTTGTTCGGGTCGGAAATGTCGCGCGGGCCGATGCCACCCGGCGCGAAGCCGCGCACCAGCGTCGGTCCGAGGTTGAAGTTGTCGACTAGAGGCAGATTGCCGCCGCCGAACTGCCGGATGTCGCCGCCCTGTAGGCGGAGGAAGCCAACGAGGTCGTCGGTGATCGGGTAGTAGTACTTGCCGTCGAATGTTTCGCGAATGAACCGCGAATAGCCGCCAGCGCCCGCGACGTCCTGGTGGAAGTTGAGGTAGGCGCCGCTGGTCGGATTCTTGCGGTCGTCGATGGTGTCCCAGATCAAAGAATAGCCGAACGCCGAGGTCGTGATGGCGCCCAGGGCGGCCGCCTGCTTAATGGCGACTGACGCCTCACCGTTGAGCAAGCAGTTGCTGGTCGCAGTCGACGGCTGTGGCGTTGTGAAGCCCGGCGGGAGCCACGGCTGGCCATTCGCGGGGCAGTCCTCGAACGGCTGGTCCACCGAATTGGGAATGCTGATCGCCGACTGGTAGAGCGTATAGCTCGGCTGGACGGTGAACTCGTCCGTCACTGGGACGCCGAGACGAAGGTTCACGCCCGTCGTCCAGGTCGCATAGAGCGCGTAAGCGTTCTCGTCCTGCTCCTTATGATAGATGTCGAACCCGGCGGCCAGCCGCTGGTCGAGGAAATAGGGTTCGGTGAACGAGAGGCCCCAGCCGCGGCTGTACTGGCCCTCGGAGACGCTCGCCTTCACGTACTGGCCGCGACCAAGGAAGTTGTTTTCGGTGAACGCCACTTCGGCGAGGAAGCCGGCGGTCGTCGAATAGCCGCCGCTCAGGCTCACCGAGCCGGTCGGTTGATCCTCGACTTCGACGGTCACGATCACTCGGTCGGGCGTCGAGCCGGGCCGCGTGGAGATGTGGACCTTCTTGAAGTAGCCGAGCCGGTTCAGGCGCCGTTCGGCGCGCTCGATCAGCGTGTGGTTGTAGGGGTCGCCTTCGCCGATATCGAACTCGCGGCGAATCACATAGTCGCGGGTGCGCGTGTTGCCGACCACGTCGATGCGCTCGATGTAGACCTTCGGCCCGTCGTCGACAGTGAAGGCGACCGCGATCTTGTGCGCCACCTCGTCGCGCTCACCGTGCGGGCGCACGTCGGAAAAGGCGTAGCCCTGGCGCGCCATCTCGCGGGTGAGCGAGTCGACCGTCTTCTCCACCTCGGTGGCGTTGTAGACGTCGCCTGCGTGGAGCGTAACGAAACCTTTCAACGAAGCGCTGTCGACCTTGCCGACATGCGAGGTGACGTCGACGCTGGAGACGCGATACTGCTGGCCCTCATCCACCGAGATGGTGATGACGTAGCCGGCCGGATCGTTCTGATAGGCGACGTCCGTGTTGGTGATGCGGAAGTCGGCGTAGCCGTTCTTCATGTAATACTTGCGGATCGCCTCCTGATCGGACGCGAGGCGATCCGGATCGTAGACGTCGCTGTTCTTGAACCAGGAAAGCCAGTTCATCTCCGTCGTCTGCATCAGCGAATGCAGGCGGTACGAAGAGACCGCGTGATTGCCGACGAACTTGATCTCGCGCACGCCGGTCTTGTCGCCTTCGTTGACCGTGAAGACGAGATCGACGCGGCCGTTGGGTAACTGCACCAAGCGGTAGGAGACTTGCGTCGCGCTGCGGCCGATCTTCCGGTAGGCGTCCTTGAGGCGCTCGACGTCGGCCTTGGCCTTCGCCTCGTCGAAGCCGGTGTGTCCCTTGGACTGCACCTCGACCGCGAGCTGGTCGCTCTTCAGCGTCTTGTTGCCCTCGAAGGCGACGCGGTTGATGATTTGCGCGTTCTCGACGACCGAGACGACCACCTGGCCGCCGACGATCTTGGCGTCCACCTTCGAGAACATGCCGGTCGCCGAAAGGTCCGCGACAGCGCGATTGACGCTCGCCTGGTCGGTCCCGGTGAAATAGGAGCGAATCGTCGCCGCGTCGGTATGGCCCGCGCCCTGTACGACGATGCTCTGCGGAGAGACCTGCGCAAATGCGGGCGCGCCGACCGAAAGCGCGCTCAAGGCCACTGCGACAGCCACGAGGAGCGCGCTGAAATAACCACGAAACAAATGCATTTGGCCCGGTTTCCCCGTTTCGCACCCGAGCCTAACGGCCTCGGTATTCAGCGAACGCGCCCGCCGGCGCGCCCCGCGTTTCTGCCCCGCCGCGCCCGAGCTCGAACGCGACTCCCCGCCCGCTGTTCGGCGAACGATTGCTTAATGCGCTTTTACCCGTTTTGGGCTGAGCTGCAAACTCGAATTGAACATAAGCTACTGCAATTCCGGACGGCGTTGCCGGAGCGACACGATTCATGGTCGATTAAAGGTTAATTGCCGCCGACCAAGCGCAAAATGTCGTGCGACGTGGTGAAAATCACCAAAAGCGCCACGAAAGCGAGCCCGACTTTGAGGCCAATTTGGTGAACGCGCTCGCTCAGAGGGCGCCCGCGCAGAGCCTCGAGCGCGTAGAACATCAGGTGACCGCCGTCGAGCAAGGGAATCGGCAGCAGATTCATCAGGCCGACCGACACGGAGAACAGCGCCGCGAGGCTGAAGAGCTGCCAGGGGCTGATCTTCGCCATCTCGCCGGCGATTTGCGACACCGCGATGGGGCCGGAAAGGCTGTCAGCCGACTCGCGGCCGGCGAACAGGCCGCCGACATAGGCCCCAGTCGCCTTCACGATGAACCACACCTGCTCCCCGCCCCACGCGGCGCAGGTCGCGGGCCCGCAACGCTCGAATTTCACGTCCGCAGGATCGCGCGAAGACATCAAGCCGAGATGCCCCATCCGGCGCTTGCCGAGCGGACCCTGGTCGACCACCGCGATCTGCGGCGTCGCGACGAGCTGCTTCTCCTCACCCGCGCGCTCGACGACGAAGGTCATCGGCAGGCCGGTGCTCAGCATGGTCGCCTGCTGCAGGTCTTGGAATGAGGAAACGGCCTCGCCGTTGATCGACTTGACCACGTCGCCGGCGAGGAACCCGCCCTGCGCGGCGGGCGAACCCGGCTCGACCCCGCCGATCCGCGCGCTGTGCTCGACGCGGCCCAAAGCCATGAACAGCGCCGTGAAGATGACGAAAGCGAGGATGAAATTGGCGATCGGTCCGGCGGCGACGATCGCCGCGCGGTTGCGCAACGGCTGGCCAGCGAGCGTCAAAGCGTGCTCGCTCGGCGGCAAGGCGGCGAGCGCCGCCGGGTCCGTGGCGCTCGCCGCATTGGCGTCGCCGTGGAATTTCACATATCCGCCGAGAGGTATGGCGGCGACGCGCCAGCGGGTGCCCCGCTTGTCGATTCGCGCAAAGAGCTCGGGGCCGAAGCCCAACGAGAACGCGTCGATTTTAACCCCGCACCACAGTCCAACCAGATAATGGCCGAGTTCGTGAAAGAAGACGATCACGCTCATGACGAAGATGAAAGGGATCAGATACCACCCCATCCACTCGATCGCCGCGCGCAATTCGTTCAACAAGGCCATCGCATGTCTCCGCAATCCGCGAGGACGCCGCGGGCGCGTCTTGGTTACCAATTCCTTTACAATGACCCATCACTGTGGCGAGGCCAAGAGGGATAGCGCCCGATCTCGAGCGATATGGTGAATTTCCAAGGCCTGCGCGACCGTCGCGGGCGCCGGCGTTTCCCCCGCCGCGCGCATGGTCTGGAGCGTGCGGTCGACCAGGCGGGGCAATGAGCCAAACCCGATTCGGCCGTCGAGGAACGCCGCCACCGCGACCTCGTTCGCCGCATTGAGCGCCGTCGGCGCCCCGCCGCCCTGCCGCAGAGCGTCGATCGCCAAGCCGAGCGCGGGGAATCTGCCGAGATCGGCCGGCTCGAAGGTCAGCGATCCGAGCGCGGCGAGATCGGGGGCGGCCACCCCCGATTCGATGCGGTCGGGATAAGCGAGGCAATGGGCGATCGGCGTGCGCATGTCGGGCGAGCCGAGGCCGGCGATCAGCGATCCGTCAGCGAACGAGACCAGCCCGTGGACGATCGATTGCGGATGCACGACGACCGCGAGGCGCTCGGCTGGCGCAGCGAATAGATGATGCGCTTCAATGAGTTCTAGACCTTTGTTCATCAAACTTGCGGAGTCGATCGTCACCTTGGCGCCCATCGACCAATTCGGATGGGCGAGCGCCTCCGCGCGGGTCGCGGCGGCGATTCGTTCGGCGCTCCACTGCCGGAACGGTCCGCCCGAGGCGGTGAGGGTCATTTTGACGATCGTGCCGTAGTCGCGCCCGCCGATCGCCTGGAAGATCGCGTTGTGCTCGGAATCCATCGGCAGGACGCGTGCGCCGGCGCGCCGCGCGGCCGCCATCACCGCATCGCCGGCGCAGACCAGGGTCTCCTTGTTGGCGAGCGCCACCGCTCGGCCGGCGCAGATCGCGGCGTAGGTCGGCTCCAGCCCGGCCGCGCCGACGATTCCGGAGACGACGAGATCGGATTCGCGCAACGCCGCCTCGACCACCGCTTCGGGACCGGCGGCCGCCTCGACGCCGCTTCCCGAGAGCCCTTCCCTCAGCTCGGCGTAGCCGGCAGGGTCGGCGATTGCGGCGAAAGGCGCCCCGAGCGCCAGGGCGCAGCGCGCCAGGGCCGCGCCGTCGCGCCCGCCCGCCACCGAGGCGACGGCGAATCGGCCCGGCAAATCCTCGAGGATGCGGGCGCAGGAACGCCCGATCGAACCGGTCGCCCCGAGCAGGACGAGGCGTTTGGGATCGGGGGCGCTCATTGAAACAGACCGCTGGCGATCCAATCGCCGCTGGTCCGCGTCCAGCCGACGAGGACCGCGAAGGTCGCCGCAGCGACGAAACCGTCAAGTCGGTCCATTAAACCTCCATGGCCGGGAATGAGTTGACTCGAATCCTTCACGTCGAATCTCCGCTTGACCGCAGACTCGAAGAGATCGCCCAGCCCCTCGACGACCGCGGCGGCGAAGCCGAGAATCAGGACGGGAACCGGGCGCGCGCCGGAGGGCGCGACGAGGAGCGCGACGGCGAGGCCGAGCAAGGCGCCCGACGCCGCGCCGACAATTGCGCCGGACCACGTCTTGCCAGGCGAAACGCGGGGCCACAGTCTTGGCCCGCCGATCAGGCGGCCGCCGAAATAGGCCATGATGTCCGCGCCCCAGACGACGGCGAATAGCCAAAGAAGCGCCGCCAAGCCGTAGGCGGGGCTGGCGCGCAGCAGGACGGGACTGGCCACGATCGCCCCGGCGTAGAGGACGCCGGCGCCGGACCACAGGCGCGCCGAACCGGTGGGGCCGGCCGCCAGCCCCGTAAGAGCCGCCCCGGCGGCAAGCGTCGCGAGCGCCCATTTCACGGAGCCGTGCAGGGCGAGCGGGGAAACCGCCAGCAGCGTCAGTGCGCCAACGGCGAGCCGCGCCACGATCCGCTCGCCGTCGATCAGCTTCTGCCATTCCCAGAGGACCAGCGCGGCAGCGACGAACCAGAAGGCCAGGAACCAGAAGCCGCCGACCCATGCGGCGGTCAGGGCGACGACCATCATCGCGACGCCCGCGACGGCGCGCATCGGCAGATCCGCGCCAAAGCGTGTCGTCACTCCCCCCGCGCCCGGCGCGGGAGTGTGCAGGGGATCGACCATTGAGCGCCTCACGAAGCCGATTTGACCGCGGCGGCCGCGCTCACCCCGCCATATCGGCGCTCGCGCGCCGCGAATTCCTCCAAGGCGGCGGCGAAGGCCGCCTGATCGAAATCGGGCCAATGGATCGGAAGGAACACCAGCTCCGCATAGGCCGCCTGCCAGAGCAGGAAATTGGACAGCCGCTGCTCGCCGGAGGTGCGGATGATGAGGTCCGGGTCTGGGATTTCTGCGGCGCCGAGTCGCGCGGAGAAAAGGTCCGCGTCGATCGCCTCAGGGTCGAGCCGTCCCGACGCCGCCTCGCGCGCGAGGCGCCGCGCCGCCTCGACGATTTCTTGCCGCGCGCCGTAGTTGAATGCGACGATTAGCGTCAGGCCGCGGTTCGAGGCGGTCAGCGTCTCCGCTTCGTCGAGCAGACCCGCGATGTCGGGGGCAAGGCCGGCGCGCTGCCCGATCACCCTCACCCTGACGTCGCTGCGGTGAAGCTCGGCCAGATCGTTGCGGATGTAGCGTTTGAGCAGCCCCATCAACATCGCGACTTCGTCCGGCGGGCGGCTCCAGTTCTCCGACGAGAAACTGTAAATCGTAAGGTAGGGGATGCCGAACTCGATCGCGGCGCGGACGCTTCTGCGCACTGCCTCGACACCCCGCCGGTGGCCCTCGAAGCGCGGCAAGCCGCGCGCCTGGGCCCAGCGGCCGTTGCCGTCCATGATGATCGCGACATGCTCCGCCCCACATCGGCGGGCGACGAGTCTCGAAGGTTCTGTGGGCGAAGACGACATGCGGGAGCTCGGCGGGAGGCGCGACTAGACCTGCATGATTTCTTTTTCTTTGGCCGCGAGCAAGCCGTCGATCTCGCCGATCGCCTGGTCGGTCGCCTTCTGGACCTCGGTTTCGTGGCGCTTTTCGTCGTCCTCTGCGATCGCGTGCTCCTTCAGGAGCTTCTTGAGCACGTCGATGCCGTCGCGACGAACGTGGCGGACGGCGACGCGCGCGTCCTCGGCGTATTTGTGCGCGACCTTGACCATTTCCTTGCGGCGCTGCTCGTTGAGTTCGGGAATGCGAATGCGCAGCGTCGTGCCTTCGACAGTCGGGCTCAAGCCCAGATTGGCGTCGCGAATCGCCTTGTCCACCGCCTGGACCATGCCCTTGTCCCAAACCGAGACGGACAGCGCTCTGGGTTCGGGCACGCTGATCGAGGCAACCTGAACGATCGGCATGCGCTGACCGTACGCCTCGACATGGACCGGCTCGAGGAGACTGGCGCTCGCGCGTCCGGTGCGCAGTCCCCCCAATTCATGTTTCAGGGTCGCCTGAGCGCCCTGCATGCGGCGCTTGAGGTCGGCGAGATCGAAAGTCGGCAAGGACGCCATCGGGAAACCCACATCTGTCGTTACACGAAAAACTTGCGCCGCCGACCGCGCGTCCGATTCGCGGCGCTGCAGAGCGCTTAGCATGTCAATACCATAGGTTGCGGCGCGTGACAGCCGAGAAGCAGACTTTGGCCTGCCGTCGCCGCTGAGTATAGTTTCTCTTTTTCGCCGCTTCTCAAGCGCGCTTGCGCGCCGCGTCGGCGAGCGCGGCGAGCGTCGCATGGGTCTCCGGCTGGATCAGCCCCGCCGACATGACGAGCTTGGCGGCGTCCTCCGGCGAAATCGGCAATTCGATGACGTCGGCGGTGGGCACGAAGAAATAGAATCCCGTCGTCGGATTGGGGGTGCAAGGCAGGAAGACCGACGTCATCCCGCCAGTCGGCAGCGCGTCGGCGACGACCCCGACCGGGTCCGCCGAGATGAAGACGATCGACCACGATCCCTTGGTCGGAAATTCGACGAGGCCGACCCGGCGAAAGTGGGAGCCGCTCTGGCTGAACAGGGTCTCGAAGATCTGCTTGACGCTCTTATAGATGCCTCGCACCAGCGGCGTGCGGTCGACCATCGCCTCCCCCATCGAGACCAAGGTGCGGCCGGCGAGATTGGCGGCGAGGAAGCCCAGCAGCGTGAGGCCGGTGACGACAATGATGACGCCGAAACCGGGGACGTGGAACGGCAGATACGAATCCGGCCAGATGACGCTTGGAACGATCGGCTTGACCCAATTGTCCACCGTATCGATGAACCACCAGGCGATGTAAGCGGTGACGGCGACCGGACCGAAGATCACGATGCCGGTGAAGAACCAGGACCGCAGGCGCGCGCCAAGAGAGCGATGAAAAGCCCCGCCGAGCTTTGGCGCGGAGGTCATATCGGTCCCGTCCCTGATGACGCTTGGCGGACAATGGCCGCTCGCGCCCCCGAAAGCAAGGCGCGCCGCGAGGGCGGCCTCGCAAACGGCCGGCGGCTTACGGCGGACCCGCGAAGCGCCACGCGAAGTTAGGCAGAGCACGTCAAAATGCGCCGCCGCATGGGCAAGCGGGGGGTGGTCTTCATGCTTTGGGGATGAGACCGCAGCGGCGGCCGGGCGAGGCGCCGCGCCCCTACTCCACCGTCACCGATTTGGCGAGATTGCGCGGCTGGTCGGCGTCTTTGCCCATGATGACGGCCGTGTGGTAGGCGAGCATCTGCGCCGGGGCGGCGTACACGATCGGCGCGAAGGCAGGGCCCATGTCGGGCATGGCGAGAAAGCTCTCGAGTTCGAGCGCGGCGTCCTCCGCTGCATGGCGCTCGCCGATCAGGATGATGCGGCCGCCGCGCGCCGCGACCTCCTGCATGTTCGAAACGGTCTTCTCGAAGACGGCGTCGCGCGGCGCGATCACGATCACCGGCATCTCTTCGTCGATCAGCGCGATCGGTCCATGCTTCAATTCACCCGCCGCATAACCCTCGGCATGGATGTAGCTCAGCTCCTTGAGCTTGAGCGCGCCTTCGAGCGCAAGCGGGAACGCGGGGCCGCGGCCGAGGTAGAGCACGTCGCGAGCGCGCGCGAGCTTGTGGGCGATGTGTTCGACCGCGGGCTCGAGTTTGAGCGCCTCGGCCAGCAAGCCGGGCGTCGCGACGAGTTCGGCGACGAGCGCGCTCTCCTCTGATTCGCTGAGTGCGCCGCGCGCGCGTCCGAGCGCGATCGCCAGGCACGCGAGCGCGGCGAGCTGGCAGGTGAACGCTTTGGTCGAGGCGACGCCGATCTCGGGACCGGCGAGCGTCGGCGCGGCCGCGTCGCAGAGACGCGCAATGCTCGACGTCGCGACATTGACGACGCCAATCGTCTTCGCGCCGTGCTCTTTGACATAGCGCAGCGAGGCCAGCGTGTCGGCGGTCTCGCCGGATTGCGAGATGAAGATGGTAAGGTCGCCCGGCTCGACCGGCGCCTCGCGGTAGCGATATTCCGAGGCGACGTCGATCTCGACTGGCAGCCGCGCGTAGCGCTCGATCCAATATTTGCCGATGAGGGCCGCCATGTAAGCGGTGCCGCATCCGACTATGGAGACTCGAGAGATCTTGGTCGGGTCGGCCGGCCAGGCGAACGGGCGCAGGCGCTGGACGCTCATGTCGACGTAGTGAGCCAGCGTATGACCGACGACCTCCGGCTGCTCGTGAATTTCCTTAGCCATGAAGTGCCGGTAGTTGCCCTTCTCGGCCAACAGGCCGCCGCCCTGGCTCCGCATGACGCGCCGCGTGACGACGCGGTCCGAGGCGTCGTGGAACACGGCCCCCTCGCGCGTCACGACGACCCAGTCGCCCTCTTCGAGATAAGCGATGCGGTCGGTGAAGGGCGCGAGCGCGAGCGCGTCCGAGCCCAGATACATCTCCCCGTCGCCGTAGCCGACGGCGAGCGGAGCGCCTTGGCGCGCGCCGATCAGCAAATTGTCTTCGCCGTCGAAGAGATAGACGAGCGCAAAGGCGCCGCGCAGCCGCTTCAGCGCCGCCGCCACCGCGTCTGCCGGCCGCTTGCCGGTCGCCATTTCGTCCTCGACGAGGAAGGCGGCGACCTCGGAATCCGTCTCGGTGACGAAGCGGTGGCCCTTGGCGGCGAGCTCTTCGCGCAGCGCCTTGAAGTTCTCGATGATGCCGTTGTGGACGACGGCGAGCCGCGGACTCGCATGCGGATGGGCGTTGCTCTCGGTCGGCTTGCCATGGGTCGCCCAGCGGGTGTGGCCGATGCCGATCGCGCCCTCCAGCGGCGAGGCGGCGAGGCGCGCTTCGAGGTTCTTCAACTTGCCCTCGGCGCGCAGCCGCGTCAGCCGGCCCGCTTCGAGAGTCGCGACGCCCGCTGAATCGTAACCGCGATATTCGAGCCGCTTCAGCGCGGCGACGAGGTCCCCCGCCACCGACTGCGCACCCAGAATGCCTACGATCCCGCACATCGCCCCGTTCCCTGATGCGCCGATTCGCGCCATGCAAGGGTTAGGCCAGCGCGCGATGCGCGCCAAGTCACTTTGGGTGACGGTTTGTGAAGGGTCGCGCGGCGCACGCCTCAATAAATTAGCATTGACTAATTGATTAGCGTGCACTAATGATTGCCCATGCTTGAAGTCCGCTCCGTCAATGCCGTGATGCACGCCCTTGCTGATCCGACCCGGCGAAGCGTGTTCGAGCGGCTGGTCAGCGCCGACGAGATCACAGTGGGCGAACTCACGCGAGGCAGCGGCGTGACGCAGGGCGCCATCTCGCAGCACCTCAAAGCGTTGAAGCAGGCCGGCCTGGTCGCCGAGCGCCCGGACGGCCGGAAGGTCTTTTATCGCGCTGAGCCGGAGGGCCTCGCGCCGCTCTTCGATTGGATGAGCCACTACGGCATCTTCTGGCGCGAGCGGTTCACCAATCTTCGCACCCTGCTGAAGGAGATCGATCCATGAATGACGCCGCATTGAAGTCCGACACGCAGGAGATCGTGGTCGACCAAGTTTTCCCGCACGCGCCCGAGACAATCTGGAGGACGCTGACAAGCGGCGAACTGATGGGCCGCTGGATGATGGCGCCGACCGGGTTCGAACCCGTGGAGGGGAAGCATTTTACGTTCCAGACAAAGGCGGCCGGCGCTTGGGACGGCGTCATCCACTGTCGTGTGCTGGAGGCGCGTCCCAACGAACGCCTCGCCTATGCCTGGAAAGGCGGCCACGAGGAAAATGTCGGATACGGCTCACAGTTGGACACAGTGGTCACCTGGACCCTTTCCAGGGTCGCGAACGGAACGCGCCTCCGGCTTGTCCATTCCGGCTTCGTCACGCCCAGGAACGATACGGCCTACAAGAACATGAGCGAAGGCTGGAAAAAGGTCGTCCGAAACCTCGGCGACGCCGCCGGCGAGCAGGACTGACGCTTTTCGGGGCAACGGCGCTTCAAAGAAAGACAACAGACATGAGCGAGCCTTATACCGGCGGCTGCGCCTGCGGCGCGATCCGCTACAGCATCTCTGCGGAACCGCTGGTGATGAACGATTGCCAGTGTCGCCAATGTCAGCGCGAAAGCGGCACAGGGCACGCCTCGCACCTGACGTTCTCGCGCTCAGCCGTCAGCGTCCAGGGCGAGACGACGCACTGGGAACTGGTCGGCGACGAGGGGACGGTCAAAACGCGCGCCTTCTGTCCCTCTTGCGGCTCACCGGTCTATATGACGTTTCGCGACATGCCTGACTATTTCACCGTGCGTGCCGGGAGCCTCGATGATCCAAGCCGGTACAGGCCACAAATGGTCTCCTGGAGCGCCGCCGGCTACGCCTGGGACCACCTCGATCCAGATCTGCCGAAATTCGAACGGATGCCGCCGAGGTGACACGCGGACCGTTGCGGCTCCACGCGCCAGAGAGCTGGGCTTGTTAAGACCCCTTCTTCTTGCGCTCCCGGAACGCCTTCGCCCAGCCTGGCCTCGTTTCCTGCCGTCCCCTCGCCACCGCGAGCGCGTCGGGCTCGACGTTCTTCGTCACCACCGAGCCTGAGCCGACATAGGCGCCGTCGCCGATCTTCAGCGGGGCGACCAGAGCCGAGTTGGAGCCGATGAACGCGCCGGCGCCGATGTCGGTCTTGAACTTGTCGAATCCGTCGTAATTGCAGGTGATGGTTCCAGCGCCGATATTGGCGCCCGCCCCGACTCTGGCGTCGCCGATGTAGCTGAGATGGTTCACCTTGGCGCCGGCCTCGATCGAGGCGGCTTTGATCTCGACGAAATTGCCGATCTTCGCCTTTTCGGCGA
>DASXGX010000021.1:0-23491 GCA_036488815.1 Roseiarcus sp.
TTCTGAGCCAGGATCAAACTCTCAAGTTGAATTGAGATCTTGTGTCCTGACTGGTCACTTCCCGAGATCGTCTCCGATCTCGGCATTCTTGACGAGTTCCAAACACATCCGCTCGGCAAAACCACAAAGCCAGTCCGTCTCCCGACGTTCCGACCCGCTCTTCGCCAAGCGCGATGAATTTTGAAACGTGACCGTCAGATATCTCTTCGGACCCTAACGCCAGATCGCCTCGGCTCATCGCCCAAACAACCCAACCGCCAGAGCCCCGCAAGGACCCCGCCGACCACGTCTCTCTTCCTTCATATGCAATTGTCAAACAGCAAGGAGACCGAAGTCTCCGGGAATTTAACTGCGCCACCAGGCCCTAAGCCCGAGGCGACGCGGCCAAACCCAAATCTTCACCTCGAACAACGTCTGCCGCCGAGCCGCCTCAGGCCAAAACCAAAAGGGCGGAACGGCCGACGTCCCCTCTCCCTACCTCACAGCAGGGAGGAGAGCGTCTTTAGATCGTTCCGAAGCCCGACGTCGTGTCAGCCGCCTCAGCGGCGTCGCCGTCGGTGTGCGGTGATATAGGGAAGGCTCCGGCAAGTGTCAAATTCTTTTTGCAAAAAAGTCGCAAAGCCCCGCTGCGCCGCCCCTCCGCTTGGGGATAAGTTCGCAAAGGCGCGATTTTGGGGGACAACAGCGTGCCCGCCGCGGCGTTGCGCCCCTCTGCCGCACTCAAGCCACGGTTTAGATGGAATGAGGCTATCGATCGGGTCATTCGCCGCCGCGCCGCGTTGCGCGCGCCGGACAGCCCCGCTAACACTGCCGTGTGGATTGGGCGAGTTCTCGAGCGAGCGACAAGAAAAACCGTGACGACTTTGGCCGCCCGCTTTCATCGCCCGCCCGCTTTCTCCGAGCGAACGCGCTCCGCGGTCGAACTCGGCCACGAGCCGGCGATCGAAATCGACGGCGCACGGATCGAGGGGCGTGAGCGCCGTCACATTCCGCTGCGATGGCTCGCCGGCGTCGCGCTGGCCGGCGTCTGCGGTTTGGCGCTGATCGGGGCGGCGCTCTATCTCGGCCTCGACAGGCAATCGACCTTCGCCGAGGCCCCGGAATTCGAAGTCGTGACCCATAAGGACAGCGCGGCGGAAGGCGTCAATCCCGGCAAGGGCGACCGGCTGGTGAGGCCAGTCGACATCGTCGCGGCGAAGCAGACTTTTAAAGCGCCGACCACCATCAAGGTGGGCGACAAGGAAGTCGTCAAAACGCGCCCCTTCACGATTCTCTCGACCACCCTCGCCGTCACGCCGACCGGCTTCGCCGACGCGGTGCCGCCCTACGATCCGCTCAAGGCGACCAACGCTTCGGCTGAAAAGCCCGACGCGCCGCCTGACCCCGGCCCGGTGCAAGACGACGCGGAAGTCTCCTTTTCGCAGCGCGATCTCACACCGGCCGACGCCGCGACGGCGACAGGCGAACTGACGCTCGCCGAGGCGCAGGCGCAAGTCGCGGAGACGATGCGGGAGGCGGCGGACGGCGACAAGATCCCTCCCCTGCCGCCCCAGATGCTGCTGATGCGCACGAGCCAGGCGGGGGTCGACCCGCTCGGCGCCCTCACCTACGGCCCCACCAGCGGCGAAGCGACATCGGCGCCGTTCGCCTCGATCGAGGTGCGCATGGTGCCGGAGAATGTGACCAACCAGCCGAAATCGCCTGCCGACGCGCGGCCCGGCGAGCGGCTGGTGCAGATCCACCACGGCGACGTCCTCGAGGAGGTGCTGCGCGCCAACGGCGCGAGCAAGGAGGCCGCCGACGCGATTGTCTCCGCCTTCGGCGCCCGCCCCGGCGAATCGCCGGTCGCCGAAGGGCAGAAAATCATTCTCGAATACGATCAGCCGCCCGGCGAAGGCCAACCGGCGCCGATCGCGCGCGTGTCGGTCTACGCCGACGAGCAGCTCAAATCGATGATCGCGATCAACGACGCCGGCGCCTATGTCCCGGTGACGATGCGCCCGGACGCGCCGCGCCGGCGGAACGCGAATGACGACAGCGGCGGCATGACGCTCTACGAGAGCTTCTACGAGACCGCTCTCAAGCAGGGCCTGCAGCGCCCGATCATCGACGAGATGGTGCGCGCTTTCGCCAACGATGTCGACTTTCAGCGCGCCGTCCAGCCCGGCGATTCGATCGCCGCGTTCATCTCCGAGGCGGACGACATCGATCCCCGTCCCCAGCTTCTGTTCGCGACGATGACGGTGCGCGATCAGGTCTTCCGCTACTATCGCTTCCAGACCCCGGATGACGGCCTCGTCGACTACTACGACGAAAACGGCCGCTCGACCCGCAAATTCCTCATTCGCAAGCCGGTCGCCGGCGGCGAGATCACCTCGCCCTTCGGCATGCGATACCACCCGATCCTGCATTACGCGCGCATGCACACCGGCGTCGACTGGGGCGCGCCGATCGGCACGCCGATCCTCGCCGCCGGAGCCGGGGTCATCATCAAGGCCGAGTTCACCTCGGGCTATGGGCGACACATCGAGATTCAGCACGCCAACGGCTATGTGACGACCTATTCGCACATGTCGGGCTTCGCGCGCGGCATGGCGCCGGGCGTTCACGTCATGCAAGGCCAAGTGATCGGCTATCTCGGCCAGTCCGGCCTCGCCACCGGGCCACACCTCCACTACGAAGTGATCATCAACGGCAACTACGTGGACCCGATGGCGATCAAGCTCGCCCGCACGCGCGAGTTCGACGGCAAGATGCTCGCCGCCTTCAAACGCGAGAAGGATCGGATCGATCAGTTGATGGCGCAGGCGCCCAACGCCCCGGTCGCGCCGAGCGCCGCAACCGTCGCCTCCAAGGTCAACTGAACCGAACGGCGAGGCCCGAGGCCGCCGTAGCGCCGAAGCCGAGCGCCGAGCGCAACTCGCCGGCGGCGAAGCCCGCCTCGCGCAACACGCGAAGCGGCGTCGAGGAGGCGCTCTTCGACATCTTGTCGCCGTTGGCGTCGAGCACGAGACGATGGTGGCGGTAGCGAGGCTCTGGCAGGCCGAGCAAGGCTTGCAACAATCGGTGGACCGAAGTCGCGGCGTAGAGGTCGCGGCCGCGCACGACGTCGCCGATCTCCTGCAGCGCGTCGTCGACGACGACGGCGAGGTGATAGTTCGCCGGCTGGCCCCGTCCGCGCAGCGCGACGTCGCCCCAGGCAGCGGGATCCGCCGCGACGATCCGCTCGCGGGCGCCCTCGCCGAATTCGCGCCAGGTCAAGGGCGCGGCGAGGCTCGACAAGGCCCTGGAAACATCGAGCCGCATGGCCGACCGCTCGCCGGCCGCCGCGCGGCGGCCGGCCTCCACTGCCGGGACGGCGACGCAGCGGCCGCGATGCAGCGGCGCGCCGTCGGGATCGCGTAGGCCGCAATTGGACCGCGCGATCTCGGCGCGGCGGCAATGGCAGGGATAAACGAGGCCGCGCGCTTCGAGCGCCGCGAGCGCGTCCGCATAGTCGTCGAGATGCTTGCTCTGGCGACGTGGCTCCTCCGAGAACGCGATCCCGAGCCAATCGAGGTCCTCGCGCATCGCCGTCTCGAATTCCGGCTTGCAGCGGGTCAAATCGATGTCTTCAATGCGCAGCAGCAAGCGTCCGCCGGCTTCCCCGGCGAGCCGCTGGTTCATCAGCGCGGAATAGGCGTGGCCGAGATGCAGCGCCCCATTGGGCGAGGGCGCGAAGCGAAACGTCGGACGTGCGGCGAGGTTCATGGCGAGGGCGTTGCGGGCCGATCGCGACGCAGCGGGAATCGGCGATGGCGAGTCGGGTTTCGAAAGGCAGTGTTTCCAAAAAGCGCGGCGCCGGCAAGCCGACGGCGAAGGCGAGCGCTGCGGCGCGGCCGAAGGCGAAGCGCGCGAGGCGCAGGCGCGCGGCCAAGCCGCCGAACCACTACCATCCCGGCCCGCTGATCGATTCGGAGGCCGCGCTCGCCGACGCAGCCGCAAGGCTCCTCGCGCTCGATCCCGAGGTTGTCGCCCGCTTGACCGAGATCGGCGGCCCTCCCCCGTTGCGGCGGCGCGCGCCGGGCTTTGCAGGGCTTGCCGCGATCATCGTCTCGCAGCAGGTCTCGGTCGCCAGCGCCAACGCGATCTTTGCGCGGCTCGAGGCCGAATTGTCGCCGCTGAGCGCGGCGACGCTGCTCGTCGCCGACGACGCCACACTGAGGCGCTGCGGCCTGTCGCTGCCGAAAATGAAGGCGTTGCGCGCGCTCGCGGCGGCTGCGGCGGACGGGCTCGATCTCGAGGCCCTGGCCGAACGCGACGCGCGCGAGGCGCATGAAGCGCTGGTCGCGGTGAAGGGCGTCGGACCGTGGACCGCGGACATCTTCCTCTTGTTCTGCCTCGGCCATCCCGACGCCTTTCCCGCCGGCGATCTGGCGCTTCAGGAGGCCGCGCGCCTGGCGCTGAACCTCAGGACGCGACCCGACGCGCGAAAGCTGGAGCGGATCGCAGAGCGCTGGCGCCCGCTGCGCGGCGTCGCGGCGCGCATGCTCTGGGCCTTCTATCGCGGCGTCAAGCAGCGCGCCGGGGTGATCGGGCAATAGCGGGCCGCGGGATGGCGCACGTTCCGCATTCACGCTAGACCGCGCGGCGACCCTACCCGGAGTGCCCTATGACGGTGAAATTGACCGGCCCGCGCCGCGATCCCAGAGGCGCGGCGACCAAGCAGCTCGTCGTGTTCCTGCACGGCTATGGCGCGGACGGCGAGGACCTGATCGCCCTCGGCGATCAGTGGCGCGGGCTGCTGCCGAACGCCTCTTTCGTGTCGCCGCATGCGCCGGAACGCTGCTCAGGTTCGCCGACGGGCCGGCAATGGTTCGCGCTCAGCACGACGGAGCCGGAAGACCCGCGCGGCGCCGACGAGCGCTGGAAAGGCGTCGTTTCGGCCCAGCCTTCGATCGACGCTTTCCTCGACGAGGAGCTGGCGCGCCTCGGCCTCGACGAATCGCGCCTCGCGCTCGTCGGCTTCAGTCAGGGGGCGATGATGGCGCTGCATGTCGGCCTGCGCCGCAAGCGCGCGCCGGCGGCGATCATCGGCTATTCCGGCCTGTTGGTCGGGCCGGATCATCTCGGCGAGGCCGGCGCGGCGCGTGGCGAGCACGCGCCGATCCTGCTGGTCCACGGCGACCAGGATCCGGTGATCCCACTCGAAGCGATGTTCATCGCGATGAACGATCTCGCCAAGGCGGAAATCCCAAGCCAGTGGCATCTCTCGTTCGGCATCGGCCACGGCATCGACGGCGGCGGGCTGCGCCACGGAGGGCTGTTCCTCGCGCAGGCCTTTGGCGTCAGGGCGCGATAGAGCGCGCTGCTGCAGGGGGATGGCGGCCCCATCCGTGTCCCCTCTCCCGCTTGCGGCAGAGAGTTTGGGCGAGGGTTTCGCGCAAACGAAAAAGAGCCGCCTCGACGAGGCGGCTCTTGCGATGGCTCAGATTGATGCGCCGCTCAGCGCGAATAGAACTCGACCACCAGGTTCGGCTCCATGTGCGTCGGATACGGCACCTCGGAGAGGCCGGGGACACGGGTCAGCTTGGCCGTGCCCTTGGCGTGATCGACCTCGATGTAGTCAGGAACGTCGCGCTCGGCGAGCCCACCGGCTTCGAGCACCATCGCGAGCTGGCGCGAGGCTTCCTTGATCTCGATCACGTCGCCGACCTTGACCTGAAAGGAGGCGATGTTGACGCGGCGGCCGTTCACCTTCAGGTGCCCGTGATTGATGAACTGGCGGGCGGCGAACACCGTCGGCACGAATTTGGCGCGGTAGACGACCGCGTCGAGACGACGCTCCAGGAGGCCGATCAGATGAGCGCTCGAGTCGCCGCGCAGGCGGCGCGCCTCGACGTAGTACTTGTGGAACTGGCGTTCGGAAATGTTGCCGTAATAGCCCTTGAGCTTCTGCTTGGCCTTGAGCTGGGTGCCGAAGTCGGTCGCCTTGCCCTTGCGGCGCTGGCCGTGCTGGCCGGGGCCATATTCACGCTTGTTGAAGGGGCTGCGGGGGCGGCCCCAGATGTTCTCGCCCATGCGGCGATCAATTTTGTACTTCGCTTCTGCGCGCTTCGTCATCGCGGTTCCTCTGAGAGAACATGGTTGATCAGGGAACGCGCCCTCCTCTGCGCCAAGCGCTCCCTGAAGGGAGAGCTCCGCGCCGACAGACTTCCGCCGAGCAAGGCGTGGCCACGGGTGCGTCAAACGACGAACGCGCCCTCATCGCGAGAGCGCGCCCGTTGCGGTGGTTCCGTAGGCTGCGGGCGGCGCCCTGTCAAATCGAAAATGGACGGAAGCGAAACCACGGAAGCGCGATGCTGCGGCGCGAGCATCGGGCGCTGGGTCCGAAAACTGTCGCCAGTTATATACATTTTGCTGACGTTATGTTCTCTTTATGTTTCAGCCTAAAGGCGCGTTTCCGTTCGACCGAGAGCGACTTGCATGGACGCTTTTCCCACCTCACGCTTCTTCCGTTTGAGCGAGGAGGGCGTGCATTGTGATCAGAACGGCCTGTTCATAGGCGGCGCGCCCATGTTGATTCGCTCGCCGAGGTCGGGGGGCGGTCACGTTTGGGCGACGCGCCCAGCCAATGAGCAGAATAGCGACCTGGGCGTCCGCTACGGTTTTCAAATCGACGTCGCCACCAAGCGACAAGGCGCCTGTCGAAATGGGCCTCGAAAGATTCGGATGGGACGCGATCAATGCGCCAAGCAACGTTGTCTGGATCCCGCGCGTCAAACACAGGCTGATCACCGACTATTGCAACATGACGGATCTCGGCGATCCGAACGAACGCCGACGCCGGGTGGTCGTCAGCGACATGGATCGTGACGCGCAATATGCGGACGCCCTGGCGACCCTGAGGTTATTCGGAGTCCTACAATGAGCGCGGAAGATTACTCGGCCCTCTCCACCAAGCGCCTGCTCGAAATGTTTGTGGCTGCGGCCAAGCAACATGGGATGGGGGCTCGGCAATTGAAGGCGCTTTCGAGCTCGCGCGATCCTCTCGCTCCAAGCGTTGGGCCCGTCGACATGGAAGCGCTCAAGCCCACCTTCGCGCAACTCTGGGCGGTGAGCGTCGCTCTCGCGCCGCGTCAACCAACCGCCCAGGTGGAGCGAATGCTTAAGGACGCCGACCCAGATATCCGCATGACGGCGGCGGCGTTTCTGGGCTCGCTGTCGCCGGAAATAGCGGATGCGGCGGCCAAGGCAGCGCAGGCGATGCGGCCGACGGAGGAGGTGCTCGCCCTGCAACGCCGCGCGCGTCAGCCGCCGCCGCAGGATCCGACGCTGGACGAAATGACGGACGACATGCTCGTCGACCGCTTTGAGGACGCAGCGCTTCGCGAAAGCGGCGTCAACTATCTCGATAGCCTCGAAAATGAAGCGGACCAGGACTTGCGGAACGACATCGTCCGCGAGGTTTGGGACTTGATGCGGCGGCTGAAGGCGCGCGGCCTGCTGGCTAGGCTGCTTGCGCTCTTCGCTAGCGACAATCAGACGGTTCGCCGCGAGGCCGCGACCGCTTGCCTCCGCATCGCCGAACCCGAAGCGGTCGCTGTGCTCGAGGAAGTCGCCCGCAACGGGATCTACGGTGACGGTTTTGCAGCGCGCTTGGCGCTCTCGCGGTGGCGCGAGAAGGGGCTGATCGTCTACGGGATCTGAGGACCGGCTCAGCGGGCAGCGGCCGCCCTTGTCACGGCGCTCGCGATGGAGGGGGCCTATACGGCGGCCAACCGACTCTACTTGGCTATAGCTGATATGCGGTGGCCGCATGTCTCAAGCTGAGCTTGCGTGGAATTAAACGGATACGCTCTAAATATGGGCGCGAATATCGCCTCTGACGACGTTTTCATCACAGCTTGCCCATGCGGTAGGCGCATATCATTTGCACCGCACCATTGACTTTTGCACCGCAGCAATTTATCTCACATCTCGTCATGGAGAAGGAACGCTCAAAGGAAATCGGTCGTCGAAGGGATCAACGAATCCTATTCGCCGGCTCCTAACGAGTTGGAGACCGCCATGATGTTAGAATTCATTCGCCGTTATTTCCGCGAGCGTCGCGCTTACTGGAACGTTATTCGCGAGCTCTCCACCTATTCGGATCGCGAACTGCACGATCTCGGCATCGACCGCGCCGACATCGAGCAGATCGCTCGCGAAGCCGCCCGCGGCTGAGCCGGCGTGAGCCGGACAGCGCACCCCCGCGAGGCGGCGTGATCGCCCCGCGGGGCGCGGCTTGACGAAGCCGTTTCGGCTTAGCTGCGCATCGCCAAGCCGGCGGGATCGTAGGCCGGCGCATTGAGACGAACGGCCGGACGGCGTTCGCCGATAATCTCGATTTCGAAGCCGCCATCGGCCGAAGCGAGATCCTTCTCGATATAGCCCATGGCGAGCGACTGGCCGACGCAATGGCCGAAGCCGCCCGACGTCACCCAGCCGACAACCTTGCCGTCCCACCAGATCGGCTCGTCGCCGATCGCGTCGGCGTCGCTTGCATCGACCGCGAAGGTTTGCAGGCGCAGCTTGCCGCCGCTCTCCTTTTCGCGCGCCGCCGCCTCCCGCCCGACGAAATCGTTCTTCTTGAGATCGACAAACCGGCCGAGCCCCGCCTCATGGGCGGTGTAGATGGGCCGATATTCGCGGAACCAGGTGCCGAAGCTCTTTTCGAGACGCAGGCTCAGCAGCGCGCGCATGCCGAATTCCTTGAGCCCCAGCGGCTCGCCCGCCTCGAGCAGAATTGCGTGCAGCGCACGCAGGTATTCCGGCCGGACCCAGATTTCGTAGCCGAGTTCGCCGGTGAAGGAGACGCGGCCGACCAGCGCCGGGACCCGCCCGATATCCATCTTGCGGAACGACAGGAACGGAAAAGCGGCGTTGGAGACGTCCTCGCGCACGAGCTTCTGCAGCAGGTCGCGCGCCTTCGGCCCCGCGATCGAAAGCCCGGGGTACTCCATCGAGGCGCCGCGGCACGTCACGCCGTCGCTCGGCAGGCGCCGTTCGAACCAGCGGATGTAATAGTCCTCCGCCGCCAGCGAGCAGACGAGCAGGAACTTGTCTTCGGCGTAGCGGCTGACAGTGAAATCGCCGATCAGCTTGCCCTGCTCGTTGAGCATCGGTGAAAGCGCGAGCTTGCCGACGGGGGGCACGCGGTTCGCCATCACCTGGTTGAGGAACTCCGCCGCGCGCGGCCCCTCGACCACGATCTTTCCGTAGTTGGAGATCTCGGTCATGCCGAGATTGGCGCGCACGGCGCGGCACTCCTCGCCGACATGGGGGAAGGCGTTGGAGCGGCGGAAGGTGACGTCCTCGACCGGCTCCATCCCCTTGGGCGCGAACCACAGCGGCTGTTCGAGGCCGCAGGATTCGCCCATCACCGCGTTCGACGCGACCATTCGGTCATAGAGGGGCGAGGTGCGGTGAGGCCGCGCCGCCGGCAGCTCCTCATTGGGGAAGCGAATGCGGAAGCGGCGCGAATAATTCTCGCGCACCTTGGCGTTGGTGTAGGGAAGCGTCGCCCAGTCGCCGAAGCGCGAGACGTCCATGCCCCAGACGTCGTGGCCGGGATCGCCGTCGATCATCCAATTGGCGAGCGCGAGGCCGACGCCGCCGCCCTGGCTGAAGCCCGCCATCACGCCGCAGGCGACCCAGAAATTCTTGAGGCCCTTCACCGGACCGATCAGCGGATTGCCGTCCGGCGCAAAAGTGAAGGGGCCGTTGACGACCTTGCGGATGCCGGCTTTGCCCAGTTCCGGGAAATGCTCGAACGCTGTCTCCAGGCTCGGGGCGATGCGGTCGAGGTCGTTCGGCAGCAGATTCTGGCCGAAGTCCCACGGGGTTTCCTGTTCCGACCAGGGCTGGCACGCCTGCTCGTAGGTGCCGATCAACATGCCGCCGCCCTCCTGGCGCATGTAGATCTCACCCTCGAAATCGATCACGTGGAACTTGTCGACCTTGGGGTCGATGACGCCGGGGATGTCCTCTGTGATGAGATAGTGGTGCTCCATCGCGAGCACCGGCAGTTCGAGGCCGACCATGCGGCCGACCTCGCGCGCCCACAGGCCGCCGCAGTTGACGACGTGTTCGGCGACGACTGTTCCCTTGTCGGTGATCACGTCCCACGAGCCGTCGGAGCGCGGCTTCAGATCGACGACGCGCGTGAAGCGGTTGATCTCGGCGCCCGCCATCGTCGCGCATTTGGCGTAGGCGTTGGTGACGCCCCACGGGTCGAGATGGCCTTCGACGGGATCGAACATCGCGCCGACGAAGTGCTTCTTCTCGATGAAGGGATACATTTTGGCGGCTTCCTCGATCGAGAGAATTTCGAGGTTCATGCCGAGATAGCGACCGCGCGCCCGCGCCATCTTCAACCAGTCGAGCCGCTCCTTTGTGCCGGCGAGATTGAGGCCGCCGGTCACGTGCATGCCGCAGGAGACGCCGGAGATCGCTTCGATCTCCTTGTAGAGGTTGATCGTGTACTGCTGCAGCTTGGCGACGTTGGGATCGCCGTTGAGCGTATGCATGCCGCCAGCCGCGTGCCACGTCGAGCCGGAAGTGAGCTCGGCGCGCTCGATCAGCATGACGTCCTTCCAGCCGCCTTTGGTCAGGTGATAGAGGACGCTCGCGCCGACGACGCCGCCGCCGATCACGGCCACCTGACAATGCGATCTCATGACTGAGCCTCCGAATGGATCATGGGGATAGCGGCGCTCCTTGCGCCGGGATGAGCGCCAGCGTCGCCGTCACCGCCAGCGCCAGGAGGCCGGCGAACAAAGCGAAGGCGCCGGACAGCGACACCGCGTCGGCGACGGCGCCGACGACGAGCGGCGCCGGCAGACGCGCGAAAGAGCCAAAGAAGGCCGCGGTGGAGAGCCCGACCGCCGCCGATACGCCCGGGCGCGAGGCGGCGAGCGCGAAGCCGCAGGGCACCACCGCGCCAGTGCCGAAGCCGATGATCGCAAAGCCCAGCACGCTCGCGACAAAGCCCGCATGGGCGGCGACGACGATGAAGCCCGCGGCCGCGACGGCGAGCGAGACGACGATCAGCCGCCGGTCGTCGACGCGCGCGCGCAGCCAGTCGGCCTTGAAGCGCAACGAGGCTTGGCAGGCCGCGAAGAACGCCGCCCCGAGGCCGGAAAGCGCGGCCAGTTGCGGCGCCTCGCGCTCGAGAACGAGAGCAGACCAGGTCATCGCCGCGGTCTCGCAGGCGACCGAAACGCCGATCACCAGCCCGATCACGACGAGGATGCGCGACAACAGGCCGCGCCGCTCGACCGTCGGGACGCCGACGTCCGCCGCCGGCTCCGCTGGGATGGACGCCGCCACCAGCGCGGAAGCCCAAATCATCGCGGCGATGGCGATGGCGCTCGCCGTCCAGGGCGCAGCGCTCACAGCCAGCACGCCGCCGAGAACGGCGCCAACGGCGATGCCGGCCGAGGCGCAACCATGCAGACGCGCAAGGATCGGACGACCGAGGCCGCGCTCGATGCGCGCGCCGGCGGCGTTCATCGTGAGATCGACGGCGCCGGCGAAGAACCCATAGACCGGCAAGGCGATGAAAAACGCGAGCGAGCCCTCGACCAGCAGCAGCCAGGCGAGCACCGGTCCCGACACAAGCGCCGCGCCGATCAGCACCCGCTTGACCGTAAAGCGCCGCGACAGGGCGCCCGCCGACGACATCGCGGCGAGATAGGCGCCCGCGAACAGCGTCAGCGCCACGCCATAGGCCGAGGCGCCGACGTCGACCCTGAGAAGAACCACCGCCGCGGCGCCGGACCACATGCCGAGACCGACGCCGAAGGCGAAGAACATCGCGGCGACCGCCGCGAAGGGACTGACCGCCAGAGCGGCGAGAGCCGCAGGCGCCTCGCGCGAAGCCGCGGCGGAGAACGGCGGCTTGGCCGGCATCCCTAAAAGTCCGTCGGCGCGCCGCCCTCGGCCTTGCGACGGGCGACGAATTCGGCCAGCGCCTCGCGGCGCTCGGTTTCGAAGTCAGGCGGCGCGTAGCTCTTGAGGCGCTCCTTGTAGATGCGCTCGGCGGCGTCGTAGGCGGTCGGCGCGCCCGCCTCGCGCCAGCTTTCGTAGTTGCGCCAATCCGAGATCATCGGCGCGAAGAATGCAGTGCGATAGCGCGACTGCGTGTGCGCGCAGCCGAAGAAGTGGCCGCCAGGCCCAACCTCGCGCATCGCGTCGAGCGCCAGTTCAGCCTCGTCGACCCTCACCGGCTTCAGGAAATCGGCGACCATGGCGAGCAGATCGGCGTCGAGCGCCATCTTCTCGAACGACGCCTGCAAGCCGCCTTCCATCCATCCGGCGCCGTGCATGAGCAAATTGACGCCGCCCATGATCGCGCCCCACAGCGAGAATACGCTTTCGTACGCCGCCTGGGCGTCGAGCGAATTGGCGGCGTTGGCGTTGGACGAGCGATAGGGCAGCCCCAGGCGGCGCGCCAGTTGGCCGCCGATCATCGCCGTCTTCATGTATTCCGGCGTGCCGAACGCGGGCGCGCCGGACTTCATGTCGACGTTGGAGGTGAAGCCGCCGTAGACGAAGGGCGAGCCGGGCCTGACGAGCTGCGCCAGCACGAGGCCGGCCAGCGCTTCGGCGTGCTGCTGGGCGAGCGCCCCCGCCAGCGTGACCGGCGCCATCGCGCCCGCCAGGGTGAACGGCGTCAGCACGACGACCTGATTGCGCCGCGCCATCTGGATCACGCCTTCCAGCATCGGCGTATCGAGGCGCAGCGGCGAGGACGAATTGATGATGGTGAAGAGCGAGGGCTCGCGCTCCAGCGTCTCGTCGTCGAGGCCGCGCGCGATCTTCGCCATCTCGATGGCGTCGCGAATGCGCTCGCGGCCGAGGCTGTAGGCGTGGAACGGCTTGTCCGTCAGCGTCAGCATGTCGAACAGCGCATCAAGGTGGCGCACCGAGGCGTGGATGTCGACCGGTTCGACCGGATAGCCGCCGGCCAAATGGATCGAATCGAAGCTTTGAATGAGGCGAAGGAAGTTCTGGTAGTCGCGCCGCGCGCCCGGCCTGCGGCCCCCCTCGCGATCGAAGGAATTGGGTGCGCTGCCGACCGAAGCGAAAGCGACATGCGGGCCGCCGAGCGTGACGCTGCGCTCGGGGTTGCGGGCGTGCAGCGTGAACGCGCGCGGCGCCTTGCCGATCTGCGCCTCGACGAGCGCAGGATCGAAACGGACGCGGTTGGAGCCGGCGTCGACGTCGGCCCCGGCCGCCTTCAGAATCGCCTTGGCTTCGTCGTGCAGGAAATCGATGCCGATTTCCTTGAGCACGGCGAGCGCGCCATTGTGGATCGCCTCGAGTTCGTCGCGCGAGACGAGATCGACCGGCGCGAAGGGAAGCTGGGGCTGCGGCCCGCGCGGCGGCGGCGGAGGCGCCGCGCGGTCGGCCCGGCGCCGGCGGCGCCCTTGATCCTCGCTTTGCGGTTCACCGGACATCGTTCGCCCCTCGCTTTGGGCATGTTGCGACTCGGCGGGGCGCCGCGTGGTCGAAGGATTGGGAGACTAGCGGGCGCCCCTGCCGGCGCCTCGCGCGAAAATGGCATTGCGGCATGACAATTCGGCCAACGGCCGCAAGGGCTTCACTTTGCCGCGCGCAATTTAAGGTCCGCCGCGACGCTCTCGAGTTCGGGCGGCGAGCCGCCCGCCGCCGCGCTGAACCGCGCGATCAGCCACGAGCGGAACAGGGCGACCGCCTCGTTGCTGAGGTCCTCGGGATGCGTCGTCAGATAATAGCCGTAACCTTCGTCGAGCCAGAGGTCGAACGGCCGCACCAGCCGACCGGCCTTGATCTCCTCGCTGAACAGCAGCGGGTCGGAGAGCGCCAGACCGTCGCCGAGCATTGCGTATTGGACGGCGAGCTGCTGCGTGTCGAACACCAGCCCGCGGTCGACCGGCAGGTCCGGCCGGCCGATCGAGCGCGCCAGCATCTCCCAGAAGAAGTGGCGCGGCTGGCCCTCGATCTTCACGTGCAGCAGATCGTTGGCGGCGATGAACTTGGCCGGGTCCGAGCGATCCGCCCCCTCGAGCAGCTTGGGGCTGCAGAGGATCGTCGCCCGCACCATCCAGAGCAGGTCGTGGATCGCGTCGGTGACGCGCGGCTCGGAATAGACGATGGCGATGTCGATGTCGCCGTCGACTTCCGTCCCCGTCGTCGGCTTGGAGACGATCTCGAGCGAGATCCCAGGATTTTCAAGGCGGAAGTCGCGCAGGATCGGAATCGCCAGGCGATGCGCGAAGGACGTCGGCAGCGCGACCTTGAGCACGCGCTTCGGCCTTCCCTTCTCCTTGATCACCTCGCCGAGCGCCTGATCGATGCGGTCGAACGATTTCGAGACGACCGGCAGAATATGCCGCCCCGCCTCAGTGAGCACGAGTTGCTGCGGCCGCCGCTCGAACAACGCGACGCCGAGAAAATTCTCGAGCACGATGACATGCCGGCTGACCGCGCTTTGCGCGACGGTGAGACTGTTGGCGGCAGCGGTGAAGCTGAGATGCTGCCCCGCCGCTTCGAACGCGCGCAGCGCGTTGAGCGGCAACCATTTGCGATCCATCGTCCCTCCCCCCGGACGAGGCCCGCGAGAGGTCAGCCAATTCGCGTTTTCGCGAGCAGCTCGACCGCCGGCTCGTAGCCCATGCCGGGTTTGTCCGACAGTACGATATGGCCGGCGTCGTTCACCTGCAAGGGCTCCGCCATCATGTAGTCGCGGCGGTCCACATCCCATTCCGGAGGATCATAAGGAAATTCGAGGAACGGCGCGTCGCAGAGACCCGCCGCCAGATGCGCATTGGCGACGACGCCCATGCCGTTGGTCCAGGTGTGCGGCGTGAAGATCAGATTGTGCTCCTGCGCCATCAGCGCGACGCGGCGAAGCCCCGTGATCCCGCCGACCAGCGCGGCGTCCGGCTGCAACACGTCGAGACAACCCTCGCTGATGAGGTCGCGGAACTCGTAGAGCTCGCGCGTCATCTCGCCGCCCGCCACGCGCACGTCCACCCGCTCGCGCAAGCGCCGCATGCCGGCCCGATCGCCGCGGTGCAGCGGCTCCTCCATCCAGTAGACGCCGAGCCGTTCGAGCTCGCGCGCGACCTCGAGCGCGTCCTTGAGCGTCCAGGGCGCGTAAGTGTCCCAGGACATGCGCCAGCCCTGATTGCAATCGACCATCAGGTCGAACCCCGCGCCGAGCCGCGCGCGCACGGCTTCGAGCGCCTTGATGTCGGCGCGCCAGTCGCCGCGATGGAAGCGGATCTTCATCGCCGTGAAGCCGCGGGCGCGGTAGGCCTCGGCCGCGTCGGCGAGTTCGGCCGGCGAACGCAGCGTGCCCGACGAGGCATAGGCGCGAATGCTGTTCGAAAGGCCGCCGAGCAGCTTCCAACAGGGCTGTCCCGTGATCTTGCCGGCGAGATCCCACAGCGCGAGATCGAGTGGCCAGCAGCGGCCCCAGTGGAAGCTGATGTTGTTGAGGATGCGCCAATGGCGTTCGAGCGCCATCGCGTCCTCGCCGAGGAACAGCGCCTCATGCCCCTCGAAGCCGAGCATCATGTCGCCCGAGCCGACGCCGGTGACGCCGAGGTCGGTGTGAACCTGGACAATCGCCGCGTCCCAATGGGTCCGCGGCTTGGTGTCCCAACTGGCGTGGAACGGCGGATCGAAATGGAGGCGATGGCGAGTAATCTCGATCGCCGTAATCGTCGCCTTGGGAGCGGTGGCGAAAGGCGTGAAGGGTTCGGTCATGGGGGCTCCGATAGGGGCGCTTCTCCCGCGTCGCGGGAGAAGGTGGACTTCGCGTGAGCGAAGGCCGGATGAGGGCATGCCGGTGCAAGCGAAGCCCCTCATCCGGCGCTGCGCGCCACCTTCTCCCGCGACGCGGGAGAAGGGAGTGCGCTCACCTGTACGCGGTCCAGATCGTCTTGAAGTCCATGTATTTGTCGACCGCGTGGGGCGAGCGGTCACGGCCGAAGCCGGACTGCTTGAAGCCGCCGAACGGCGTCGTCAGCGAGGAGCGGTCGTAGGTGTTGACCCAGACCGTGCCGGCGCGGATCGCGCGCGAAAGGCGGTGCGCGGCGTTCATGTCCGACGTCCAGACGCCGGCGCCGAGGCCGTAGATGGTGTCGTTGGCGAGCCGGATCGCCTCGGCCTCGTCCTCGAAGGGAATGACGACGACGACCGGCCCAAAAATCTCCTCCTGCGCGATCCGCATGTCGTTGCGCGCTTCGTCGAGGATGGTCGGCTCGATGTAATAGCCACCCGTCTCCGCCATGACGCGCTTGCCGCCGAGCGCGATGCGCGCGCCTTCCTTCACGCCGAGCTCGATGTAAGAGAGCACGCGCTCCATGTGACCCTTCTCGACGACCGCCCCGAGTTGCGCCGTGGCTTCGAAGGGATGGCCGAGCGGGATCTGCGTGCGCTGCACCTCGGCGATCGCCGCCACCAGTTCGACGCGGATCGAGGAATGCGCGAGCACGCGCGAGCCGGCGTGGCAGGTTTCGCCCTGGTTGTAGTAGATGCCCCAGGCGATCGCCTCGGCGGCCGCCCTGATGTCCGCATCCGCCATCACGACATGCGGGCTCTTGCCGCCGCATTCGAGCGAGACGCGCTTCATGTTGCTCTGGCCGGCGTAGGCGAGCATCAATTTACCGACCTCGGTCGAGCCGGTGAAGGTGATCATGTCGACGTCCACATGCAGCGCCAGCGGCTTGCCCGCCTTCTCGCCGAAGCCCGGCACGACATTGAGCACGCCGTCCGGTAGGCCAGCCTCCTTGGCGAGCCGGGCGAGCAACAGCGCGCCGAGCGGCGATTGCTCCGCCGGCTTGAGGACGACGGAATTGCCGGCGACCAGCGCCGGGCCGATCTTCCACGCGCCGATGATCAGCGGGTAGTTCCACGGCACGATCGCGCCGACCACGCCGAGCGGCTCCTTGACGATCATTGCGACGTCGCGCGCGCCGACTGGCGCGACCTCGTCGTAGAGCTTGTCGGCGAGCTCGGCGTAATACTGGATGCAGTCCGCGCAGAACGGCACGTCGACCGCGATCGCATTGGCGATCACCTTGCCGACGTCGAGCGTCTCGAGCAGCGCGATCTCGTCGGTGTGCTGGCGGATCAGCTCGGCGAAGCGCAGCAACACCTGCTTCTTGCGGACCGGCGGCGCATCACGCCATTCGCCCTTCTCGAAAGCGCGGCGGGCGGCGGCGACGGCGCGATCGATGTCCGCCGCTTCGCAGTCCGCGACGTCGGCGAAGGCGCGGCCGTCGATCGGCGAGGTTTTCGCGAAGGTCTTGCCGCTCAGCGCGTCGACATAGGCGCCGTCGATGAAGGCGCGCCCTTCCGGCTTCAGCGCCGCGGCGCGGGCGAGCCAGGCTTCCTTCGATGCGGGACGGTCGAGCATTTCATTTCTCCTTCGGAAGCGTCAGGCGAGCGACAGAATGCGCTTCGAGAGTTCGATCAGATCCTTCTCGCTCGACGCGCGCTTGTTGGAATCGCGCATCGCGGCGTTCTCCGGCCGCGCCGCCTGCGCGGCGAGCGCCTCGGCGCTGACGCCGGCGAACTCCTCCGCGACGGAGAGCCTGAGGCCGCTCGCCCGGAGCAGCTTCTCGTAGGCGGCGATGAAGCCGGCGGCGGTCGGCTCGGCGCCGAGCGCGGCCGCGCAAGCGCCGAAAGCGTCGTTGTCCTCGGCGTTCCACGGCAGGCTCGCGAGCATTGCGACGCCGACGGCGCGGCCGTGATGGATCGGCTTCAGCGACCCCATCGCGTGACCGAGCGTATGCGCGATCGCCGTGCCGCAATTGTCGATCGCGACGCCGCCGTAAGCGGCGGCCCATTGCATCGCGGCGCGCGCCTCGAGATCCCTGGGCTTCTCGACCGCCGCGATCAGATAGCGGCCGACGAGGCGGATCGCCTCGAAGGCGTAGAGATTGGCGGCCGGATTGGAATTGCGGTTGGTCGCCGCTTCGACGGCGTGAACGAGCGCGTCGACGCCGGTCGCCGCGGTCATGCCGGCCGGGAGGCTCACCGTGAGTTCAGGGTCGAGCACGACTTCGTCCGCCTTGATCTCGTCGCCCCACAGCCAGACCTTGGCGTGGTCGGCGCGGGTGAGAATCGACGTGCGCGTCGTCTCCGAACCGGTGCCCGAGGTCGTCGGCACGCAGACTTTGCGCAGCGGCTTCGTCGGCAGAGGATGCGCGAAGAGCTGATAGCGCTCGGCCGAGGCCGCTTCGGGGGCGATCGCCGCGACCGCCTTGGCGAGGTCGAGCGCCGAGCCGCCGCCGAGCCCGACGACGACGCGGGCTTTCGTCGCGCGGGCCAGGGCGGCGGCGGCGTCGGCCTGCGCGATCGTCGGATCGCTCTGCAATTCGGTGAAGAGGGAGACCTCGAGCCCGCCCTTGCGCAGCGCGCCGGCGACCTCGTCGATCAGGCCAGTGGCCTTGAGGCCGGGATCGGCGACGAGCAGCGCAGGCCCCTCCCCCGCCAGAGCGGCGATCCGCTCGCGCGCCCCGGCGCCGGCGGTGATGCGCGGCAGGCGCGCCAGTTCGTAAACGCTCATCGATGCGGGTCCCGGGTTGCGAATCCGCCCGCACAATCCTCCGCAAGCGTCTCGCGCGAAACCTGATTTTGCAGATGCGGCAATCGCTTCTGGGCATGAGGCAGACCCGCCCCTTCCCCTCGCCTTCGCCGCGCGCTAAGGGAGGCCCTGATTTCCCCATATCCCGGGCCCCATGACAGAACCCAACCCCGTCGCGCGCCGGCGCACCTTCGCGATCATTTCGCACCCTGACGCCGGCAAAACGACCCTGACCGAGAAAATCCTGCTGTTCGGCGGCGCCATTCAGCTCGCCGGCGAAGTGCGGGCCAAGGCCAACCGGCGCCAGACCCGCTCCGACTGGATGGGCATCGAGCGCGAGCGCGGCATTTCGGTCGTCACCTCGGTGATGACCTTCGAATACGGCGACTGCGTCTTCAACCTGCTCGACACGCCCGGCCACGAGGACTTCTCCGAGGACACCTACCGCACGCTGACCGCGGTCGATTCCGCCGTGATGGTGATCGACGCCGCCAAGGGCATCGAGGCGCGCACCCGCAAGCTGTTCGAAGTGTGCCGGCTGCGCGACATCCCGATCGTCACTTTCATCAACAAGATGGACCGCGAGACGCGCGATCCGTTCGACCTGCTCGACGAGATCGAGAAGACGCTGGCGCTCGACACCGCGCCGCTCTCCTGGACGGTCGGGCGCGGCCGCTCGCTCGCCGGCGCCTACGACATCCGCCGCAAGACCGTGCGCGCGCTCGGCAAGGACGCGCCGGAGATCCCCGTCTCCGGACCGGAAGATCCGGCCATATGGGCGCTGCTGCCCGAGCATGAGCGACCGGCTGCGGTCGAGGAGATGACCTTGGCCGTCGAGGGCTGCCGCTCTTTCGACAAGCAGGCCTTCCTCGAAGGCCATCTGACGCCGGTGCTGTTCGGCAGCGCTCTGAAGGAATTCGGCGTGCGCGACCTGATCGACGCGATGGCCGAATTCGCCCCGGCGCCGCGCGCACAGGAAGCCTCGACCCGCACCGTGAAGGCGGACGAGCCGAAGATGACCGGCTTCGTCTTCAAGATTCAGGCCAACATGGACCCGAACCATCGCGACCGCATCGCCTTCACGCGCATCTGTTCGGGCCGACTGACGCGGGGCATGCGTGCGAAACTGGTGCGCACCGGCAAGTCGGTGACGCTGTCGGCGCCGCAATTCTTCTTCGCCCAGGATCGCTCGATCGCCGACGAAGCCTTCGCCGGCGACGTCGTCGGCATTCCGAACCACGGCCTGCTGCGCATCGGCGACACGCTCAGCGAGGGCGAAGAGATCGTGTTCCGCGGCGTGCCGAGCTTCGCTCCGGAAATCCTGCGCCGCGTGAAGCTCGCCGACGCGATGAAGGCGAAAAAGCTGCGCGAAGCGCTGCAGCAGATGGCGGAGGAAGGCGTCGTGCAGGTGTTCCTGCCGCATGACGGCGCGGCGGCGATCGTCGGCGTCGTCGGCGCGCTGCAGCTCGACGTGCTCACCGAACGGCTCAACGCCGAATATGGCCTGCCCGTCTCGTTCGAGCAGAGCCGCTTCGAGGTGTGCCGCTGGGTGAGTTCGGAGGATCGCGCCGAGCTCGAAAAATTCGTCGCCGCCTACCCCTCCTCGATCGCCGCCGATCTCGACGGCGCGCCGGTCTTCATGGCCTCGAGCGCGTTCAACTTGCGCTACGAAACAGAGCGCTGGCCGAAGATCGCCTTCGCCGACGTGAAGGACTACCAGAAGCGCGCGGCGTGACCCCCTTCTCCCCTTGCGGGAGAAGGTGGCGCGAAGCGCCGGATGAGGGGTCGCGCGGCTGAGCGCATTTGCGGAATGAGAAAATCTGCCTGGTGCGCGCGAAGGCGCCTTCCGGCGCACCACTCATCCGTCACGCTTCGCGTGACACCTTCTCCCGCAAGGGGAGAAGGGGCGCCCTCGCGCTTCACTGCCCCGCCGCCATCCCCCTCGCCCGCTCGTACGCTCGCTTCGTATGCGCGGTCGGGCGCAGTGCGACGCGTTCGGCGAGCAGGGCGCGCGCGAGCTTCCATTGGCCGGCGCGCTCGACCGCCGCGATCAGGGTCTGGTTGACGATGTCGCGTTGCGCGTGACTGCCCCCGATGCGGAAGGCGCGGTAGCGCACCGGCAGGATCGCCTCGACCGCGCCCGCATAGTCGCCGTCGGCGAAGCGCAGCAAGCCCTCGATGAGGCTGCGGCCCACTTCGACCGTCACCTGCCGATTGTCGCCCTCGCCGAAGCGCGCGTAGTCGTCGAGCGAGCGGCGCAGCCGCTTCACGTCATCAGGGTTTTTGGAGCGCGCGGCGGCCATTGCGAGATGGAGATCGTTGAAGGCGAGCACGTGATCGTCGACATGCGCCATCCACGAGCGGGCCACGGGCTCCCAGCGTTCGCCGACGTCGACACCGGCGAGTTCGAGGCGCCACAGCAGCGACGCCGCGTCGACCCGATCGAGCGTCGCGTCGTCGGCGAGCTTTTTGGCCGTGAAGCGGTCGTAGTCGGCGAGCACTTCGGCAAAGCGCCCCTCTTCGATCAGATAGACCGCGAGATGCCAGCCGTTGTGGCCGGCCATGAAATGCGCCGAGCCCCAGGACGCACGCGAAGCCTTGAGGAAGGCGATGCCCTCCTCCTGGCGGTTGGCCGTCTCCATCACGTGCGCGAGCGCGTGCACCGCCCAGGCGTCGCCAGGGTTTCGCGCCAGCGCTTCGCGGCCATATTGCTCCGCGCGCACGAGTTCGCCCGTCTCCTCCAGCCCGAAGGCGTAGAGGCCGAGCACGTAGCTCGTCAGTGGATTGTCGCGCTCCCAGGCGGGCAGCACCCGCGCGACGGAATCGCGGATGGCGAAGGATTCGCCGAGCAGAAAGTAGGCGTCCTGGCTGAAACGCAGCGCCAGCGCGTCGGTGGGGTGATCGACGAGAATGTCCTCCCATAGCCGGATCGCTTGGCTCGACCGGCCGCACGCCAGCGCCTTGACGGCCTCCAGATGCAGCCGCTCGCGCGCCGAGGCCCCGCCGATCGCCGCTTCCGCTGCGCCGAGCGCGCCGGCGACCTCTTCGTGATCGCCGCGAAAGCCGCCGATCATGAAGAGACCGGCGATCGCCGTCGCGCCGAGCGCGAAGGCCGGATCCTCCGCCAGCGCGCGCTTCAAAATCCCGACCGGATCGCCGCCGAGCGCGAAATAGTCGGCGACGGCGCGATCGAACGCTTGCCCCGAAGCGGGCGAGCCGGCGAGCGCGAGGCCTTGTTGATCTTTCGCCATGACTTCTGTGTTCCTTCGCCGACGCGGGCGACGAGCGATACAATAGCTCCAGAAGCTGCTTTGCGAAAATCGACGCGACGTCGTCAAGCCCCGCGGCTTCGGCGGCTCGCACGGTTTGCCAGCCCGCGCAATTCAGGCGATTGTCCGCGCCGACACGCGACAATCAGGAGGCTCCATGCAAGGCAAGACGGTGGTGATGACCGGCGCGACCTCGGGCATCGGCGAGGTGGCGGCCTTGAAGCTTGCGGCGATGGGCGCGCGCATCGTCTTCATCGCGCGCGATCCGCGCCGCGCCGAGGCCACGCTCGCCAAGCTCGAACGCAAGGCGCCGAAGCTCGGCCACCGCGTTCACGAGGCCGATCTCTCGCTGATGGCGGAGACGCGGCGCGTCGGCGCCGCGATTGCGGATAGCGAGCCGCGCATCGACGCGCTCGTCAACAATGCGGGCGCGGTCTTCTCCCAGCGGCGCGTCACCGCCGAAGGCCTCGAGATGACCTTCGCGCTCAACCACATGGCCTATTTCGTGCTGACCCAGGCGCTGCGCGAGCGGCTCGTCGGCTCCACGCCGGCGCGCATCGTCTCGACCTCCTCCGGCGCGCATATGGGGGCCAAGCTCGATTTCGACGATCTGCAAGCCGCGAAGGGCTATAACGGCTGGAAGGCCTATTGCCGCTCGAAGCTCTGCAACATCCTGTTCACCCGAGAACTCGCGCGCCGTCTCGGCGAAACGGGCGTCACCGCCAATTGCCTGCACCCGGGCTTCGTCGCCTCGCGCTTCGGCAGGGAGGCCGGCGGCTGGACCGGCGTGCTGCTCCCGCTCGCTCAATTTTTTGCGATCTCCGCCGACGACGGCGCCGACACGATCGTCCATCTCGTCTCCTCGCCCGCCGCCGCCAAGGTGAGCGGCGGCTATTTCGTCAAGCGGAAGATGATCACGCCGTCCGCTGCGGCGCGCGACGACGGCGCTGCGCGGGTCCTGTGGGAGGCGAGCGAGGCGCTCGCGAACGAGAAGCAAGCGTTGCCTCAAGCTTGAACCCGACCGGCGACGCTCGGGGACGCGCCAGCTCCTCACTTCGCTCGCTTCTTCCTCGGCTCGGCATGCCGCCAGGCCATTTGCAGCGCGGCGGCGAGTTCGGCCTCGCTGAGGGCGGCGAGCGTGGCGCAGGTCCATCCCTGCCGGCCCCAGGCGTTGGCGATCGGCGCGAAGGCGTCGGGCGCGAGTTCGCATTTCCACTGCTGTTCGTCGGGCGCGAATTTGAAATTGGCGGTCAGCCCATCCGGCGCGAGCGTCGCGAAAGTGGCGCGCGCCTTGAAGGCGCGGCGATCGAAGTGCGGATATTCCCCAGCGCCCGGCAAAGCGAGCGCAAGGCGGCGGAAATCGTCGGCGTCGGCCATCGGCGGGCTCCCGCCACGAGCATACCCAACTTACGCCGTCATCACGAGCCCGATGACGGCCGCTACACCGACAGCCGCTTGCGCACCTCGGCTTCCGCCATGTCCTTGCGCTCGCCGGCGAGCACCACCGCGCCCCGGTCCATCACCGCGTAATCGTCGGCGATGTCGCGCGCCCATTCGAAATATTGCTCGACGACGAGGATCGCCATCTCGCCTTTCTGGCGCAAATAGAGGATGG
>DASXGX010000043.1:0-32208 GCA_036488815.1 Roseiarcus sp.
CCTGGGGCGACGTCAGCGCGCCTTTCGCGACGACGCAGTACGACGCGATGGAGGCGTTTCGCCGCTTCGGCCTCCCGGTCAACCCACTGACGAAACTCTGCCGCAGCGCGGCGGAATTGCTTGCGCACTACCATGCGATCGAGGTCCAGCGCGCGACGCTCGGCTACGACATCGACGGCGTGGTGTATAAGATCAACGATCTCGCGTTGCAGGAGCGTCTCGGCTTCGTTTCGCGCAGTCCGCGCTGGGCGACGGCGCACAAATTCCCCGCCGAACAGGCGATGACGATCGTCGAGGGAATCGAGATCAATGTCGGGCGCACCGGCGCGTTGACGCCCGTCGCCAAGCTGCATCCCGTCACCGTCGGCGGCGTCGTCGTGTCTAACGCATCGCTGCACAACGAGGACGAAATCGCCCGCAAGGACGTGCGGGTCGGCGACACCATCGTCGTGCAGCGCGCCGGCGACGTCATCCCGCAGATTCTCGCCGTTATCGCGGAAAAGCGGCCGGCCGAGTCGCGTCCGTACGAATTTCCTCAGCTCTGCCCCGTCTGCGGCTCGGCGGCGCTGCGCGAGATCGACGAGAAGACGGGCGTCGCCGACGTGGTGCGCCGCTGCACCGGCCGCTTGGTGTGCCCGGCGCAAGCGGTCGAGGGCCTGAAGCACTTCGCCTCGCGCAACGCCTTCGACATCGAAGGCCTGGGCGACAAGCAGATCGCGCTTTTCTTCAAGGAGGGCCTGATCCGCACCGCGGCGGACATCTTCACCTTCGCCGCGCGCGACGGCCAGGGACGGCCGCCGCTGCGCGAATGGGAGGGCTTCGGCGAGACATCGGCGCGCAATCTCTTCGCGGCGATCGAAGCGCGGCGAACCATTCCGATCAACCGGTTCCTCTATGCGCTCGGCATTCGCCATGTCGGGGAGACCAATGCGCGCCGCCTCGCGCGCCACTTCCACGATTTCGACACCCTGCGCGCCGCTGCGCGCGCGCCCGACGGAGCCGAGGCTTTGGGTGGCATCGAGGGCATCGGCCCGGTGGTCGCCGAATCGATCGCCGATTTCTTCGCCGAGCCGCACAACGAAAAGGTGATCGACGCGCTCGTCGCGCAAATCCACATCGAGCCGATGGAGGCGGTTTCCAGCGGCCATCCGCTCGCCGGCAAGACGGTCGTCTTCACCGGCTCGCTCGAGCGCATGACGCGCGAGGAAGCCAAGGCGCTCGCCGAGCGCTTAGGCGCCAAAGTGTCCGGCTCGATCTCCGCCAAGACCGACCTCGTCGTCGCCGGCCCCGGCGCCGGCTCGAAACTCGCCAAGGCGCGCGAACTCGGGGTCGAGACGATCGACGAGGAGGAATGGGCGCGGCGATCGGCGCGGGGGTGAGAGCGCGGAGCATTCACACCATCCCTTTCGCGACGTGGTCGGCGAAGGCTCTGACTTTGGCGGAGTGCCGGCGCTCGTTCGGGCTGACCAGATGGATCGGCATCGGCGGCGCCGCCCAGTCGGAAAGCAACTCCTGGACTTCGCCGCTCGCGATCTCGGCTTCGAACAGCCAGGTCGGCGAATAGCCTATGCCCATTCCAGCCAGGATGGAGGCGCGCATGACTTCGCTGCTGTTGGTCTGGAGGTTGCCCTCGACCCGCACGACGCGCGTCATTCCCACAGGCTCCGAGGCCCCGGCGCCCGCGGTGAAGACCCAGTCGTTGCGGGCCGAGTGCTCGGTGTAGACAATGCAATTGTGGGCGGCCAAATCGTCCGGCGTGTTCGGCGGCTTCAGGCCGTCGCGGAGCGAGCGCAAATAGCTGCGATGGGTGAGGACCGCGCGACGCGTGGCGCCGATGCGCCGGGCGACCAGACGACTGTCCGGCAGAACGCCGATGCGCACCGCGACGTCGATGCCTTGTTCGACGAGATCGACGAATCCGTCGTCGAGCCGAAGGTCGATTTTCACCGCCGGATGCCTGGCGAGAAACGATTTGACGAAGGGCATCAGCTTCAGGCGCCCGAAGCCGACTGACGCTCCGAGCCTCAGCCAGCCGCTCAATTCCCCCTCCCCCGTTCGCAAGGCGCTCTCGGCCTCGGCGATCTCCGCCACCAGACGGCGCGCCTGTTCGAAGTAGCGCGCCCCATCCTCGGTCGGCGATAGCGCTCTCGTCGAGCGGACCAAGAGCTTGACGCCCAATTCGCGCTCCAGCGCGGCCACCTGCTTGCTGATCGCGCTCTGGGTCGCGTCCGCCTCCTTGGCGACCGCCGAAAAGCTGCCCGTCTCGACGACGCGGACGAAGGTTCGCATCGCGCGCAAGCGGTCCATTCTGCCCTCGCTCATTCCATTCGGGAATATGTCTTATGAGCCAAGACCGGATGTTTCAACCCTGGGGAATAGATCAAGCTTCTTCCAGCCGCGACAAGGCAGGAGGAAACCATGGACCACCCCGTCGTTCTCATCACTGGCGCTCTCACCGGCATCGGACGCGCGACCGCCCTCGCGTTCGCCCGCCAGGGGGCCAGCGTCGTCGTCAGCGGCCGCCGCGAGGAAGCCGGCCGAGCGCTCGCAGCGGAACTGCGCGCGATCGGAGCCGAGGCCGAATTCATCAGGACCGACGTGCGGGACGAAGCCGCAGTGCGCGCCATGGTCGAATACACAGTTGAGCGCTTCGGTCGCTTGGACATCGCGGTCAACAATGCCGGCACAGAGGGCCAGCTCGTCCCGGTCGCCGAGCAGTCGGTTGACAATTACGAGCAGACATTCGGCGCCAACGTGCTCGGCACGCTGCTCAGCCTCAAACACGAAATGCGGGTGATGCTCAGCCAGGGCTCGGGCTCGATCGTCAACCTGTCGTCGGTCGCGGGTCAGGTCGGCATGGCGGGCGGCTCTGTCTACGTGGCGAGCAAGCACGCCGTGGAGGGCCTGACCAAGAGCGCCGCTCTCGAAGGCGCCGCCTTCGGCGTACGCGTCAATGCGGTCGCCCCGGGGCCAGTCGCCACCGACATGCTCGAACGCTTCACCGGCCGCAGCGAAGACGCCAAGGCGGGCTTCCTCTCATCGATCCCCGCCAAGCGCGCAGCGACCGTGGAGGAGATCGCCGAGACGATCCTGTTCGTGGCCGGCGACAAGGCCCGCTACCTCACCGGCCAACGCCTCGCGGTCGACGGCGGCTACACCGCGCAATGACGTCGCCCGCGCGCCATTCCTCGCTTCAACCTTCGAATCCTTAAAGGAGATCCATCATGACCACGATCAACGTTCCGACCCGCGACGAGGTCTCGCCCGCCAACCAGGCCCTGTTCGACAATCTGAAGAAGGCCCTCGGCAAAGTGCCGAACCTCTACGCGACTCTCGCGCATTCGGAGCACGCTTTGGCGACCTATTTGGCGCTCCAGAACGCCAAGAGCAGCATTGCTGGCAAGGCGCGCGAAGTCGTCAACCTCGTCGTCAGCGAGGTCAACGCCTGCGAATACTGCCTTGCCGCGCACACGGTCATTGGCAAGATGCTGGGCTTCAGCGACGCGCAGATCCTCGAAATTCGTAGCGGCCGGGCCAGCTTCGACGCCAAGCTCGATGCGCTCGCCCGATTGGTGAAGAACATCGCGGTCGAGCGCGGCCACGCCGACCAGCGCCTGGTCGAAGCCTTCTTCGCAGCGGGATGGACTAAGGAAAACCTGGTCGACGCGATCGTCGCCATCGGCGACAAAACGGTGACCAACTATCTCCACGGAACCACTCACGTCCCGGTGGACTTCCCGGCAGCCGAGAAGCTGGCGGCGTGAGGAAGCGCGCCCGGCGCTCTCATAGGCGCCGGGCGCGGGCCCTACCCGACCCCCTATCGGTACAGATCCGCCCGCGTCGGCGGCAGGCCGCTCGCGCCTTTGACGCGCTTGGAGACCACGGTCTGGTAGATCCCGACGGCGCCGCGCTCGAACGCGAGCGAGCAGGCGGCGAGATAGGCGAGATAGACGCGCGTCTTGGCTTCGCCGACTTCCCGGCACGCCTCGTCGTAGCGCGCGGCGAGCCGGTCGTGCCAGAAGCGGCAGGTGCGCTGATAGTGCTCGCGCCAGCCCTCGACGTCGTGCACTTCGAACCCGTGCGACTCGAGATTGAGGACGGTTCGGCCGAGATTGTCGAGTTCGCCGCCGGGGAAGATGTAGCGCGTCAGCGCGGCGAATTCCGGCCGCTTCTTGCCGTCCTTCGCGCCGATCTTGCCGGGCCTGGTGATGGCGTGATGGAGGTAGAGCCCGCCGGGCTTCAGCAGCCGCCGCACCGCCTCAAAGTAGCGCGGAAAATTCGAGACGCCGACATGCTCGAACATGCCGATCGAGGCGATCTTGTCGAAACGGTCGGCGCCTTCGAGCAGAGCGTAGTCCCTCAGCTCGAACTTCACCTTGTCGGATAGGCCTAGTCGCTCGGCCTTCGCCGAGGCGAGCATGATCTGCTCCTCGGATAGCGTCACCCCGAGGACGTTGGCGCCGTAGTAGCGCGCCGCGTGGCAGGCGAGCGAGCCCCAGCCGCTGCCGATGTCGAGCATCGTATCGCCCGGCTTGAGGCGCAGCTTGCGGCAGATCATGTCGAGCTTGTTTGCCTGCGCGGCGTCGAGGCTGTCGCTCCAGTCGTGGAAATATCCGCAGGTGTAGACCATGTCCTCATCCAGCCACAGCCGGTAGAAGGCGTTGGAGACGTCGTAGTGGTGGGCGATGTTCTTCTTGTTCTCGGCCTGGCTGGCGTCGCTTTCCCGATCGGCGCCGACGCTTTCGAGCGGCCACGGGCCGCCGCGCGGCACGAACAGGAAGGCGAGCGCGGCGCGCAACAGACCGAGTTTATCGAGGCTTCTTCTCAGTTCGCGGGTGCGCGTATTCGGCCGTTTCTTGGCGAGATCGAAGATCGAGCCGTTGCGAATGTCGAGTCGCTTAGCCGCCCAGAGATTGGCGAGGGTCGGCAGCTTGGGCGCACGGATCAGCGCGGCGACGACGCCCTCGTCGGCGATCGCGATCGCAAGCGCATCGTTCGGCCAGCCCTCGGGAATGCTGGAGCCGTCCCAAAGCCGAAAGCCGAACTCGAGCCCCATGCGGCGATGCGCATCGCCAAGCAGCGACTTGAGCCGGGCCAGCCTTTTTTCCGCCTTCTCCATATTGTCTCCCTGACCTCACCGGACTACGACGCGCGCACTACTAGACGCCGCGCGTCAGAATGGGCAAGCCGACGGAGAGGAGCGTTGAGGGGGCAGGCAATGCAGGCGCGCAGGTCGGACGGCATTATGGTCTGTCCGGCTTCGCTCGACGATCTCGACGCCATCGAGGCGCTGGAGTTTGCGGCCTTCCCCGGTGACAGGCTGTCTCGCCGCTCGCTCCGGGGATTCATCCGCTCTCCGAACCGCCCCCTGATCGTCGCCAAAACGGGACGGAAGCTCGCCGGCTACGCGCTCGTGGCGCTGCGCAAGGGCGGCGCCGGCGCGCGTCTCTATTCGCTCGCCGTCGACCCCGCGCTGGCGCGCCGCGGCGTCGGGCGGACGCTGTTGCAAGCCGCAGAGCGCTTTGTGCGGGCGCACGGCCGCGGCGTGCTGCGTCTCGAAGTGCGCTACGACAATGTGTCCGCAATCGCTCTCTACGAGCAGATGGGATACCGCCAGTTCGGCCAATACGAGGGATATTACGCCGACGGCGCCGCCGCCCTGCGCTTCGAGAAACGTCTCGACGCGGCCGTGCCGAGGGCGATGGCGTGAAGCGCGACAAAAAACTGTTACGCAACGCGCAGCGCCGGTTGCGCCCCGGGCGAACGCGTCGCATGATTCCGCGCGCCGCGGCTCGATGCGTGCGATTCGCCGGCGCCCGCAAACTCGCTTTCGCTTCGCGCTCGACCAAGGAGCCGGACGGCCGCATGACCCGATCGTCTCGCGAAACCCGACCAAGCTGGTCAAGAGCCAAAGCGGCCCCGAGTCCCCCATGAACGGCTGGGTCATTCTCGTCGACCACGCTCGCGATTTCCCCAATGCGGACACACCGCACAAGGTCATCACGACCAGCGACTACCTTGCGCGGCCGAAACTGTTCGCCGGCGTCGGCCGCGCCAAGATCATCAATCTGTCGCGCTCCTACAACTACCAGTCCAAGGGTTACTACGCCTCGCTGCTCGCCGAGGCGCGCGGCCACCGCGTCATCCCGACCGTCGAGACGATGCTCGAACTGCGCGAGCACAAGCTCTACGAGCAGTCGCTGCCGGAATTGCAGGAGGCGCTGAACGTCGCCGCCCACCGTACGCACGCGACCGAGGAGGCCACTTTTGATCTGCTGTTCTGTTTCGGCCTTGGACAGGATGCGCGCTTCGAGGCCTTCGGGCGGCTCCTGTTCGATTGGTATCGCTGCCCGGCGATTGAGGTCACCGTCACGCCGGGCAAGCGCTGGAAGATCGACCGCCTGCGCGCACGCCCGCTCGCCAAGCTTGGTCCCGAGGAGGTGGATTTCTTCCGCGCCGCGCTGCATGAGCACACCGAGCGCGACTGGCGCAAACCCCGCCCGCGGCAAGTCGCCAAATACTCGCTCGCCGTGCTGCACGATCCGCAGGAGGAGTTGCCGCCCTCCTCGCTCGAATCGCTGCGCCATTTTCAAAAACTTGCCGAGCGCCAATCCGTCGAGGCCGATCTTCTCACCAAGAAACAACTGGCGGAGCTGGCGGAGTTCGACGCGCTCTTCATCCGCGCGACGACGTCGATCGACAACTACACCTACCGCTTCGCCCGCCGCGCGCTTCAGGAAGGCATGCCGGTCATCGACGATCCCGTCTCGATGATCCGCTGCACCAACAAGGTCTACCTCCACGAATTGATGGAGGCGCACGGCGTCCCGATCCCGCCGACGGTGATGCTGGCGGAGGACGAGGATCTCTCGCGCGCGGAAAAGACGCTGCGCTACCCGATGGTGGTGAAGATTCCCGACGGCTCCTTCTCGCGCGGCGTCCACAAGGTCGACACCTTCGACGCGCTGAAGGGCCTCACCGACACGCTGTTCGAAGACACCGACCTGTTGCTCGCGCAGCGCTTCATGCCGACCGACTTCGACTGGCGCGTCGGCGTGCTCGACGGCGAGCCGCTATTCGTCTGCCAGTACAAGATGGCGCGCGGCCACTGGCAGATCATCAAACATGGCCCGGCGGGAGTGCGCGAAGGCGGCTTTCGCACCGTCGCCATCGCCGAGACGCCGCCGCGCGTGCTCGACGTCGCCCTGCGCGCGGCGCGCGCGATCGGCGCGGGACTCTACGGCGTCGACGTCAAGGAAGTGGGCGACGATGTCGTCGTCATCGAGGTCAACGACAATCCCAACCTCGATCATGGCGTCGAAGATCAGCTCGGCAAGGACGAGATCTGGAACCGGATTCTTCAATGGTTCATCAAGCGGATCGACGCTTGAGCGAGCCATCCCTTCTCCCGCAAGGGAGAAGGCGGGCTCGGCCTTCTGGCGAAATGCGCCCGTGAGCTCAATACCCCACCGCCAGCGTGCCACGCTGGCGCGGGTCTGACGCGCCCATAAGCACGCCGTCGACATTCCGCGCGATCGTATTGGCCGAGCCCATCGCCTCGTGCACGACGACATGGTGTCCCATCGCCTCGAGCAACCGGATCGTGTCTGGCGAAATGCCGCGCTCGATGCGCAACTCCTCGGGAAAACCCTGATCGTGAACGCGCGGCGCCGCCTCCGCCTCGGCGACGTTGAGGCCGTGATCGACCACGTCGAGGATGATCTGCAGAACGGTCGTGATGATGCGCGAGCCGCCCGGACTCCCCGTCACCAGCGCGATCTTGCCGTCCTTGAAGACGAAGGTCGGGCTCATCGATGACAACGGCCGCTTTCCCGGCCCCGGCGCGTTGGCGTCGCCGCCCAGCAGACCGTAGGCGTTGGCGGCGCCGGGCTTGGCGGCGAAGTCGTCGAGTTCGTTATTGAGCAGGATTCCGGTCCCCTCCGCGACCAGCCCGCTGCCGTACGAGAAGTTGAGCGTATAGGTGTTGGAGACGGCGTTGCCCTCGGCGTCGACGATCGAGAAATGCGTGGTCTGGTCGCTTTCGTAGCGCTGCGGGCCGCCGGGCTGAATCTCGCCCGGCGGACGGGCGCGGTCCGGAGAAATCTCTGCGCGTAGATGGTCGGCGTAAGCCTTCGACGTGAGGCCGGCGAGCGGGATGCGAACGAAGTCGGGATCGCCGAGGTAAGCAGCGCGGTCTGCATAGGCCAGCTTTTCCGCTTCCGCCATCTCATGAATCGACGCGGCGGAATTGAGCCCCTGCTCGCGCAGCGGAAAGCCTTCGAGGATGTTCAGCAGTTCGATGACGTGGACGCCGCCCGACGACGGCGGCGGCATCGAGGCGATCTCATAGCCGCGATAGGTCCCGCGCACCGGCACGCGCTCCACGGCGCGGTAGTTCGCGAGATCGTCGAGCGTCATACGGCCGCCCGCCTGCCGCACGGCGTCGACGATTTTCTGCGCGATCGGCCCGCGGTAGAAGGCGTCCGCGCCGCCGGCGGCGATGGCGCCCAAAGTCGCCGCCAGATCGTCGAGCGCGATATGATCGCCCGGCGCCGGCGCCTTGCCGTCGGGCTTGAGATAGATGCGCGCCGATGAAGGATGCTTGGCGAGCAGCGGCGCCGCGACGGGAAGCGTATCGGCGAGATCTTCGTCCACGGTCAGGCCTTGATGCGCGAGCCGCGCCGCCGGCGCGACGAGATCCGCGAAGGTCAAATTCCCCGAACCATACTTGCGCCACGCGAGTTCCAGCCCGGCGACGGTTCCCGGCACGCCGATGGCGAGGCCGCTGAAGCGCGACTTGAACGGATCGGCTTCCCCGTTCGCGTCGAGGAAGACATCCTTTGTCGTCAGCGCCGGCGCGCTCTCGCGATAGTCGATGGCGGTCGTCTTCTTAAGATCGGCGCGATGGATCAGCATGAAGCCGCCGCCGCCGATGTTGCCGGCTTTCGGCAAGGTCACCGCGAGGGCGAAACCGACCGCCACCGCCGCGTCGACCGCATTGCCGCCGCGCTTGAGGATGTCCAGGCCGATCTTGGAGGCGGCGGCCTCCTGGCTCACCACCATGCCATGGGTCGCGAGGACGGGGCGCGCAGTGGCGAAATCGGAGATGATCGGCGCGGGATCGGCGAAACTGGCGACTGGCAGGCTGAGCGCCGCCAGAACCAGAAAAAGGCGGGCGACGATCCTCAGCATCCAATCCGGCTTTCGCTTCCAGCGGCGATGCAACGACCTTACCCCGAAGGCGACGCTTGGCGCCACCGCGGATATCCCGTCCCTTCTCAACCTTGCCGCGTCCTGGTAGCAGGGTCCGATGACGCCTGCGGCCGCTCCCAACCCCGCCTCGCGCGCCGCGACGCTCGTCGGCCTCGGCGCGATTGCGCTGTGGTCCGTGCTCGCGCTGCTGACGGCCTCGGCAGGCTCGGCGCCGCCGTTCGAGCTTGCGGCGCTCACCTTCGCGATCGGCGGCGCCTTCGGGCTGGCCTACGCCGCCGCGCGCGGCCGCCTCGCCGCCCTCCGCCAGCCCTGGCCGGTGTGGCTCGTCGGCGTCGGCGGCCTATTCGGCTACCACGCGCTCTATTTCGCGGCGCTGCGACACGCCCCGCCGGCCGAGGCGAGCCTGATCGCCTATCTCTGGCCGCTGCTGATCGTGCTGTTCTCGGCGCTGCTGCCGGGCGAGCGGCTGCGGGCGCGCCACGTGCTCGGCGCCGGGCTCGGCTTCGCCGGCGCCGTCGCGTTGTTCGCGGGGAAAGCGACACAGGGCGGCGAACACGCGCTCGAGCCGGGCGTCGCGCTCGGCTATGCGCTGGCGCTTTGCTGCGCCTTCGTCTGGTCCGGCTATTCGGTGCTGTCGCGTCGCCTCAAGGCTGCGCCGACCGAGGCCGTCGCCGGCTTCTGCCTCGTCACGTCGGCGCTCGCCGCCCTGTGTCACTTCGCGTTCGAGACGTCGGTCGCGCCTACCGGGCCCGCGCAATGGGCGGCGATCGTCGGCCTGGGCCTCGGGCCTGTCGGCCTCGCCTTCTATGTCTGGGACTATGGCGTCAAGAACGGCGACCTGAAATTTTTGGGCGTCGCCGCCTACGCCGCGCCGGTGCTGTCGACGCTCATTCTCGTCGCAGCCGGATTTGCGCCGGCGACCGCTTCGCTCGCGCTCGCCTGCGCGCTGATTGTCGGCGGCGCGGTCGTCGCGACGCGCAGACGCTGACCCTACCCATAAAAGAGGCCGGCTATACGCCGGCCCTTGAACGCCAAACCGTAGCGGAGGCCTTACGCCTCGACGTTGGTCTTCGGCTTGAGAACCTGACGGCCGCGGTACATACCGCTCTTCAGGTCGATGTGGTGCGGACGGCGCAGTTCGCCCGAGTCCTTGTCTTCGACGTAGGTGGGGGCCTTGAGCGCGTCGGCGGAACGGCGCATGCCACGGCGCGAGGGCGAAGTTTTACGTCTCGGAACAGCCATCGGTAACTCCAATAAAGGCGCGCGCTGGCGTCGGCCGCCGGCTGCGGGGAATGGGAAGCGGCGCTCTTACACGCAAATGGACACGAGCGCCAGCCCCTTTCGCCGGCGCTCCCGCCAATTCGCGCTTCGTTACGCGTTGCCCTTCGTCTCGAACGCCGCGAGCGCCATGGCCTCGCTGGCCGTGCGGCCCGCCCACAGCACGAACTGGAACGCCTGGTAGTAGTTCTCGCAGGCGCTGATCGCGGCGTTGACGATCGTGCGGCATTGCGCGTCGCTCGGCTGCGCGCCGCCCGCAAGGCAATGCGCGTGGCGGAACATCACGATGTCCTCGCGCTTCCACAGGTCGAAGTGGCCGAGCCATAATTGCTCGTTGATCAACTGGACCAGGGCGCCGATCTCCGAGCGCCGGCGACCCGGGATTTTCAGATCGAACGAGCAGCTCACGTGCAGCGATTCGATCTCCGGCAGCCAGGTGAAGGCGATTTCGTAATGCGCCCACACGCCCGCGACGAGAATGGAGATCTCATCTTCGTCCGCGCGATCGAAGGCCCATTCATTGATGGCGGCGAGCCGCTCGACGACGTCGACGGGGTGCTCGGGGCGCTCGCCGGCCTGATTTTCGTTCACGATCATCGCTGAGCTTTCACTGACTGTGGGGGCGGAACTCGACGCACGCGACGCAATCTCGATCGGACGTTCGAATGAACGCCTGGAATCGCTTGCGCGGGCCTTACGCGCCGGCGCCCCGATCGAGGGGCAGACTCGATGATTCGAGCCGAGGCGTAAATCGAACCCGTCCGCTCATCCACAGAATCATGAAGCGAATCAATCCGATGCGCGAATCGCCCCGCGGCGTCGCGGAAGCCGCACAAAACACCTTGAAAATCAGGGATTAGGGATTGGTCTGCGCCAGCTTCGCCTCGAGCGCGGCGATGCGCGTCTCGAGCTTCTCGTTTTCGGCGCGCGCCCGCGCCGCCATGTCGCGCACCGCCTCGAACTCCTCGCGCGAGACGAGGTCCATGCCCGCCATCAGGCGCTCGAGCTGGCTCCTCGCCAGCGTCTCGACCTCGCGCCGCGCGCCGCCGGCGAGACCGGCCGCGTCGGTGATCAAGCGCGAGAAGTCATCGAATATTTGGCTGCGCGTCTGAGGCATCGCGGAACTCCGGCAGTTGCGGCGGCTGGTTTCTATGTGGCCTGCGAGGGACGACGAGGCAAGGCCCGCCGCGGCGCGGTGAACGTCACGCCGTCAGCAACGCCTTCACGATGGCGCTCGCCTTGGCGAAGTCCATCTGGCCGGGATAGCCCTCCTTGAGCGCGGAGACGACCTTGCCCATGTCCTTCAGGCTCGCGGCGCCCGTCGAGGCGATCGCCGCCTTGGCCGCCGCGGTCACTTCCGCCTCGTCCATCTGCTTGGGCAAGAATTCGCCGATGACGGCGATCTCCGCGCTTTCCTGCGCGGCGAGTTCGTCGCGGCCGGCCTGCTGATAAATGCCGAGCGACTCCTGGCGCGACTTCACCATTTTCGTCAGCAGCGCCAGCTCGTCGGCCCGGCTTACGATCTTGCCCGCTCCGCGCGCCTCGATCTCGCGCTCCTTGAGCGCCGCCATCATGAGGCGAAGCGCGCCGACGCGAACCTTGTCGCCCGCCTTCATGGCGTCTTTCATCTGCGCGGTGACTTCGTCCCGCAATGCAATCGTTTCGGCCATCGATCCTCTGGAGCGTTTGCCGCCGCCCTCCCCTTCGGCTTGACGCGCGGCGTCGCGGGCGCTTAAGCACAGCGCCATGTCAGGCGCAACAGTTAGTCACACGGCGGGCGCGGTTCAAGGCGGCTGGGCGCCGCGCAAACCGACCGCTCTGCTCATCCTCGCCAATGGCGAGACGATCGAAGGTTTCGGCGTCGGAGCGACCGGCTCGGCGGTCGGCGAGGTGTGTTTCAACACGGCCATGACGGGATATGAGGAGATTCTTACCGATCCCTCGTACGCCGGCCAGATCATCACATTCACCTTTCCGCACATCGGCGTCGTCGGCGCGAACGACGAGGACATCGAGACCGTCAATCTCGCCGCGTCGGCAGGCGTCCGCGGCGCGATTTTTCGCGCCGAGATCGGCGAGCCTTCCAACCACCGCTCGACGCGCCGCCTCGACGATTGGCTGAAGACGCGCGGCGTCATTGGGCTGACGGGCATCGACACCCGGGCGCTCACCGCGATGATCCGCCGCTCGGGCATGCCGAACGCGGTCATCGCGCACAATCCCGACGGCGAATTCGACCGCGCCGCGCTAGCCGCCGAGGCGGCGGCCTGGCCGGGCATCGACGGCATGGATCTCGTGCCGTCGGTCACTTCGGCGCAGCGCTACGATTGGGATCAGACGAGCTGGACGCTCGAACACGGCTACGGAAAGCGCAGCCGCGACGACTACCGGGTTGTGGCGGTGGACTATGGGATCAAGCGCAACATCCTCCGCCTTCTGACCGACTGCGGCTGCGTGGTGACGGTGGTGCCGGCGACCGCCTCGGCCGAGGACATCCTCGCGTTGAAGCCCGACGGCGTCTTTCTGTCGAATGGCCCAGGCGACCCGGCGGAAACCGGCAAATACGCCGTGCCGACGATCCAGGCGCTGCTCGATACGCGGACGCCGATCTTCGGCATCTGCCTCGGCCACCAGATGTTGGGGCTGGCGATTGGCGCGCGCACCGTGAAAATGCCGCAGGGCCATCACGGGGCGAACCATCCGGTCAAGGACTTCACCACCGACAAGGTGGAGATCGTCTCGATGAACCACGGCTTCGCGATCGATCCAGCGACCCTGCCCGCCAACGCGCGGCAGACGCATGTCTCGCTGTTCGACGGCTCGAATTGCGGCATCTCGCTAAGCGACCGGCCAGCCTTTTCGGTGCAGCACCACCCGGAAGCCTCGCCCGGCCCGCGCGACAGCCACTACCTCTTCCGCCGTTTCGTCGATTCGATGGCGGAGGCGAAGAAGGCCTCGGGCGCTTAGAGCCTTCCGCATTTTGGTGGACGCGCCGAGCCTTTTCGTCATGCCCGGCCTTTTGCCGGGCGCCCACGCCGAGTCGACGATTCTAACGTCTTAGGGTCTATGTGACGGCGCCGCGTGGATGGCCGGGACAAGCCCGGCCAAGACGGTGTGCGTCAACCCATTTGCAAATGGCTCTAGGAGAGCGCCGGTCAGCCGACCTTGGCGGGCGCGGGCGCCGTGTCCGACTGCGCAGGCACGGTGAAGTGAAATATGGCGCCGTGCGGGCGACTTGCGGTCACCCACAACTGCCCTCCGTGAGCCTCGATTATTGACCGGCAAATCGACAGCCCCATCCCCATGCGATGCGCTTTGGTCGTAAATAGCGGGTGGAATATACGATCGACAGCGTCCGGCTCGACGCCTTTCCCGAAGTCCTGCACTGACACCTCGACTCCGCCGGAGCTGTGGAGCCGGGACGTTACGCGAAGCACCCGGTTGCCGTTCCCGCTGGTCAGGGAATCGATCGCGTTCATTATCAAATTCACCAGCACCTGCTGGAGCTGAACTTGGTCGCCTTCTATCCGCGGCAACGGTTCATTGCAGTCGGATTGAACCACAATTTGATGTGTCTGCAGTTCGTCGCGAGTTAGAGACAGAGCCTCGCGAATAACAGCGTTGACATCGAGCAATCCCCCGATCCGCGGTTCCCTCTTAAAGAGCCCGCGAATATTCTCGATCACCGCCGCTGCGCGCCGCCCGTCGGACACGATGCGCTGCAAGGCGGCCCTTGTTTGATCAAGCTCAGGCGGCGCGTGATCGAGCCACCGCAAACCCGCTCCGGCGTTGAGCGTCATCGCCGACAGGGGTTGCCTGATCTCGTGAGCAACCGAGGCTGTCACCGCATCGCCGGTCATCAATCGCGCCTCCCGTTCGCGACGTTGAGCGAGAACGGCTCGGAGCAGTTCACCGTACAGCGCAGTTATTTCCTCCAACAGCACGAGGAGAACGAGAGTGCCGGCGAGCAGCCCATAAATTCGCCCAACGTACCATCCGAGGCTAAAGCGGATCGGAACAGGAAAGGAAATGAGACCGATCTCGATGACAGATGCGCACAAGACGACCACGAGCCAAAGATCGAGCACTGAACGACGCCGCAGCCACAGCAGGCCGAGTGTCAGGGCGATCAGAGCCGCGGTTGATCCGGCGACATAATGCCAGAGATCGGTTACCTGCGCCCCCTCGAGCATGAGGGTAGGCACGAGCGAGTCACCGGCGGTGACCAGCGCCGTGGCGCCACAGACGAGAGCAACGACGCAGCCGATGCTCGCAAGGATCGGGACCCGCGCGGAGCCTTGGAGCGAGCGCCTGACCGGAGCTGCATCCTTCAGCAGCGCATAGGCGATCACGGCCACAGCGAAGCCGGCGTGCCAAAAGAAATAAAGCCAAACGGTGCTCTGGAGGCCGGCGCTCAGAAGCCCACTGGGCGCAAAAACGCCAGGAAACGTAAGCATCCAAGGGATGGCGACGAGCCCGGTGAAGAGATAGCCGCCCGCAAGGGCTTGCAGCGCGCGCGAACGCAGGATGGAAAACTGCGCATAGAGCAAGGCCGCGGTTATTAAGTCGTTGACGAAAATCGCCGCGCCGTAGGCGGGGACGAAGGCGTCAATTCGCATGAGCGGCAGGCTTGAAAAAGGCCCTACCGCGATCACGAAGCCTGCAATGAGCAACAGAACGACCCCAAGCGCGAGCCGCTTCTGCGCTGCGCTGGGCGTAATATTCGACAGCACGAACTCATGCCCGCCTGGGCCGGGCGCTGACGTTTCCATGAGCGAGGCGCCTCTTGCAAACACAGAAGGTGGAGCTCAATCTGACAAGTACTGACCCTCGATCTCGGTTCCGCGCCGGCGACCCTCCAAGCCTTCGCCCTGGGGCTCGCGCGGATGCCGCACACTAGCGCGAAAGCTCCTCCGCTAGCCCCTTCATAAACGCGATGCACGCTGAAAGCTGCGAAGCGGCGACATATTCGTCCGGCTTGTGGGCCTGATCGATCGAGCCCGGCCCACACACGATCGTCGGCAGGCCGGCCCGCTGAAAATGGCCCGCCTCGGTCGCGAAGGATACAGCGGCCAAACGATTGGACTGGGTCAGGCGAAGCGCCAGCGTCGCCGCAGCATCGTTGTCCTTCGCCGCGAGCCCCGGAACGTCGACGTCGAGAAACGTTTCGATCTTGGGGCCGCTGACGAAGCGGATGAGGCGGGGCAGCGCGACGTCGTCGACGAAGGCCTGCACCATCCCCGCCGCCTCCGCGCTCGGAACGCCCGGCAATCCCCGGAACTCCCAATCGAACACGCATTCGCGCGCGAGGATGTTGCGCGCAGTTCCGCCGTGGATCATGCCCACGTGCAGCGTCGAATAGGGCGGATCGAAGCGCACATCTTGCAGCTCGGGCGCCTCGAAGCCGCGAGCGAGCCGGCCGATCTCGCTCACGATGTCGCAGCCGACGGCGACCGCGCTCGCGCCAAGGGCGGGCTTCGACGAATGGGCTTCGTGGCCGGTGACGATCGTGCGGAAGGTCGCAACGCCCTTATGCGCATCGGCGACCGCCATCATCGTCGGCTCGCCGACAATCGCTAAGGAGGGCCGCGGCGTCTCGCGTCCGAATCTCGCGATGAGATCGAGCGAGCCGAGGCAGGTGGTCTCCTCGTCATAGCTCAGCAGAATGTGGATCGGCCGCTTGAGGTCGGCGGCCTGGAAATAAGGGACCATCGCCAGCGCAACGGCGTCGAAGCCCTTCATGTCGCAGGCGCCGCGGCCATAGAGGCGCCCGTCCGCCTCGCGCAATTCGAACGGATCGCCGCTCCACGCCTGGCCGACGACTGGGACGACGTCGGTGTGGCCGGAAAGGACGGCGCCGCCAGCAACCGACGGGCCGACGGTCGCCATCAGCGCCGCCTTGTCGCCTGCAGCATTCGGCGCACGCCAGATCTTGACGCCGAGCGAACGCAGATAGTCTTCGACGTAGTCGACGAGCGGCAGATTGGAGCGATCGCTCACGGTGTCGAATGCGATGAGGCGCTGCAGGATGGTCCTGACGCGGGCCTCGATGTCGGCGCTCATGCCTTGCTCCGTGGCGATGCTCGCGCCCGATCATAGAGAGCCTCGCCGCAGAGTCGAGCAGCGGGGCCCTCGCGCGCCTATCGCGAATTGCATGAACCTACGCGACGACGACCCGGTTGCGCCCCTCTTCCTTGGCGCGGTAGAGCGCTTCGTCGGCGCGCTTGAACAAGTCCGCAGCACTTTCGCTGGGGCGCAATTGCGCCACGCCGAAGGAGGCGGTCACCGCGCCCAGCGGCGCCCCGCTGGCTCCGACCACCCATTTCTTGGTCTCGAGCTGCTTGCGGATCTGTTCGGCGACCGCGCTCGCGCCGGCCGTGGGCTTGTCCGGCGTTATGATGGCGAACTCTTCGCCGCCGACCCGCGCCACCGTCTCCCCTTCCCGCGCGTTGGCGGAGAGGATCTCGCTGAAGAGCTTGAGCACCATGTCGCCGACTGGATGGCCGAACTTGTCGTTGATCGTCTTGAAGCGATCGAGGTCGCACACCACGAGGCAGAGATCGCCCGCCTCGGCCTTGTGCGCCATCGCCTCTCCGAGCTTCTGATCGAAGAAGCGACGGTTGCCGAGCGAGGTCAACGGATCGCGCAGCGCTTTGTCGTTGGCCTCAGCGAGGCTCCAGCGCAACTTCTCGATCTTGGCGACCGAATCGTCGAGATTGCGCGACAAGTCATCCATGCGCACTTGAATCTTTCGGTTCTCTTCGATCAGCGAGAGAACCACCGCGCGGATTTCCTGCGGGCTTTCGAGCAGCGGCAGATCCTCGTTGGCGCGGGCGAGCGAATCCGAATAGCTGGAATTGTCGCGCATATGGGCTTTCAGCAGTCGAACGACCGCTCCCACGTCCGCGGCGAAGCGATGTTCAAGACTTCGGACCTTGAACTCGGCGCGAACGCCGTCCTGAGTTGACGAAGCCACCGCCGCGTTGAACTCGCTCAGTCCGATTCCTGCGACGCCGAGCGCGATGAGGCCGAAGACGCACGCCTCGATGAAGGAATTCTCGGTCGACTGGCGCCAGATGAGGGCGCCCAGGACGACGATCCCCGCCATCGTCGCCAACTGAAGTGAGCGCCTCTGGTACGGACCCACGATCATCCTCTCCCCCAAGAAGAATGAAACCAGGGAACCTTGTTCGTAGGGCTGCGAACAGCGCGCTTCCGTTTTGTGTCAGCGCACCCGCTCGTGACTTCTGAACGCTAAAACCCAGGCCCCAACCGAAATCGCGAGCCTTCGACAGCCCGGCCCCGAGAGGCGCGTGGCCCCCCGGCCCCGGCGTCTCGAATCACTTATTTCACATGAGCAAATGCCCTAATGGTCAACAAAATACAATCGTCATCGCTAGGATACGCCGCAATTGCCCGCTCGCCTAGGACCGGCCTTCCCCCAGAGGGTGTTTGGCGTATGTTGCACCGCCGCAACCGCTCGGTGAAGCGGGCGATTCGAAAGGAAAACTTGAAGATGGACGTTCGATTCGAGGGGCGAGTCGCTATTGTCACGGGCGCGGGCGGCGGCCTGGGCCGCCGGCACGCGCTCGAGCTGGCGGCGCGTGGGGCCAAGGTTGTGGTGAACGATTTCGGCGGCTCGGTCGACGGGGCCGGCGGCGCGACCAGCACGGCCGAGGCGGTCGCCGAGGAGATTCGCGCGGCGGGCGGCGAAGCGATCGCCGACCACGCCTCGGTCGCCGATTTCCCCGCCGTCGAGGCGATGGCGGAAAAGGCCATGGCGAAGTGGGGACGCATCGATGTGCTGGTCAACAACGCCGGCATTCTGCGCGACAAGACCTTCGCCAAGATGGAGCTCGAAGACTTTCGCGCCGTGCTCGACGTTCATCTGATGGGCGCGGTCCACTGCACGAAGGCGGTCTGGGAGATCATGTGCGCACAACAATACGGGCGCATCGTGATGACGACTTCGTCGTCCGGCCTCTACGGCAATTTCGGCCAATCCAACTACGGCGCCGCCAAGATGGCGCTGGTCGGGCTGATGCAGACGCTCGCGCTGGAGGGCGCCAAGCACAACATCCGCGTCAACTGCGTCGCGCCGACGGCGGCGACGCGCATGACCGAGAACCTGTTCGGCGCCGAGGCGTTGACGCTGTTCGCGCCGGAGGCGGTGACGCCGGCGGTGCTGGCGCTGGCGTGCGAAGGCGCGCCGAGCCGCGCGATTCTCGCGGCGGGCGCCGGCGGCTTCGAGCGCGCCTATGTCACGCTGACGCGCGGCGTCTTCATTCCGCCGGGCGAGGACGCCGCCGAGCGCGTGAGGGCCGATCTGGCGGCCATCTCCGACCGCAGCGACGAACTCGTGCCGGAGAGCGGTTTCGACCAAGGAAAGCTGGAGATGAGCAAGACAGGAGCCGGCGGCCGTCTGGTCTGATTGACTTGCGCGGCTTCGCTCTTAATCTGGCGTCCCGATGACGTCGCCCCCAAGGACGCATCGAGGGAGGATTGATGAGCTTGGAGACGAGCGCCGCGCCGTCGGCCGTCTTGCTGGAAGCCCGGGATGGCGGCGTGCTGGCGCTGACGCTCAACCGCCCAGGCCGGCTCAACGCCTTCAACGTCGAACTTCACGCCGCGTTGGCCGCCGCGCTGGCGCGAGCGCGGGACGACGACGATTGCCGCGCCGTGCTGCTGACGGGCGCCGGAAAGGGCTTCTGCGCGGGACAGGACCTCGCTGAGCGCGTCGTCACGCCGGACGCCGGGCCGCCCGATCTCGGCGCATCGCTCGAGCAGCGCTACAACCCGCTCATCCGCGCGATCAGGGCGCTGCCGAAACCGGTCGTCTGCGCGGTCAACGGCGCGGCGGCGGGCGCCGGCGCCAACATCGCGCTCGCCTGCGACATCGTGCTGGCGGCCAAGTCCGCGATGTTCCTGCAAGCCTTCGCGCGCATCGGGCTGACGGCTGACGCCGGGGGGACGTGGATTCTGCCGCGTCTGATTGGACACGCGCGCGCCCGGGCCGCCATCATGCTCGCCGAGCCGATCGGCGCCGATGAGGCCGAGGCCCGGGGCATGATTCACCGTGCGGTCGACGACGACCTGCTGATGGGCGAAGCGCACGCCCTGGCGCGAAAACTGGCGGCCGGCCCGACTTACGCTTATGCGCTCATCAAGCAGGCGCTCAACGCTTCGGGGGCCAATACGCTCGACGCCCAGCTCGATCTCGAGCGCGACCTCCAGCGCAAGGCGGGGACGTCGAACGACTACGCCGAGGGCGTGCGCGCCTTCCTGGAGAAGCGGGCGCCAAGCTTCACGGGCCGCCCGCCCGCATCGTGACACGGCGATCGCCCGTGTCCGACTGAATTCACACCCGAGATCGCGAACCAAGGGAGGCGGAGATGCGGCGCGTCGGCATGGTGATGGGCATCCGTCAGGAAAAGATCGACGAGTATAAGCGCCTGCACGCCGCGACATGGCCGGGCGTGCTCGCCAAGATCACGGACTGCAACATGAAGAACTTCTCGATCTTCCTGCGCGAGCCGGAGAACCTGCTGTTCGCCTATTTCGAATATCACGGCGACGATCTCGCGGCAGACAGCGCGCGCATGGCCGCCGATCCGACGACGCAGCAGTGGTGGGCGGTCTGCAACCCCTGCCAAAAGCCGTTCGACTCGCGCAAAGAAGGCGAATGGTGGGCGCCGATGGAGGAAGTGTTCTTCCACCCCTGACAGGGTCTCAGGGTTCAACGGTCGCCGGGCTGGCCGCCACTGGAATCCGATCGACCTGTGTTATAGAGTTAGTCACGATATCGACGTGTATTTCGCGAGGAGGTAAGCCATGGCGCTGGCCATCAATGACATCGCCCCGGACTTCGAAGCCGAGACCACCGAGGGCCGGATCAAATTCCACGACTGGATCGGCGACCACTGGGCGGTGCTCTTCTCGCACCCGAAGGACTTCACTCCGGTCTGCACGACCGAACTCGGCTATATGGCGAAGATCAAGCCGGAGTTCGACAAGCGCGGCGTCAAGATCATCGGCCTGTCGGTCGACCCGGCCGACCGGCACGCCGCCTGGGCGAGCGACATCAAGGAGACTCAGGGTTTTGAGCCCAACTATCCGATGATCGCCGACGTCGACTATAACGTCTCCAAGCTCTACGGCATGTTGCCGGCGCCGGTGTCGGGCGATCCGACCAAGCGCACCGCCGCCGACAATCAGACCGTGCGCAACGTCTTCGTCATCGGGCCGGACAAGAAGGTCAAGCTGATCCTCGTCTACCCGATGACCACGGGACGCAACTTCGACGAGGTGCTGCGCGTGATCGACTCGTTGCAACTCACCGCCAAGTTCAAGGTGGCGACGCCGGCCAACTGGCGGAATGGCGAGGACGTCATCATCTCCGGCTCGGTGAGCGACGAGGACGCGCGCAAGACCTATCCGCAAGGGTGGAGCGCGCCGAAGCCCTACATCCGCATCGTGCCGCAGCCGAAGGCGTAGCCTAGCCGCCTTCCCTTCTCCCCTTGCGGGAGAAGGTGTCGCCCCGTAGGGGCGCGGATGAGGGATCGCGCCGAACCGCGAGTTAAGAGGCGCCTCAGGATGGGGAACGCCTCACCTCAGCGCCGCCTCGAGCAGCCCTGCGGCGGCGAGCACGCGCCGGTCGGCGTGCCAGCGGCCAACGATCTGCAGGGCGATCGGCAGGCCCTCCTGCGTCTTGGCGCAGGGCAGCGCGATCGCGGGATGGCCGGTCAGGTTGAAGGGGAACGTATAGGGATACCATCCGCCGCGCAGCGTGCCTGACGGCTCGCCGTCGATGATGACCGGCCCGTCTGGCAGTTGCGGGCCGAGCGGCAGCGGCGGCGTTGAGAGCACAGGCGACACGATGAAGTCGAACCGCTCGAACTGGCGTTGCACGGCGCGGAATGTCGCGCTGCGCGCGGCGCCCGCATTTTGCAGATCGATCGCGCTGTGGCGCAGTCCCTTCAAGACCGTCTCGACCAGATGCGGATCGAGCTTCGCCGCGAACCGCGCGAGGTGCGGCGCGACGCGCGAGGCGACGCCCGATTCCAGGATCACGAGAAACGCGGGCTCGAGCGAGACGAAGTCCATCTCGATCGGTTCGACGATGGCCCCCAGCGCCTCCATCGTCTTGACCGCTGCGCTGGTCGCCGCCGCGACCCGGCTGTCGAGCCGATTGCCGCAACGCTCCAACCAGGCGACCCGCACGCCCTTGAAGCTGGCGAGCGTCGGCTCTGGCGCCGGCGCGGCCTGACCGTAGGGATCGCCGAAGTCGGGACCGGCGATCGCCTCGAACAGCAGCGCCGTATCCGCGACGTCGCGCGCGATCGGGCCGACGTAGGAATTGGCGGAAAAGAGGTCGGGCGGCTGCAAATTCGCGACGGCGCCGAGCGTCGCCTTGAGGCCGACGACGCCGCAGCACGCCGCGGGAATGCGGATCGAACCGCCGCCGTCGGTGCCGAGCGCCAGCGGCCCCATGCCAGCGGCGACGGCGACGGCGGCGCCGCCGCTCGAGGCGCCGCAGGTGACCCTCTCGTCGATCGGGTTGAGCGTGCGCCCGAAGATCGGCGCGTCGGTCGATTGCTTGTGGCCGAACTCCGGCGTCGTCGTCTTGCCGATGAGGATGGCGCCTGCCGCCTTGGCGCGCGCCACCGCGACCGCGTCCTCCTTGGGCACGTTCTTTTCGAAAATCGCCGAGCCCATCGTCGTGCGCACGCCGACGGTGTTGGTGAGGTCCTTCACCGAGAACGGCACGCCATGCAGCGGGCCGAGCGGCTCGCCGGCGGCAGCCTTGCGCTCGGCGGCCTCGGCGGCTTCCAGCGCCTGCTCGGCGGCGACGGTGATGAAGGCGTTGAGTTTGGCGCGCTGCGCGATGCGATCGAGCGCGGCTTTGATCGCCTCCACGGGCGAGATCTCGCGCGCGCGAATTGCGCGAGCGAGCGCGACCGCGTTCATGTCTGCGATATCATTCATGGCAGGTCCTCCGGCGGGCGCGGCCCGCGCTCACAGCATCCAGCGGCCGCCGTCGATCAGGATCGTCTGGCCGGTCACGAAGCGCGCTTCACGGCTGGCGAGATAAGCGACGAGACCGGCGACGTCCTCGGGCGCGGCGATGAAGCCGGCGGGCGTGTCGCGGCGAAGCTTGTCCAGGATTTCCGGGGCGATGCGCTCATGCGCACGCGTCGAGACGGCGCCGGGAGCAACCGCGTTGACGGTGACGCCGTCGGCGGCGAGTTCGCGCGCCAGCGCGCGGGTAAAGCCGACAAGGCCCATTTTCGCGGTCGCGTAGTCGACAAGGCCGGCGTCGCCGGCAAAGGCCGCGTCGCTCGAGATGTTGACGACGCGCCCGTAACGCCGCGCCTTCATGCCCGGCGCGACGAGGCGCGTCAGGCGCAGCGAGGTTAGCAGCGAGACTTCGAGAACGAAGCGCCAGACCTCTTCGCTGGATTCGACGAACGGCCCGCCGCGCTCGCGAGCGCTCTGGCCGACATTGTTGACCAGCGCGTCAACCGGACCGAGCTTCTGTTCGCAATCGGCGACGAACTGGCGCAGCGTGGAGTCGTCCGTGCAATCGCCAGCGCGGATCAACCTGGAGGACGCCGGCAGATCGGCGAAAGCCCGCTCGAGCGGCTCGGCCTCGAGATCGATGACGGCGATCCGCGCCCCCTCCTGCGCCAGCCGGCGCGCGATCGCGGCGCCGATGCCGTTGGCGGCGCCCGTCACCATCGCGACGGCGCCCTCAAAGCGGTCGAGGCTCAATGGAAGCTCCTTCCGCCGTCGGCGGCGAGCGCCGTTCCGGTGACGTAGCTCGATGCGGCGCTCGATAGGAACAGGATGCTGCTGGCCATCTCCTCGGGGTCGGCGATCCGTTTCAGCGCGTAGCGATCCTTGATCTCCGCCCGCGAGGCGTCGGGATCCGGCTCGGTCTCAAAACTCGTGCGGAACAGCGCCGTCTCGACGGCGCCTGGGCAGAGTGCATTGACGCGAACGCCCTGCGGCGCGAGTTCGGCGGCGAGCGTCTTAGCGAACATCACGAGCGCGGCCTTGGAAGCGCAATAAGCGGTGCGGTCGGCGAGCGGCCGCAAGGCCGCGGCCGAGGCGACGAGCACGATCGTTCCGCCCTGAGGCGCAAAGTAGCGCAGCGCGGCGCGGCAGACTCGCATCGCGCCGTTCACATTGACGTCGAAGACGCGTTCCCAATCCTCGTCGCACGTTTCGGCGAGTTTGGCGAGGAGATCGACGCCGGCGCAATAGACGATGCCGTCTATGCCGCCGAGAGCGGCGCCGGCTGTCGCGACGCCCGCCTCGACGTCGGCTTTCGAGCGCACGTTGGCGCGCCTGCTGAAAGTCGGCGCGACACCATCGTGCTCGTTGCGCCATTCGTCGCGGTCGAGCACGGCGACGCGCGCGCCCTCCTCGAGGCACAGGCGGACCGTGGCGCGGCCGATGCCCGCCGCGCCGCCGACGACAAGAATTCGCCGCCCATTCATCGTCGCTTTCATCGCGTCGCCCTCAAGCTGGGACGCATTTCGTCGGTGATCTCGTCGCACCGGCCCATCCAGACGCCGCCGCGCGCCAAGGCGTGCTTGATGAGGCCCTCGAGCACGGTCAGCCGCGAGGGTTGGCCGATGATCTGGGGGTGCATGCCGATCATCATCATGCCGTCCTCGGCGTAGAGGACGTCGAACTCGGTCGTCCAAGATTCCAGCACCGAAGACGGGGGATGCATGGTGCGGCCCGGCAGCACGATCGAATATTGGAAGAAGGGCGCGTCATCGAGCACCCATCGGAACGGCAGCTCGACGATGTCCGTGCGCTCGCCGTCGATTTCGAGCAGATAGGGCGAATCGTCGTCGAAGAAGTTGGAGGAATAGTCGAAGCGATATTCCTTCAACAGCGGCAGGCTGATCGGGCTGAGCTCGGCGGCGGGCGAGCGCCAGCCGCGCGGCGCGCGCCCTGTCGCCCGCTTGATCGCCTCGATGCCTTTCTCCATCTCCTCGCGCTCCTGCTCGGGCGTCAGACCGATGATCCAGGCGTGGGTGTGGCTGTGGTGCGCGATCTCGTGCCCGTCCTTGAGGATGGCTTCGATCACATGGGGCCGCTGCTCGACGATGACGCCGGGAATGAAGAAGGTCGAGCGGAGGCCGTAACGGCGCAGCAGGTCGAGCACGCGCCAGACGCCGACCTTCCAGCCGTAAGCGCCTTGCGACATCAGGATTGGCCGCTTGGCGTAATTCGGATCGCGCGCCGTCCACATCGTCTCGGCGTCGAGATCGAAGGTGAGAAAAAGCGGAAAGCCGCGGCTGGTCAAAGGCATATGTCAGTCCTTACACTAAGCGGCGCGCGCCCCCGAGGCGCTCGACGAGCGCGAGGAGGACGATCGTCGCAACGATCAGCAGGGTGGAGATGGCGGCGATCGAGGGATCGACGCCGAGGTCGATCGCCGAGAAGATGGTCACCGGCAACGTCGCTTCGCCGGGTGGCAGCAAGAACAAGGTTACGGACGCTTCGTCGAACGAGGTGATGAAGGCGAAGATGAAGCCCGCAAGGAGCGACAAGCGCGTCAGCGGCAAGACGACCAACATGAACGCGGAGAAACGGTTCGCCCCGAGCACGCGCGCCGCCTCCTCCAGCGTCGGATCGAGGCCGGCAAGACCGGCGAGCGCCGTGCGCACGACATAGGGCGTGACGATCACGACATGGGCCAGCACGAGAATGACGAAATTGCCGCGCAAGCCGAGCGCGCTCATATATTGCAGCAGCGCGACGCCGATCACGACGGCGGGAAAGATCAGCGGCGACAGCACGAAGCTGGAAATCGCGCCGCTGAACGGGACCCAGCGGTGGTGCAATGCGTAGCAGGCCGGAATCGCCAACAGCACCGCGACGACGGTCGCGCAGATCGCGAGTTCGAGGCTGAAGACGATCGCCGTGAGGTAAGTCGGATCGCCGAGCGCCTGCGCGAACCAGCGCAACGTCCATCCCTGGGGCGGGATCGTCAGATAGGCGGTCGCGCTGAACGAGGCGAAGACGACGACCACCACCGGCAGCATGAGGAAGACGATCGCAGCGGCGGCGGCGAGGCGCAGACTCCAATGGAGCGGGCGGTCGTTCATCGCGCGGCCGTCCAGCGCTTGGTGAGCAGACTAGCGATCGCGACGATCGCCAGCGCGATCACCGTAAGCACGAAGGCGAGAGCGGCGCCTGACGGCCAGTCGAGGTCGCTGAGAAACTCGTCGTAGATGACCGTCGCCATCACCTTGTAGGCGGGTCCGCCGAGCAGGCGCGGCGTCACCAGCGCGCTGATCGTCAGCACGAAGACGAGCACCGAACCGGCGAACATGCCGGGAGCCGTCAGCGGCAGGGTGACGAGGAAGAAGGTTTTCATCGGACCCGCGCCGAGCGTCGCCGCGGCGGCTTCCGCATCCCTGGGCAGCGCCTGAAGCGCGGCGACCAGCACAAGCACCATGAAGGGCAGAAAGATGTGCGTCAGCCCGATGATGAGGCCGGTGAGGTTGAACATCAGCTTGAGCGGCGCGTCGACGACATGCATCGCCAGAAGCGCGTTGTTGAGGAGGCCATGGTTGGCGAGCAGCGCGATCCAGCCGAACGAGCGCACGACGATATTGAGCAGCAGGGGAAAGACGACGAGCAGCGTCAGCCAGCTCCGCGCCGCGCCGGTCGAACGTGCGAGCACGTAAGCGAGGGGATAGCCGACGACGAGGCAGATCAGCGTGACGAGCGCGCCCATCGTGAAGGTGCGCGCGAGCACGCCGTGGAAATAGGGATCGGTGACGATCTGCGTGTAATTCTCGAAGGTCCAGCCCGAAGCCGCCGCGGCGCCGGGATCGTAGTGGCGGAGGCTCGTGGGAACCATCAGGAGGATGGGCGCGACGAACACGCCGAGCAGCACGAGCCCCAACGGGGTGATCAGCAGATAGCCCGCGGGACGCTGCGTCGCCATTGCGTCAGGCCTCGCTCGCGGCGAGGAACACCCATTGTGGGTCGATGGACACGCGCACCGCGGCGCCGACGGGCGGATCGTCCTGATGGGCGCCGACGTCGCATTCCGCAATGAGCTCGGCGCCGCCTTCGAGACGCACGACGCGCTCGATGCGCTCGCCCGAAAACGAGCGCATCACGATCGTCCCGGCAAGGCCGGCGCCGCGATCGCCCGCCACGACGCGCACCGCCTGCCGGCGGATGATGACGTCGACGTCGGCGCCGCCGAGTTCGCGCCGCTCGGCGCTCAACAAGGTCGCGCCGCCATCGAGGCGCACCAACGTGCCGTCGCTCGCGCGGCCGTCGACGCGGCCGCGCAGCCGGTTCGAGCGACCGATGAAGCCCGCGACGAAGGCGTTGGCCGGCTTGCGATAGATTTCGTCCGGCGCGCCGACTTGTTGCACGACGCCCTGATCGAGCACGCAGACCCTGTCCGACATCGACAGCGCCTCCGCCTGATCGTGCGTGACGAAGACGCTGGTGATCTTCAGCGCCCGCTGCAGGCGCTTGATCTCGAATTGCATTTCGTCGCGCAGCGCCGCGTCGAGATTGGAGAGCGGCTCGTCGAGCAGGAGAATGCTCGGCCGCGGCGCGATCGAACGGGCGAGCGCGACGCGCTGTTGCTGGCCGCCGGAGAGCTGGCGCGGCAGCCGGTCGGCGAGCGGCGCCAGCCGCACCAGCGCCAGGGCCTCGTCGACGCGCTGCCGCAACGCCTCCCCGCGCACGCCCTGCCGCCGCAGTCCGAACGCGACATTGTCGAAGACGGAGAGATGCGGAAACAGCGCATAGGACTGGAACACCAGACCGAGCTTGCGCTTATGGGCCGGCAGCGGCGTCACGTCGCGCCCGTCGATCAACACCTGACCGCCGCTCGGCTCGATGAGGCCGGCGATCATGCGCAGCACTGTCGTCTTGCCGCAGCCGGACGGCCCAAGCAGGGCGATGAACTCGCCGGACGCTACGCTCAGATCGACGCCGCTAACGACGGGGACATCCCTGTAGCTCTTGGCGAGGGCGCGAAGGACGAGTTCGGACATCGCTGGGCTCTTCGGATCACTGCGCCACTTCGCGCTGCCAGCGCCGCGTCCACTCGACAAGGTGGCTCGCGACCGTCGTCGGGTCCGGGAACCACAGGTTTTTGTAGTTTTCGCCCGTCGGCACGATCTTCTTGACCTTGTCGCTCAGGGCGACCTTGAGATTGACCGGCGCGGCGTATTCACGGGTGCTGAAGCAGGTCTGGTTTTCGGTCGACAGGACCGTGTCGACGTATTTCAGCGCGAGATCAGGATGCGGCGCGCCCTTGGCGATGACGAGAACCGGCTTGATGCCGACCGCGCCCTCTTTGGGATAGGCGACGGCGAGGTCTAGCCCTTTGTCGATCTGTGCGCCGACCCGGTCCGGGTACCAGGGCGCAATCACGACGTCGCCGCGCTGAAACAGCGACACGAGCTGATCGGCCTGCGTGTAGAGCGTGACGGCGTTCGGCGCCAACTGCTTGAGCGCGGCGAAGCCCGGATCGAGGTTGTCCAGCGTCCCGCCTCGCATCTTGTTCACGGCGAGGAGGAACTGCATGCCTGATGTGCCGGTGATGTCGCCGATCGCCAGGCGCCCCTTGTATTTAGGATCGAACAGATCGTTCCAGGACGTGGGCGGCGTTGTGACGATCTTCGGGTTGTAGGCGATCGCCGTCGCGGAGACTTCGAAGGCGACGTAGCTGTTGCGCGGGCCGAACGCGGACTTGTCGAGATCGGGATAGCTCGTGAGCTTCGCGGTATCGATCGGTTGGATCAGACCTTCCTTGTCGAGCTGTGCAGCGAGGGAATTGTCGACATAGGCGACGTCGTAGGTCGGCTTGCCGCCCATCGCGCGGATGGCGGCGGCGTGTTGCACCGAATTTCCCAGTTGCACTGCGACCTTGGCGCCAGTCGCCTTCTCGAAAGGCTCGATGTTGCAGGTCTTGGTGTCGGCGGCGAAGGTGCCGCCGAAGGTCGCGACCACGAGGTCGGCGGCGCGGGCCGACTGCGCCAGCGTGGCGGCGCTCAAAATGGCGATCAGGGCGGCGGCCGGTCGGAACATCCTCATCTGGGTCTCCCCTTCGTCGCGCGGCGACTGCTCGGGTTCGCGCTGCGGGGGGAGCTTAGGCGAGTTCATTTCATCTTTCAAGAAAGATAGTTTCATCATATCTTGCCTTGATCGCGTGCAATTTGCACATAAGATTGCGCGCAGATTCGGGTCCGGAGCGCGTCAGGCGATGACAATCAGGAAGCGAATGGCGCGCGCAGAGCTCGACGCCTCGCCCGCCTTCGACCTCGTCGGGCGCGGCATGGCGCAGTGGCGACGCCAAAGGCCGGACATCGACTGCTCGGGCAAGGCCGTCGTCGGGCGCATCCTCCACCTGCAGGAGCCCATCCTGCGCGCCGTCAATGCGGCGTTGGCCGCGCACGGCTTGCGCTATGCGGACTACGCCGTACTCGCGACTTTGCGCGTTGCAGGCGAGCCCTTCCGCATGTCGCCCTCGCGGTTGCAGGCGACCATGCTGTTTACTTCCGGCGGCGTCTCGAATCTCCTGCGGCGCGTCGAGAAGAAGGGCTATGTGCGCCGCCTTGCCGATCCAGCGGACGGGCGCGGCATCCTTGTCGAGCTGACCGAGAAGGGCTTCGCGCTCGCCGAGGCGGCGATGGCGGACCATGCTGCAGTCGAGCGGCGGCTTTGCGCGATGCTGAGCGCGGAGGAACAGGCCCAATTGGCGACCCTGCTCAGCCACATGATCCTGCTCAACGGCGCCGCGGACTTCAGCCTGGCGGACGACGCGGAGGCCGACCGCGGCTGAGAGGATATCAGCTGGGGGCGAAAGCGAGGCGCGCGGAATTCACGCCCATCACGACGACGAGCTTGCCGGCTTGGTCGGTCACGCGAATTTGGCCGCCTGTCTCGCCCACGTTCCAGGCGAGTTTGGCGAGCTTGGCCAACATGCCTTGCGATGCTTCCACGTCGAGCGGATGGCTGGCCGCCACCTTATGGTCCTTCGTGAGCACGTTGACGTGGTAGGTCGCCATGCTACCCCTCGTGTTCGTTAGCGCCCGCAATTGGGTCCTTGTGGCGAACGCGAAGGAAACGGGTTGGTTCCCGACTTGTTAAGAATTTTTTTACCGGGGCGCGCCGGCGGTCGGTTCGGTGTCGCCAAAAGTCCCTTAACCCATTGACGAATCAAGGCGACGGCTTATCGCTACTGGTCGCCCGCGATCGGCAATTTCACCGATCAGCAGCGCGGTGAACCGCGTCTGGCGCATCAAGACCGCGGCGCCGAGCGTCGCGGGCAAAACGATCAGGAAGACGATCAAAGCTTTGCAAATCGCGGGCAGCGGGACGTCCATCAGAGCGTATTGCATCCACACGACCGGCGCGTAGTGCAGCACATAAATGCCGAGCGTATTGCTCGAGAGAAGATCGAGCGTCTTCGACTTGACGGCTCCGAACCGCATGGCGGCGGCCAACATGAGGCAGACGCCGCAAGCGCAGGCCAATGCGTAGCTGGCTGCAAAAAGGAAGCGCATCGGCGCCGGCGCAAAGGTCGGAACCATCACCGTCGCCGCAGCGAGCCCCAACCACACCACGAATCCCAGCGCCGACGATGCCGCCAACCGGGGCCACAGCCGAGCGAGACGGCCGTGTGGCGCCAGCAGCCCGCGCTCGATTCCACAGGCTCCGACGCTGACGCCGGCGGCGAAGTAGACCACATACAACAGCAGCCGCGAGTACTGGAAAGTGAACGGTCCGCGCTCGAACCAGCCCCAAGGGTCGAGAGCGAGCGCCAGCGGGATGTAGCCGCAGGCGCCCGCGATCAGGAGGCCGAAAAAGAAGCGGCCAGGCCGGGCGTCGGCGCTGGACGCAAGCCGCCCGAGCGCCGCGAGAACGCCAGGACGAACCCGAAAGACCAGAGTCGCCGCGATCGAAAAGGCGAGCAGCAGCCACAAAAACCAAGTCGGCCCGTTGGGCAGGAACGGCAGCGCGACATAGGCCTGCGCATAGGCGCGCAAACCGGGATCGGGCGCGAGCAGCCGATAGGCGGGATAGATTGCGATCGGGATGAGAACGAAAAGACTGAAGAGGAACGGAGTTCCGAGCCGCAGCAACCGCTCCCGGGCGAATCGCAAGTTCCCCTTGCGGGCCAGGCTGGGCGCGACGAACAGCCCGGACAGGAAGAACATCAGCGCCATGAGGTGAAGATCTACCCAAATGCAATAAACGTCGAAGCCATACCAGCGCCGGCTGTCGACGATCGGATAGGCGAGCCACCGGAACGGCGGGTGGTCGAATGAGGACGCCGGCGTCTTGGTCGAGCCGAGATAGGCGATGCAGGAGTGGAACGAGACCAGGACGAGGATCAAGACCGCTCGCAGGTTTCGCAACGCGAGAGAGGTCACTGGCGGCGGCGCGCTGGCGCGGTCCGGCGCCGGCGCGCGGCGCCACGCATTCGTGACATTGGGCGATCCACGGCGATCGACAAGGCCAGCCTCCTTGTTCAAACGCCACCGAACCTAAGAGCCGGCCCAAACCGGCGACAGCATCGAAAGTCCCTCATGACGGGCGGCCCCAGCTTCCTGCCGACTTTTGCTCGGTCATCGCGCTCGCGCCCACGGGCCGTTTCGAAGCCCGCGGGAGAGCATTTGCCATTCGCGACAATTTCAACCAGTCGGGCGCAGCACAAACGGTCGCCGAAGGGTCCGGCGACCGTTTCGTTTGGCGACGCCCGAGTCATCCTCAGCGGATTCCAGGCTTCCGGCTATCGCTTCAGCGATACCAGCAGTGACCGACCCTGTCGCACATCCTCTCGTGGGGATAGAAGAACCAGGGTCCAAGGCAGAAATTGTACCAATGATACCCCGTCTCACCGAAGCGGTAGCAACCGCCCTCCGCGCTCGCGGGCGCCGAGGCTGCGACTGACACAGCCGATACGGCCGCAACTAACATGATGACTTTAAGCATCGGTCGACTCCACCTTTGGGCCAGCCGCATTTGGGATGCTGCGACCACCCCTGACGCGATCGCCGGCCGTGCTGCATGCAAAAGCCGACGCGCTACAATCGAGATTGTGGAGCAATCGACACTGGCGCGAAAGACTCGGAAATTACCTAGTCGGTGGAATGACCTGGGCGAGATTCAACCCTGGGAGTCTGCGACATGGAATGGCAGCCGCGCGGCCGCTAAGAGTCGCAGTCGATTTTTTCTGACGGCCATAGAATTAGGAAAAGCGTTGACGCAACGCGTCGACCTGCTCGGCAGTCAACGTCCGGGTCTGCAGTCCTTGCAGCAAAAGAAAGAGCTTCGCCGTCTCTTCCAGTTCCTCAGTGGCGGACATCGCCGTTTCGAGACTCGCGCCGGCTACGACTGGGCCGTGATTGGCAAGAAGGACAGCATGGTGCTGTTCGGCCAAATCCTCCACCGCCTTGGCGAGGCTCTCGTCGCCCGGCGGATAGTAGGGCACGAGAGGCAAGCGGTTTATTCGCATGACGTAGTAGGCCGTGAGGGGCGGCAGGCAATTGCACCGGTCGAGCCCATCCAAACACGAGACCGCGACCGAATGGGTCGAATGCAGGTGGACCACGGCCTCGCAGGTCGGCCTGCGCGCGTACATCACACGATGGAGGAAGGCTTCTTTGGTCGGCTTGTCGCCTGCGACATGGTGACCTGCCGCGTCGATCT
>DASXGX010000068.1:0-63461 GCA_036488815.1 Roseiarcus sp.
GCGGTCAGATTCAGCCCGGAGCCGCCCGCTTTCAACGACAGGACGAAAAACGGCGCGCTCTCGTCTTTCTGGAAGGCGTCGACCAGCGCCCGGCGCTTGGCCACCGCCGTCTCTCCGCTGAGCGCGAGCCCGGGGCGGCCGAAGGCGCCGGCTAGCAAGTCGCCGAGCGGTTCGACAGCCTCCTTGAACTGGGTGAAGACCAGCATCTTCTCCTGGCGGCTCGCGACCGTGGCGGCGATCTCGACGAGCCGCGCGAATTTGCCGCTGTCCTCGCCTTCCCATTTTTCGCCGCCGCCGAGACCGTGCGAAGCGTGGTTGCAAATCTGTTTCAGACGCATCAGCGTCGCCAGCACGAGGCCACGTCGCACCATCTCGTCGGCGGATTCTTCGAGCCGGCGCTTAAACTCCTGCACAGTCGCCTGATAGAGCGCCGCCTGCTTGCGGCTGAGGCCGCAGTAGGCCTTGACCTCGCTTTTGTCGGGAAGATCGGAAATCACTGCGCGGTCGGTTTTCAGCCGGCGCAGAATGTAGGGCGCGACGAGCTTGCGCAGCGGCGCAAAGGAGGGGGGCGAGCGATCAGCGAGCCGCTTGGCGAAATTCGCGAACGCCTTCGACGAGCCCAGCAGCCCCGGGTTGAGGAAATCGAAGATCGACCACAGATCGCGGAGATTGTTCTCGATCGGCGTGCCGGTGAGCGCGATGCGGCCCTCGGCGTCGAGCGCCTTCACCGCGCGGGTTTGCTTGGCGTCTGGGTTCTTGATCGTCTGCGCCTCGTCGATGACGGCGAGCCGCCAGCGCGTCCGGCCGATCCAGTCGAGCCGCAGCAGCGCCGCATAGCTCGTCACGATCACGTCTGTCTGCGCCAGTTCTTCGGCGGAGAGGGTCTTCAGGCGCTCCGTAGGCGTAAAGGCGGGATGGGCGACGAGCACCTTCAGCGACGGCGCAAAGCGTTCGGCTTCCGCGGCCCAGTTGGCGAGCAGCGAGGCCGGCGCGACGATGAGACTCGGCCCCGACCGGCCTTCTCGCCCGCCCAGCGTCAACAGCAGCGCCAGCACCTGAACGGTCTTGCCGAGGCCCATGTCGTCGGCGAGACAGGCGCCGAGACCGAGCCTAGCGAGAAATCCGAGCCAGCGCAGGCCGACGTCCTGGTACGGGCGCAGGTTCGCCTTCAAGGCGTCGCCTGGATGGGCGGCCGCGAGGGCGTCGGGCTCGCGGCAAGCGGCGAGCGTCTCGGCGAGCCAGGGCCCCGCCCTCACGCGCTCCCACGCGGCATCCGATGCGGGCGCGACCTCGCGTTCGCCGATGTCCGCCCCCGCCAGCAGACGCATCGCTCTGCCGAACGAGACTCCCTCCTCGCGGGCGAGGCGTTCGATCTCGGCGTACCGGTCGAGCGTCGCCTTGAGACGCATTGGGTCGACCTCGACCCATCGGCCGCGCAGCATTGCCAGCCCGTCCGCCGAATCGACGAGCCTGGCGATCTCCTCGGGTGTCAGCGGCTCACCGTCCAAGGTCACCTCGACCTGGAAGTCGAGTAGCGACGAGGCGCCCACGACGGAGGGTGCGCTCGATCCCACCGTCGCCTCCACCGATGGACGGCTCGGCCGGCCCGCGCGCCAGGAGGCCGGCATGCGCACGATGACGCCGGCCTGCTCCAGCGTCTCGACGTCGCCGAGCAGCCCCATCGCCTCGCTCGGCGTCCAGCGAAGCGGATGAAAGATCTCGCCCGAGTCGATGATTTGTTTCAGCCACGCGCAGCTTTCGCCCGCGCGTTCGACCGGCTCCAGCAGTCGCAGCAATTCGTTCTTGGCCCCCGCGCCGGCAAATTCGCGCAGCGCCGTATTGAGGGGCGCGTGCCGAAGCGCGCCATGCGCAGCGAGAGAGGCGGCGTAGGTAGCCAGAAAAGCGAACGGGCGCTCGGCGTCCTTGCGGTTCTCGGCGAGGTTGAAATGCACGCGTCCGACCAGTCGCCAGCGGCTGTCGCGCGCGGCCAGAAAAGCGCCGATCGGGAGGCCGCTCTCGGCGCGTTCGGCGTCGATCGCGTCCTGAAGCGAACGCCATAGTCCGACGAGACGCTCGGCATCGAGATACTCGCCGCCGCGCATTGGCGGCGCCGCCTCGATCAATCGTGTGAGGTCGTCCGGGGCCGGCTCGCTTACCTTCGGCGCCTCGAGCGTCGCCGCTTCGCCGTTGGCGCAGACGGCGGCGATGAACTGCATGGCGAACGCGCGCCAGAACGCGAGCTCCGGCGCCAGGCGGCTGCCCGCTTCGGACAGGCCTAGTTGCAGAAGTCCGTGCCCGCCGCCACGAGCGAATGCGGCCTCCAGACGAGCGACGACCGCCTCGTCGACCGGAAATTCCGAGCGCTCCCGTTCGATGCGCAATGTGCCGTGGGGCGTCAACACGGGGACGAGAGAATCAGGCATCTGGACGGTTGTAGAGCGGATGATCGACCGCTTGTAGCATGGCCAATCGAACCCGGCTTCGTCCGAGCACGGCTTCGCGCCAACACCCCTGAGTTATTCAGAGCTATATGCGCACTTCTGCTCAGGAATGGTGCCCCTGGCCGGGATCGAACCAGCACTCCTTGCGGAACTCGATTTTGAGTCGAGCGCGTCTACCAGTTCCGCCACAGGGGCCCGCGCGAAGCGGTCGCTGGGGTATAGAACAGCGTCGGCGCGGCGGTCAACGGCGCGGCGGCGTTTGTCGTTCGCGACGGTGGACTTCTCCGCGGGCGGCGTCTATGGCTCGGGCAGGGCGGCGTCCTTTAGGGTCGGCATGTTCAAGAGCCTCTACCGCAAGATCATCGCGCTTTCCGAGAGCCACCACGCGCCCTACGCGCTGGCTGCGATCGCCTTTGCCGAGAGCTCGTTCTTTCCCATTCCGCCTGACATCATCCTCGCGCCGATGTCGCTCGCCAAGCCCCGCCTGGCTTGGCGCTACGCGCTGATCGCGACGATCGCCTCGGTGCTCGGCGGAATTCTCGGCTACGCGATCGGCGCGCTGCTCTACGACACGATCGGCCAGTGGCTGATCCACCTCTACGGCTACGCCGACAAGATGGCGGCGCTGAAGGAGACCTACGCGCGCTGGGGCGCGCTGGTGATCCTCGTCAAGGGCCTGACGCCGATCCCCTACAAGCTGGTCACGATCGTCAGCGGGCTGCTGGGCTACAATTTCGCGGCTTTCGTCGCCTTGTCCGTGCTGACGCGGGGGGCTCGCTTTTTCCTGCTCGCCGGCGCCCTCAATCGTTTCGGCGATCCGTTGCGCGCCGCGCTGGAGCGCCATTTCGCCGCTTTCCTGGCGATCCTCGCGGTGACGATCGTCGCCGGCTTCGTGATTGCGGCGCGGGTGTTCTGATGCCCAATATCGCGCTTTGGCCGTCTCAAGGCGCCAAGCGCGCCGCCTTGACGATCGGCGCCCTGGCCCTCGTCACCATCGCCGGCGCCTGGATCTTCCAGGCGTTCGGCTATGAACCGTGCGAGCTCTGCTTGACGCAACGCTACGCCTATTACGCCGGCGTGCCGCTCGCGGCCGTCGCCTTCGCGCTTGCGGCGAGCGGGGCGAGCCGGCCGCTCGTGCGCGCCCTCTTCTGGCTCATCGCGCTGATTTTCGCCGCCAATGTGGTTCTGGCGATCTATCATTCCGGCGTCGAGGCCAAGCTTTGGCAGGGTCCGACCGCCTGCACCGGCGCCATCGGCGCGACGGGGGGCGGCAACCTTCTCGAACAACTCGCGAAGGTGAAGGTGGTGCGGTGCGACGAGGTGCAACTGCGCGTGTTCGGCCTCACGCTCGCCAATTGGAACATTCTCATTTCCGCGGCCCTGACGGCGCTCGCCGCGCGCGCCGGACTCGCCCGGCGCTAGAGCCGTTTGCAAATGGGTTGACGCACACCCGTCATGGCCGGGCTTGTCCCGGCCACCCACGTGGCGCCGTCACATAGACCCCATGACGTTAGAATCGTCGGCCCGGCGTGGGCGCCCGGCACAAGGCCGGGCATGACGAAAAGAGCTGCTCGGCGCGTTCACCAGAATGCAGAAGGCGCTAAATCGACGGCGATAAGGGCCGCTTGGCCCCGCCGAACGGGCGCGACCGCAACAAAAACCTCCGCGCGAAAGCGTCGCGCGGAGGTCCGGGTGGAAAAGCCTATCCGAACGTCAGTTGGATTGGTCTTGCGCCGGCGGCTGAGCCTGCGCGGTCTGGTTCGTCGACGCGTGATCGTTGGCGGCCATTGCGGAATTATACTCGCACGCTGCCGCCGAGGCCAAAGCCGCGACCATGAGACCTGCGCCGAGCACGAGTTTGAGCAACGTTGAGCGCATGAAACGCCTCCATCGTTCTCCCAACGGCCGCAGCCTAATCCCGATGCGAAGGCTTGCAAAGCCCCGACTTTGGCCAGCCGAACTTCCAGCCCCGAGCAACCTTACCGCTTCACATTCCTTTCACGGACAAACCCGCGAGGTATGAGTTGAGCGCAATTTCGTTGCCTGAGTCGCATGCGCCGGAACAGTTGGTGGCGTTCGCGCGCCAGACGCCCCGCCCTGGCGCGGCGCTGGACTATTTCTTCATGCGGCGCCGTTCCGCGACGATCGGCGAGCAGTTTTGGGGCTTCGTCATCCGGGAATGGCCGGGCTTCAATGTCGTTGAGCGCACGCGCTCGGCCCGCCTGTTCTCCCGCTACAAGGCCTTCTGGACCCCGGACGCGCTGCTGGACAAGGATCGTCGCTTCTACGACTCTTTGCCCGAGTGCTTCACCGCCTATCGCGGCCAGAACGGCGTCGAGCTGGCGGCCGGCGGCGCGTTCACGCTGTCCGAAGCGCGCGCCTGGTCGCACGCGTCGGGACGGCGCAACATCAGCTATTCCGATCCGACCGTGCTTTCGCTCAGCGTGACCAAGGCCGACGTCGCCTTGGCCTTCGCAAACGCCGACGAGGACGAGATCGTGCTCTTCCCCGCCCTGTGGAACAGCGCGCGGAACGGCGTTCAGCGACCGACGGGGTTTACGCACTGACGCGTCGAGCTTCGCCTTTCGGCGATCCGCCGGCGCCCCTCGTTGGGGCGCCGGCGTGACTGCGCCCGACGTGAGCGGTTTCATTCGCTCCCCACCGCACGCCCCACCTCACTGGGGACCGCGCCGGATTTGAGCGTGAGCTGGGTCTCGCCGACGGTCCAGACGGCGCGAGTTTGGCGCTTTCCGCGGGCGTCGGACACGCGATAGTCGATCGCGAGTTCCCCCGCGCTGAGCGACCAAGCGGCGTCAATCGTGAGGACCTTCGCCGCGTCGGTTTCCGCGCCCTCATTGTCGCCTTGGAGATAAAGCTGGCCGCCTGCGTCGAGGCGAACCATTCCCTGACGGCGGAAGGCGTAAAGGTCCAATGTCACGTTGGTGTAGCCTTGGAATGTGCCGCCGGATTCAATGGCGATTCCATCGTCGGTCCCGATCGCGATCGGCGATATTGACACGACCGCGCCGAAGCTCCCCGTCTTGCCGAAGGCATCGAACGCTCGTAGCCGTTTGAAGCCGCCGGGGATGCGTTTGAGCGCCACTGCGCTGAGGTCAGCCTGGCAGCCGTGGCAGGCCGTTTCCGGGTCGAGGTTCTGCGTCAGCAGCACATCGACGTCGGCGTAGCGAAGCGCTTGCAGAGGGTAGACGCATTTTTCCTGATTAGCGAAGGTCGGCGCGCCAAAGGCGGCGCGGACCGCCTGAGCAAGATCGCCGTCGGCTTTCAGCTTGGGCGCCGCCGACTGGCAAAAAGGAGGCGGCGGCCGCTCGCTGGCGTGAGCCGGCGACGATACGACGGCAAAGCCGAGAAGCGTGACGGTCAGCCCCGTTCGTATCGACACGCGCCTGCCCCCAGTGAGCGCTTGTTCTAGCGAAAACTAAGGCGCCAAGGCGGGGGCTGTCCACAGGCAGGCGACGCCGTCGCCGCACGCCGCGGGCGGCAAACTCCTCAAATCCTCAAGGCCGCCAGGGCGTCTCCGCCGTCGGGGTCAGCGGCCCCTTGCCATCCATCCACGAGAAGAGATTGTCGACGACGAGGTTCGCCATCGCGCGGCGCGTATGGTGCGAGGCCGAGCCGACGTGCGGCAGGGCGACGACGTTTTCGAGCGCCAGCAGCGCCGGCGGCACCTGCGGCTCGTTCTCGAACACGTCGAGCCCCGCCGCCAGAATCTCACCCTCGCGGAGCGCCTCGATCAGCGCCGCCTCGTCGACCAGCGAGCCGCGGGCGATGTTCACCAGCACGCCGTCGGGGCCGAGCGCCCTCAGCACGGCGCGGTCGACGATATGGCGCGTGCCCGCGCCGCCGGGCGCAGCGACCACCAGGATGTCGCAGGCCTTCGCCATGCCGAGCAGCGAGGGATAGTAGAGGTAGGGCGCTTCGTCCTGCGGCTTGCGGCCGTGATAGACGACGTCGAGCCCAAAGGCGCGGGCGCGCTTGGCGATCTCCTTGCCGATGCGCCCTAGACCCAGAATCCCCATCGTTCGCTCTCTAAGCGAAGCCGTCAGCGGATAGGGCCCGCCCGGCCAGAGGCCCGCGCGCAGATGGCGTTCGGCCTGCGGCAGGCGACGCACCGCGCCGATCGTCAGCGCCATGGCGATGTCGGCGACATCCTCGTCGAGCACGCCCGGCGTGTTGGTGACGACGATTCCGTGCTCCCCGGCCCAGGCGGCGTCGATGTTGTCGTAGCCGACGCCGAAGCTGACGACGACCTCGAGGTTGGGGAAGCGGCTCATCAAGTCGGCGTCGACCTTCACCGCGTGCCAGGTCGAGACGAGGGCGCGAATGCGCGGCGCAAGCTCGGCGAGCGCGGCGTCGCGGTCTGGGGCTTGCCAAAGCCGATGCAGCGTCGCGCGCTGTTCGATCCGCTCAGAGATTATCGGCATGCCCTCCGCGGGCATCAACACTTCAAACGCCGTCACGATCGTCGTTTCCTCTGGCTTTGGTCGCTGAGAACGCGCGCACCATGCGACAGGATGCGCCGCGCGACAAGCCGAGCGCCTCTTTCGCGCCGCCGTCCGACGTGCCACATCCCCGTGATGTCGAGCCCGAACGCCTCCCTTCTCGCGCGCCGCCGCCCCATGGTTCGACGGCTGATGCTGCGGGACTTTCGTTCCTATGCCACGCTCGATCTTGCGCTCGACGGCGCGCTGATCGTGTTCTGGGGCGAGAACGGCGCGGGCAAGACCAATCTGCTCGAGGCGCTATCGCTGTTCGCGCCCGGTCGGGGGCTCCGTCGCGCCGAGCTTGCGGCCTGCGCGCGCGCCGGCGGGACAGGCGGCTTTGCGATCTCGATCGAAGTCGAGGACGACGGCGCCACGACACAGCTCGGCGTCGGGCTCGAACCTTCCGCGGAAGGGCCGTCCGAGCGCCTCAGCCGCGTCGATCGCGCGCCGGTCGGCTCGGCGCGCGCCTTCGCCGACCATTTGCGCCTCGTCTGGCTGACGCCGGCGATGGACAGCCTGTTCACGGGGCCGGCGAGCGAGCGGCGCCGCTTTCTCGACCGGCTGGTGCTGGCGCTCGATCCGAGCCATGGGGCGCGGGTCAGCCAGTTCGAGCGCGCCTTGCGCAGCCGCAACAGGCTGCTCGAAGAGGGCGCGCGCAATGCGTCCTGGCTCGACGCGATCGAGCGCGAGGCGGCGGAACTCGGGGTGGCGGTCGCCGCCGCGCGCGTCGAATGCGTGAACCGACTGCGGGGCCTGATTGCGCTCCACCGCGACGAAGCCTCGCCTTTCCCCTGGGCCGATCTCGCGCTCGAAGGCGACGTGGAGGCCCTCACGGCGCAAAATCCCGCTCTCGCGGCGGAAGACCTTTATCGCGCTCAGCTGCGCGACAGTCGCGGACGCGACGCGGCGGCCGGACGCACCCTGATTGGCCCGCATGTCGCCGATCTCGACGTCTCCCACGGCCCGAAAGGCGCGCCCGCCGCGCAGTGCTCGACTGGCGAACAGAAGGCGCTGCTCGTCGGGCTGGTGCTGGCGCATGCGCGCCTGGTGGCGGAAATGTCCGGCGTTGCGCCGCTCGCGCTGCTCGATGAGGTGGCGGCGCATTTCGATCCGCGGCGCCGGGCTGCGTTATTTGAAGCCTTGGGGCGCCTGGGGGCTCAAGTGTTCGTCACCGGAGCGGATCCGGCCGCATTCGCGGAGCTCGGCGAGCGCGCGACGCTGTTCGAGGTGCTGCCAGGACGGGTCACGCCCTCGCCGGGCGTCTCACGCGTGGCCGACCTCGGACGATAGCCACGCGGCGTGGACGCCGAGAAGAGCGAGCGCGCGGTCGTACTTCGCCCCGAAATCCGGATCGAATATCAGCGTCGAATCCGCCGGCGCGACCAGCCAACCGTTAGCGAGGATCTCGTTCTCGAGCTGGCCGGAACCCCAGCCGGCGTAACCGAGCGCCAAAACGGCCTTGGTCGGGCCGTCGCCCTTGGCGATCGCGCGCAGGATGTCGAGCGTCGCCGTCAGGCAGACCCCGTCGCCGATGGCGACCGTCGAATCCTCGGCCCGGTAGTCGTTGGAATGGAGGACGAAGCCGCGGCCGGTGTCGACCGGGCCGCCGCGCAGGACGCTCACCGCTTCCGCCCTTGCAGGCAAGCGGATCGCCTCGCTCTGGCCGACGATCTCGAGCTGCACGAGAAGTCGCGAAAATTCGATCTCGTCAGCGCGCTGGTTGATGACGATCCCCATCGCGCCGTCGTCGCGATGAGCGCACAAATAAACCACCGATCGCGCAAAAGGCCCGTCACGCAAGCTGGGCATGGCGATAAGAAACTGGCCTTCGTAGCTCTGCGATGGCAAGGATCCCGATGGGCGTCGCATTGGGGCATCCTACTCGCGCGGTCGGCGGGGTGAAAGAGGCAAGCATGGCGACGTGGTGTTATTACACGTGAATTTTCATGGCGCTGCCACATCCAGATGCTTAAATGGCGCGCATGTTCTCCCGAGTGTTACTCCCTCTGCTCCTTTCCTGCGCCGCTTCGGCCGCCTATGCGGCCGACGCCTATTCCACGGATTGGGCGAGCACATCCAAGGCCGAGGCGCGCCTCGTCGCTGGCGGACCGAGGACGGCGGGCTTCGAAATCCGCCTGGCGCCGGGCGCGATCACCTATTGGCGCAACCCTGGCGACGCGGGCGTGCCGCCGGTGTTCGACTTCTCCGGCTCGGTCAATCTCGCGCACGCGGAAGCGCAATTTCCAGCGCCTGCCCGCATCGCCGAGTCGGACGGCTCGGAGGCGTTCGGCTATAGCGGGGACGTCATGTTCCCCATCACGATCGAGCCGATCGATCCTTCAAAGCCGGTGACGCTCGCGCTCAAGGCTGGCTACGCGGTCTGCGAGAAGCTCTGTTTGCCGGCCAAGGCGGATCTGACCCTGAGCCTGCCCGCGAGCGCCGCGGCGACGCCCTACGCCGCCGCCATCGGGGCGGCGAAAGCTCTGACGCCTCGTCCGGTCGCCTGGGGATCGCTAGGCGGCCAGCTCGCGAGCGTCGACGCGAACGACTGGCGGCTCTGCCTGCCAAGCGAGCCGGGCCCTGCGCGCGACCTCTTCCTCGAAGCGCCATCGGGCTGGTGGTTTTCCGCCAAGGCCGCGCCGAGGTCGGGCGGGCGCGACTGCTTCTCGATCGCGCTGCATGACAAGCCGGCCGACGGCGCGCTTCCGGTGAGCGCGCGCGCCACAATCACCGGCGGCTCAGGCGCGCTCGACGTCACGCTCTCGCTGGGCCCGAAATCCTGAGATTGCCGGCGCGCCTTGCACGCACTAGACCTGCCATTTTCCCGAAGCGTTTTCCCGAAGGAGCCATCATGACCATCAAAGTCGGCGACAAGCTGCCCAACGCGACGTTCCGGATCGTCACTGAGGACGGTCCGCGTCCGGTGACGACGCAGGAATTCTTCGCGGGCAAGACAATCGTTCTGTTCGGCCTCCCCGGCGCGTTCACGCCCACCTGCCACAAGAACCATCTGCCCGGCTTCATCGCCAACGACGCCGCGTTCAAGGCCAAGGGCGTCGTGGAGGTCGCGATGACATCGGTCAACGATCCCTTCGTTCTCTCCGCCTGGTCGAAAGACACCGGCGCCGGCGGCCACGTCACCTTCCTGGCGGACGGCAGCGCCGAATTCGCCAAAGCGGCCGGCCTCGACTTCGACGCCTCGGCGAATGGCCTCGGGGTGCGCTCGCGCCGCTATTCGATGCTTGTCGAGGACGGCGTCGTGAAGCTGCTCAACATCGAGGAGTCGCCGGGCAAGGCCGACCTCTCGACCGCGGAACATCTGCTCGGGCAGATGTGACGGGCTCCACCCGGCTCTCGCCCTCGCTTTCGGTTCGGCGCGCCCCGGCGCGCCGAATTGCGGTGGAGAACCAATTCGATGTTGCATATGTTCTCATTTTGTTCCAAGCTTCTGCGATAGACGTTTGTTGTCTTCGGCGAATCGGCTTGGGGCCTAGCTCGTGAAATCGGTGTCTGAAGACCTCCTCGCCTGCGCCGAAGGGCGAAAATTCAAGACGATCTTGGCGGACCCGCCATGGCGGTTCCAAAACAGCACCGGCAAGGTCGCCCCCGAACATCGGCGGCTCAATCGCTATGGCACGATGAAGCTCGACGCCATCAAGGCGTTGCCGGTGGCGCACATCGCCGAGGGGACCGCTCACCTTTATCTCTGGGTGCCGAACGCCCTCCTGCCCGAGGGCATCGAGGTGCTGCGGGCCTGGGGATTTCGGTACAAATCGAACATCGTTTGGCACAAGGTGCGCAAGGACGGCGGCTCGGACGGGCGCGGCGTCGGCTTTTATTTCCGCAACGTCACCGAAATCGTCTTGTTTGGCGTTCGCGGCAAGAACGCCCGCACCTTGCCGCCGGGACGCCGGCAGGTGAACCTGTTCTCGACGCGCAAACGCGAGCACAGCCGCAAGCCCGACGAGCAGTACGAGATCATCGAGGCGTGCTCGCCGGGGCCGTATCTCGAAATGTTCGCTCGCGGCACGCGGCCGGGATGGATGATGTGGGGCAACCAGGCCGACGAATCCTATGCGCCCACGTGGAACACCTATTCCCACAATTCGGCGACGGATCGCAGCCCGCTCGCCGCCGAATAGACGAGAGCGCCAGCCGGACAGGACGATTCGATGTTCGAGGCGCTGGCGGCAAACGGGTTTGAAGTTCGCTACGTCGCGCACGCGAAAGCCATTCTCGCAATGGACTTTCCCGAGGCGGCGGTCGAACTCGAATCCGCCTTGATTCAGGCGACGATCCCGATCGAAGAGATCATCGCCAGCGGCGGCGGCGAAGCCAAAGGCACGCAGCGGCTGCGTCGCGCTTTGTCGGAGCGGAACTGGCCGAAGACGACGTTCGTCGTCGAAAAGCGCATCAACGACGTGCCCAGGGAAAGCCAGTCGCACGAAGTCGACCACGTGCGCGTGTTCGCCGACGGGTCGCGCATCGCGCTCGAAATCGAGTGGAACAACAAGGACCCTTCTACGATCGCGATCTCGAGAACTTCAAACGGCTGCACGCGGACGGCGCGATATCGATCGGCGTGATCGTCACCCGCGGGCGGTCGCTGCACGACAACATGCGCGGCCTCGTGCGGCGCTTTCTCGACGAGCGGCAAATCCAGGGCTTCGAGGACCTCAGGCAATGGGGCTACGAGCCGACCTCCAAGCAGCGCAAGGCGATCGAAAATCGGGTGCTGCGCAAGCGCAACCCCGTGCCCTTTCGCGACGCTTTCACCGACAAATTCGTCGCCGACAAGTTCGGCGAAGCGACGACTCACTGGCGCAAGCTCGAGGATCGTCTGCGCCGCGGCGTCGGCAACCCCTGTCCGCTGGTGCTGATCGGCATGCCGGACTCGATCGTGACCTTCCATGAGGGCAAGGCCGCTCTGGCCGAGATCGAAGCCGAGGAGCCGAACGGCGAGGAGTGATCGAGGCCAGTCATCTCTTGATGAAGTCCACGAAAGCGCGCAGCGGCGCAGGGGGATAGCGGCGGCCGGGATAGTAGAGGAACGGTCCCGAAAAGCTTTGCCACCAAGGCGCCAGCACCGGCTCCAAGGCGCCGCTGTCGAGATAGGGACGCAGCCATTCCTCGAAGAGATGGATGACGCCAAGTCCCGCGACGGCCGCGTCGACCGCCAAGTCCACCGCCGCGCCGAGCCGGACGACCAGCGGCCCGGCGGGCTCGACCCGCACGACTTCGCCGTCGCGCTCGAACTCCCACGGCGGCGTCGCCCCGCTGGCGAACTGACCGCGCAGGCAGGCGTGCGCCAGGAGGTCGCGCGGATGTTCCGGCCGGCCCCGCGCGTCGAGATAGACCGGCGAGGCGGCCGTCGCGAAGCGCTGGACGCGGGGGCCGATCGGCACGGCGATCATGTCCTGCTCGAGCCGCTCGTCATAGCGGATGCCGGCGTCGCAACCGGCGGCCAGCACGTCGACGAAACTGTCGTCGACGAGGACTTCGAGCCGAATGTCCGGATAGGCCCTGAGGAACGGCGGCACGATCGAGGGTAGGACGAGACGCGCGACGGTCGCCGGAACATTGATCCTGAGCGTTCCCGTCGGCCGGTCGCGAAATGCGTTGACGACGTCGAGCGCCGCCTCGATTTCGCCCAGCGCCGGCGTCAGCCTTTCGAGCAGCCGCGCCCCCGCCTCGGTCGGGGCGATGCTGCGGGTGGTGCGATTGACGAGCCGCACGCCCAGCTTGGTCTCCAGCCGCCGCACGGCCTCGCTCAAACCGGAGGCGGAAACGCCCTTCAGCCGCGCGCCATCGCGAAATCCGCCCGCTCGCAGGACGGCGACGAAGGCGGAGAGATCGTTGAGGTCGGTCGTCATTGTTCGATCATCCGTACGCCCTGTGCCGATTATGCGGATTATCGCGCATCCCTGAAGGCGCCATATTGAGCCACGTTCCGATTTGGGAGACCCGACATGACCGACATAACACCCGCTGGCGCTTTCTCATTGGGCGACCGCGCCGTGAACCGCATGGGCTACGGGGCGATGCAACTCGCTGGGCCGGGCGTGTTCGGACCGCCGAAAGACCGCAAGGCGGCGCTCGCCGTGCTGCGCGAAGCCGTGGCGAGCGGCGTCAACCACATCGACACCAGCGATTTCTATGGCCCGCACGTCACCAATGAGATCATTCGCGAGGCGCTCAGCCCCTATCCCGACGGCATGACGATCGTCACCAAGGTCGGCGCGGTCCGCGGCGCGGACGCCTCCTGGATGCCGGCGCAAGGGCCCGCCCAACTCGCTCGCGCCGTCCACGACAACCTCAGGAATCTCGGCGTGGAGGTCCTCGATGTCGTCAACTTGCGCGTCATGGGCAAGGTGCACGAGCCGAGCGAAGGATCGATCGAAGAACGGTTCACGGCGCTTGCGGAATTGCAGCGGCAAGGCCTGATCCGCCATCTCGGCCTCAGCAACGTCACCTCGACCCAGGTCGCCGAGGCCCGTCGCATCGCCCCGGTCGTTTGCGTGCAGAACCACTACAATCTCGTCCATCGCGCCGACGACGCTTTGGTGGACGAACTCGGGGCGTTGGGCGTCGCCTACGTGCCTTACTTCCCGCTCGGCGGCTTCACGCCGCTGCAGTCCTCGGCCCTCTCCGAGGTCGCGCAGGAGCTCGGCGCGACCCCGATGCAGACGGCGCTCGCCTGGCTGCTGCGCCGCGCGCCCAACATTCTCCTGATCCCGGGCACGTCTTCGCTCGGGCACCTTCGCGAGAACCTTGCGGCCGCGACGCTCGAATTGCCCGCGCAAGCGCTCGCGAGGCTTGACGCGATTGGCGCAAGGGCGGCTGAATGAGCTGAGATCGAGCGGACCCCTCCTGTCGGCGCCGCGAAGAGCGGGCGTCCACGGAGCCGCCGCGAGCGTCTCCCTATGCCGCAGGGAGCGCGCTAAATCGGCGCATCCGCCTTTCGTTAGCCGCCAAGGCGCAATAAGAGTCTCGCTAAAGGCCCGCTATTTGAGAGGCTCCTATGCCCAAGACCCTAAACGCCCGCGTCGGTGAAGTGACGGAACGCATCGTCCAGCGAAGCCGGGACGCGCGCCGGCGCTATCTCGACCGGATCGACCATTCGGTCTCGCAGGGGCCGACGCGCAAGGCGCTCGGCTGCGCAAACTTCGCGCACGGCTTTGCGGCGTGCGGCGCCGGCGACAAGCAGGCGCTGCGCGACGGGGTCGCGCCCAACCTCGCGATCGTCACCGCCTACAACGACATGCTGTCGGCGCATCAGCCGTACGAACGGTTTCCCGACCTCGTGCGCGCGGCGGCGCGCGAGATGGGCGCGACGGCGCAGGTGGCGGGCGGCGTGCCGGCGATGTGCGACGGCGTCACCCAGGGCGAGGCGGGCATGGAGCTCTCGCTCTTCTCGCGCGACGTGATCGCGCTGTCGACGGCGGTTGCGCTGTCGCACCAGATGTTCGACGCGGCGGTCTACCTCGGCGTCTGCGACAAGATCGTGCCGGGCCTTTTGATCGGCGCGTTGTCGTTCGGCCATCTGCCGGCGGTGTTCTTGCCGGCCGGGCCGATGACCTCGGGCCTCAGCAACGACGAGAAGTCCAAGATCCGTCAGCTTTACGCCGAGGGCAAGGCGACGCGCGACGAACTCCTGATGTCCGAAGCGCAGGCCTACCATGGGCCGGGCACCTGCACCTTCTACGGCACCGCCAACACCAACCAGATGTTGATGGAGATCATGGGGCTGCACCTGCCGGGGGCCTCCTTCGTCAATCCCAACACGCCGCTGCGCGACGCGCTGACGGGGCTCGGCGCCAAGCGCGCGCTGGAGATGACGGCGCTTGGCTCCTCGTTCAGGCCGATCGGCCACGTCATCGACGAACGCGCCATCGTCAACGGCGTCGTCGGCCTCCATGCGACCGGCGGCTCGACCAATCTGACCATCCATCTGATCGCGATGGCGGCGGCGGCGGGCGTTCATCTCACATGGGACGACTTCGCCGACCTCGCCGAGGTCACGCCGCTGCTCGCCCGCATCTATCCCAACGGCAAGGCGGACGTGAACCATTTCCAGGCCGCCGGCGGGATGCCGCTGCTGATCCGCGCTTTGCTCGACGAGGGGCTGGTGCACGAGGACGCCCGCACCGTCTGGGGCGAAAGCCTCGCCGACTATGTCGTCGAGCCGATGCTGACGGAAGACGGCGCAGTGACGTGGCGCGACGCCGCCGAGCGCAGCGGCGACGAAACCGTGCTGCGCGACGCCGGCAATCCGTTCCAGCCGACCGGGGGCCTGCGCGTGCTCGAGGGGCCGCTCGGCCGCGCCGTCATCAAGACCTCGGCGGTCGCGCCGGAGCGGCATGTGATCGAAGCGCCCGCGCGCGTGTTCCATAGCCAGGAAGAGTTGCACACGGCCTTCCGCGCCGGCGAATTGTTCCGCGACGTCGTCGCGGTGGTGCGCTTCCAGGGACCGCAGGCGATCGGCATGCCGGAGTTGCACAAGCTGATGCCGCCGCTCGGCGTCGCGCAGGACCGCGGCCATCGCGTGGCGCTCGTCACCGACGGACGTCTATCCGGCGCCTCGGGCAAGGTGCCCGCCGCCATCCACGTGACGCCCGAGGCGGACGCCGGCGGCGCGATCGCCAAAATCCGCGACGGCGATCTCATTCGCCTCGACGCGCCGGCCGGCCGGCTCGACGTGCTGGTCGACCCCACGGAATGGGCTGCGCGCTCCCCGGCGACCAAGGACCTCAGCGCCGCCCATTTCGGCATCGGCCGCGAACTCTTCAGCGCCTTCCGCGCCAACGTCGGCCGCGCCGAGCAGGGGGCGTCGATCTTCGCGGTTTAGGCTGGCGCGTTGCGATGGAGGGCCCTCATCCGGCGCTTCGCGCCACCTTCTCCCGCAAGCGGGAGAAGGGATTGAGCGGCGCCGCAAGGCCCCCTCTCCCGCGAGCGGGAGAGGGGTTGGGGTGAGGGTTCCCAACCGGTAGAGCCGCGTTCGCTGCGTCAGCCAGCGAGCGCCCGCCAAGCCTTGACGAAGGCGGCCGCGCGCGCCTCGACTTCGGCGGCCTTGTCGCCCGGGCGATAAAGGGCCGAGCCGAGGCCGAAGCCGCTCGCGCCTGCGGCGACGTAAGCGGCCATGCCGTCCGGGGTGATTCCGCCGACCGGCATCACCGCCACGCTTCTCGGGATCACCGCGCGCCACGCCTTGACCACGGCGGGCGTGATGATCTCGGCGGGAAACGCCTTGAGCCCATCGGCTCCGGCGGCGAGGGCGGCGAAGGCTTCGGTCGGCGTCGCGACGCCCGGCACGCAGGCGAGGCCGCGCGCCTTGGCCGCCGCGATCACCGCGACGTCGGCATGCGGCATGACGATCAGATCGCCGCCGGCGTCGGCGACCTTGCCGACGTCCGCGACGCCGAGCACGGTGCCGGCGCCGATGAACGTCTCCGGCGGCGCCGATTTTCGCATCATGGCGATGCTCGCGAACGGTTCGGGCGAATTGAGGGGGATCTCGATCAGCGAGAAGCCTTGCGCGAGCAGCGCCTGCAGGATCGCCGGCGCCTCCTCGGGCTTCAGCCCGCGCAAAATCGCGACAAGCGGCAGACGCGCCATCGCGGCGGCGAAACGGTTGGCCATGGCTTCTCTCCCAGGAATTGCGCAGCCTTCATCGCCGTCTTTGGCCGGCTCGGCAAGTCTGGGAGCCTGTGCCGCACTTTATCCTTGTCGAATTTACACCCGGGTGATAATGCTCCCGTCAATTCCACCCGGATAAAAACGAGGCAGATCATGACCGAATCGCCTTCAAGACCCTGCGCCGCCTTCGCCGGGAGCCGCCTGATCGTCGCCGGGCCGTTGCGTGATGTCGCGTTGACGGTGCGCGATGCGCTTGCGGCGGGCACGGAAGGTCCCGTGCTGGCCTTCGACGACGCCAGCGGCGCCGTCATCGATCTGGATCTCAGGGGTTCGGACGCCGATATTCTCGCTCGGCTCGGCGCCGACGAGGCGGTCGCCGAAACGCGCGGCCGCGGGCGCCCGAAGCTCGGCGTCGTCGCGCGCGAGGTGACCCTGCTGCCGCGCCATTGGGAATGGCTGGCCGCCCAGCCCGGCGGCGCGTCCGTCGCCCTGCGCCGGCTCGTCGACGAGGCCCGGCGCGCGGATGGCGGGGCGAGCGAGGGGCGCCGGGCGAAGGCGGCGGCCTTTCGCTTCCTCTCGGCGATGGCGGGAGACTTGCCGGGGTTCGAGGAGGCGTTGCGCGCCATGTTCGCGGACGACCAGGCGGGCTTCGCCGAGCGCGCCTCCCCCTGGCCGACCGACATTCGCGACTACGCAACGCGCCTCGCGTTCAACTCGGCAAGGAGCGCGACATGAGAGCGCCGACGCGCTGGTCAAACGCGTTTCCGACACCGCGCGCTCGGCGGCGGCTTTCCGCGCGCGGGGAGTCCGCGCGCCCGGGCGCCCACTTCAACGACTCGTACGCCGCGGAGCTGGCGGGCGAGTGGGGCCTCAGCCAATAACCCGATTGGCTATTGGTTGAATTCGCCCCTCGTTCTGTGCAAGTTGCGCGCCTTCACATCGCTTAACCGAGGCTGCGCCGGCAATGTCGTTTTCGCTCTATAACTCCAGCGTCCCCGTCTTCGAACGGTCCCTGAACGCCTTTTCCGCGATCCTCGACAAGGCGGGCGCGCATGCCGAGGCGTCCAAATTCGACCCGGCGATCTATCTGACGCTGCGCCTGCGGCCCGACATGTTCCCGCTCGGCCGCCAGGTCCAAATTTTCTGCGACCATGCCAAAAACGGTTCCTTGCGTCTGGCGGGCGTCGAGCCGCCGAAGTTCGAGGACACCGAGGCGTCGCTCGGCGACCTGAAAGCGCGGATCCAGAAGACGCTCGACCTTCTCGCCAAGCTCGATCCGACCGCCGTCGACGCCGCCGCCGACCGCGACATTGTCTTCCCCGTCGGTCCCAACCAGGCGAAGATGGTCGGGGCCAACTACATCACGCATTTCGTCCTGCCGAACTTCCATTTCCACCTGACGACCGCCTACGGCATTCTGCGCTATGCCGGCGTTCCGATCGGCAAGCGGGACTTCATGGGCGCCATTCCAGGCTTCGCGCTCGTCTGATCTTCCATACGCAACCCATCGAGGCCTTTTCCATGAGCATTCAACGATACGGCGTCGGTCCCCGCATGTCGCAGGCGGTCGTGCACGGCAACACCGTCTATCTCGCCGGACAGGTCGCCGATAAAGCCGCGGGCAAGAGCGTCGCCGAGCAGACCAAAGAGATCCTCGAGACGATCGACCGCCTGCTCGCCGACGCCGGGACGGACAAGACCCAGCTCCTCTCGACGACGATCTATCTCACCGACATTGGCGCGTTCGCCGAAATGAATTCGGTCTGGGACGGCTGGGTCGCCAAGGGCGCGACGCCGGCGCGCGCCACCGTCGAGGCCAAGCTGGCCGCGCCGCCCTACAACGTCGAGATCGCCTGCATAGCGGCCAAAGCGCCTTAAAGCGTCATAATGAAACGATAAATGGGAGAATGACATGAGGAGGGCGGCTTGACCGGTTGCTTCGAAAGCGTGTCGACGCCGACGGAAGCGGTCGATCGGTTGGCCGACCTCTATTCCAAGGCGACCGCCTCGCTACGCGCGGCGGTCGAGCGGTTCTTGCGGGACGGAACGACGCCGACCGAAGAGGTGCGGGCGACGTTCCGCTATCCGGAACTGCGGGTCAGCTACGACCCGGAAGGCGTGCCGCCGTCGAGCCCCCGCGCGTTCGCCAAATTCACCGAGGCGGGCGTTTATTCGACGACGGTCACCCAGCCTGACGAATTTCGGCCGTATCTGCTCGAGCAGCTCGAGCCGCTGGTGAGGGAATTCGGCGCGCGGATCGACGTTGGGGTCGGCGAGCAGGAAATCCCTTACCCCTACGTGTTCGAGAGCGGCGACGAACTCGGCCGCGGCGGCGCGACCGCCTCCGAGCTCGCGCGGTTCTTCCCGGTGCCTTCGCTCGCCGAGGTCGGCGACGAAGTGGCGGACGGCGCCTTCGAGATCCGGACCGGCATCGAGCGGCCGATCGCGCTGTTCGACGCCGCGCGGACCGACTATTCGTTGCGCCGGCTGGTGCACTACACCGGCTCCGACTGGCGGGCGATGCAGCCCTGGGTGCTGCTCACCAACTATCACCGCTATGTCGATCAGTTCGTGCGGTGGGGCCTCGAACAATTGCGCCAGGGCGCGGTCAAGAAGATCGTCCTCCCCGGCAATATTACGCTCGACTCCAGCCTCTCGCCTGAGCAGGCGGAAGCGAAGGCGGCGGCGGTCGTCTGGCACCGCTTCCAGATGCCGGCCTATCACGTCGTACGCGCCGACGGGCGCGGCGTCAGCCTCGTCAACATCGGCGTCGGCCCCGCCAACGCCAAGAACATCACCGACCACATCGCCGTGCTGCGCCCGCATTGCTGGCTGATGGTCGGCCATTGCGCGGGCTTGCGTCAGTCGCAGCTGATCGGCGACTACGTGCTCGCGCACGCCTATGTCCGGCAGGACCACATCCTCGACGACGCCGTGCCGCTCGACATGCCGATCCCCGCGCTCGCCGAAGTGCAGGTCGCCTTGCAGGAAGCGGTCGCGCGCGTCACGGGCGACCGCGGCGAGGCGCTGAAGCGGCGCCTGCGCACCGGCACTGTCGTCACCAACGACGACCGCAACTGGGAGCTGCGCTGGACGCGGGAGCGCCGGCGGATCAACCTCTCCCGCGCCATCGCGGTCGACATGGAATCGGCGACCATCGCGACGCAGGGCTTCCGCATGCGCGTGCCCTACGGCACGCTGCTGTGCGTCTCCGACAAGCCGCTGCACGGCGAAATCAAGCTGCCCGGCGCCGCCAACGCCTTCTACGAGCGGGCGATCGGCGAACACTTGCAGATCGGCATCGCCGCGCTGGAGCTGCTGCAGAACCAGCGCGCCTCGCTGCATTCGCGCAAGCTGCGCAGCTTCGATGAGCCGCCGTTTCGGTAAGCGTCGCTCCACCGCGATTCACGCGTCGTGGCCGGGCTTGTCCCGGCCGCGCTACTTTTCCGCCAGCACCGGCACGACCGAGGCGAGCAGCAGCACCGCCATCGTCAGGTTGAAGAGCTTCGCCACCGTCGGGTCGGCAAGCGCGCGGCGCATCGCGGAGCCGAGCAGCGCCCACGCGCCGCTGGCCGGCAGGCCGACCGCCAGATAGGTCACGGCGACCAAGGCGACGTTCAGCCGGTAATCGTCGACCACCGCATAGGCCGTCAGGGCGCTCACCGCGATCACCCACGCCTTGGGATTGACCCACTGAAAAGCCGCCGCGCCGAAGAAGCCGAGCGGCGCGCCGCGCGTCTGCCCTTCCTTGACCGGGCCGGCGTGGGCGATCTTCCAGGCGAGCCAGAGCATATAGCCTGCGCCGAGATAACGCATCGCCGGCAGCAGCGCCGGAAATCGGCTGAAGACCGCGTCGAGGCCGACGCCGACCAACGCGACCATCAGGCAGAAGCCGAGCACCACGCCCAGGAGATGCGGCGCCGTCCGGCGAAAGCCGAAGTTCACGCCCGACGTCATCAGCATCAAATTGTTGGGGCCCGGCGTGACGCCGGAAACGAAGCAGAACGCCACCATGGCGGCGAGGACGTCGGTGCGCATCGGGCTCGGCTCGCTGTGGACGAACGACGCGTCCACGCGAGCCCTAACGCGAAGCTGGCCTTGCCGCCAGAGACAAATGCGCCAGGGACGGCTCAGCGTTCCGGGCGCCAGCCGCCGAACAGCTCGCTCGTCGCCGCGACCAGGGCGCAGAGTTCGGGGCGGCCGATCTTGCGGCGCGTGAGAAAGCGCGCCCGCCGCGCGGCGATCGTCTTGCCGCGGCGACGGGGCGAGGGCGCGCCCAAGGCGACGCGGCCGAGCAGCGGACGGTCCGGCTCGTCACGACCCTCGACACGCTCGACCAGCGCGGGCAGGCCGAGCACCCGCGCCCAGAGACGCCATTCCGCTTGAACGTCGAGATCGTCGTCGGCTTGCGCCAGCGCGACGCAAAGATCCGGATCGGCGTGGATGAGCCGAATCTCGTAGGTGAACCCTTCGTCCCGCATGCTGACGACGCGTAGGCCGACGCCCCGATAGGCGCTGGTTGCGACGGTGACGTTCATGTTCACCCCGGCGACGGTCCGCGCGATATGGACGTTGTCGCTGTCGAGCCGCACGAGCCGGCGCCGTCCGTCGGCGCGCGGGTCGGGCGCGGCGAAACGGCGGGGCGCGAAAGCGGGAAACTTGGGGGCGGTCTGCATCGCGCCACTTCTCCTGGCCAGTCTTGTTGGCGAGAGAGAACGGCCGACCGACTCAACGCGGACTAACGCGAACGACTAAACTTCTACCGATCCCGGGAAGCTGTCCCCCTTTCCCGGGTCCATGTTTGGCGGGCGGTTTCGCAAAACCGTCAAATTCGCCGCATTCTGGATATGCTCACAGGGCGCTGGCGTCGCGCGAAGCGTCCGCCCGCTCGCGCGGACGGCGCCGAAAGACGTCGCGCGCTCGGCGGCGACTGGCGAACGCGGCGAGGGCTGCGGCCCGGAACGGCGCCGCGATCCGGTCAAGCTTCTCAACGCCGGCGACGGCGCGCTCGCCGCGAGCAAGCTCGCGATCGAGCTCCGCCATGGTCTTGGCGAGCTCCGGCTCGTCATCGTCGAGCCACACCCTGAGGATGCGCGCCCAGGCGAGCGCAAGGCCCTGCAGCTTGATCGCGCCGGCGATCCCCGAACTGTCGATGCCGGAAGCCTCCAGCATGAAGCGCATCGAATTGACGACCGATTGATTCATCGCCAGCGCCGCCACCGGATCGCGGGCGACCCAGTCGGAAACGCTGCGCAGAGCCTCGCGATAGGGCGCGAGCGCGTCGAGCCGCCGCATCAGGACCTCGAACAGACGCTCGCGCTGCGTCTCCTTGGCGAGTTCGGTATCATCGCCGGAGAGGACGATCCGATCGATGCGGCGCGTGAAGGCGCCGAGGACCGCGCCCTTGGAGGGAAAGGCGGCGCGGAAATCGGCGAGCGAGACGCCCGCCCGTTCGCAGATGTCGCGTATGGTTATGTCCTCGAAGCGGCGCTCGGCCGCCAGGACCATCAGGGCGTCGACGATTTGCTCGCGCGGATCGGCCGGCGCGCCCGCGGCCTTTGCTGCGCTTTTTTCCGCCATGCGAACCTCCTCATCGCCAACCCGAATTTGCGATCAGAAGTCTATCGCTTTGGCGCGCCCGCGCCAACTTGGGCGCTGAATTTAAAGCACGTTATCGCTACCGGACGCGCCAGCCTCAGCCAGAGTCGCCGGTTGCTCAGCCCGCGAGTTCACCGGCGCGCCGGTGCGCCGCGGTCACCGCGCGTGTCATCAGCGCGGCGAGGCCGTCGGGCGCGCGCAGCACCGCGAGGGCGGCGGCGGTCGTGCCGCCGGGCGAGGTGACGTTTTCGCGCAGCTTGCCGGCGGAAACGGCGGGCTCGCGATGCAACAGTTCGCCGGCGCCCTCGACGGTCGCGCGCGCGAGCTTCATCGCGAGATCCGCGGGCAGGCCGACCGCTTCGCCAGCCGCCGCCATCGCCTCGACGAGGGCGAACACATAGGCCGGTCCGGAGCCCGAGAGCGCCGTCACCGCGTCGATCAGCGCCTCGTCGGCGAGCCATTCGAAGGCGCCGACGGCGCCCATCAGGCTTTGTGTGAAGGCGCGCTGGCTGTCGCTCGCTTCGGGCGTCGCAGCGCCCGCCGAGGCGCCGCGGCCCACGGCGGCGGGCGTGTTCGACATCACCCGCACGAAGGCCGCCGCCTTCGGCAGGCGCGCGCGAAGATCGGCGATGCGCTTGCCCGCGAGAATGGAGACGACCAGCGTCCGCGGCCCGGCGAGCGGCGCCAGATTCGGCGCGGCGGCGTCGAGCGTCTGCGGCTTGATCGCAAGGAACAGCGCCTCGGGAGGCTCGAGCGCGCCGAGGGCAGGATTGAGGGAAATGCCGCGCCGCGCCGTCAGGTCGAGGATCGACGGCGAAGGCGCGGGTTCCAGGATGGCGACGCGGCGCGGCTCGAGTCCGGCGGCCAGCCAGCCGCGCAACATCGCCTCGCCCATCTTGCCCGCGCCGACCAGGATGAGGGATTGCGGCCAGTCGGACATAGGGATCCTCGGGAGTTGAGCGGCGAATGGGAGCGCACGCAAACAGGCTCCCGCAGGCGGCGTCAAGAGCAAGCGTCCTTGGCATAGCGGAGCCAGGCTCGTTGGCCGTTGAGGGTTCGTTCACCTATTTCGAGTCAAAGTCTCCTGCGGCGTGGCGGCGAGGCCGCGCTTGCCGCCGCTCGCCCGGTCGAAAAGGACGAACCATGTCGCCTCGCGCACTCCTGTTGCCCGCTCTGATCGGGCTCGCGCTCGCCTCCGCGGGCTCTGCGTCCGCGGGCTCGCCTGGGGCGCTCTCCATTACGCTCGATCAGGCCAAGGTCGCCCAGCTTCCCGCCGGCGCGACGACCCTCGTCGTCGGCAATCCCTCGATTGCCGACGTGACGATGCTCAAAGGCGGCGTCGCGATGGTCGTCACCGGCAAGAGCTACGGCGAGACCAACCTGATTGCGCTCGACGCGCAGGGCAATATAATCGACGAGAAGCAGATCGACGTCGAGCCGACGCGGTCGGTGCTGGTCGTGCAGCGGGGCGCCGACCGGGTTTCCTATTGGTGCAATCCGGATTGCATGCCCACGGTCCAGCTTGGCGATGACACCAAAGCCTTCACGGAAGCGAGCGGACAGATCGGCGCGCGCAACGCGCTCGCGCAAGGGCAGGTTGGCCAGGCGAAATAATCCGTGGCGGGTCGCGTCGAATCGTCATTGCGAGGCGCGAAGCGACGAAGCCATCCATTCCGCTTGCCCTAGCGCGCTTTGGCTTCTGGTTGACCCGAGGCTGTCACCCCCGCGAAAGCGGGGGTCCAGACAACCGCCGCAGGCCTTCGCCCTTCGACTCCTGGATACCCTCTTTCGTGGGCATGACAGGCTCCGCCGGGGTTGCTTCGACCAAAACGCAACGCGCGCTCGTGGCGCCCCTGGATTGCTTCGCTTCGCTCGCAAAGACGGCGGCGGTCTGCCATGCGCCGCCTGATCCTTGAAGAGCCGCTCTCGCGCGCCGCGGTCTGGAGCCGCCGGACGGCGGTCTTCGCGCTCGCCACCGCGGGCGTTTCGATCGCGCTGTCGCGCATTGGGCACGCGGACCCGGCGGCGACGCTGACGGTGTTCGGCGCCGCCCTCGTGCTCGCCTTTCTCGCCGTGCTGCTCGCTTGCTCGGCCGCGGTCGTCATCTGGCGCACCGGGCGGCGCGGCGCCAGTGAGGCGGCGCTCGGCTTCGTTCTGTCGCTCGCCTTGCTCGCCGATCCGGCTTACCTGACCGTCGTCGCGTTGCGCCTGCCCGCTCTCAGCGACATATCGACTGATCTCGAAGCGCCGCCGTCGTTGATGATTTCCGCCAAGGCGCGGGAGGCGCGCGCGGGCCGTCCGTCGCCGGTTTGGAACCCTGCCGCCGCGCCCCTCCAGCGGGCGGCCTATCCCGAGGTGCAGCCGATCCTGGTCGATCTCGAAGCCGACCAAGCCTACCAGCTCGCGCTCCGCATCGCCAAAGAGCTTGGCTGGCAGGTCGTCGACGCCAATCCGCCCAATCTGCGCGTCGACGGCGCCGCGCAGATCGAGGCGACCGCCCGCTCGCTCATATTCGGTTTCGTCGACGACATCGTCATCCGCGTCCGCCCGCTGGCGACGCAAACCCGCATCGACATCCGCTCGATGTCGCGGGTCGGTCGGCACGACTTCGGCGCCAACGCCCGCCGCATCGATAAATTCGCCGCCGCGGTGCAGGAATCGATGACCGAGCGGTAGGGTCACGCCAGACGGAAGCGCGCCGACAGCGACGGGGGGCCTTCGCTCGCCACGACGCCCCGCGCGACGAGGTCCTCGAGATGGGCGAGCGTCGACAGGCCCGCCGCCCGCACGAGCGCCGGCGCGAGGCCGGCGTAGACCCTGGCGACGATTTGCGGAATCTCCGCGTCGCCTGCCTCGAGTCTCGACAGGATGGCGGCCTCGCGCTGGCGGCGATGATGGGCGAGGGCGCGTACGTAGCGCTGCGGCTCGCGCACCGGGCCGCCGTGACCTGGCCAGTAGATCGTTTCGGAACGGTTTCTGAGCTTCTCGAGCGAGGCCATGTAGTCGGCCATCGAACCGTCGGGCGGCGCGACGACCGAGGTCGACCACGCCATGACGTGATCGCCGGAGAACAACGCATTCTCCTCGGGCAGCGCGAAGCAGAGATGGTTGGCCGCGTGGCCGGGCGTCGAGATCGCTTCGAGCGTGAAGCCGCTCCCGGCGATGCGCTCGCCGTCGGCGAGCGCGCGATCGGGCGTGTAGGCGAGATCGTGCGAGGCGTCGAGACCCTGCGGCGCGCCCGGGCGCGGAACATGGGCGCGCGCGCCGACGATCGGCGCTCCCGTGCGCGCCTTCAGGATCGCCGCGCCGGGGGCGTGGTCGCGGTGCGTGTGGGTGACGACGATGTGGCTGACCCGCTCGCCCTCGACGGCCGCGAGAAGAGCGGCGAGATGGGCTTCGTCAGGAGGGCCCGGGTCGATGATCGCGACCTCGCCGGCGCCGACGATGTAGCTGCACGTGCCGGTGAAGGTGTAGGGCGAGGCGTTGCCGGCGATCAGGCGGCGCGTCAGACCCGAGAGGCGCGTCACGACGCCGCTCGCCGCCTCCTCGGCGCGGGAAGGCGGCGGCAGATCGTTCGAAGAATCGCTCACGACGCGCTCCGGTTCGATTGCTGGCGGCGAGCTTGTTCGCCGCCGCCGCCTTGTCTATACGCTGACATAGGAAGCGCAAGGCGACGGGGCGATGAGGCGAGCCGAGGGTTTCGGGCAAAGGAGGCGCCGCTGAGCGCGTCGGCGGAGCGTGAGCCGCCGCTCGGCCGCCAGGCGTTTGCGCGTTTCGTGCCGCTCACGACACGCTGGAGCGACAACGACCCTTACGGTCACCTCAACAACGTCGTCTATTACGCGTTGTTCGACGCGGCGGTGAACGCAATTTTGATCGAGGCCGGCCTGCTCGACCCGGCTTCGAGCCCGGTGATCGGCCTCGTCGCAGAGAGCAACTGCCGCTTCTTCTCCAGCCTCGCCTTTCCCGATCCGATCGAAGTCGGCGTCACGGTCGAGCATCTCGGACGCTCCTCGGTGCGCTATCTCCTGGCGATCTTCCGCGCGGGCGCGCCGGTCGCCAGCGCTCAGGGGCGCTACACCCACGTCTATGTCGAGCGCGCGACCGGCCGGACGACGCCGATTCCGGAGGCGCATCGGCGGCTGATGGAGACGCTGCAGGCAGCGTGAGGCGGTCAGCCTTTGCGCGGCCGCGCGGCGAGAAGCCGCAGGAAGCTGGTGACGCTGCCAAGCGCCGAAAAGCCGCACCCCAGCCAAAGCGCGAGCGTCGGTCCGCGATCCGCTGACAGGCTGAGGCAAAGCGCCACCAGCGCGGCCCCGGTTGTCTGGCCGAGCAGGCGCGCGGTGGCGACGATGCCGCTAGCGCCGCCGCTGCGCTCGCGCGGCGCGCTCGACATCAGCGCCCGGAGATTGGGCGACTGGAAGAAGCCGAAGCCGGCGCCGCACAGCGCCATCGCGGCGCCGATCTGCAACGACGTCGAATCGCTTGGCAGCCCGGCGGTGAGCGCCATGCCGCCGGCGAGAATGGCGAGGCCGACGCCGCCGAGCAGGCCTGCGGGATAGCGATCCGACAGGCGACCCGCGATCGGCGCCATCAGCGCCACCACCGCCGGCCAGGGCGTGATGAGATAGCCGGTTTCGACCTGGCTTCGGCCCAGCGCGGTCTGCAAGAGGAAGGGCAGCGAGACGAAGGCGAGGCCCTGTGTCGCGAAGGAGCAGATCGCCGTGGCGCTCGACAGCGCGAAGACGGGGATGCGGTAGAGGTCGGCGGCCAGCATCGGCGCGGGATGTCCCGCCTGGCGGCGAATGAGCGCGGCGCCGCAGACGACTGCAATCGCCCATTCGACGGCGGCCAGAGGCCATTCGCGATGCGTCGCCGCGCCCAGCCCGAGCGCCAGGGGCGCGAAGAGCCCGGCGCAAAGCAGGGCCGCGACGGCGTCGAACGGGTGCTTCGCGCGAGCGGTCGTCGGCAGGCTGCGGGCGAACCAGATCGCGAGCAGGCCGACCGGCACGTTGATCAGAAACAGCCAGTGCCAGGAGGCCACCGACAGCACGAGCGAGGCGACGGTCGGCCCCGCGGTGATGCCGAGCGCCACCGCGAGCGCATTGTAGCCGACGCCGCGCCCAAGCATATTGGAGGGATAGGTGAAGCGGATGAGAGCCGTGTTGACGCTCATTATGGCCGCCGCGCCCAGCCCCTGCAGCGCGCGGGCCACGATCAGGCTCGGCAGCGACCAGGCGAGGCCGCAGGCCAGCGACGTCGCGGTGAACAGCGCGAGCCCCACCACATAGATCCGGCGATGGCCGGCGATCTCGCCGAGCGCGGCGAGCGGCAGCAGAGCGGCGAGCATCGCGACCTGATACGCGTTGACGACCCAGATCGCCGCCGCGCCGTTGGTCCCGAGATCGCCGGCGATGGTCGGCAGGGCCGTGTTGGCGATGGCGCCGTCGAGGTTGGCCATCGCGACCGTGAGGGAAATCGCGGCGATCGCCTCGAGGCGTTCGCGGCGGGGCAGTCCATCGGCGAGGACCGCCGTCGTTGATTGGGGCATTCGAAATCCGGCGAATCGGGCGGCGATCATCCCAGCGGCAGAGCCGCCGATCAATTCAACCAACGCAAAATTGATATGGGCAAGGACAGCCGCACGAGCGGCTGTCCTTGGACAGTCCGCGCCGTCCGCCTTGCGGCGTCGGCGCGGAAGCTTTCCTTGTCAGGGCGTCAGGCCGGCGAGGGCCATCAAACCGCGGAAGACCGTAGCGAGGATCGCCAACCCGACGACGCTCGCCGTCCACAGCAGGACCATCCAGCCCAACCGGCGCGCCCACAGGCCCACTGGGGAAGAATGCGCCGCGCTCATCAGTGATATCCGTCTCCAGCCCGCACCTTGCCTCGGAACACGTAGTAGGACCAGGAGGTGTAGGCCATGATGATGGGAATGATGAACAGCGCCCCGACCAGGGCAAAGCCCATGCTCTGCGGCGGCGCCGCCGCATCCCAGATCGAGGTCCCCGGGGGAATGATGTTGGGCCAGAGGCTGATGGCGAAGCCCGTATATCCCAGGAAGAGCAGGAACAGCGCCAGGCCGAACGGGGCGGCCTGACTTTCTTCGCGGCGGAGCGCCCTGAGAAGCAGCCAGGCCGAGATCAGCACGAGCGCCGGCACAGGCAGGAAGAAGATGAGGTTCGGCAGCGAGAACCAACGCGTCGCGACCTCGGGATGGGTGTAGGGCGTCCAGAGGCTCACGATGGCGACCGTCGCCACGACCACGAAGGCGAGCGGCTGACCGATCTCGCGCAGGCGTCGCTGCAGCGCTCCGTCTGTCTTCATGACGAGCCAGGTCACCCCTAGCAGCGCATAGGCGACGATCAGGGCGAGGCCGGTGAACACGCTGAACGGCGTGAGAAAATCGAAAACGCCGCCGGCATAGGCCCCGTCCTTGACCTCGAAGCCGTTGATGAAGGCCCCGAGCGACACACCTTGGGTAAAGGTCGCGACATAGGAACCCCAGGCGAAGGCCTTGTCCCAGAACGGCCTGTGAGCGTCGTCCGCCTTGAAGCGGAACTCGAAGGCGACGCCGCGCCAGATCAACCCGGCGAGCATGAGCACGATCGGCAGATAGAGCGCGCTCAGGATCACCGAATAGGCCTCGGGAAAGGCGGCGAGCAGCGCCGCGCCGCCCAGCACCAGCCAAGTCTCGTTGCCGTCCCAGACGGGCGCCACGGTGTTGACCATCGTGTCCCGCTCCACGCGATCGCGCACGAAGGGGAACAGGATGCCGATGCCGAGGTCGAAGCCGTCCATGATGACATAGTTCATGAGGCCAACGCCGATGATGATGGCCCAGATGAGAGGAAGGTCGATACCCATTGTCGTGTCTCCTCAGCCGATCGCCGGATCGATATTGTCGGGGGCGGCGGACAGCGGTCGCGCCGGACGCTGCGATTGGCCGTGACGCGTGGGACGGTCCTCCTCGCCCTCCTTCTCAGGGCCTTTTGCGACCAGTTTGAGCATGTAGCTGATGCCGGTGCCGAAGACGGCGAAATACATGACGACGAACAGGAGCAGGGTCGCCGACATCGCCAGCACCGAGTGGTTCGACACGGCGTTTTCGGTCCGCATCACCCCGTAGACGACCCAGGGCTGCCGGCCGATCTCGGTGGTGAGCCAGCCGGCGAGGAGAGCGACGAGTCCCGCCGGCCCCATCACCGTTGCAAACATGAGGAAGAGGCGCGAATCATACAGGCGGCCGCGCCACCTGAGCCACGCAGCCCACAGGGCGAGCGCCAGCATCAGGAAGCCGAGCCCGACCATGACCCGGAAGGTCCAGAACACGATCGTCGAGTTCGGCCGGTCCTGGGGCGGGAAGTCGCTGAGCCCCTTGAACTGGCCGTCGAAGCTGTGGGTGAGGATCAGGCTGCCGATGTGCGGCAACTGGATCGCATACCGCGTGGTCTCGGCCTTCATGTCCGGCAGGCCGAACAGGATCAGCGGCACGCCCTGGCCCGGATCGTTGCGCCAGTGGCCCTCGATAGCAGCGATCTTGGCGGGCTGATGTTCGAGCGTGTTGAGACCGTGCTGGTCGCCCGCTTCGATCTGAATCGGCGCCGCCACCAGCAGCATCCACATCGCCATCGAGAACATCGTGCGGGTGGCGGGGATCCGATTGCCGCGAAGCAGATGCCAGGCGCCCGAAGCCCCGACGAACAGGGCGGTCGCCAGATAGGCCGCGATCGTCATATGCACGAGCCGGTAGGGAAAGGACGGGTTGAAGATGACTTTCAGCCAGTCCACCGGAACGACGCGGCCGTTGAGGATCTCGTATCCCTGCGGCGTCTGCATCCAGCTATTCGAGGCGATGATCCAGGTCGCCGAGATGAGCGTGCCGAGCGCCACCATCACGGTCGCGAAGAAGTGGAGGCCCGGTCCGACCCTGTTCCAGCCGAACATCATCACGCCAAGGAAGCCGGCTTCGAGGAAGAATGCGGTCAGCACCTCGTAGGCGAGCAGCGGCCCGGTGACGCCGCCGGCGAAGCCGGTGAAGTAACTCCAGTTGGTGCCGAACTCGTACGCCATGACCAGGCCGGAGACGACGCCCATGGCGAAATTGACGGCGAAGATCTTGATCCAGAAATGATGAAGGTCGCGATAGACCGGGTCTTTCTTCCATAGCCACAAGCCTTCGAGCACAACCAGATAACTGGCGAGTCCGATCGTGATGGCCGGAAATATGATGTGGAAAGATACCGTAAAGCCGAACTGCATTCGGGCTAACTGGAGCGCGGTGAGATGGAACACGGCGAGGTCTCCTCATGTCTACTTTCCGACCGATCACCTCGACCGCCCGCGCAGGCGAATCGTATTACGCAGTGACACGGAAAGCATAGCCGACGCGCGTTACGTACGCGCTCGCTTGAATCATGAGGCCAACATACCTTTTTCGATTCCTGCGAAAAGGTGGCGATTCGCCGCAGCACTGGCGTCATCTTGGCGATGTCTTGAAGTTCGCTCGTTTTCGCTTGTCGACGGCGAAAACGATCACTTTCGCGTCATTGCCTGCCCCGCGATCAAACCGCAACGATTTCGCCGCCGCCAGAGCCATTTGCAAATGGGTTGACGCACACCGTCTTGGCCGGGCTTGTCCCGGCCATCTAGCGGCGCCGTCACATAGACCCTATGACGTTAGAATCGTCGGCCCGGCGTGGGCGCCCGGCACAAGGCCGGGCACGACGAAAAGAGCTGCGGCGCGTCCAGCAGAATGCAGAAGGCGCTAGGGCGCTACACGACGGCTCGCGTGGCGAGCGAGGGCTGCGCCATCAGATTGGCGAGCTGGGTGAGACCATCCTCGAGCGCGCCGCGGTCCGGCGCGACGCCCAACGAAATCCGAACCGCCTCGTTGGGATGTGCGGCGACGGCGAAAGCGGAACTCGGCACGATCGAAACGCCGACCCGGTCGGCGTGGTCGGCGAAGTCCCCGGCGCGCCAATCCTCCGGCAAATGCAGCCAGATATGATGCCCGTGCGGATCGGCCGCGTAGGGGACGTCATGCAGGATCGACGCGGCGAGTTGCTGGCGCGCCGCGCTCTCCGCGCTGATCGCCCTCGTGATCTCGTCGAGCGCGCCGTCGGCGATCCAACGGGTCGCGAGGGCCGACATCAGCGGCGGCGCCATGAGGATCGTCGCGCGCAGCACGCCCGCGAGGCGAAGCCCCATTCCGGCGTTCGGCGCGACGACATAGGCGACGCGCAGGGCAGGGGTCACGCATTTCGAGAGAGTCGCGACATGCCAGGCGATGTCGCCGGCGAGCTCCGTCAAGGTGACGATCCGTTCCGGCCGTAGCGGGGCGTAGGGATCGTCCTCGATGATCGCGACGCCGTACGTCCTGGCGAGCCCCGCGATCGCGCGCCGGCGCTCCTCCGACATCGTCGCCGTCGTCGGATTGTCGATGGTCGGAATGACGTAGAGCGCCTTCGGCGATTTCTCGCGGCACGCCTTTTCGAAGGCGTCGGGAACGATGCCTTGCTCGTCCATCGCGAGGGGCGCCACGACGAGCCCCTTTTGCGCAGCGACCGCTTTGAACCCAGGGAAGGTCATCGCCCCAGCCGCGACGACGTCGCCGCGCGAAAGCAGGAAGTCGCAAATGGCGAAAAGCGCGCTCTGGGCGCCTCCGGCGATGACGATCCGCTCAGGGGCGACGCCCTCGATCCGTTGCGCGAGCCAGTGAGCGGCGGCGTGGCGGTCGGCCTCGGCGCCGTTGCTTTGCTGATAGTGCAGGGTGAGCAGGCCGCGCGGACTGCCGAGAATGCTGGCGATGCTCTGCGGGAACAGCCGACGAAACAGCTCGCCCGGCTGCGGCGGAATGTTCATGCTGAGGTCGATCAGCGGGTGGGCGTATTCCGGGGGCTCGGCGCCGTCGGCCTTCTCGGTGATGAAGGTGCCGCGCCCCGCCTGCGCTGCCACGAGGCCGCGCCGGCGCGCCTCGTTGAAGGCTCGCGTCACGGTGGTCAGATCGACGTCGAGCGCTTCCGCGATGGCGCGCTGCGGCGGCAACCGTTCGCCGCGCGTCACCCGCCCGGATCGGACATCGGCCTCGAGCGCCTCGACAATTCCGAGATATTTCATCCGGGCGCTGTCGATCAGCCGCGGTCGCCACATCTCGCCCTCCCTTTGTATGGCGTTTTGAAAGACATTGTCCCCGGTTTGGCGTGGAAAGGAAAGGGCGGGCGTTTCCCGCCTCTCCTGCTGGCGCTCCAAACCCGCGTGACTGTTAGGCGGCGTTCTGCCTCTGCGCGGCGAGCACGGCCTTGAGCTGGAGAACGCTCGGCGTGACGACCGGGATGAAGGCGGCCTCGCGCCACCGTCGGCCGAAGCCTGCGCCCGGGCCGGTCAGATAGGCGCGCCCGCCTGAGGCCTGAAGTTCGAGCGCGACCGCCTGGCCGACGATTTCGGCGAGTGCGATGCGGATGCGGAACTGCGCGGCGGGCTTGGTTAGAAACAGGCCGGAGCGCAGCCCCTCGCGCAGCGCGCGCTCCTGGTCGGCGAGCGCGCGCGTCGCCTCCGCCACCGGTTCGGCCAGCGGGCCGCGTCCGCGGCCAAGCGACTTACGCGCCTCGCCGAGCGCGCGCCGCGCCAGACCGATCGACATGCCGCATTGCATCCCGAGAAAGGCCGGCCTCACCGTCGTCAGCCACGCCTCGGCGTCTGGATGGATAATGCGCTGCGGCGTGATCTCGACGCCGGAGATCGTCAGGGCCGCCGTATTGGTCCCACGCAGCGCCATCAGGTCGAGATCGGCTGAGCGGACGTGGCCGGGATCGTCGTGAGCCAGCGAGGCGACGAACGCGCCCTGCCCATCCTCGTAGGCGACCGCCGCCGCGACATGAAACCCCTGCCGGCTCAAATTGGTGACGAAGGGCAGCCTGCCGTCGAGGATGAAGCGATCCTGCTGACGGCGCGCCTTCACCTGAAGCTCCTCGAGGCCGCAGAGGAACTTCACCGCATTCGAGAGTCCGGTCGCACCGCCGACGCGTCCCGTCATCAGCGCCGGCAACTGCGCCTCGCGGAGCGCCACGTTCGGGCTGTTGACGAGATATTCGATATAGCTGCGCTGCGCCCAGAGCACGAAGCCAGCCGCCAGCGATGTCTCGGAAACCGCGGCGACGGCTTCGACGCCGTCGACCACGTCGCCGCCCGCGCCGCCGGCCGCCCTCGATACGCCAATCCCGAGCGCCCCACCCGCGGCGAGGCGAAGCAGCGTCTCGTCAGCCAGCCGGCTTTCCTGATCGAGGCTCATGGCGTTGTCGTCGAGCCAGACCGCGAGCCCGGCGTCGAGCAAGGAAGACGCGCCGTTCATCGGGTCGCCGATTGGCTGGCTCCGTTCCAGCGGTAAGGTTCGAGCTGGGCGTTGAGCGGCGGGCCGCCGAGATTGTTGGCGAAGTTGCACAGCGTGGCGAGGCTGACGCCAAGCACCACTTCGAGCGCCGCCTGGTCGTCGAACCCGGCCGCCTTGAAGGCCTCGAGATCGGCCGGCTCGACGCGACCGCGCGTGGCGACGATCGCCTTGGTGAATCGAGCGACCGCTTCGAGGCGCGCGTTCGGGATTGGCGCGAGGCCGCGCAGCGCTTCGACCGTCGTCGGGTCGAGGCCGGCTTGCTTGTAGGCGATGGCCGTGTGGCCGGCGACGCAAAAGCCGCAGCCGTGCGTCACCGCGGCGGTGATCTGCACTGTTTCGCGCTCGGCGATCGAGAGCGAGGCGCGAGCGTTGATCCCGGAGACCGTCAGATAGGTCTCCAGCGCGACCGGCGCGTTGGCGAGGATGCCCAACAAATTGGGCAGGAAGCCGTTGCGCTTCTCCGCTGCGACGAGGAGCGCCTTTGCGGCCTCCGGAGCGTCATCGATCGTGCGTAGGGGTAGCGTCGTCATGGTCGCTCCTGATTCGCGGGCGCGGGCGGGTGGCTCCGCTACTGTATGGTATTCGGCGCCATCGTCCCGACATTATCCATACACTTTGGCGGGAACACGAAGACGACGCATCCATACAAGTCAAGTAACGTGGTGTTCATCGGATTCAAGATGTCGGGAGAGGCAGGGCGATCGTCGCAATCGATCTGGCCGACGCCGCAGCGCAATCCAACCAAATCGCGGCAGATGCCTGTTATTTGTGATGTTGCACTGCCGTTAGGCAAGGTTGCACTGCCGTTGAGCCGGACAACTGAAAATCAGTACTGGGTCAATTTGTCGCGGCTTATGACCGCTTGACACGCATACAAGATCGGAGGATTTGTCGCGCCCGGTTTCATGGCCGCAGCCCTACAGACGCTGACGAACCTGCGGCGAACGAAAAGCCCTGGTTCAAGAGGATGCTGAGTTGCTGGCGCTACCGATCATTATGGCCGCCCGGGGAGGCGGCGACACTTGCAATGAACCTGAGAAGCGACGGCCGTTTGGGTCCCCTCGCTTCACGTTTTCGGGTTCGGTAGGTCGCCCCTGCGGCCTTGGGATGACGCGCAATGCTCAGTAAGCTTCCCTCGGTCGCGGGCCGAATCGCCCTTCCTTTCATGCTGCTGGCCCTCGCCGGCTGCGATCGGATCGAACTGCTCGATCCCCAGGGGGCCATCGGCGAGCAGGAGAAGAACCTGATCCTGATCGCGGTCGGCCTGATGCTGCTGGTCGTCATTCCGGTGATGGCGCTGACGGTCTTCTTCGCCTGGCGCTACCGCGCCTCCAACACCAAGGCGACCTACGCGCCCAAGTGGTCGCACTCGACCGGCATCGAGGTCGTCGTCTGGTCCATTCCGTGCGTGATCGTCCTCATGCTCGCCGTCCTCATCTGGAGGACGACCCACACGCTCGACCCCTATCGGCGCCTCGAATCGCAGGCGACCCCGGTCAACGTCGAGGTGGTCTCGCTCGATTGGAAGTGGCTGTTCATCTACCCGGATTACGGCGTCGCCAGCGTCAATGAGCTCGCTGTTCCCACAGGAGCCCCGATCAACTTCCGCCTCACCTCCGACTCGATGATGAACTCGTTCTTCATTCCCGAGCTCGGCAGCCAAGTTTACACCATGGCCGGGATGCAGACCCAGCTCCACCTGGTCGCGGATCGGCCGGGAACCTATCCCGGGCGCTCCGCCTCGTTCAGCGGGCCGGGCTTCTCCGACATGAACTTCGACACCCAGGCGATGTCGTGGGATCAGTTCAACGCCTGGATCAAGCAGGCCAAGGCCGCGCCGGCCATTCTCGACGAAGCGACCCTCAAGGCGCTCGAGCAGCCGAGCGAGAAGACCCCGCCGACGATCTACGCGAGCGCCGTGCCGGGTCTGTTTGACCGAATCGTCGATCGCTTCATGACCGCGCGGATGCCGAAGACGGCTTCGCTCAGCGGCCCGATCTGCACGCCCGACGAGTCGGTCTCGAGGAGGAATGACTAATGTTTGGCAAGCTCACCCTCGACGCCGTACCGTGGCATGAGCCCATCATCATGGGCACCGGCGTCGTCGTCGCCCTCGGCGGCCTCGGAGTCCTCGCGCTGATCACCTACTTCCAGCTCTGGGGCTATCTCTGGAAGGAGTGGATCACGTCGGTCGATCACAAGCGGATCGGCGTGATGTATTTCATCCTCGGCATCGTGATGCTGCTGCGCGGCTTCGCGGACGCGCTCATGATGCGCACGCAGCAAGCGATCGCGTCCACCGGGTCCGCCGGCTTTCTGCCGCCGCATCACTACGATCAGGTCTTCACCGCCCACGGCGTGATCATGATCTTCTTCGTAGCCACGCCCTTCATCATCGGCCTGATGAACGTCGTCATGCCGCTGCAGATCGGCGCACGCGACGTCGCCTTTCCGTTCCTGAACTCGCTGAGCTTCTGGTTCTCCGCCTTCGGCGGGGCGCTCGTCATGATCTCGATGTGGGTCGGCGATTTCGCGGCGATGGGTTGGGTCGCCTATCCCCCGATGACCGAGCTCGGGATGAGCCCGTCGACCGGCGTCGACTACTACCTCTGGTCGTTGCAGCTCTCCGGCGTCGGCACGACGCTCACCGGCGTCAACTTCATCGCCACCATCCTGCGCATGCGCGCGCCCGGCATGAACATGATGAAGATGCCGGTCTTCGTGTGGGCGACGCTGATCACCAACATTTTGATCGCCGCGGTCTTCCCCGTGCTCACCGCGACTTTCGCGATGCTCGCCGCCGACCGCTACCTCGGCATGCATTTCTTCACCAACGAGGCTGGTGGAAATGCGATGATGTACATCAACCTCTTCTGGGTCTGGGGACATCCCGAGGTCTACATCCTCATCCTGCCGCTGTTCGGAGTGTTCTCCGAGGTGATCCCGACCTTCTCCGGCAAGCCGCTGTTCGGCTACACGTCGATGGTCTACGCCACGGCGGCGATCGGCGTGCTGTCGTTCTTCGTCTACCTGCACCACTTCTTCACGATGGGCTCGGGCGCCGACGTCAACGCCTTCTTCGGCATCATGACGACGATCATCTCGATCCCGACCGGCGTGAAGCTGTTCAACTGGCTCTTCACGATGTATCGGGGCCGCGTCCGTTTCCACTCGGCGACGCTGTGGACGGTCGGCTTCATGTTCACCTTCACCTTCGGCGGCATGACCGGCGTTCTGCTGGCGGTGCCGGGCGCCGACTTCGTCCTGCACAACAGCCTGTTCCTGGTCGCCCACTTCCACAACGTCATCATCGGCGGCGTGGTCTTCGGCAGCTTCGCTGGGATGAACTTCTGGTTCCCCAAGGTGTTCGGCTTCAAGCTGAACGATTTCTGGGGCAAGGTCTCGTTCTGGTGCTGGCTCATCGGCTACTGGCTCGCCTTCACGCCGCTGTACATCCTCGGTCTGAAGGGCATGACGCGGCGCCTGAACCACTTCTACGTGCCGGATTGGCAGCCCTATCTGTTCGTAGCTCTGCTTGGCGCCCTCGTCATCGGCGCCGGGATCCTGGCGATGCTGATCCAGTTCGCGGTCAGCATCAAGGATCGCAAGAAGAACGTCGATCTGACGGGCGACCCGTGGAACGCGCGCAGCCTCGAATGGTCGACGGCTTCGCCGGCGCCCTTCTACAACTTCGCCATCGTCCCCCACATCACCTCGCTCGAGCAGCATTGGGAGGACAAGGAGCGCGGCCGGGCCTGGCGCAAGGAGACCGATTACGAAGACATCCACATGCCCAGGAATTCGGGCGTGGGCTTCGTGATGGGCGCCTTCGGCTTCGTCCTGGGCTTCGCGCTGATTTGGCACATCTGGTGGCTCGCGGCGATCGGGCTCGTCGGCATGGTCGGCGCTTTCCTCAGCCGCACCTACGACCGGGACATCGATTACTACGTCCCCGCGGCGGAAGTGGCGCGGATCGAAAACGAGCGCCACGCTCTTCTTGCTAAGGCGGTGTAATCATGAACGTTCGCACCTCTCTCGACACTCTGGCGACGGTCGAGTCGCCGCAGGTCGGCCACGCCGCGCATCACCACGCGCACGACGATGGATCCAAGACCCTTTTCGGGTTCTGGGTCTATCTGATGACCGACTGCCTGATCTTCGCGACCTTGTTCGCGACCTTCGGCGTGCTGGTCGACAACGTCGCGGGAGGGCCGAGCGGCAAGCAGCTGTTCGACCTCCCCTACGTCGGCGGCGAAACGCTGCTGCTTCTGGTGAGCAGCTTCACCTTCGGCCTGGCGTCGCTGGCCATGCACGCCGGCGACCGGGCCAAGGTCCTCAACTGGCTCGTCATCACCTTCGTCCTCGGCGCCGGCTTCATCGGCATGGAAGTGAAGGAGTTCGCCCATCTCGTCGCCGATGGCGCGGGCCCTGACCGCAGCGCCTTCCTCTCCGCCTATTTCACGCTGGTCGGCACCCACGGGCTGCACGTGACCGCAGGCCTCGTCTGGCTCGCGGTGATGATGCATCAGACGCTCCACTTCGGGCTCGACGATGTCGTCAAGCGTCGCCTCGCCTGCCTCAGCTTGTTCTGGCACTTCCTCGATCTGGTGTGGGTCTGCGTCTTCACCGTCGTCTATCTGAGAGGAGCGATCTGATGGCCGGCGCGCGTGCCTCCACCCACGCCGCGCACGGCGACTCGCACAGCAGCATGACGACCTATGTCGTCGGCTTCATTCTCTCGCTCGTCCTGACGGCGCTCTCCTTCGCCGCCATCATGGCTGGCGTGCTTCCCAAGGACATGATGATGCCCGCGATCACGGTTCTCGCCGTGATCCAGTTGGTGGTGCAGCTCGTGTTCTTCCTTCATCTCGGCGCGGCGCCCGAGCAGCGGAACAACACGGTCGTCTTCATCCTCACGACCTTGCTGATCGCGGCAGTCGTCGGCCTCTCCCTTTGGGTCATGCACAATGCGAATGTGAACATGATGCCGACGCAGATGTCGCCTGCAGCGGCGCAGATGAAGTTCTGACGACGACGACCCGATCTCTTGCCCTCACGTACCCGCTGTCATGCCCGCGAAAAGCGGGCATCCAGCTCCTCGTGCGCAGGCTCTTCATAGGTAGAGCCCCGCGGCGGCTGCCTGGAGTCCCGCTTGTCGTGGGAGTGACAGGGATAGCGACGCTGCGACCATATCAGCGCAGAACGCTCTCACGTTGAGCTGCGCCGGCAGACCTCAGTCGACGCGGGCCAAGACCTGCTCCAGATTTGCAAAGAATTTCTGCCACCCATACTTCGCGCCCTGGTAGGCCTGCTGCTGATCCGGCCGGAAGCCCGACTGCTCCATGCGCAGGTGCGTCCCCGAGCTGGTGGGGGTTAGCGTCCAGGTGACGACGCTCTCGAGACCATAGGCCTCCCACGTGTAGGACAACGTCTTGTTCGGCTCGACCGCCCGAACCTGACAGTCGACGGCGCCCCAGTCGGCGCGAAGACTGAAACGGTGATCCACGACAGGCTTGAAATCGTTCTTCATCAGCCACTCCTCGATCAGGTGTGGTTGGGTGAGAGCGCGCCAGATCTTTTCCGGGGGATGGGGGATCTCGCGTTCGACGACGACGGAAAGCGTTTCAGTCGCAGGATTGGTCATTGGTCCATCCTTTTCAGCAAGTCTTCGAGGTGGTCGAACCGGCTCTGCCAGTACCGACTCATCTGACTCGTCCAGTCGATCAGAGGAGCAAGCGCGCCAAGTTGCGCGCTGTAATGGGTCTGTCGTCCCTCATGCCGATCGCGCACCAGCCCGGCCTGCCTCAGAATGGCGAGATGCTTGGACACGGCCGGTTGCGAGACGCCGGATTGAGCCGTCAGCGCGCCCACTGTCTGCTCTCCCGCGCGGCAAAGCCGCTCGAAGATCGCCCGGCGGGTCGGATCGGCCAATGATCGGAAGAGAATGTCGGGGGTGCCTGGCGTCACAATCAATAACCCGTTGGCTATCGATCAAATCAATAACCGATCGGTTATATAACGCAAGCGAAAATTCGCGAAGGCCCTTGAGCTGGGTTTGCCCTCGGTCGGGGCGGCGGGGTTCGGACGACGCAGATGGCGGCCCTCAAGCCGCTCGGGTTCGCTCGCCAGCGCATCCGGTTCGTCCGCGCCTTTACGGTGGCGCCGTTTCGAGAGCGAAGTTGGTCTGCGCCACTATATATGGAACCGGGTCCCACCCAAAACGATTGTGGACCCAGGCTCACAACAAGTCAGGCGGCCGTCGCTTGCGCTGGCCGCCCTGGAGGCACATGCCTGACTCGATTGAGAAAAATCTGGAGCGGGCGAAGGGATTCGAACCCTCGACCCCAACCTTGGCAAGGTTGTGCTCTACCCCTGAGCTACACCCGCATCCGCGACGAGGCGTCGCCTCGTCTGGTCGCGCTTATGACCCATGCCGAGAGAGATTGCAACACCCCTTTCGCCAACAATTGGCGGCGCTTTTGTTAAAGCATTATAACTTGAGCGTGAATTGAACTGGGCCCGGGTCCGTGCGAAGCGCGTGGCGGGAGTTGAGGGCGGGATATGAACGAAACGGTAGACCCCGACCAGATCGAGGTTGCGCATCCTGCGACGACAACCCCGGCGCCGCAGCGTCCGGCCCCCAAGGGACATCGCTGGGGGAGGCTGGCTCTCGCCCTGGCGCTCGCCGCTGTCGTCGTCGTCGGGTGGCAATACGTCGAAAATATCGCCCCCTCCAACAACCAGGGGGGACGTCCGTCCGGGCCGCCGCCGCAGACCGTGCGCGCCGCGCCGGCGTTCAAGGGCGATATGCCGGTCACAATCGATTCGCTCGGCGCGGTCACGCCCTTCGCCACGGTGACGATCAAGACCCAGATCGCCGGCAAGCTTATGCAAGTCGGTTTTAAGGAAGGCCAGATGGTGAAGGAGGGCGACTTCCTCATCCAGATCGATCCGCGCCCCTACGAAGCCGCCCTCGCGCTGGCGCAGGCGCAACTTGCCAAGGACACCGCGCTGCACCAGCAGGCGCAGGCCGACCTTGCGCGCTTCGAGACGCTGAACAAACAGGATTCGATCGCCCGCCAGCAGGTCGAGGATCAGGTCTTCCTCGTCGCGCAGGACAAAGCGGCGATGGACAGCGACCAGGCGAATATCGACACCGCCAAGCTGAACATCGCCTATTGCCACATTGTCTCGCCGATCAATGGGCGCATCGGTCTTCGCCTGGTCGATCCTGGCAACTACGTGCAGCCCTCGGACGCCTCAGGCCTCGTCGTCATCACCGAGATCGATCCGATCAGCGTCGTCTTCTCGACGCCCGAGGACAATCTGCCGGCGATCACTGCGCGCCTCAACAGCGGCGCGACGCTGGCCGCGACCGCGTTCGACCGGGCGAACGTCAAGCAGATCGCCACGGGCACGCTGACCACCTTCGACAACCAGGTCGACGTCACGACCGGCACCTTCAAGCTGCGCGCGACCTTCGCCAATCCGAACGGCGTGTTGTTCCCCAACCAGTTCGTCAATGTCCGGCTGCTGGTCGACACCATCAGCGGCGCCGTCCTCGCGCCGAACGCCGCCGTCCAGCTCGGCGCCAACGGCAGCTTCGTCTATGTCGTCAACGAGAATTCGACCGTGTCGGTGCGTCAGGTCACGACCGGCCCGTCGGACGCGCAGAACACCGTGATCGCCTCCGGCCTCGCGGTCGGCGAGAATGTGGTGATCGACGGCGTCGACCGGCTGCGCGACGGCGCCAAGGTGAGCGTGCGCAACAATGCGAACGCCGCGGCGCAAACGCCCCCGACCGGCTCCGGCGCCGGCCAAGGTCAACACCGGCATCGGCGTGACGGTCAGGCCCCGGGCGGAGCCGCGACGCCCGCGAACGGTTCGCAGTGACGGCGGCGTGCGGGAGGCGTCGGCCATGAACCCTTCTCGCCTGTTCATCGAACGGCCGGTGGCGACGTCGCTCTTGATGTTCGCCATTCTGATGATCGGCGTGGTGGCGTATCGGTTCCTGCCGATGTCCGCCCTGCCGGAAGTCGATTATCCCACCATCCAGGTGCAGACCTTCTATCCCGGCGCGAGCCCGGAGGTGATGACCTCCTCCGTCACCGCGCCGCTCGAACGCCAGTTCGGCGAAATGCCGAGCCTGGCGCAGATGATGTCGCAAAGCTCGGCGGGCGCTTCGGTCATCACGCTGCGCTTCACGCTCGACCTCAACCTCGACATCGCCGAGCAGGAGGTGCAGGCGGCCATCAACGCGGCGGGCAATCTGCTGCCCTCCGATCTGCCCGCGCCGCCGATCTACGCCAAGGTCAATCCGGCGGACGCGCCGATCATCACCCTCGGCGTCACTTCGAAGACGCTCAAGCTCACCGATGTCGAGGATATCGTCGAGAACCGGCTTGTCCCGAAGCTCTCGCAGCTTCCCGGCGTCGGTATGGTGTCGATCTCTGGCGGCCAGCGGCCCGCCGTGCGCATTCACGCCAACCCGCTGGCGCTCGCCGCCTATGGCGTCAATCTCGACGATCTCAGGACGACGATCAGCAACCTCAACGTCAACACGCCCAAGGGCAATTTCGACGGACCGTCACAGTCCTTCTCGATCAACGCCAACGACCAGATCCGCGATCCCAAGGAATATCTCAACTCCGTCGTCGCCTACCGCAACAATGCGCCGGTGCTGCTGAGCGACGTCGCGACGGTCGAGATCGGGCCCGAGAACAATCGCCTGTCGGCCTGGATGAACGAGACGCCGGCCCTGATCGTCAACGTTCAGCGTCAGCCCGGCGCCAACGTCATTCAGGTCGTCGACAGCGTCAAGCATCTGCTGCCTTCGTTGACGACCAGCCTGCCGCAGGCGATCACCATCACGCCGCTGACCGACCGCACCACGACCATCCGCGCCTCGGTCGACGACGTCGAGTTCGAACTTGCCCTGGCGGTCGGCCTCGTCGTGCTCGTCATTTTCCTGTTTTTGCGCAACATACCGGCGACGATCATTCCGAGCCTGTCGGTGCCGCTGTCGCTCGTCGGCGCGCTGGCGATCATGTACCAGCTCAATTTCAGCCTGGACAATCTCTCGCTGATGGCGCTGACGGTCGCGACCGGCTTCGTCGTCGACGACGCGATCGTGGTGATCGAGAACATTTCGCGCTTCCTCGAAGAGGGCGACAGGCCGCGCGACGCCGCGCTCAAGGGCTCGGAGCAGATCGGCTTCACCATCATCTCGCTCACCGTCTCGCTGCTGGCGGTGCTGATCCCGCTGCTCTTCATGGGCGACGTGGTGGGACGCCTGTTCCACGAATTCGCGATCACGCTCGCGGCCACCATCGTCATCTCGGCGGTCGTGTCGCTGACGCTGGTGCCGATGATGTGCGCCAAGCTGCTGCGCCCCGCCGCGCATGCGCGCCCCACCGAAAGCCATGCGACCGGCGGCCGCTTCTTTCAGGCGCTTCAGCGCAGCTACGCATCGATGTTGAACGTCGTGCTCGACCATCAGGGCGTCACCTTGCTGGTCGCGCTGGGGACGTTCGTCCTCACCGGCTACCTCTATGTGACGATCCCGAAGGGATTCTTCCCGGTGCAGGACACCGGCATCATCCAGGGCGTCACCCAGGCGGCGCAGGATGTTCCCTTCGACAAGATGGCCGACCACCAGCAGGCGCTCGCCAAGGTGATCTCCGCCGATCCCGACGTCGAGAGCCTCTCCTCCTTCATCGGCGTCGACGGCTCCAACGTGACGCTGAACTCCGGCCGCTTTCTGATCAATCTCAAGCCGCACGCCCAGCGCAAGTCGACCGCCAGCGAGGTCATCCGGCGCCTGCAGCAGGAGGTCGCGACCGTTCCCGGCATCTCGCTCTTCATGCAGCCGGTGCAAGACCTTTCGATCGACACCGCGGTCAGCGCGACCCAATACCAGTTCACGCTGGAAAATCAGGATCTTGCGACCTTGCAGAGCTGGACGCCGACCGTGTTGGCGCGCCTCGCGAAAGTCCCCGAGATCGTCGACGTCGCAAGCGACTTGCAGTCCAATGGACGTTCGGTGACGGTCGACATCGACCGGGCGACGGCCGCGCGCTTCGGCGTGACTCCCGCGACGATCGACAACGCCCTCTACGACGCCTACGGGCAGCGCATCATCTCGACCGTCTTCACCCAGTCGAACCAATATCGCGTCATTCTCGACATCGATCCGGCGATGACGCATTCGCTAGGCTCGCTCAATTCGGTCTATCTGCCGTCCGCGGCCGCGACCGGGGCGCAGGTGCAACTGCCGGGCATCAGTACGCTGCGCGTGAAGCCGGCGCCCTTGCAGATTTCGCACCTCAAGCAGTTCCCGGTGACGACGATCTCGTTCAATCTCGCGCCCGGCGCTTCGCTCGGCGCCGCGGTCGACGCGATCAACGCGGCGCTCGCCGACGCGAAGCTGCCCGCCAGCTTCGCCGTGACGTTCCAGGGCGCCGCGCAGGCCTTCCAGTCCTCGCTGTCGAACGAGGTCTTCCTGCTGCTCGCGGCGATCCTGACGATGTATATCGTTCTGGGTGTGCTCTATGAGAGCTTCATCCACCCGATCACGATCCTCTCGACGCTGCCCTCGGCCGGCATCGGGGCGCTGCTCGGCCTCCAATGGGCGGGCGCCGGGCTCGACATCATCGGCGTCATCGGCATCGTGCTGCTGATCGGCATCGTCAAGAAGAACGCGATCATGATGATCGACTTCGCCCTCGTGGCGCAGCGCCAGGAGGGCAAGTCGCCGCGCGAGGCGATCTTCCAGGCCTGTCTCCTGCGCTTGCGACCGATTCTGATGACGACCATGGCGGCGATGTTCGGCGCGCTGCCGCTGATGCTGGGAACCGGCGTCGGCTCGGAGCTACGCCACCCGCTCGGCCTCGCCATCGTCGGCGGCCTCGCCTTCAGCCAGATCCTCACCTTGTTCACGACGCCGGTGATCTACCTCTTCTTCGAGCGCATCGGCGAGCGGCTCGGCGCCGGGGCGTCGAACGCGGGCTACGCGACGGAGGCGCCGTGAACAATCGCCTCTCCGAGCTGTTCATACGGCGACCGGTGGCGACGACGCTGCTGACCATCGGCATTGCGCTGGCGGGGGCGCTCGCCTTCGGGCGGCTCCCCGTGTCGCCGCTGCCGCAGGTCGACTTTCCCAACATATCGGTGCAGGCGACCATGCCCGGCGCCAATCCCGACAATATGGCGACCTCGGTCGCCGCGCCGCTGGAGCGCCATCTCGGGCAGATCGCGGACGTCAACGAAATGACGTCGACCAGTTCGCTGGGCTCGACGCGCATCCAGTTGCAATTCGGACTGGATCGCGACATCGACGGCGCGGCGCGCGACGTCGAGGCGGCGATCAACGCCGCTCGCGCGGATCTGCCGACCAGCCTGCGCTCCAATCCGACCTATCACAAGGTCAACCCCGCCGACGCGCCGATCATGGTGCTGGTGATGACGTCGACGACGCGCACGCCGGGACAGATGTACGACATCGCCTCGAACGTGCTGCAGCAGCGCCTGTCGCAGCTCGACGGCATCGGCGAGGTCGACGTCGTGGGCAGCGCGCTGCCGGCGGTGCGCGTCGAGCTCAATCCCGGGGCGCTCTTTCGCTACGGCATCGGCCTCGAGGACGTGCGCGCCGCGCTCGCCTCGGCCAACGCCAACAGCCCCAAGGGCGCCATCGAGGACAACGATTTCCACTATCAGATCTACGCCAACGACCAGGCGAGCCACGCCGCTCAATACCGCGATCTCGTCGTCGCCTACCGCAACGGCGCCGCCGTGCGCCTTTCGGATGTCGCTCAGGTCGTCGATTCGGTCGAGGATTTGCGCAACGCCGGTCTCTCCAACGGCAAGCCGTCGGTCGGCATCGTGCTTTCGCGGCAGCCGGGCGCAAACATCATCAAGGCGGTCGACCTCGTCAAAGCCGAACTGCCGCGCCTGATCGCCTCCCTGCCGGGCGACGTCGATCTCAATGTCGTCGTCGACCGGTCGATCACCATCCGCGGCTCGCTCGCCGACACGGAGCGGACGCTCATCACCGCCGTCGTGTTGGTGATCTTCGTCGTCTTCGCCTTTCTGCGCAACGTGCGCGCGGCGGCGATCCCGAGCGTCGCCGTGCCGGTGTCGATCCTGGGCGCGTTCGGCGTGATGTATCTGCTGGGCTTCAGCCTCGACAACCTCTCGCTGATGGCGCTGACGATCTCGACCGGCTTCGTCGTCGACGACGCCATTGTCGTGCTCGAGAACGTCACGCGCCACATCGAGGAGGGCAAGACGCGCCTCGAAGCGGCGATCCTGGGCTCCCGGGAGGTCGGTTTCACCGTCATTTCAATCAGCCTGTCGCTGATCGCGGTCTTCTTGCCGCTGCTGCTGATGGGCAGCATCGTCGGACGCCTGTTCCGCGAGTTCGCGATGACGCTGTCGATCGCGGTGCTGATCTCGCTCGTCGTCTCGCTCACGACGACGCCGATGATGTGTTCGCGGGTTCTGCCCAAGCGCGCGGTCCTGACGCATGGCGCGCTCTATCGGATCACAGAGCGCGGTTTCGACGCGATGCTCGCCTTCTATCGCGTGACCCTGGCGATGGCGCTGCGTCACCCGCTCATCGTCGTGCTGGTTCTCTTCTCCATGATCGGGCTGAACGTCCAGCTCTTCCGGACGATGACTTACGATCTATTCCCCGTGCAGGACACGGGTCTGCTCGTCGGCTCGATCCAGGGCGACCAGAGCATTTCGTTCCAGTCGATGAAGCAGAAGCTCACCCAGTTGCAGACGATCGTTCAGGACGATCCCGCAGTCGACAGGGTGGTCGGCGTCACGGGCGGCCGCCAGACGAATTCCGGGTTCGTCTACATCTCGCTCAAGCCTTATACGCAACGGAAGGTCACCGCCGATCAGGTCGTCGCGCGGTTGCGCGGCAAACTTTCCGCAGTCGCCGGCGCGCGCTTGTTCCTGGTCACGGTTTCCGATCTGCGAACCGGCGGACGGCAGAGCAACGCCACCTACCAATATACGCTGCTCTCCGACGACACGGCGACGCTCTACCACTGGGCCCCGCGGCTGACCGAGGCGCTGCAGAAGAGCAACATCCTCAAGGACGTCAATTCGGATCAGCAGCAGGGCGGCCTTGAGACAAACCTCGTGATCGACCGTCCGACCGCCATGCGGTTGGGGCTGACGATCAGCGCGATCGACAATACGCTCTACGACGCTTTCGGGCAGCGACAGGTGTCGACCATCTACAACGCGCTCAACCAATATCACGTCGTCATGGAAGTCGAGCCGCGCTATTGGCAGGACCCGTCGACGCTGCGCGATGTCTGGATTTCGACTTCCGGCGCCAATCCGACCGGCACGCAGCAGTCCAACGCGGTCGCCGGCACTTTTGTCGCCCCGGCGGCCTCGACGAGTTCGACCTCCAGCACCGCGGCCGCGATCGCCGCCGATTCGGCGCGCAATCTCTCGATGAATGCGCTCGCCGCCAGCGGCCATTCCAGCGCCTCCTCCGGCGCCGCGGTCTCGACCTCGATCGAGACCATGATCCCGCTCTCCGCGTTCAGCCATTTCGAGCGCGGCCGCACGCCGCTCAGCGTGAACCACCAGGGCCAATTCGCCGCCGCGACGATCTCGTTCAATCTCGAGCCGGGGCGCGCTCTGAGCGAAGCGCGAGCGGAGATCGCCAAGGCGAGCCAGGAAATCGGAATGCCCTCGACCGTTCGCGGCGCCTTCGCCGGCACCGCCGCGACCTTCCAGCAAAGCCAGTCGTCGATGCCGCTGCTGTTCGCCGCGGCTCTCATCGCGGTCTATGTCGTGCTCGGCATTCTCTACGAGAGCTACATTCATCCGCTCACCATCCTTTCGACGTTGCCGTCGGCGAGCGTCGGGGCGCTCATCGCGCTGAAGATGTTCCACACAGACTTCACCATCATCGCCGCGATCGGCATCATCCTGCTGATCGGCATCGTGAAGAAGAACGCGATCATGATGATCGACTTCGCGTTGCAGGCGCAGAGAGAGGGACTTTCGACCATCGATGCGATCACGCAAGCGTGCCTGTTGCGGTTTCGGCCGATCATGATGACGACCTGCGCGGCGCTCTTCGGCGCCTTGCCGCTGGCCTTCGGGAGCGGAGAGGGATCAGAACTTCGTCATCCCCTGGGGATAACGATCGTTGGCGGCTTGCTCTTTAGCCAGGCCTTAACCCTCTATACGACGCCGATTATTTTCCTTTACCTCGACCGATTCGGGAATTGGCTGCGTCGCCTATGGGGTCGCCTCTATCTGCGGGACAACCCCGCCCACATGGCGGGAGCCAGCTCATGACATTTGGCCGTAAGGCGTTGTGGGCGGCGCTGGGTTTGGCGCTGCCGGTAGGCGGCTGCGCGGCCGTCGGACCGGATTATCTGCGTCCCGCCGCAATCGTTCCCGCACACTACAAGGAGATCAAGGGCTGGAAGGCGGCGACTCCGCGCGACGACCTCGCCGGCACGGCGTGGTGGAAGGTCTTCCACGACCGCGAACTCGACACGCTCGAGGCGCAGGTCGCGATCTCCAACCAGACCCTCAAGGCCGATGAGGCGAACTATCGTGAGGCGCTCGCGTTCATCGCCGAGGCGCGGGCGGGTCTTTATCCGGTTCTCAATTTCAATCCGTCGATCACGCGCTCGGGCGCCGGCTCGACAGCTTCGAACAACCTCAGCGCCCAATTGAGCGGCACGTGGATGCCCGACGTCTGGGGTCGCGTGCGGCGCGCCATCGAGGAGCAGGGCGCCGCCGCCCAGGTCAGCGCCGCCGACCTCGCCTTCGTCACGCTATCAGAGCAATCGGCGCTCGCGATCGCCTACGTGCAGTTGCTCGAGGCCGACGCCCTCGACGACCTGTTTACGAGAACGGTCAAGGAATACCGGCACTCGCTGGAGATCACGCAGAACCAGTACAATGCAGGAACGGCCGCGAAGTCCGACGTCATCACCGCGCAGGCGCTGGTGCTCGCCGCCCAGGCGCAGGAAATCTCGGTCGCCGTCATCCGCGCGCAGAGCCAACATGCGATCGCCGTGCTGATGGGCCGCCCGCCGTCCGATCTCTCGGTCGCGCGCACCAAGCTGCCCCAGGGCGTCCCGGCGATCCCCGTGCGGCTGCCCTCCACGCTGCTCGAGCGTCGCCCCGACATCGCCGCCGCCGAGCGCACGATGAAGGAGGAGAACGCGGCGATCGGCGTCGCGATCGCCGGCTATTATCCCGATATTACGCTCAGCGGCGCGTTCGGCTATTCCGGCGACCCGTTCTCCGCCCTGTCGGCCGCAAATCCGGTCTGGTCCTACGGTCTGTCGCTTGCACAGCCGCTGTTCAATGGCGGCCTGACCGACGCCCAGGTCGAGGCGGCTCGCCAGGCCTACCTGTCGAGCGTCGCCACCTATCGCCAGACGGTGCTGACCGCCTTCCAGCAGGTGGAGGACCAATTGGCCGCGGTGCCGATCCTGACGCGCGAACTCCGCGTGCAGGAGGATGCGGTGAAGTCCGCGCGGCAAGCGGTGCAGATCGCCCTCAACGAATACATGGCCGGCACGCAGAACTTCACGACCGTCGTCACCGCCGAAGCGACGGCGCTCACCGACGAGGAGTCGGCCCTTTCGACGCGCGTCACGCGCCTGACCGACGTGGTGACGCTCGTCGTGGCGCTCGGCGGCGGTTGGACAACGGCGGACTTGCCGAACCCCCTCGGGATGTAAGGGGGCGGCGAGACGGGGGCTTCAATCCGCGAGCGCGTAGCGTCGCGTTGCGTCCCAGGCGGCGTGCGCGTCGGCAAGGGAGATGGAGCCGCCGTTCGCCGCTCGCGCGGCCTGGACGGCTTCGACGAGCGCAGAGGGGCCCGCGGGATCGGACAATTCCGTCGACTGGGTCGCAAGCGCGGAGCGCGTCGCCGTCATCGCGGAGCCGCCGGCCTGGCGGACCGCCAGCATCAGCGCAATCGCCGGACGCGGAACGTCAGACAGACGCGCCAGCCGGTAGGCGTTGAGGAAGCGTTTGACGCCGCGCGGCGTCGCCGCGGCGAGCGGCGCGATCGCGGTCAGCAGCGCCGCCTCGCCCTGCGAGAAGGGCTCGAGCAATTGCGATCGCGACGCGTCGACCGGCGTCAGCGGATTGATGACCGCGTTCGAGCCGATCAGGCGCGCCGCAAAGCGTCCCGTGTCGCCGAGCCCGAGGGTGCGCGCGTCGAGAACGACCTGAAAGAACTTCTCGATGCGCTGGCGCGCCGTCTCGGCGCCCCCGGTCGCGCTTTCCAGCGCGGCGGGATCGCAAGCGACGACGCCGACGCAGCCAGGCCCGAACATCGAATTGGCGGCGGCGATCAGTCGCAGCGCGTCGTGGGGCGCGAGCGCGCCGAGATTGTCGAAGGCGAACACCAGGCGCTCGGGGGCAGGGATCGAAGGCGCCGCCATCAGACGGCCGAGCTCGACGAAGAACGATCGCGCAGCCGCTGCGGTGGCCTCTTGGCCGCCCGTGAACGCGGGGCCGGGCGCCCGCACGCTTGGCCGCGCGCCGCCGGCGCGCTTGGCCATCGCAGCGGCGTGCTGCGCCGCCGCCTCCGACTGCGCCGTCAGCGCGGCGACGCGCTGGTTCAGGCGCGCGGCGCTGGCGTCGAGTTCGCGCCGACGCTCGCGCAAGTCCTGATTGAGCAGCCGCAGCCCGCGGAACAGCAGCGCTGAAAAGGCGAAGGCGCGCCAAGCCGTCAGCAGTAGGATGAGGACGCCGAGCACGGCCAGAATCTCGGCGGCCTGCGAAAGCCACTCGCCGTGCGCCGCCAGCCAATCGGCAGCCGGCGCGGTGAACGAACCGAGGCTTCGGATCGAAGCGACGACCGCATCGCCACCGATTTGGCTGAGCGCGAACGCCAGCGCAAAGGCGATGACGGCGAGCGTCAATTTTCGGGTCTGGCTGCGATAGGCCCAAAGCGAGCGAACGACGAGAGTCGCCCGCGAGGCGGCGCCCGCCGTTTCGAGATCGCGCACCAGATCGCGATAGTTCGCCGCCGCGTCGCCGTCGGCGAGGTCGAAGCGTCGCAGCCGCGCGTCGATCGTCGGGCGATTGGATCGGATGAAGGCGTCGATGCGCGAGCCGGGCGTATCGTAAATGAGCGCCTCGGTCAGGCGCGCGCGCTTGGCCTCGACATCGTCGCGCGCCGCGCGTTCGGTTTCGAGCCGTTTGCCGATTTCATCGTGCCGTTCGGCCGCCGCGAGGGCGGCGCGGTGGGGATCGACGCCCGCGTGCGCCGCCTCATCAGCGAGCGCTGCGTAGCTTACGCCGTTGCGGCCGCGCTCCAGCGCCGCGAAAGCGGCGGCGGCCAGCGCGCTGGCGGGGTCGCCGCCAATCGCCGCGGCGTCGATCGGCGCCACCAGGACACGGGTCAGAAAGGGGGTCTGCGGCGTTTTCGCAGCCGTCTCGGCGAGCGTCTCGACCGCCTCGACGAGCCGGCGGACGGCAAAACTCTTGCCCGAGCCGGAGGGGCCGACGACGCCGATCAAAAACGGCGTCTGGGCCTCCCCGAGCACGCAGAGCTCGGCGAACGGCGCGACGGCTTCGCCGATATTTTGCAAATCGGCGCGATCGCCGGTGTCGGCGTAGAAGACGGGCTCGCGCTGAACCGCTTGCGAAGCCGGCTCGGCGGCGGCGGGGGCGTTTGGCGCTGGCGGCGTTTCGCCGAAAACAGGCTCCAAGCGATCGTCGGCGTTGCCTTCCAATGGAGCCTCCGTCGGATTGTTTGCGGATCGACGGCGTGGCCGTCGTTCCTGCCCGGTCCCTGACGGTTTGGCGGCGCTGACTATCTACGTCAAGCGCCAAATCGGCTGCGGCGACGGGATGGGGTCAGAAGGCCGCCTTGCGGCCCGAAGGCTGAGAGGAAAGACGGCGGGCTTGCGCGGCGCTCGCCTGCTTGGGCAGCTTTTCCGCGATGCCGTACAGTCGTTCGCGACGATCGATCTCGTCGAACACCTCCGCCGGCGTGATGCCGCATTCGGCCCAGACGACCGCGAGCTGGTAGAGGACGTCGGCGCTCTCCAGGATCGCGGCCTCGCGGTTCATCTGAACCGCTTCGAGGCCGACCTCGATCGACTCCTCGATCAGTTTTTTCACCATCTTCTGCACGCCGTTGCGGAAGAGCTTGGCGGTGCGGGAGATGGCGGGGTCGAGTTCCCGTGCGGCGAGCACGGAGGCGAACAGGCGGTGGATCGAATCACTCATGGCGACGAGGATAGAGAGCGATTGCGAAGGAGACGCGAAAGCCGCCGGATAGATTCAGGCGGCGCGGAGCCCCTCGAACAGGGCGCGTCCATCGACGCCGCCCACCAGCGGGTCGATCAAATTCTCCGGATGCGGCATCAGGCCGAGCACGTTGAACCCGGGGCTGTAAATCCCGGCGATGTCGTTCATGGAGCCGTTCGGATTGGCCGCGCCGCCAACCGCGCCGCTGGCGTCGCAATAGCGGAAGGCGACGCGTCCGGCGCGTTCGATCTCCTCGAGACCCGCCGCGTCGATCGTGTAATTGCCCTCGCCATGCGCGATGGCCACCTTGACGACCTGGCCGCGCGCATAGCCGCGGGCGAAGGGCGCCGCGGTGGTTTCGACCCTCAGGTGCTGCATCTTGCACACGAAGCGCCGGCCCGCGTTGCGCATCAGAACGCCCGGCAGAAGCCCCGCCTCGCAGAGGATCTAAGCCGTTGCAGATGCCCAGGACGAGGCGGCCCGCTTCGGCGTGCGTGCGCACGGCGTCCATGACATGCGCGCGCGCCGCGATGGCGCCGCATCGCAGATAGTCGCCGTAGGAAAAGCCGCCGGGAAGAACGACGAGATCGGTTCCGGGCGGCAGCGCGCGATCGTCGTGCCAGACGATCGTCGGCGCCACGCCGCTCGCCTGTCGGAGCGCGCGCGCCACATCGCCTTCGCGATTGGAGCCGGGAAAGAGGACGACGGCGGCGCGGAGCGGCTTACTCATAGTCGACCGCGTAATCCTCGACGATCGTATTGGCTAGCAATTTCTCGCAAGCCTCGACGAGCTTGCGGCCGGCCGTCTCGCGATCGGCGGCTTGGATGTCGATGTCGAACACCTTGCCCTGGCGCACGCTCGCCACGCCCGCGACCCCGAGCGACTTCAGCGCGCCCTCGATCGCCTTGCCTTGCGGGTCGAGAACGCCCGGCTTCAATGTCACAGTTACGCGCGCTTTCATCAGGAGGCCTTGCTAGGAGAAGTTCGCTTTAAGCCGCATGGGACGTCGGCGTCAGCGTCAACAGGGAATAGATCGCCGAAGGGTCGCGCGTCGAGCGGAGTTGCGCCGCGAGGTTGGGGTCGCGCAACACGCGCGCGATCATCGCCAGCGCTTTCAGGTGGTCGGCGCCGGCGCTTTCCGGCGCGACCAGCAGGAAGATCAGATCGACCGGCAAGCCGTCGAGCGCCTCGAAGTCGATCGGGCGTTCGAGCCGGGCGAAGATGCCGAAGATGCGCCCGCATCGCGCAAGCTTGCCATGGGGGATCGCGATCCCGTCGCCGACGCCCGTCGAGCCGAGCCGCTCGCGCTGGAGAATCGCGTCGAAGATCTCGCGTGCGGGCAGTCCGGAGACTTGCGACGCCCGCTCGCTCATCTCCTGCAAGGCCTGCTTCTTGCCGTTGACGCGCAGCGCGGAGAAGATCGCGTCTGGCGTCAGAAGGTCGCTTAGTGGCATATTGAACTCTGGGGAATGAGGGTCCGTGGCCGGTGTTCGCGGGCGACTTCAAAGGCGCGCCCGCCAGCCGCCTAATGCGGATCGAGCCAACCGATTGCGCCATCGCCTCGGCGATAGACCACGTTCACCCGGGCGCTGCTGGCATGTTGGAACACGATGAAGTGAGCGCCGCTCAGGTCGAGCTCGGCGACCGCCGAGGCGACGGACAGGCTCTTGAGCGGCTGAGAGCCTTCGGCGACGACCACCGGATTGAAGTCGCAAGGCTCTTCCTCGTCGGCCTCGGGCGCCTCAATCGTGTAATCGGAAATTTGCAGGGGGTCGCGCCCATCGGCGACGGTCTGAGCCGCCTGATGCTGCTTGAGCCGCTTCTTATAGCGGCGCAGGCGGCGCTCGATCTTGTCGAGCGCGCTCTCGAAACTCGCATAGGGCTCGTGCGCTTTGCCCTCCGCGACGAGGTTCGTGCCCGAGCTCAAATGCAATGAGCAGTCTGCTCGATATCCCGACCCTTCCGGGGCGATAACGACATGGCCGCTGACCCGGCCATCGAAATAACGAGCGATGATGGCCTCGACTTTGTCGAGGGCATGACGGCGAAGAGACTCTCCGATATCGAGATTCTTGCCGGATATCCGTAACGGCATTGATCGCTTGGCCTCTCTGGTCGGCTTCAAGTCGAGGCCCCCCGGCGACGACTTTCACACTCACAGCAACGAGGGTCTGCCGACTTGCAATCCTACGCCCCCTTGGCTCCCAATACAGTGCGCCCCAGCCGTCTTGTTATCGTCTCGTTAAGCGTTAGAAGCAGGCGCAGGCGATGTCAATCGGCGCCTTCGTATTGCCGGTCGACAAGTCGATAACGCTTGAACTGTCAAGCGTTTAGAGGGCTCCCACCCGACGTCGGCGAGCGCGGCGGCGCCATTTTCAGGCGACGGCGATCGATCGATGAGGGGATGCGCAGGCTGTCGCGATATTTGGCGACGGTACGGCGCGCGACGACGATGTCGGCGCTGCGAAGCCTCGCGACGATGACGTCGTCGGACAGCACGTCGCGCGGGTCCTCCGCGTCGATCATCTGCTTGATTTTGAAGCGGACGGATTCGGCCGAGTGAGCCTGGCCGGCGCCGTTGGAGGCCGAGGCGATCGAGGTCGTGAAGAAGTACTTCATCTCGAACAGGCCGCGCGGCGTCTGGATGAACTTATTTGAAGTGGCGCGCGACACGGTTGATTCGTGCACGCCGATCGTATCCGCGACCGTCTTCAGATTGAGCGGCCGCAAGCCGGAGACGCCTTCGACCAAAAAGCTGTCCTGCCGGCGCACGATTTCCGAGGCGACGTTGAGGATGGTGCGCGCGCGCTGCTCGAGGCTCTTGGTGAGCCAATTGGCGGTCTGCAGGTTGCTGGAGAGGTACTGACGGTCCTCTTCGCGCGACGCGCCCCGCTTGATGCGTGCGGCGTAGCTTTCGTTGACGAGAACGCGCGGCAATGCGTCGCTGTTGAGTTCGATGCGCCAGGAATTGTCCGGTCCAGCGGTGACGAAGACGTCCGGGATTGCAGGCGGCTCGACCGCGCCGCCGAACGCGCGCCCCGGCTTGGGGTCGAGCCGCTTGATCTCGGCGATCATGTCGGCGAGGTCTTCGTCGTCGACGCCGCAAAGGCGGCGGAGCGCCGCAAGGTCGCGCTTGGCGAGCGCGGGCAGGTTTTCGACCAGCGCCTGCATCGCCGGATCGTACCGATTCCGCTCGATCAATTGCAGCGCCAGACACTCCGAAAGGTTGCGCGCGAAGACGCCGGTCGGCTCGAGCGTCTGCAGCCGCGCGAGCACGGCTTCGACGCGCAAAAGCCGCGCGCCGAGGCGCTCGGCGACTTCCTCGACATCGCCGACGAAATAGCCGGCCTCGTCGACGAGGTCGATCAGCGCGGCGGCGATCAGCCGGTCGACCGGGTCGGCGAGCAGGATCATCGCCTGCCGGGTGAGATGTTCGCCGAGGCTTTCCTGCGCGGCGACGTAGGATTCGAGATCCGGGGCGCCGTCCTCGCCCCCTCGGCCAGCGACCCCACTCCACGATGTTGCGGAGAGGCCCTGGCCCTCGTCAGGCGCACCGCGCTCCCGTGGCGTCACAGCGCGGTCGGGATCGAAGGCGTTGTCGATTTCGGTGCCGAGATTCTGGGCGAGCGCCGCAGGCTCCGCCTCCAACGATTCCGAGGTCCAATCGCGGGACTCCACGGCCTCCGAAGCGGCAGGCGGTTCGCTAATCTCGCCGTGCGGCTCGTGCGCCAAGTCGTCGGCCCGCTCCAGAAGCGGATTGCGCTCCAACTCGCCCTCGATGAAGGCGGCGAGCTCGGCGTTCGGCATTTGGAGGAGTTTGATCGCCTGCAAGAGTTGCGGCGTCAGCACCATGGACTGGCTTTGACGCAAGGCAAGTTTGTTCGAAAGCGCCATTCGTACACCGAACTCAACAAGCCCGAGCTTCCCAGGCCACGCGGCTCGGTTTTTGCTTATACCACGCGGAACCGAACAAAAGACAAGGCCTCTTCGAGGGAACGTTCGATCAAGGTTCATTTCCTGGCTCAGCGACGGGGCGCCGCAGTTGCCAGTAACTTTGGGGTGGCCATATAAAGATTTGCTTATATCTTTATTGTGTCCCCTCGGCGGATTTGATATGGCTCGCGCCTGATCCATCCCGCCGAGGTTTTCCTGATGACCAACGATTACGCCGTCGCCGATCTCGGCCTTGCCGCCTTCGGCCGCAAAGAAATTGCGATCGCCGAGACCGAAATGCCCGGCCTGATGGCGACGAGGGCGGAATTCGCCGCCTCGCAGCCGCTCAAGGGCGCGCGCGTCGCCGGCTCGCTCCACATGACGATCCAGACCGCGGTGCTGATCGAGACGCTGAAGGCGCTCGGCGCCGACGTGCGCTGGGCCTCCTGCAACATCTATTCGACGCAGGATCACGCGGCGGCGGCGATCGCGGCGACCGGCACGCCGGTCTTCGCCGTCAAGGGCGAGAGCCTGAAGGACTATTGGGACTACACCCACCGCATCTTCGAGTGGAGCGACGGCGGCTGCCCCAACATGATCCTCGACGACGGCGGCGACGCGACCCTGCTCATTCATCTCGGCCTGCGCGCCGAAAATGGCGACACGGCGTTCCTCGACAAGGCCACGAACGAAGAAGAGGAAGTGCTGTTCGCGGCCATCAAGAGCCGCCTCGCCAGCAAGCCCGGCTGGTACGCCAAGAACGCCGCCTCGATCCGCGGCGTCACCGAGGAGACCACCACCGGCGTCCATCGCCTCTATGTGATGGCGAAGGAGGGCAAGCTGCTCTGGCCGGCGATCAACGTCAACGACAGCGTCACCAAGTCCAAGTTCGACAATCTCTACGGCTGCCGCGAGTCGCTGGTCGACGGCATCCGCCGCGGCACCGACGTGATGATGGCCGGCAAGATCGCGATGGTCGCGGGCTTCGGCGACGTCGGCAAGGGCTCGGCCGCATCGCTGCGCAACGCCGGCTGCCGCGTGCTCGTCTCCGAGGTCGATCCGATCTGCGCGCTGCAGGCGGCGATGGAAGGCTATGAAGTGACGACGATGGAGGACGCCGCGCCGCGCGCCGACATCTTCGTCACCGCGACCGGCAACGTCGACGTGATCACCATCGAGCACATGCGCCAGATGAAGGATCGCGCCATCGTCTGCAACATCGGCCACTTCGATTCCGAGATCCAGGTCGCTGCTTTGCGCAATCTCAAGTGGAACAACGTCAAGCCGCAGGTCGACGAGATCGAGTTCGCAAGCGGCCGGCGCATCATCCTGCTGTCGGAAGGCCGCCTGGTGAACCTCGGCAACGCGACCGGCCACCCGTCCTTCGTGATGTCGGCCTCGTTCACCAACCAGACGCTGGCGCAGATCGAGCTCTTCACCAAGCCCGGCCAGTATCAAAAGCAGGTCTACACGCTGCCCAAGCACCTCGACGAAAAGGTCGCCGCGCTGCATCTCGACAAGATCGGCGTCAAGCTGACCAAGCTGACGGAACAGCAGTCGGCCTACCTCGGCGTGCCGCAGCAGGGCCCGTTCAAGGCGGAGCATTATCGGTACTGAGGATCGGGCTAGACGCCCTCCCCTCTCCCGTTCGGGAGAGGGCCGGGGGTGAGGGCCTAGTCGAACGGCAGACGCAATTCCTCTCCAAGCTTCCGCAAAACGCCTTCAAGATCGTCGCGGACTTCCTCGTTGGTGAAACGCACCACTTGGAAACCGGCGCTCTCCAGGGTCCTCGTGCGGACATCGTCGTACGGAGATTGCCATTCGTGCTGCATACCGTCGATCTCAACCACGAGGCGCGCGGCGTGGCAGCAGAAATCCACGACATAGCGATCGATCGGAACCTGTCGCTTGAATTTGGCGCCGTGCGGACGTGACATCGACTCGATAAATTCAGGGTTGCCGCAACCGCAGCTATGCTGTCCCTTTTCGGGCAGGGTCTCTGATCCAAGCGACAATTGTTCTTATATACTCCCAAACATCCCCATCGCCAGGTTTGACATACGCGGAGCCAGCGCGATCGCTACCCATCTTTTCAAGCGCAGAGATCGTCCAATCAGTCTTCTTTCCTTTTGCACCTAGCTCCGGGAGCCACGACTCAAGTTCACCCTTTCTCACGGCGAATACGCCGTAACGGTCAAGTTGATCGAAAAAATCGGTCGCGGCAAGTTTATCATCTTCTCGTAATAGTCCTACGCCTCCGTCTTTCATCGTAAGCTCGCCATCGACGAAGCATTTCCTCAAATTTCCGCGATGTTGTCCAAGGCCACCATGGAGAGTGTCCGGCACGTGAGCAGCTTTCAGCCAACCGGTCCAGTCAGCCCCGCCGTCCTTTAAGATATCAATATCTACGGCCGCCGCAGCAGGGATTCCAAAGGTACGCAAAGGACCAATGATATCTCTAATTGTTTGCTTATTTTGCGCGTTTATAAACAGCATCCGATGGATAGCCTTTCTCTTGCTCGGCGAGTCGGTAATATATTTCAGCGTAAAACGCTCGATCATTGTCTGACTCCGTTACCACGACCCCATCATGAAAAAGTGCGGATATAACGTTCGCACTTCGCATCAGAGGGGCCTTGAAGAGGTTTGCAAGAATGGCAGGGTCAACGATCCTTCCATTTGATCGTCCATTCGAATACACGAGTCGAACGACGCGAACATGAGGCGACGCTTGCAAGCACCCCATTAGAAAGTCGGAGCTGTGAGTTGACGCCATCAAAGTGCCGCCTTCTTTCAGCTTGCTCGTCAATTCGTAACCTAGTTTCCGGGCAAGCGGGGGATGAAGGAAAGCTTCCGGTTCATCAATCAGGATCGCGCGATAGTCGCCGGAAAACACAGCGCAGAGGATTCCGACAAAAGCTTGCACCCCGTCGCTCGCGTCCTTGATGTAGATTGCCTTCGCATGAAATTCTCTCGCGGCGTTATTCCAGTGTTGCTCTTCAGCATCCGGCTTAATCTGAGACAGCCGTATACGAAGATGTTGGCCCGAAAGTGGATCGATGGTCAGGTAGACGCCGAACGCATCATGGACGATCTCGCTAATCCGCTTACGAGTATCATCGTCCTTGAATAGATGCATAAGCATGTTCTGCGCAAGGTCGAGCAGGTCGCCGCGGACTTGGTCGTTCGTGAGCGCAAATCGAGTGCGACCATCGAGTCTGATGAGAAAGAATCGTAAGAATTGTGACGCAATAAATCTCTTATTAAGTTTTTGTTTTGTCATTGCCTCAAGAATATTTCGCTGAACACGAGCGGAGTCGAGAATTCCGGATGGGTTGAAACGCCCTACGTAAACCTCGTCTGGCGACATGTTTGGCGGTGAGTTTTTAGACAATGCTGTAATATCAGCGTAAAGTTTTGCTTCGTCAGGCCATGTGATCTCAAAATCACTCAAAAGCTTGGTCGCAGTAGCAAGATTGCTAGAAATATCTTGCTCAAGCTCACGAAGGACCAAGCTCTTGCCGGAATTGTTCGGTCCGACAAATATTGTTACACCCTCAGAGGGAACTGTAACAGTACCCTGCATCTCTGTGAATTTTAGGGAAATTGATTTGAGCATGCCGACCCCCGCTGTGGCGAACCACGTAGAGTCGCCGCGGCGAATTGCTTAACCGGAGAGCATGTTCGCAACAATGGAAGTGCTCCTGCGCTCTGGTGATTTCCGCGTGCTCCGCCTGGAAATCACACGCTAGCGTGCTCTCCCCAGTCTTTGGTCGCAATATTGTGCGCTGGGTCATCGAGCACCTCGCGGCGGAAAACTGCATCGTAAGCGATTGAAATCAGCCCTTCGCGCCGGGGGGTGGCGCCCCGCGCGTCAGTTTGTCCAGGCCCTCGACCAGCCCCTCCGGCTCCCCCGTCACCGCCACCTGCTTCACCCGGCTCTTCGCCCCCGCGACCAGCCGCACCTTCGACGCCGCGACGCCGAGCCTGCCCGCGATCAGCGCGCACAAAGCCTCGTTGGCTTTGCCGTCCTCCGGCGCGGCTCGCACGCGGGCCAGCAGCACGCGGGCGCCGTCCGACAGCGTCGCCGTGCCGTCGATCGCGTCGCGGCCGCCTTTCGGCGTCAGGCGGCAGGCGATGACGACGCCGTCGAGCGTCGGGCGCCAGGGAGCCTCGCTCACGCGCCGTCCTCGTCGTTGAGCGGGTGCAGATCGCGCACCATCGCCTTGGCGCGCTCGTCGAGCACGTGGGTGTAGATCTGCGTCGTCGAAATGTCGGCGTGGCCGAGCAGATCCTGCACGACGCGCAGATCGGCGCCGTTCTGCAGCAGGTGGCTGGCGAAGGCGTGCCGCAGCACATGCGGGCTGACCCGCGCGGCCGAAATGCCCGCCGCGGCGGCGATGGTCTTGAGATCGCGCGCAAAGGCCTGGCGCGTCAGATGGCCGCTTTCGCTCTCCGAGGGAAACAGCCACGGCCCGCTCGCCGCCGCCGGCGCAAGGTCGTCGATGAGATCGCGATAGCGCTTCATCGCCGCGCGCGCCGGCTCGGAAATCGGCGCGAGGCGCTCCTTGTTTCCCTTGCCGCGCACGGCGATCAGCGGTTCCTTTGCGCGCGCCGCCGATTTCGGCAGGGCGACGAGTTCGGAGACGCGTAAGCCCGAGGCGTAGAGAAGCTCGATCAGGCAGGCGATGCGGGCCGCTGCGAGGCGCTCGCGCGGCGGACGCGCCGCGTCGAGGCCTTCGCGCGCAACGGCGATCAGCTTTTCGACTTCCGCAACCGAAAGCACCTTCGGCAGCGGGCGCGCGCGGCGCGGTCCCTCGATGGCGAGCGTCGGATCGTCGTCGCGCCGACCTTCGACATAGAGATGTTTGTGGAACTGCCTGACGCTCGACAGTCGGCGCGCCAGCGAGGAGGCCGCAAAGCCCTGCGCGCCGCGCGCCGCGACGAAGGCGCGCACGTCCGCGCTCGAGGCGGCCAGCGGCGCGACGCCGCGGTCCTGGAGGAACTCGGCGTAGTCGTCGAGGTCGCGCCGATAGGCGTCGATCGTGTTGCCGCTCGCGCCGCGTTCGGCCGCGATCGCTTCGAGGAAGGATTGGATCAGGCGGGGCGCCGACGTCGGCCCGCGCGCGCTCATTGCGGCGCCCTCGGGATTTTGACGATCTCCGTCATTTCGCGCGGCTGCACCTTTACGTAATCGACCAGCGCGACCATGCCGCCGTAGACGAGGCCAACGAGAATGGCGATGACGACGAGGAGGCGGAACAGGGTGGGCACGGTCTCGGGATCGCCTTCTGACGCCGATTCGGCGGCCCCATTGTCGCGCGAAGCGAGCCGGGCGCAAGCGGTCCGCTAATCCTCTTCGAACAAACCGCCCTGCAAAGGCTCGCGCGCCGGCTCGGCGAGGCCGAGATGGCGGAAGGCGTGGGAAGTGAGCAGCCGGCCGCGCGGTGTGCGTTGCACGAAGCCCTGCTGGATGAGGTAGGGCTCGATGATCTCCTCGATCGCGTCGCGCGGCTCGGAAAGCGCGGCGGCGATCGTCTCGACGCCGACCGGGCCGCCGCTGAAGTTGACGGCGATCATCTCGAGATAGCGCCGGTCCATCTGGTCGAGGCCGATCGGGTCGACGTCGAGCAGCCGCAGCGCCCCGTCGGCGATCCTGCGCGTGACGACGCCCGCCCCCTCGACGACCGCGAAGTCGCGCACCCGCCGCAGCAGTCGCCCGGCGATGCGCGGCGTGCCGCGTGACCGCCGCGCGATCTCGTTGGCGCCCTCCTCGTTCATCTCGACCCCGATCACGCGCGCGCCGCGCCGCACGATGCCCTCGAGCTCCGGCACGGTGTAGAAATTGAGCCGCACCGGAATGCCGAAACGGTCGCGCAGCGGCGTCGTCAGCAGGCCTGCGCGCGTCGTCGCGCCGATTAGCGTGAATTTCGCAAGGTCGATCTTGACCGAGCGCGCCGCCGGCCCCGCGCCGATGATGAGGTCGAGCTGGTAATCCTCCATCGCGGGATAGAGGATTTCCTCGACCGCGGGATTGAGGCGGTGGATCTCGTCGATGAACAGAACGTCGCGCGGCTCGAGATTGGTGAGCTGCGCGGCGAGATCGCCGGCCTTGGCGATGACGGGACCGGAAGTCGAGCGGAAGTTGACGCCGAGCTCGCGCGCGACGATCTGCGCCAGCGTCGTCTTGCCGAGGCCCGGCGGCCCGACGAACAACACGTGATCGAGCGCCTCGCCGCGCGCCTTCGCCGATTCGATAAAGACCTTGAGGTTCTTGCGCGCCGCCTCCTGGCCGGTGAAGTCGGCGAGCACCTGCGGACGCAGCGCGGCGTCGTCCTCGGGACGCTTCTCGGCGGAGACGAGGCGGCGGGGCGGGGCGGTCATGGGCGGGTCTTCGCGAGATAGAGGACGCTCGGCAAGTCGGCGAAATGGGCGTCGCAGGTCAGCAATTCGGCGCCGGCGTCGAGCGCTGTTGCGTAGATGATCGCATCGGCCATCGCGAGCGAATGCTCTTTCGCGAGATCGGCGGCCCTCAACGCCACGGGTGTTTCAAGCGCGCTTACGACACATTCGTTGGAGAAGGCGATAGCGCTGCCAGCGGCTTCCTCGGAGACCTCCCGGGTCAGCCAGCGCGATAGTTCGTACTGCACGACCGTTGGCACGATCCATTCACCTGGTTCAGGCATCTCTCGGCCCACTTTGCGGCCGAGCTCCGAATCGATCAGCCATTCAATCCACGCGGAGGTGTCGACGACACGCATCAATAGCGATCGTTGCGGTCGCGATAATCTTCAGGATTTGCTCCACGCGCGATGCCGACGAGTTCCTCCCTCGTCGGCACTGGGATCATAAGAACCCCAGAGCCCTTCGGGATGAAGGCGACCTTCTGTCCTGGCCGCCAGCGCATCTTTTCGCGCAGCTCCTTGGGGATTGAGACCTGATACTTCGGCGAGATCGTCGATACAGCGCTCATGATTTTACCGTCCCTTGATCGATGACGATAAGGTAAAATTGATCACTGCGCCAGCTCCTTCAACCCCGCGCGGATCAGCGCCGCCGTCTGCGCCTCGCCGCCCAGCGCCGCCACGCCCTTGGCGACGGCGGCGCTCGCCTGCGGGCGCCCGTAGCCGAGGCCGACCAGCGCCAGCACCGCGTCCTCGGCCGCCTTCGGCAGCTTCGAGGCGCCCCCCTCGACGTTTGCGATGGCCCCGCCGAGATCGGCGACGCCGAAGGCCGGCGCCTTGTCCTTGAGCTCCAGCACGAGGCGCGCGGCGAGTTTTGGGCCGACGCCGGGCGCGCGCGCCATCATCGTCTTGTCCTGATGGGCGATCGCCGCGCTCAGGGCTTCGCCCGACAGCGCGCCGAGAATGCCGAGCGCGACCTTGGCCCCGACGCCCTGCACGCTTTGCAGCAGGCGGAACCAATCGCGCTCGGCGGTGGTGAGGAAGCCGAACAGCCGGATCGCGTCCTCGCGCACCTGCGTCTCGATGTGCAATGCCGCCGCCTCGCCGACTGGGGGCAAAGCGCGCAAGGTGCGCGCTGAGGCCGAGACGAGATAGCCGACGCCGCCGACGTCGAGGATCAGGTCTTCGTCCTCGACCGCGTCGACGATTCCTTTGAGCTTGCCGATCATGCCGCCCCCCTCGCGCGCGCGTTCCGATGTTGCGCGTGACAGATCGCGACCGCCAGCG
>DASXGX010000120.1:0-24731 GCA_036488815.1 Roseiarcus sp.
GGCCTTGCCTTCGGCCACGGCGCGACGACGGCGCTCGATGAGGCCGCCTTTCTCATCCTCGAGGGGCTCGGCCTGCCAATCGACACGCTCGATCCGTTTCTCGACGCCAGGCTCCTTCGCCACGAGCGTACGCGGCTCCTCGACCTGATCGAAGCGCGGGCGACGACGCGCAAGCCCGCCGCCTACCTTGTCCACCGCGCCTACATCAAGGGCGTGCCGTTCTATGTCGACGAGCGCGTCATCGTGCCGCGCAGCTTCATCGGCGAACTGCTGTTCCGCGGCCTCGTCGGCGAGGGATCGCTGATCGAGGACCGCGATGCGATCGAGAGCGCGCTCGATCTGTGCGTCGGCGGCGGCTCGCTGGCCATCCTCGCCGCGAGGACCTTTCCCAATGCGCAAATCGACGCGGTCGATCTCTCGCCCGACGCGCTCGCCGTCGCGCGCCGCAATGTCGGGGACCATGGGCTCAGCGAGCGCATATCGCTTTATCAGGGCGATCTCTTCGCGCCGGTCGGCGGCAAGCGCTACGATTTGATCCTCACCAATCCGCCATATGTGGAAGCCGAATCGGTCGACGCTTTTCCCCCCGAATACGCCGCCGAACCGCGGCTCGCGCACGAAGGCGGACCGGACGGCCTCTCCATCGTCCGCCGCATCCTCAACGAGGCGCGCGCGCATCTGACGCCGAACGGCGCCTTGATCTGCGAAATCGGAACCGGGCGCGCGCTGCTCGAAAGTGAATTTCCCGATTTGCCGCTGATCTGGCTCGACACCGAGGAGAGCGAAGGCGAGGTCTTCTTCGTGCGCGCCGCCGATCTCGCCGGGCGCAGAAAGAGCAAGGCGCGCGGCTGAGGCAAGTGTAGTCGCGGGGCTGTAGTCGCAGGGCGCGAGCGCCAGCGCCGTCATGGCCGGGCTTGACCCGGCCACCCACGCGGCGCCACTCGCTCTGGCCCAAACAGCCAAGCGTCGATTTGATCATAGAGGTCGCGCCAGCCAGGGTTCGTCTCAACAATGAGGCGGACCTTGGGACTGGCGGTCAATGCTTCATGTGCGGTTCGCGCTGTCGCCCGCGATGTCAAAAGCCCATGCGGGGCCTCGGCCCGGCGTGGATGGCCGGGTCAAGCCCGGCCAAGACGCCAGACCGCCACGAAGAGCCCTGTCCCCACCGTCATGGCCGGCGCCTCCGCGCGGCGCGGATGGCCGGGTCGAGCCCGGCCAAGACGCCAGACCGCCACGAAGGGCCCTGTCCCCACCGTCATGGCCGGTGCCTCGGCCCGGCGTGGAAGGCCGGGTCAAGCCCGGCCAAGACGCCAGACCGCCACGAAGAGCCCTGTCCCCACCGTCATGGCCGGGCTTGACCCGGCCACCCACGCGGCGCCTCTCGCTCTGGCCCAAACAGCCAAGCGTCGAGCTGATCATAGAGGTCGCGCCAGCCAGGGTTCGTCTCAACAATGAGGCGGACCTTGGGACTGGCGGTCAATGCTTCATGTGCGGTTCGCGCTGTCGCCCGCGATGTCAAAAGCCCATCCCGGGGATGCCTCGGCTCGGCGTAGATGGCCGGGTCAAGCCCGGCCAAGACGCCAGACCGCCACGAAGGGCCCTGTCCCCACCGTCATGGCCGGGCTTGACCCGGCCACCCACGCCGGGCCGCTCGCTCTGGCCCAAACAGCCGGGCGTTGCGTTGATCATAGAGGTCGCGCCAGCCAGGGTTCGTCTCAACAATGAGGCGGACCTTTGGGACGCGCGGTCAATGCTTCGCGCTGTCGCCGCGACGTCAAAGCCCAACCGGGGGATGCCTCCGCCCGGCGTGGATGGCCGGGTCAAGCCCGGCCAAGACGCCAGAATGCCACGAAGGGCCCTGTCCCCACCGTCATGGCCGGGCATGACGACCGATGGCGGCGCCGAGTCGATCGGATTCTGCGCGGCTACTCCGCGGCCTCGCGCATCGTCGCGCGGATGTTTTCGCGGAAATCGTCGATGCAGACGAGCGAGCCCGCCCGCTCGACGTGCCAGAACGTCCAGCCGTTGCAGGCCGGCAGGCCTTGCACGAGCGCGCCGACCTTGTGGATCGAGCCGACCACGGGGCCGACGGTGAGCGCGCCGTCCGCGCGCGCAATCGCAGAGTGGCGCCGCCGCGCATCGACGAGTTGCTCGCCCGGCGCGATCAACCCCGCCTCGATCACGCTCGCGAAAGCGACGCGCGGCGCGCTGCGGCGGGTCGGCGCGGCCGCGACCGCTTCGAACGCGACCGGCACGACCGCGTCGATCCGCGCGCGCGCCGCCTCGGCATAGCTCTGATCGCGCTCGAGGCCGACGAAGGCCCGCCGCAGACGGCGCGCGACGGCGCCGGTCGTTCCCGAACCGAAGAAGGGATCGAGCACCACGTCGCCAGGATTGGACGCGGCGAGCAGCACGCGCTGGAGAAGCGCTTCCGGTTTCTGGGTCGGATGGAGCTTGCGCCCGTCAGCGTCCTTCAGCCGTTCGGCGCCGGTGCAGATCGGCAGGAACCAGTCGGAGCGCGCCTGGCAATCCTCATTGCCTGCCTTCAGCGCTTCGTAGTTGAACGTGTAGGCCTTGGCGTCGGCGCTACGCGCCGCCCAGATCATCGTCTCGTGGGCGTTGGTGAACCGGCGGCCGCGGAAATTCGGCATCGGGTTCGCCTTGCGCCAGACGATGTCGTTCAGAATCCAGAAGCCGAGATCTTGCAGGATCGCCCCGACGCGGAAGATGTTGTGATACGAGCCGATGACGACGATCGTCGCGTCGCGCTTCATCACCCGCCGCACGGCGGTCAGCCAGGCGCGCGTGAAGGCGTCGTACGTCGCGAAGTCCGCGAATTTGTCCCAATCGTCGTCGACCGCGTCGACGAGGCTCTGGTCGGGCCGCGACAGCGCGCCCTCGAGCTGGAGATTGTACGGAGGGTCGGCGAAGACGAGATCGACGCTCGCCGCGGGCAGCTTCTCGAGCTCCGCCACGCAATCGCCGACGATGATCACATCGCGGGGCGACTGGCGGGGCGACTGGGACGACGTGGCGGGACGCCGAGCTTCGGTGACTCCAGTACGCGAAACCTGAAGCTGGGCAGGGAAGTCGGACGTCCCGGCACGAAAACCACGCATGTACGCAACCACTCGACGCGAATGTCAGAGCGAAAAGCGCCCGACAGGAGCGATAGTGAGCATTTTAGGTAAAAGCCGCGTTAGGGCCGAGACAACGCCGATGTCTCGTTTTTGTACGCTTTGTGACGCGAAATAAACGTCTAGATTTCAACGATTTCTAAAGAGTTTTGGGGCTTGCGCCAAGCCCGTTGAAAGCGCCCTCGACGAACCGGTCGGGCCGGAACGAGCGGCGGTGCGCCGGCGTCGGCCCCAGCCGCTCCAGCGCCTCGGCGTGCATCCGCGTCGCATAGCCCGCGTGCTGGGCGAAGCCGTAGCCGGGATGCGCCAAGTCGAGCCGCGTCATCAGCGCGTCGCGCGCGACCTTGGCGATGATCGACGCGGCGGCGATCGACAGCGACAGCGCGTCGCCGCCGATGACGGCGCGCGCCGGGCAGCGCAGGCCCTCGGGAATGTCGCGGCCGTCGACCAGCACGTAATCGGCGCGCAGACTCAGCGCGTTGACGGCGCGCGCCATCGCGAGCAGCGTCGCGCCGCGGATATTGAGCGCGTCGATCTCCTGGACGCTGGCGAAGGCGACCGATACGGCGAGCGCCTTGGCGTAGATGATTTCGCAGAGCTCCTCGCGCCGCGGCGCCGTCAGAACCTTGGAATCGTCGAGGCCCTCGGGCAGATCGTCGAGATCGAGAATCACCGCCGCGACGCCGACCGGCCCCGCGAGCGGGCCGCGGCCGACCTCGTCGATCCCAGCGACGCGCCCGCAGCCGCCGGCGATCAGCTCCTGCTCGAAGATGAAGTGGGGGCCGGCCATGTCAGCCCAGCGGGCCTTTGCCGAGGCGGGCGAGATCGAACGCCGCGACCTCGCGCAGCAGCGCGACGAACGCCTCCGCGCCGCGTTCGGCGGCGGCCTCGCCCTTCGCCGCGGTCGCCTTGTCGGCTTCGCCGACCGCGCCATGTTCGTTGACGTCGTGCGACATCCAGCCGAAGCCGTTCGGCTGCGTCACGTGCAATTGCTGAAACTCGCTCTCCATCGACTCGGCGAGGCTGACGAAGTCGCGCGCCTCGGCCATGCGCACCGTCTCGGGCCGGAACGCCAGCATCAGCGAGGTCTCCGCATCGCCGCCGTGAATTCCATAAGCGCGCTCGCGCGCCGAGAACACGCCATCGGGATAGCCGAAGCGCGACCACGAGGCGTGCACGGCGAGCATTCGCTGGCGGACCCTGAGTTCGCGCGCGACGATGTCGACGATCGGCACGTTGCCGCCATGTGAATTGACGAAAACGAGACGGCGGCATCCGGCTCGCGCCACGCTTTCGCCGATCTCGATCCAGGCGCGGGTGACGGTCTCCGCGGAGAACGTCAAAGTTCCGGGAAATTCGATGTGCTCGTTCGATTTGCCGATCGCCTGCACCGGCAGGAAGAGAACCGGAAGGTTCTCAGGCAAACGCGCGACGGCGCGCTTGAGGTAGCCTTCGTTGATGAACGCATCGACGCCGACCGGCAGGTGCGGCCCATGTTGTTCGACCGCGGCGACCGGAAGGACGGCGACGACTTTGCTCATGTCGGCGCTGTGAAAGTCGCGCCACGTCATTTCCGCCCAGAATTTTGTCGGCAACATGAGGTTCTCCTACTCCGAGCGCGCCGCGATCGCTTCGATCTCGACCTTGAATTCCGGACGCGCGAACCCCTGCACGATCATCAAGGTGGACGCCGGCGCGGGATTGCCCACGAATTCATCGCGCACTTTCATGTAGCCGCCCAAATGTTCGGCCCCGGTGACAAAGGCGTTGATCCGCACGAGATCGGCAAGCGACATTCCCGCCTCGCCGAGAATCGCCGCGATCGCCCGGAAGCAAAGCCGGGCCTGCGCCTCCACGCTGTCGGGAATGGAACCGTCGGCGGCGATCCCCAGTTGTCCCGAGCAAAACACCACCCGTCCCTGCCCTGAAATTTCCGCGCCGTGGGAGTAGTTGGCGAAGGGCGGATGAATCGAATTGGGGTTCAAGGGACGCATGAGGCGACTCACCAGCTTGCGGAATGCTCCTTGAGCTAGACCCAGCCGCCGCGAGAGGCAAGTTGACAGTGGCGCCCAAGTTGCTTTGTCATGCCGCTGTCAATGAACGAAAGGGAGCGCATATGAGCGGGTCGAAGATGGGCATGTTGGCCGGCCTGGTGATCGCCAGCATGACTTCGAGCGCGGCGCTCGCGGCGGACAAGGTCACTTTCGGCACCAATTGGCTCGCCGAAGCCGAACATGGCGGCTACTATCAGGCCGTGGTCGACGGCACCTACGCCAAATACGGCCTCGACGTGACGATCCTCCCCGGCGGTCCCCAAGCCAACAACCGGCTGCTGCTGCTCAGCGGCAAGATCGACTTCTACATGGGCGGGAACCTCATCCAGGCCTTCGAGGCGGTGGAGCAGCACATTCCGACCGTCGTCGTCGCCGCCGACTTCCAGAAAGACCCGCAAATCTTCATGTCGCATCCGGGCGTCGGCCTCGACAAATGGACCGACCTGACCAAAGCGACCGCTTTCGTCGGCAAGGAGGGCCTCGCCTCTTTTTATCAATGGATGAAGGTCAACTACGGCTTTAAAGAAGAAAATGTGAAACCATATAACTTCAATGCCGCCCCCTTCATCGCCGACAAGCATTCTATTCAACAGGGTTACTTGACCGCAGAGCCTTACGCGGTGGAGAAGGACGGCGGTTTCAAGCCGAACATCTTCCTGCTCGCCGACCAGGGCTATTCGACTTACGCCACGACGATCGAGGCGCGCACGGAGACCGTCGAGAAGTCGCCGGACCTGGTTCAGCGGTTCGTCGATGCCTCGGCGATCGGTTGGTATCACTATCTCTATGGCGACAACACGAAGGCGAACGCAGCCATCAAGAAGGACAATCCCGACATCACCGACGACCAGATCGCCTTCTCGATCGCCAAGATCAAGGAGTACGGCATCGCCGATTCCGGCGACGCGGTGAAACTCGGGATTGGCGCGATTACCGATGCGCGGGTTAAGGATTTTTTCGAGCAAATGGTGAAGGCTGGCGTGGTGAAGCCGGACGTCGACTACAAGAAGGCCTACACGACGCAGTTCGTCGACAAGGGAGTCGGCGTGGATCTGCGGCCGAAACAATAGGACGTAGCGACTCAGCGCCGCGGAGAGTTTGTGCGGCGGGGGTCAATCTTGAACGGACAGAACGAACCTCTCGATCCGAGTCATTTCATGTCGCTTGTTGACGCCATCGTTCCTGCCAAAGTTGCGCCGCTCGCCGCGCCGGCCGCGCCGCTCGTTTCCCTCAGCGGCGTCGATAAAGTCTTCGCCAACGGCGTCGCCGCCCTCAAAGGCGTCGACCTCGAAATCCGGGAGGGCGAGTTCGTCTCCCTGCTCGGCCCGTCCGGCTGCGGCAAATCGACGATCCTGCGGCTGTTGTCCGGCCTGTGCAACCCAACGCGCGGGAATATCGGCTGGCGCGGCGAGGCGCCGCAGATCGGCTTCGTCTTCCAGGAGCCGACTCTGACGCCGTGGAGCACCGTGTTCGGCAACGTCTGGCTGCCGCTGCGGCTGAAGGGCGTGTCGAAAGCCGCCGCGAAGCCGCAGGTCGAAGAGGCTTTGGAGCGGGTCGGCCTTTCCGGTTTCGCCAACGCCTATCCGCGCGAACTCTCAGGCGGCATGAAGATGCGCGTCTCGATTGCGCGCGCCCTGGTGACGCGTCCCGCCGTGCTCCTGATGGACGAGCCCTTCGCCGCGCTCGACGAGATCACCCGCACCAAGCTCAACGACGATCTGGTCGCCCTCAAGTGCGGTCTCGGCGCGACCGTCGTCTTCGTCACCCATTCGGTCTACGAGAGCGTTTATCTCTCGACGCGCATCGTCGTCATGGCGGCGCGCCCGGGCCGCGCCGTCGCCGAGATCGCGGTCGAGGCGCCGCTGCCGCGCAACGAGGAGTTCCGCTTGAGCCCAGCCTATGCGGAAAAATGCCGCGAGACGTCGCTTGCGCTCTGCGCCGCGATGGACATGCCGCCTCCGGCCTCCTGCAACCCTGGGAAGGTGCGCTCGTGAACGGTCAAAAGGCTCTGGAATACGCCTTTCCGGCGATCGCGCTCGCTCTGGGCTTGGCGGCCTGGGAGGCCGCGGTGCGCTATTTCAACGTTCCCTCCTTCATCCTGCCGGCGCCGAGCCTCATCTTCTTCACGCTGATCAAGGATTGGGGGACGCTCTCGTCCTCGCTGTACGTGACCCTCACCATCACGCTGGAGGCGCTCGGCCTTGCGGTCGTCGGCGGCGTGGCGCTCGCCATACTGTTCGCGCAATACCGGATCGTCGAGCGGGCGTTCTTTCCCTTTGCGGTGGTCATGCAGGTGACGCCGATCGTCGCGATCGCGCCGCTGCTGCTCATTTACCTTAGCGCCAACGAAGCCGTTCTGGTGTGCGCGTTTCTGGTCGCGTTCTTTCCCATTCTCGCCAATACGACGCTCGGCCTGTCCTCGGCGGACCACAATTTGATTGATCTCTTTCAGCTTTGCCGCGCCTCGCGCTGGCAACAGCTCGTTCTGCTGCGGCTGCCTTCCGCCCTGCCCTATTTTCTCGGCGGACTTCGCATCGGCGGCGGCCTCGCGCTGATTGGCGCGATCGTCGCCGAGATCGCCGCCGGCTCGGCCGGCCAAGGCGCCGGCCTCGCCTATCGCATCGTCGAATCCGGCTTCCGCCTCAACATTCCCCGCATGTTCGCCGCGCTGCTGCTGATCTCCGCGACCGGCATCGCCATCTACCTCGTGCTGACGGCGCTGTCGCATCTGCTGCTGCGCCATTGGCACGACAGCGCCCGGGGGCGCGAAGCGTGAGCGCCCACTTTGCGCTCGCCAAGACGCAGCGCTACGCCGTCGTCGACGCGCGAATTGTGCCGCCTCCGGCAGGGCGAGCGCTGCCGCTCGACCGCGAAGGCTTGGCCGAAGTCGACATCGTCGTCGAGCACGGCCGCATCGCGGCGATCGCGCCTGCGGGCGTCGAGGCGCTGGCGGAACTGCCCCGCCTTCCCCTCGCCGGCCGCATCGTGCTGCCGCCCTTCGTCGACGCTCACACCCATCTCGACAAGGGCCACATCTGGCGGCGCGCGCCCAACCCGACGGGCGGTTTCCCGGAGGCGGTGAACGCCGTCGCCGCCGACCGCAACGCCAATTGGAGCGCCGCCGACGTCGCGCGGCGCATGGATTTCTGCCTGCGCAGCGCCTATGCGCGCGGCACGCGCGCCATCCGCACGCATATCGACAGCGTCGGGCGGCAAACCGAAGTGAGCTGGCCGGTGTTCGACGCGATGCGCCAGCGCTGGCGCGGACGCATCGAGCTGCAAGGCTCGCCGCTGTTTCCGGTCGATCTCGCCTTGGACGAGGCCCATATGGCCATAATCGAGGCGATGATCGACGCCCACGGGTCGCAGCTGCTCGGCGCCGTCACCTATCAGGTTCCGCGCCTGCGGGAGGCGGTCGAGACGCTGTTCCGCCTCGCGGAGCGCAAGGGCTGGAGCCTCGATTTCCACGTCGACGAGACGCACGACCCCGCCGCCCGCTCGCTCGACGTGATCGCCGAGACGGCGATCCAGCGTCGCTTCGACGGGGACATTCTCGTCGGCCATTGCTGCTCGCTCACGCGGCGCAACGAAGACGAGATCGAGCACGCGATCGCGCTCGTCGCGCGCGCCGGACTTTCGGTCGTCTCGCTGCCGATGTGCAACATGTTCCTGCAGGATCGGCGCGAGGCGCGCACGCCGCGTTGGCGCGGCGTCACCGCGTTGCACGAGTTCAAGGCCGCCGGCGTGCCGGTCATGATCGCCAGCGACAACGTGCGCGATCCCTTCTACGCCTACGGCGATCTCGACATGCTCGAAGTGTGGCGCGAGGGCGTGCGCATCCTTCACCTCGACTATCCTTTCGCGGCCTGGGCGCCCGCCGTCTTCGCGACCCCCGCGGCGGCGATCGGGGTCGATGCGGCGGCGCTCAGCCTCGGCGCGCCCGCCGACATGGTCCTCACCCGCGCCCGCGATTTCACCGAGCTCTTCTCTCGCCCGCATTTCGATCGCACGGTGCTCCGCGGCGGCAGGCCGGTCGAAGAGGCGACGCCCGACTTTGCCGAACTCGACGATCTGGAGGGCCTCGCGCCGTGAGCCGCAACTACGACATCGCCTCTTTCCGCCAGGCGATCGGCCCGATCCCCTGCGAGGACAATCCGGTCCTCGTGCGCCAGAAGAGCCGCGACTTCTACTGGTATTCGCCGATCCTCAAGCCGGAGCTCGAGTCCGTCACGGCGGACATCGTCGTCTCGCCGACGGACGAGGAAGGCGTCGCGCGGGTTCTCTCGGCCGCCTATCGGCTCGGCATTCCCGTGACCGCGCGCGGCGGGGGCACCGGCAACTACGGCCAGGCGATGCCGCTCTCCGGCGGGGTGGTCCTCAACCTCGCCGAAATGAAGCGCATCCATTCGATCGCGCATGGCCGCGTCGTCGCCGACCCCGGCGCCATTCTCGCCGACATCGACCGCGCGGCGGCGGCCAGCGGGCAGGAACTGCGCATGTTCCCCTCGACGCGCGCCACCGCCTCCGTCGGCGGCTTCGTCGCCGGCGGCTCGGGAGGCGTGGGCTCGATCTCCTGGGGCGGCCTGCGTGACTTCGGCAATGTGCTGAGGCTGCGCGTCCTCACCATGGAGGAGACGCCGCGCGCGCTCGAATTGACGGGCGAAGACCTGCACAAGGCCGTGCACGCCTACGGCACCAACGGCGTGATCGTCGGCCTCGAAATGCCGCTGACCGCAAGCTACGAGTGGGTCGACGTCATCGTCGGCTTCGACACCTTCGCCGCGGCCTGCGCCTATGGCCAGGCCCTGGGCGAGGAGGACGGGCTGCTCAAGAAGCTCGTCACCGTCGTCGCGGCGCCGGCGCCGAACGCCTATTTCCTGCGCCACCGCGATTTCATTCCGCAGGGAAAGAGCGTGGTGCTGGCGATGATCGCGCCGCATTCGCTGGACGCTTTCCACGCCTTCACGCGGCGCTATCGCGGCGCCGAGGCGCTGTTCGACTCCGCCAAGCTTTCGCCGGAGGCGCGCAAGGGGTTGCCGCCCAACTATGAGCTTGCCTGGAACCACACGACCCTGCGCGCGTTACGTGTTGATCCTGCCATCACTTACCTGCAGGCCCGATATCCCGCAGACAACGGCCTCGAGGCGATCGATCGCCTGCACCGCCGTTTTGGAGACGAAGTGGTGGGACATCTGGAATTCATACGCTTCAACGGACGGATCGGCGCCGCGGGCCTTCCCTTGGTGCGCTTCAGCACGCCGGAAAGGCTCGACGAGATCATCGCCATCCACCAGGACATGGGCGCGATGATCTTCAATCCCCACCGCTACACCCTCGAAGAAGGCGGCATGAAGCAGACCGACGCTGTGCAACTCGCCTTCAAGCGCGAGACCGATCCCAAGGGCCTGCTCAACCCCGGCAAGATGATCGCCTGGGAGAACCCCGACTTCGACTATTCCAAAGGAAAGAATTTCTTATTCCCTGGGCTGGAGGCGCGCGCACGGGCCGCCGAGGATATCTGAAGCCATGCGCACGCTCGTCTTGTTCGCGCAACCGGTCGAGACGAGCTTCAACGCCGCGCTCCACGCGACCGCCGTTGCTGCGCTCCGCAAGCGCGGCCACGACGTCGACGATTGCGATCTCAACGCCGAGGCGTTCGACCCGGTGATGCATCGCAAGGAGCGCATCGACTACCACGACACCAGCAGGAACCGCGCGCATGTCGAGGGCTACGTCGAACGCCTGCTCGCCGCCGAGGCGCTCGTGCTCGTCTTCCCCGTGTGGAACATGGGCTTTCCCGCGATTCTGAAGGGGTTCCTCGACAAGGTCTTCCTGCCCGGCGTCAGCTTCACCCTCACGCCGGACGGCGCCTATACGCCGCACCTCCACAACATCAAGCGATTGTCCGCCGTCGCCACGTATGGCGGCGATCGTCTGACGACGTTCCTGCTGGGCGATCCGCCCCGGCACGTCGTCAAGCGCATGTTGCGCTCGCTCATCGCGCCGCGCTCGCCATGCGAATACCTCGCCCATTACGACATGAACCACACCAAGCCCGACCGCCGCGCCGCCTTCCTGAAGACGGTGGAGGCAAAGTTCTTGAAGTGGTGACGGCTGTCATGTCCCGCGAACCGCAGGCATGAAACGGATCGCGTTCATCCGGCGCTTCGCTGACGTACACCGTCATGGCCGGGCTTGTCCCGGACATCCACGCGGCGCCGTCACATGGAGCCTACGACGTTAGATTCGTCGGCTCGGCGTGGGTGCCCGGCACAAGGCCGGGCATGACGAAAAGAGCTGTTCGGCGCGTCCACCAAAATGCAAATGGCTCCAGGCGAATGCGTAGCATTCGTCCACTCCCGCATGCGGGAGAAGGCGTTTTTGCTCATCCCTTCAGCGCCTCGTCGAGCAACCGGGCCAGCACTTCCGGCTCGCGTGGAAAGCCGGCGCGAATCCATAGCGCCTGCAACGTCTTCAGGACCGCGCCCACCCTTCGCCCGCCGGCGACGCCGCGCGCCAGAACATCGGCGCCGGTGATCGGCAGCGTCGGCTCGGGCGCGTCGGCGAGAAACCGGTAGGCGTCTGCAAAGCGCCAGTCTTCGGCCGCCGCGCCGCTGTCGGCGTGGGCGATCGACAGAGCGTCGAGCGCCGCTTGCCGGCGGCGCTCGAACAACAGGACGCGCAAGGCGCCGAACGGCGGCGGCGCGGCAAGGCCATGCAAAGCCGGAAGCGCGGCCGCGAGAGCCGCGAGACGCTCGAATTCGGCGTTGGAAAGGCGCAGCCGCTCGCGCAACCCATCGGCGTCCTCGACGATGCGCACGGCGAGCGCGGCGAGACGCAGCACTGCGTCCGGCGCGCCGCCGCGGCTTGCCTCGATCGCCGCCAGGCGGCGGAACCGCGCCGGGTCGGTCATCGATCCGAGCAGCGGCGACAAGAGCCCCGCCTCGCAGACAGCCGTTACGACCTCGCTCGCGCGCGGCGCGACGAGCAGCTTAAGCAGTTCCGCGCGCACCCGTTCGCGCGACAGGATCGCCAGCCCCTCCCGCTCCTGGACCGAAGCGCGAAATCCTTCCGCGTCGAGCGCGCCTTGGCCGTAGCGGGCGGAGAAGCGAAAGAACCGCAAGATGCGCAGATAATCTTCGCGGATGCGCTGGCGCGCGTCGCCAATGAAACGCACCCGGCGATCGGCGAGATCGGCAAGGCCGCCGGCGTAATCGTGCACAGTCCCGTCGCGTCCGAGCGACAGCGCGTTGATGGTGAAATCGCGTCTGAGAGCGTCGGCGGCGAAGTTGCGCCCGAACGCGACCTTGGCGCGGCGCCCGTCGGTTTCGACGTCGCGGCGCAGCGTCGTCACTTCAACCGGCCGGCCTTCGACGACGACCGTCACCGTGCCGTGCGCGAGGCCGGTCGGGGCGACCCCGAAGCCGGCGGCGCGGGCCCGCTTCATCACCGCCTCCGGCCGCGCGGTCGTCGCGAGATCGAAATCGCCTGGCTTCTCCCCGAGGACGAGGTCGCGCACCGCGCCGCCAACAAGGCGCGTCTCCTCGCCCTCGCCGTCGAGCGCCTTCAAGACGCGCGCAAGGGGGCCCTCTTCGAGCAGTCGCCGCTCGACGAGGCGCCCACCGTGGATGGCCGGAACGCCCGTCATTCGAAATGTCCGGGGATCAGCGTTCCCTTCTCGACGTGAGCGGGAATGTACACACCCTGCCCTCTCGGGGCGGTCAGCGTGAGGCCGATGAGGCCGGCGATCGCGGCGCCGAGCCCGACCAGGATCAGCGTCGCGACGCGCCCTCGCGTCCAGTGCTCGACCGCGAGCGGATAGCGCGCGCGCAGGACGAGATAGACGGCGAAGAGCAGGAACGGCGTGAAGAACAGGCCGAGCGACTCGGCCGCGGCGCGCCACATCAGGAGAACAGCCTCTCATAGAGATTGCGGACGATGCCGGCGGTAGCGCCCCAAATATACCGCCCTTCGTAGGGCATTGCGTAGAACTTTCTCGTGACGCCCTGCCAGACGCGCTCTTCGAGGCGATGATTGGCGGCGTCCATCAAGAACGCGAGCGGCGTCTCGAAGGCTTCCTCGACTTCGTGGGGGTTGATCGTCAGCGTGAAGCCGGGATCGACGAGCGCGACCAGCGGGGCGACGCGATAGCCTGTGCCGGTCAGATAGGGATCGAGCCAGCCGAGCGGCTCGATGAAACGCGCCTCGAGGCCGATCTCCTCATGGGCCTCGCGCAGCGCGGTCTCGGCGGGCGTCTCCCCTTCGTCGATCTTCCCCCCGGGAAAGGCTATTTGCCCCGAATGGGCGCGCAGCTTGGACGAACGCAGCGTTAGCAGCATCGTCAGTCCCGCCGGCCGCGCGACGATGGGCGCCAGCACGGCGGCCGGGCGCGCGGCCGCGATCGCCTGCTCGTCCGCCGGGCGGCCGATCTCGGAAACGAAGGCTTCCTGCGACAGCCTCTGGGCGAGCCGCTCGCGAGCGAGGCGCCGAAACGCGTCAGGGGTGAGATCGAGAGGTTGCGCGGGGCTCAAAGTCCGTCGATCTCGCTGGCGGGGGCGATGGGAAAGAAGGTTCCGCACGAGCGCACCCCGAACCAGTCCTCGCCGCGCAGGGATTCGACGACGCCGAGCGCCATGAGGTCGTAGTAGAGGGCGCGCTTCACCAGCGCCCAGAGATCACCGCGCACGCGCACATAAGGCTTGATCCCGTCCGCCGCGCCGCGCTCGAATCGCAAAGGATGCTCGGCGTCGACGGTGACGACGTCCTCGACATTGGTGCGGAACGTCAGCTTCGGCGCGCCGCCCTCTTCGCCGACGATCATCTCGACGCCGACGAAGGGCGCATCGTCGACACGGATGCCGACGCGCTCGACCGGCGTCACGAGCACGGTGCGGTCTTCATCCTTGCGCAGGATCGAGGCGAAGAGCTGGACCAGCGCCGGGCGGCCGATCGGCGAGCCGCAGTAAAACCACGTCCCGTCGGCCGCGATCCGCATGTCGATTTCGCCGCAATAGGGCGGATTCCACAAATGAACGGGCGCAGGACCGCGCTTGCGCGCCGCGGCGGCCTCGTTCAACCCGCTCAGCGCCTGGTCCGGCGCGGTCCTTGCACTCGGTTCCGCCATAATCTCGCGCTTGTTTGTGGTCGAATGTCCTTCACATGCATCGCGTTTACAGACGCGCCATCAAATCCAATGTAGTGCGAGACTGCTCGCAGGGGAATCGGGTCGCCGAGGCTTTCCCTTTGGGAAGCGCGCGCGCCACGCGAACGCGTTTGTTTTTACGGGGAAACGTGTAAGGAGAGGCTATGTCCGTCGCCGAATTTGACACCAGCGTCGTAAAGGCCGCCGAAGCGACACTCGCCCGCATCGCCGCCGCGCGCGAAGCGATCGGCGCCGTGATCTTCGGTCAGGAGCGGGTGATCGAGCACACGCTGGTCACTTTGCTGGCGGGCGGTCACGGACTTTTGATCGGCGTGCCCGGCCTCGCCAAGACGAAGCTGGTCGAGACGCTCGGCATCGTCATGGGGCTCGATGCGCTGCGCGTGCAGTTCACCCCCGACCTGATGCCCTCCGACATCCTCGGCGCCGAAGTGATGGAGGAAGGGCTCGACCGCACCCGCAGCTTCCGCTTCATCAAGGGGCCGATTTTCGCGCAATTGCTGATGGCCGACGAGATCAACCGCGCCAGCCCGCGCACGCAGTCGGCGCTGCTTCAGGCGATGCAGGAGCATCATGTCACGGTCGCGGGCGCGCGGCACGATCTGCCGACGCCCTTCCATGTGCTCGCGACGCAGAATCCGCTGGAGCAGGAAGGCGCCTATCCGCTTCCCGAGGCGCAGCTCGACCGCTTCCTGATGCAGATCGACGTCGGCTATCCCGACCGCGCCGCCGAAAGGCGCATCCTCATCGAGACGACGGGCGAGAGCGAGGCGCCGGCGAAGCCGGCGATGACGGCTATCGAACTGCTCGCGGCGCAGCGCCTCGTACGGCGCGCGCCGATCGGCGAGAACGTCGTCGAAGCGATCCTCGATCTCGTGCGTGCGGCTCGCCCCGGCGAGGGCGACGCGGCGCTGACCGAGGCGATCGCCTGGGGTCCGGGCCCGCGCGCGGCGCAGGCCCTCATGCTGGCCAGCCGCGCCCGCGCGTTGGTCGACGGTCGCTTCGCCCCTTCCCGCGACGACATCGCCGCGCTCGCCGAGCCGATCCTGAAGCACCGCATGGCGCTGACCTATTCGGCGCGCGCGGAGGGCGAAACGGTCTCCGGCGTGATCGCTCGCCTCGTCGAAAAGACGTTGCGCTGATCCGATGGCGCCGGCCGCCGCCCCGTCAGACCGCCGGATTCGCGAAGAGGCGACGACCCTTTCGGCGCGGCTGCCGAGCCTCGTCGTCGCCGCCCGGCAGGTCGCCCACAGCCTCATGCACGGCGTCCACGGGCGCCGCCGCGCCGGGCCGGGCGAGACCTTCTGGCAGTTCCGGCCGTTTCTCTCCGGCGAGCCCGCGGCGCGGGTCGATTGGCGCCGCTCGGCGCGCGAGAACCACGCCTTCGTGCGCGAGCGCGAATGGGAAGCCTCGCATACAGTCTGGATCTGGTTCGACCGCACCGCCTCGATGGCCTTCGCGTCCGATCTCGCGGCGACCTCCAAGGTCGACCGCGCCGCGGTGCTCGCCTTGGCGCTGGCCGACCTCGCGGTGCGCGGCGGCGAACGCGCCGGCTTCATCGGCCTGACGCGCCCGATCGCGAACCGCGCCGTCATCGAGCGCTTCGCCGAGGCGATCGCCGCCGACGAAAAGCTGCGCGGCGCTTCGCGCGCAAATTTGCCGTCCGTCGAGCCGGTGCGCACGCGTTCGAAGGTCGTGCTGATCGGCGACTTCCTCGCCGAGACGGAAGACATCGCGCGCGTGATCCGCGCGCTCGCCGGTCACGGCGCGGAAGGCCAGGTTTTGATGATTTCCGACCCGATCGAAGACACCTTTCCGTTCACCGGCCACACCGAATTCCTCGAGGCGGGCGGGTCGACGCGGCTGCGGGCGCCGCGCGCGCAGAGCCTGCGCGAGGTGTACCTGAAGCGGCTCGCCGATCACCGCGAGGCGGTGCGCGCCATCTGCGCCGGGCGCGGCTGGGACTTTGCGCTGCATCGGACCGACCACTCCGCCGCGCAAGCCTTGCTCGCTCTGCGCGCGCGGCTCGCAGGCCCCGAACTCGCGACGGCGGGAGGCGCCTGACATGCTCGGCCTGCCGATCGCCTTCGCCGCACCGGCCGTTCTCGCCGCGCTCGCCCTGCTGGCGGCGCTGTACCTGTTCCTGAGGATCACCCCGCCGCGACCGCGCCAAGCCGTGTTTCCGCCGCTGCGGCTGCTGCTTGGCATCGACCCGCGCGATGCGACCCCCGCCAAGACCCCTTGGCCGCTGCTGGCGCTGCGCATTGCGATCGCGGCGCTCGTCATCCTCGCGATGGCAGGCCCGATGTGGAACCTCGTCCAAGCGGGGACGGACAATTCCGGCCCGCTGCTTGTGCTGATCGACGACGGTTGGCCGGCCGCGCCGGCTTGGGAGCGGCGTTTGACCTTCGCGCACGACCGGCTGCGGGCGGCGACCGAGGCGGGCCGGCTCGCGGCGATCGTCCCGATGTCGCAGGGCGGCCTCGACATCTCGCCGCTCGCGGGACCGCGCATCGAAGAGAAGCTGCGCGCGCTTCAGCCGGTCGCCTACGCGCCTGAGCGACAAGCGACGCTGCCCGCCATTACGCGTTTTCTGCAAGCCAATCCGCACGCCGAGATCGTGTGGATCGCCGACGGGATCGAGCGCGGCGGCGCCGGCGCCTTTGCGCGCGCGCTCTCGGCGGTGGCGGCCGGTCACACCGTCTCCGTCGTCGTCGATCGCTCGACGCCGCTCGCCATTTCCAGCGTCGAAAACCTCTCCGGGGCGCTCACGGCGCATTTGACTCGGACGGGGACGGACGCACGCGGCGCAGGCGTCGCCCGCGCGCTCGACGCGCAGGGCCGCTCGATCGGCGAAGCGCCATTCGCCTTCGGCGCCAACAAGGCCGCCGTCGCCAATTTCGATCTGCCGGTCGAGCTGCGCAACCAGGTGTCTCGCGTCGTCGTCGGCGACGAGAATTCAGCCGGCGCCGTGTGGCTGATGGACGAGCGCGAAAAGCGCCGGCGCGTCGCGATCCTCTCGGGCTCCAGCGCCGACGTCGCGCAGCCTCTGCTGTCGCCGGTCTATTACATCCGGCGCGCGCTTGCGCCCTACGCGGAGTTGCGCGAGTGGCGCGACGCTTCGAGCGATCCGATCCTCTCCCTGCTCGCCGAGAAGCCGTCGGTGATGGTATTGGCGGACATGAGCGTGCCGCCGGGCCCGGCGCACGAAAAGCTGCTCGATTTCGTCGAATCCGGCGGCGTGCTGCTGCGGTTCGCCGGGACGCGCCTTGCCGCTGGCGACGACGACCTGACGCCGACGGTGCTGCGGCGCGGCGGCCGCACGCTCGGCGGCGCGCTCTCCTGGGAAACGCCCAAGCACATCGCCCCGTTCGACAAGGACAGCCCGTTCCTCGGCCTCGCCGCGCCTGACGAGGTGACCGTCTCGCGCCAGGTGCTCGCCGAGCCCGAACCGGGGCTCGCCGGCAAGACCTGGGCGCGCCTCGCCGACGGGACGCCGCTCGTCACCGCGGCGCCGCGCGGCAAGGGGCTGATCGTGCTCTTCCATGTGACCGCCGACACGACCTGGTCGAACCTGCCGCTCTCCGGACTGTTCGTCGAAATGCTTCGCCGCATCGTCGCGCGCGCCGGCGCAGCGCCGGCCGATACCGAGGCCGCCACGACGAAAGCTGAAACGCAAGCGACGCGCGCGCCGTATCGCACGCTCGACGGATTCGGCGTTCTTGGCGCCCCGCCGGCGACCGCCGCGCCGATCGGCGACAACTTCTCGGGGCCCGGCGACGCCGCCCATCCGCCCGGTTTCTACGGCGCCGCCGATGCGCTCGAAGCCGTCAATGCGATGGCGCCCGGCGAAACGCTGGCGAGGGCGGACTACGCGGGACTTCCGGTGACCGCCGCCGGGCTCGACGTCGCCGCGCCGATCGATCTGAAGCCCTGGCTGCTGCTCGCCGCGTTCATCGGTTTCCTCGTTGACGGGCTCGCCAACCTCTGGCTCGGCCGCGCGCCGCGCTATCTGGGGCCCGCCGCCGCGATGCTGCTGGTGGGCGCGCTCGCCGGCGCGACGCTCGCCGGTCCGCGCGCCTTCGCCGACGAAGCGGTTCCTTCGGACCGCGACGCGCAATCGGCCCGCGCGACTCACCTCGCCTATATCGTCACGGGCGACCCCACGGTGGACGAGACCTCCCGTCTCGGGCTCGAGAACCTCGGCCGTGTGCTCGACCAGCGCACGTCGGCGGAAGTCGCCGACCCGATCGCGCTCGATCCGGCGCGCGACGAACTCAGCTTCTACCCGCTGATCTATTGGCCGATCGTCGCCAACCGGCCGCAGCCCGGGCAAAAGGCCGTCGCTCGCATCTCCGCCTTCATGAAGAATGGCGGCACCGTCATCTTCGACACGCGCGACGCCTTGACCGCGCGCGCCGGTGGCCCGCCGACGCCGGAAGGCGCCTGGCTGCAGACGCTGCTCGCCGGCGTCGACGTTCCCGAGCTCGAGCCGGTGCCGCGCGACCACGTCATCACCAAGACGTTCTATCTGATCGATCGCTTCGTCGGCCGCACTGACAGCGGCGTGACCTGGGTCGAGGCGCTGCCGCCGCCCGATCCCAATGACCGGGCGCCGCGCCCCGCGCGCGCTGGCGACAGCGTCTCGCCGATCGTCATTACCTCCAACGATCTCGCGGCGGCCTGGGCGGTCGATGCGAACGGCCAGCCGCTCTATCCCCTCATTCCCGGCGGCCCGCGCCAGCAGGAGATGGCGCTGCGCGGCGGGGTCAATCTCGTGATGTACACGCTGACCGGCAACTACAAGGCTGACCAGGTCCACGCCAAGGACCTCTTGGAGAGGCTTTCGCATTGAACGACTGGTCGATCGCTTTCTCGCCGCTGTTGCCGCTGCCCGTTCTCGAGGCGTTGGCGGTCGCGGCGGTCGCGCTGATCGGGGTGACGCTCTGGCGGCGTCCGCGCGGCGCGCTGGTGCGTGCGCTCGCCTTCGCTTTGCTGCTCGCCGGCCTGCTCGATCCCTCCCTGATGCGCGAGGACCGGCGCCCGCTCAAGGATGTCGTCGCCGTCGTCATCGATCGGTCGGGCTCCAACCAGATCGCCGAACGGCCGCGGCAGACCGCCGAAGCGCGAGCCGAGATCGAAAAGCGGCTCGCCGCCCTCGGCAATGTGGAGCCGCATTTCGTCGAGACGGCGCGCGGCGACCCCGACAACCAGGGCACGCGGCTTTTCGCAGCGCTTCACTCGGCGCTGAGCGACACGCCGCCCGACCGGGTCGGCGGCGCGATCCTGGTGACGGACGGCCTGCCGCACGATATTCCAAGCTCCCTTCAGGGGCTCGGTTTCGACGCCCCGCTACACGTCCTCGTCACGGGACATGAGGGCGAGCGCAACCGGCGCATCGAGCTCGTCGAAGCGCCGCGCTTCGGCATCGTCGGCAAGGATCAGACGATCGTCGCCCGTATCGTCGATTCCGGCGCGACGAACGAGCCGGCGGAACTCACGGTTCGCCGCGACGGCGAAACGATCGCGAAGATGGCGGTCCCGGTCGGCGAGGCGATGCCGATCAAGGTCCCCGTCGACCACGCCGGGCCCAACGTCGTCGAACTCGATGTCGCGCCGATCAAGGACGAGCTGACGACGCGCAACGGCAAGGCCGTCGTCACCATCGACGGCGTGCGCGACAAGCTGCGCGTGCTGCTGGTGTCGGGCGAGCCGCATCAGGGCGAGCGCATGTGGCGCAACCTGCTCAAGTCCGACGCCAACGTCGATCTGGTGCATTTCACCATTCTGCGCCCGCCGGAGAAATCGACCGACGGCACGCCGATCAACGAATTGTCGCTGATCGCCTTCCCGGTGCAGGACCTGTTCGGCCGCAAGATCAAGGATTTCGACCTCATCATCTTCGACCGCTACTCCAGCCAGGCGATCCTGCCGCGCTTCTATCTCGACAACATCGTCAAATACGTGCGCGAGGGCGGCGCGCTGCTGATGGCGGAAGGGCCGGCCTTCGGTACGCCGGAGGGCCTGTTCGACACGCCGCTGGGAGAAATCTCGCCAGCGCGGCCGACCGGCGAGGAATTCGACCAGCCTTTCCGCGCAGAAATCTCGCCCGACGGCGCCAAGCATCCCGTCACGCGCGGCCTTGCCGGGGGCGACACGTCGCCGCCTTCCTGGGGGCGCTGGTTCCGCCAGATCGGCGGCGAGGTGACGAGCGGCTCCGCCGTCATGCAGGGCGTCGGGAACTCGCCGCTGCTGGTGCTCTCGCGCGTCGACAAGGGGCGGGTCGCGTTGCTGCTGAGCGATCAGATGTGGCTGTGGGCGCGCGGCTACGACGGCGGCGGCCCGCATCTCGACCTGCTGCGCCGGCTGGCGCACTGGCTGATGAAGGAGCCCGAGCTCGAAGAAGAGGCGCTGCGCGCCCGCGCCAAAGGCCACGACCTCACGATCGAGCGCCAGAGCGTGAAGGGCGAGGTTCCCCAGGCGACGGTGACCGGCCCCGACGGCGCGACCACGACCGTCCAACTCGTCAGCGTCGCCCCGGGACTCTCCCGCGCGACGCTCTCGGTCGACCAGGATGGCCTCTATCGCGCCACTGACGGCCAGCATGTCGCGCTCGCGGTCGTCGGCCCCGACAATCCGCTCGAATTCCAAGAAGTCGTCTCGACGCTCGAGAAACTGCGCCCGCTCGCCGAAGCGACGGGGGGCAGCGTGCGCCGGCTCGCGCGCGCGGCGAACGATCCCGTCGACGTGCCACGCCTCATCGCCATGCACGAGTCGCCGAGCTACGCCGGCGCCGATTACATCGGCGTGAAGCGCACCGGGGCGAGCCAACTCGTCGGCGTCGCCCAGACGCCGCTGGCGGCCGGATTTCTCGGCCTCGCCGCTTTGCTGGGCGCGCTGGTCTGGGCCTGGCGGCGCGAAGGGGGCGGTGTGCGCTCCTGAGCCCTCGAAGCCAAGTCTTGCCGCGGCGAGCCGTCGCGGTTAGTTAGACACATCTTCGGGGATGCTGACGATGAAAAAAGTCTTCGCTAATGCAGACGACGCCCTGGCGGGCGTCATCAAAGACGGGATGACGTTGATGTCCGGCGGCTTCGGCCTCTGCGGCTCGCCCGACGCGCTGATCGCCGCGATCCGCAAGTCCGGCGCCAAGGACCTGACGTTCGTCTCCAACAATGCGGGCATCGACGGCGCCGGCCTCGGCCTGCTGCTCGAGACGCGGCAGATCAAGAAGATGATCTCGTCCTACGTCGGCGAGAACAAGCTGTTCGCTGAACAGTATCTCTCCGGCCAGCTGGAGCTCGAATTCAATCCCCAGGGGACGCTCGCCGAGCGCATCCGCGCCGGCGGCGCCGGCATTCCCGCCTTCTTCACCCGCACCGGCGTCGGCACCGTCGTCGCAGAGGGCAAGGAAGTGCGCGTGTTCGACGGCGAGGAATATGTGATGGAGCGCGGCATTTTCGCCGACATCGCCATCGTCCACGCCTGGAAGGCCGATACGGAAGGCAACCTCGTCTACCGGAAGACGGCGCGCAACTTCAATCCGAACATGGCGACCGCCGCCAAGGTGACGATCGTCGAGGTCGAAAACCTCGTCGAGCCCGGCGAGATCAACCCCGACCACATCATCACCCCCGGCATTTATGTGCACCGGATCGTCCACGTCCCGGCCGGCGAAAAGCGCATCGAGAAGCGCACGACGCGGCCGCGGGTCGCCGCCTGACCTCTCGACCGGGCGAACGCCCGGTTTCGATTCCTAAAATTATCGCGCGCGTCTGACGAAAAACCGGCACCCACTTTTTCGCCGCGCGCATTCGGAGAAGCGAACAATGGCCTGGACACGCGATGAGATGGCGGCGCGCGCCGCCAAGGAGCTGCAAGACGGCTTCTACGTGAACCTCGGCATCGGCATTCCGACGCTGGTGTCGAACTACATCCCCGAGGGGATCGACGTGAAGCTGCAGAGCGAGAACGGCATGCTCGGCATGGGGCCGTTCCCCTTCGAAGGCGAAGAGGACGCCGACCTGATCAACGCCGGCAAGCAGACCGTGACGGTGCTGCCGACGACGAGCTTCTTCTCGAGCGCGGATTCCTTCGCGATGATCCGCGGCGGCCACATCGATCTCGCCATCCTCGGCGCGATGCAGGTCTCCGAGACCGGCGATCTCGCCAACTGGATGATCCCCGGCAAGATGATCAAGGGCATGGGCGGCGCGATGGATCTCGTCGCCGGCGTCAAGCGCATCGTCGTCGTGATGGAGCATGCGGCCAAGGACGGCGCCAAGCTCTTGCACAACTGCTCGCTGCCGCTGACCGGGCGCCGCGTCGTCGACCTCGTGATCACCGACCTCGGCGTCTTCACGATCGACAAGCACGGCTCGGCCGGCATGGCGCTGGTGCAGCTTGCACCGGGCGTCAGCCTCGAAGAAATCGCCGCCAAGACCGAGGCGAGCTATCGCGTCGCGCTGAGCTGAAGGCCATCACGTCATGGCCGGGCCAGCAGCCGTTGTCACCCCCGCGAAAGCGGGGGTCCAGGCAACCACCGCCGGCCTTCGTCCTTTGACTCCTGGATGCCCGCTTTCGCGGGCATGACTGGGGGCGCCAGAAGGCGGCGCATGCGAGACCCAAGACGATGTTCGCCTGCACCATCCTCACCCTGTTCCCGCAGATGTTCCCAGGGCCGCTCGGCCAGTCCCTGGCTGGCGACGGCCTCGCACGCGGTCTGTGGGCGCTGGAGACGCGGGACATCCGCGAACACGGCCTCGGGCGCCATCGCGCCGTTGACGACACGCCCGCGGGGGGCGGCCCCGGCATGGTCATGCGCGCCGATGTTCTGGCGGCAAGCCTCGACGCCGCGGCGCCTGCCGGCGATCCGCGCCCCTGCCTCATCATGAGCCCGCGCGGTGCCCCGCTGACGCAAGCGCAGGCACGCCAATGGGCTGCGGGGCCCGGCCTCGTGATCGTCTGTCCGCGCTTCGAGGGCGTCGACGAGCGCGTGATCGCCGCGCGCGGCCTGATCGAAGTGTCGATCGGCGACTACGTCCTCTCCGGCGGCGAGATCGCCGCGCTCGCCGTGCTCGACGCCTGCGTGCGCCTGATTCCGGGCGTAATGGGGAAGCCGGAATCCGGGGATCAAGAGAGTTTCGAGGCCGGCCTGCTCGAATATCCTCATTACACCCGCCCGCGCGAATGGGAGGGGCGCGTCATTCCTGAGGTTCTGCTGTCGGGCGATCACAAGGCGATCGAGAAGTGGCGCCGGCAGGAGGCCGAGCGGATCACCAAAGAGCGCAGGCCGGATCTCTTCGCGCGGAACGAAGATTAGGCTCGCTTAGCGCGTTTTGCTTTTTGGTAGACGCGCGGCTGCTGTCACCCTCGCGAAAGCGAGGGTCCAGACAATCGCCGCAGGCCTTCGTCCTTTGACTCCTGGATGCCCGCGTTCGCGGGCATGACAGGGGCCGCCTGTAGAGCTGGTTCGACCAATAAGCGACGCGCTCCAGCACAGCGCGAGCATTTCCGGGATTCAGCGAACGCTCAGCCTCTTGCTCATGTAGACGGTCGTCCCGTCCATGAACGGCTCGCGGCTGACAACGCGGTATCCGCTCTTTTCGTAAAGAGCGACATTGTCCTTGAACTCGGCGTTCGTGAGCAGCCGCGTTTCGACGCGTCCCGCCTCGATCGCCCTGCGTTCGGCGTGGGCCAGCAGGCGACGGCCGAAGCCTTTGCCCTGCTCCTGCGGCCGGACGGCGAGGTTTTCAATCCAGAGATGATAGTCCCGCAATATCATCTCGATCAGGCCGACCAAACGCCCGTCCACGAACGCCAGATCGATCTGATGCTCCTGAACCGCCCGCTCGTAATCGGCCCGCATCGGCAGCGGCTCGCGTCCGATGACGGGAACCCATTTCGCGTAGGCGGAGCGGACGAGTTCGCGGATCATGTCGACGTCGTCAGCCGTCGCGTTGCGTAGCTCCCACCCGGCCTCTGGCGGCATCAGCGCGTCGGGACGGGATGCTCGCCGCGGTAGTCGTAGAAACCGCGCTGCGTCTTACGGCCGAGCCAGCCGGCCTCGACATATTTCACCAGCAGCGGACAGGGGCGGTATTTCGAATCCGCGAGGCCTTCGTGCAGCACCTGCATCACGGAGAGGCAGGTGTCCAGGCCGATGAAATCGGCGAGCTGGAGCGGGCCCATCGGATGGTTGGCGCCCAGGCGCATCGCGGTGTCGATCGATTCGACCGACCCGACGCCCTCGTAGAGCGTATAGATCGCCTCGTTGATCATCGGCAGCAGGATGCGGTTGACGATGAAGGCCGGGAAATCCTCCGACATCGTCGCGGTCTTGCCGAGCCGGGCGACGAAGGTCTTGGCGGCCTCGTAGGTGTC
>DASXGX010000142.1:0-8540 GCA_036488815.1 Roseiarcus sp.
TCCCGCTTCGACGGCTGGAAGAGCGGGCCGGCGCCCGGCTTCAAGCGCGTGCTGTGGCAAATTGCGCCGGCCGCGCAAACGCGCCGCAACGCGCTGGAGAAGGGTGACGCCGATCTCGTGCAGGATCTGCCGCCGCAGGACGTCGTCAGCCTCGCGGGCGACCCGAAGCTGAGGATCGTCGGCGCGCCGATGGCCGGCGCGTTTCAGTTCATCGGCATGAACACGCAAATCAAGCCGTTCGACAATGTGAAGGTGCGCCAGGCGATCGCCTATGCGCTGCCGTACGAAGCGATGTTCGAGGCGGCGCTGTTCAAGCGCGGCACGCCGCTGTTCGGCGGCTCGCGCGGCGCGCCCGAGAGCATCGAATTTCCGCAGCCGCTTGGTTACGTCACCGATCCCGACAAGGCGAAGGCGCTGCTCGCCGAGGCGGGCCTTGCACAGGGCTTCGAGACGACCTTCTCCTATGAATTGTCGAACGCGGAGATCGCCGAACCGGTCGCGCTGCTCCTTCAAGAGGCGCTGGGCAAGATCGGCGTGAAGGTGACGATCGACAAGGCGCCGGCGGGCCAGCTCGGCACGCTGCTTCAGAACAAGCAGGTTCCCTTCTTCTTCGAAGCGTCGATCGCCTTCCTCGCCGACCCCGATTATTTTTTCCGTATCTTCTACAATGGCGCGACGCGCTGGAATTTCGGCAGCTACGCGAACCCGGAATTTGCCGCATTGGTCGAGCGGACGCGCTTCGAAACGGACAAGGCCGCCTATGAGAGCGACGTCAAGCGCATGATCACGCTCGCCAAACAGGACGTGCCGATCATCCTGCTCTGGCAGCCGACGCTCGACACAGGCATGCAACGAAGCGTCGAGGGCTACGAATATCTCTTCCATCGCCAGCTCCAGCTGCGCACGCTGAAGCGGGCGTGAGGCTGGAGCCATTTGCAAATGCGTTGATGCACACCGTCATGGCCGGGCTTGTCCCGGCCACCCACGCGGCGCCGTCACATAGAGCCTATGACGTTAGAATCGTCGGCCCGGCGTGGGCGCGCGGGACAAGGCCGGGCATGACGAAAAGAGCTGCTCGGCGCGTCCACCACAATGCAGAAGGCGCTAGGAGGAGCCGCCCAGCGGGAAGTGGCAACGCGCTTCTCGTCCCGTTTCGAGCGCGCGCAGAGGCGGCGGACCGGTTGCGCATGGGGCGCGCTCGATGGGGCAGCGCCCAAGGAAGCGGCAGCTGCGCGGGTCCGGATCGATAAGGCTCCGCGGCTCGCCGTCGAGCCGCTCGCCTTCGTCGCGCACGCCGATGCGCGGCATCGCCGAGACGAGCGCGCGCGTATAGGGATGGCGCGGGGCAGCGAACACGGCCTCGGCCGGACCCGTTTCGACGATCTGACCGGCGTACATCACCAGCACGCGGTCGCACAGCAGGCGCACGGCGTGGAGATCGTGGCTCACCAGGAGCAGCGCGACGCCAGCCTCACGCCTCAGCTTGCCGAGCAGCTTGAGCACGATCGCCTGTACCGAGACGTCGAGCGCCGAGGTCGGCTCGTCCAGGATCAGCAACTTCGGCTGCATCGCCATGGCTCGCGCGAGGCCGACGCGCGCCTTCTCGCCGCCGGAGAGTTGGTGGGGAAAGCGCGGCAGCGTCGCGCGGCTGAGGCCGACCTGTTCCGCCGCTGCGAAGACGCGCGCTTCAAGCGCCGCGCGGTCTTTGGGGCGTAGCAACACGCGCACCGGGTCGGCGATCGCCTCAAACGTCGTGAAGCGGGGATTGAGGCTCGCCGTCGGGTCCTGGAACGCCATTTGGACATGCGCGCGCTGCGGCGACGCGGCGAAACGTCCGACCGAGGTCCGCCCGATCGACGCGCCGTCGAGCCGCAATTCGCCGCGATCGAAGTCGAGCAGGCGCGCGAGGAGGCGCGCCAGAGTCGACTTGCCACAGCCCGATTCGCCAACGAGGCCGACAGCCTCCCCGCGCGCGATCGAAATGTCGACGCCGTCGACCGCATGGAACCGGCCGCGTCCGGCCCGAAAGGTCTTGACGAGGCCCGAGGCCTCCAGCACCGGCCTCACATCGGCCTCCAGCACGAGACGATGTGATCCGGTCCAATTGCTTCGCGGGGCAGGGGGCCGGCGTCGCAGACCGCCGCACGGCGTGCGCAACGCTCGCTGAAGCGGCAATGCGGCAGATCGGCGCGCGAGAGATCGGGCGCCACGCCCTCGATCGGCTTGAGATCGTCGAGACTGGCGGCGTTGGCCGGCGCGCTGCGCAATAGCCCGACAGAGTAGGGATGGCGCGGGCCGGTGAAAAAGCCTTCGCGCGGCGCCGTCTCGACGATCTGGCCCGCGTGCATCACGACAATCCGGTCGCAGGTGCGCGAGGCCAAAGCGAGATCGTGGGTGATCAGCACGACGCCGAGGCCGCGCTCGCGCGTCATCGCGTGGATCAAGTCCATGACAGCCGCCTGCGTTGTCACGTCGAGGCCAGTCGTCGGCTCGTCAGCGATCAGCAGTCGCGGCGTGCAAGCGAGCGCGATGGCGATGCCGACGCGCTGGCGCATCCCGCCCGACAATTCGTGCGGGAACGCGCGGCTGCGCCGCTCGGGATCGGCGATCCGCATGGCGCGCATCGCGTCGAGCGCTTTCTCGCGGACGACGCTTGCTGGTGCAGGCGTATGACGCGCGACGACGTCGGCGATTTGCGCGCCGACGCTGCGCACGGGATTGAGCGCGGCGCTGGCGCTCTGGAATACGATCGCAGCGTCGCGGCCGCGAATGGAGTCGAGTTCCGCCGGCTTCAGACGCAGCAGGTCACGGCCGAGGAATTCCGCACTTCCCGACGTCACGCGCGCGCTCGCGCCGAGGAGGCCGAGAATCGCATGCGCGGTAGCGGTCTTGCCGCATCCGCTTTCGCCGACGAGGCCGAGGATTTCGCCTTCGCGTGCTTCGAAGCCGACCGAGTCCAAGGCGCGCACGGCGCCTGAGCGGGTGCAGAACTCCAGCGAAAGGTTGGTCACCTTAAGCAGCGCGCTCACCAGCGGCTCCTGATGTCGACGATGTCCCTCAGGGCGTCGCCGAGCAAGTTGAAGCCGAGCGCTGCGAGCATCAGTGCGAGGCCCGGAAACAGCGCGACCCACCATTGGCCGGAGCTGATGAACTGCGCCCCGTCGGAGACCATCACGCCCCATTCCGGCGTCGGCGCGCGCACGCCGAGGCCGATGAAGGAGAGCCCCGCTGCGTTGAGCACGGCCCAGCCGAGATTGATCGAGGCTTGCACCACGAGCGGCGACAGAATGTTCGGCAGGAGGAATACGAAGAGAATGCGCCCGTGACTCGAGCCGCCGACGCGGGCGGCTTCGACGTAACCGACGTCGCGGCGGATGTTCGTTTCGGCCCGCGCGAGGCGGATGTAGAAAGGCAGGTTGACGATCGCCGTCACGACGATGACGTTTGCGACCGAATTGCCGAACGCCGCGACGCTCGCCATCGCGAGGGCGAACAGCGGAAAGGCCATCAGCACGTCGGCGAGGCGGCTTACCGCGCCGTCCGCAAAGCCGCGGAAATAGCCGATCGCCGCGCCGACGACCGAGCCGACGACGCCGGAGAGGGCGACCGCGCTGAAGGCGATGACGAGATCGAGCCGCGTCGCGACGATCACCCGCGAGAGAATGTCGCGCCCGAGCTGGTCGGCGCCGAACCAGTGCGCCGCTGAGGGCGGCTGCAGGGCGATCGCGGCGTTGCTGGCGTTCGGATCGTAGGGCGCGATCCACGGGCCGAGCAAGGCGCAGAGCAGCAATAGGGCGGGCAGTCCGAGCGCCGCGAGATTGCTGGCGTTGCGCTCACGCATCGGCTTCGAATCCGGCGCGCGGATCGACGAGGCCATAGACAATGTCGACGAGAAGGTTCACCGCGACGAAGATCGCCGCCATCAGCAGCATGAAGCCCTGCACCGGCGCGTAGTCCAACCCGATCAGCGCGTCGAGCGCGTAGGAGCCGACGCCGGGCCAGGCGAACACCTTCTCCACCAGCACATTGGCGCCGAGCATGTACGAGAAGGTCATGCCGAGCGTCGTGACCACCGGCAGCATTGCATTGCGAAACGCATAGGTGAAAACGACGGTGCGCCAGGCGAGGCCGTTGGCCCGTGCGGCGGCGATGAAATCCGCGTTGAGTGCGCCGATCATCGCCGCGCGGATCGTGCGCGCGAGCGGAGCCAGCGCGAACAGCGCCATGGTGAGCGCCGGCAGCGCCAGATGCGCCGCCGCCATGACGAAGGCTGACGGGTCGCGCGCGAGCAGCGCATCGATCGTCAAAAACCCCGTGATGGCGGGCGGCGCGACGGCGAAGGCGTCGAGGCGCCCGATCGGCTCGGGAGCGACGCCGAGCAAAACATAGAAGACGGCGATCAGCACGAGCCCGGTGACGAAGGTCGGCAACGCCGCCGCCGCCGTACTGACGAGGCGGCAGAGATGATTGATCAGGGAGCCGGGTCGCAGCGCCGCCGCGACGCCGAGCGGCAGCGCGAGGCCAATCGCAAGCGCGAAGGCGGAGAGCGTCAGTTCCAGCGAGGCGGGCAGCAACCGCGCCAGATCGCGCGCAACCGGCTGGCCCGTGACGACCGACTGGCCGAGATCGCCATGGGCGACGGCGCCGACATAGATCAGGAACTGGCGCCAAAGCGGCAGGTCGAGACCGAGTTTCTCGTGGATCGCTGCGATTGCGCCGGCGTCCGCCGACGGATTGGAGGCGAAGAGGACCGCCGGATCGCCCGGCAGCCAATGGGTGATGAGGAAGGCGACGACCAGGACCCCCGCCAGCGTCGGCGGCGCGCCGAGGCATCGCCTCAGAACGAAGCGCATGGCCTCAGCCCGGTCGGCGACGGGGCGGGTTTGAGACCTGGGCTTTGGGCGCTTGGCTACGTGAGGGGCGGCGGGTCATAGCGCCAGTAGATGGTCCAGGCGGAGGATGCTGGCAAGTCCAGCCGGATCGGCGCAGCTTGGAGGGAGAATTGGGTAAGGAAACAAGAGAGTTGGCGGCGGTGGCGCACCGCTGCGCTCCGGCGGCCGCGGCGCTGGGCGCCATGCCCTTCGTCATCGAGCCCCATGGAAACAATCTGGAGGCCGCTTGTTATCAGGGTGACGAAGCGGGCGCGCCGGAGCGTTGCGATGCTCACCTTGCTTTGGTTCGGGCGGGATTTGCGGCTCGCCGACAATCCGGCCCTCTCGAACGCAGTTGCGCGGGGCGGCGCGGTCATTCCCGTCTTCATTCTCGATGACGCCGATGCAGGCGAATGGGCGCCCGGCGGCGCCTCGCGCTGGTGGCTCGAGGGCTCGCTTGCGGCGCTGGACGAAAGCCTGCGCCGGATCGGAAGCGCGCTCGTCCTGCGTCGCGGTCCCGCTGAGAGCGTCATCGGGGGCCTCCTCGCCGAGACCGGCGCCGACGCCGTCTATTGGAACCGGCGCTACGAGCCCTGGGCGATGGCGCGCAGCGAGCGGCTCAAGAGCGCGCTGAAGAGCCGCGGCATCGAGGCGCGCAGCTTCAATGCGTCCCTGCTCGCTGAGCCCTGGGATCTGCGACCGGGGACAGGCGAAGCCTATCGCGTGTTCACGCCGTTCTGGAAGGCGCTCAGAGCCCGGGAGGTCGCCGAGCCGGCGCCGGCGCCAAGCCGCATTCCAGGCCCAACGGTCTGTCCCGAGAGCGAGCCGCTCTTATCATGGCGGCTGCGGCAGAGCGCGCCGGATTGGGCCGGCGGGCTGCGCGCCACTTGGACGCCTGGCGAGGTCGCCGCTCAGGCGCGTCTCGCCGAGTTCGCTCAGGGCGCGGCGCTCGATTATGCCAGCCGTCGCGACCAGCCGGGCGCCGCGGGGACGTCGAGGCTGTCGTCCCATCTCCACTTCGGCGAAATCGGCCCTCGGCAGGTCTGGCGGGCTGTGACGCACAGCGCGCTTGCGGCGGGGTCAAGTCCGGCGGCCCCGGGTGTCGAGACCTTCCTCTCGGAGATCGCCTGGCGGGAATTCTCCTACCACCTGCTTTCTCACTTTCCTGCGCTGCCAACGCAGCCGATGCGTGCGGAATTCGCCGATTTTCCGTGGGCGGACGACGCCGCTGCGCTGACGGCGTGGCGGCGGGGCCGGACGGGCTACCCGATCGTCGATGCGGCCATGCGCGAACTGTGGGCGACAGGGTGGATGCACAACCGGGCGCGCATGATCGTCGCTTCTTTCCTCATCAAGGACCTGTTGCTCGATTGGCGGCTCGGCGCGCGGTGGTTCTGGGATACGCTGGTCGACGCGGATCTCGCCAACAATTCGGCGAGCTGGCAGTGGGTCGCCGGCTGCGGCGTTGACGCTGCGCCCTATTTCCGCATATTCAATCCCGTTTTGCAGGGGGAAAAATTCGACCCCGCCGGCGTCTATGTGCGTCGTTGGGTTCCGGAACTCGCGCGGCTGCCCGACCGGCTGATCCACCAGCCGTGGCGAGCGAGCGCCAATGAACTGGCCGAAGCCGGCGTCGCGCTCGGCCGCGATTACCCGACTCCAATCGTCGATCACGGCGAGGCGCGACGCCGCGCGCTCGCCGCCTTCCAAGGCCTCAAGACGAGCTTCAGTTGAGGCGGAACTCGCCGTCCACGGCTCGGTATTCCGCCGGCCGGATCAGGCTCGCATGCGCCACCACGACCGAGTGGAGCACGCCGTCCAGCTCGCGCGTCCAGAAGTCGAGGAATTTCCTCAGTTCGGGGAAGTGCGGGTGGAGGTCGTGCCGCTGCCAGATGTAGTTCTGCAACAGCGCCGGATGGTCCGGCATGCGGTAGAAGATGTTGGCGGTGGTCAGCCCGAAACCTTCGAGCTGGCGGCGAAACTCCAGTGAAGCCATGGCGCCCTTCCTCTGCATCGAAGCCCCGCCATGGTGGCGAGTCCGGCGCCTCGTCGCAAGGGGAAATTTGAGATTACTCAGCTATTTCATTGTGTTAGCACTCACTTGCGGGGAGTGCTATTTTTCTCCGACTGGCTCTTGAACAGCCAAAGTCGGCAACCCAACTCAAGGTTCCCTGGGCGCGCGCCCTCGGGTGGGGATAGAAACGCTCAAGAAGAGGAGGAACTTATGAAGTTTCGCCCGCTGCACGATCGCGTGGTGGTCAAGCGCATCGACGCCGAGGAGAAAACCAAGGGCGGGATCATCATTCCCGACACCGCGAAGGAGAAGCCTCAGGAGGGCGAAGTGCTCGCCGTCGGCCCCGGAGGGCGCGACGAGAGCGGCAAGATCGTCGCGCTGGAGCTCAAGGTCGGCGACCACATCCTGTTCGGCAAATGGTCGGGCTCCGAAGTCGTCATCGACGGCCAGGAGGTCCTCATCATGAAGGAGAGCGACGTGATGGGCGTGCTTGAAGGCGCCGCCTCGTCCTCCCGCAAGGCCGCCTGATTCGGGGGCCACATTCAACTTCCCTCTCATGTCTACGGAGTGAGACGATATGTCTGCCAAAGAGGTCAAATTCTCGCAGGACGCGCGCGAGAAGCTGTTTCGCGGCGTGGACATCCTCGCCAACGCGGTCAGGGTGACACTCGGTCCCAAGGGCCGCAACGTTGTCATGGAGAAGAGCTTCGGAGCGCCGCGCATTTCCAAGGACGGCGTCACCGTCGCCAAGGAAATCGAGCTCGCCGACAAGTTCGAGAACATGGGCGCGCAGATGGTGCGCGAAGTGGCCTCGAAACAATCCGACGCGGCCGGAGACGGCACGACGACGGCGACCGTTCTCGCCCACGCCATCATCAAGGAAGGCGCCAAGTCCGTCGCAGCCGGCGCCAATCCGATGGATCTCAAGCGCGGCGTCGATCTCGCCGTCGAGGCGATCCGCGCCGATCTCGAAAAGAACAGCCGCAAGGTCACCAAGTCCGACGAGATCGCGCAGGTCGGCACGATCTCCGCCAACGGCGACAAATCGGTCGGCAAGATGATCGCCGAAGCGATGCAGAAAGTCGGCAATGAAGGCGTGATAACAGTCGAAGAGGCCAAGAGCCTCGAGACCGAACTCGACGTCGTCGAGGGCATGCAGTTCGACCGCGGCTATATCTCGCCCTACTTCATCACCAACGCCGACAAGATGCGTGTGGAGATGGAGGATCCCTACATCCTCATCAACGAGAAGAAGCTGTCGGCGCTCAACGAGCTGCTGCCGCTCCTTGAGGCGGTGGTGCAGACCGGCAAGCCGCTTCTGATCGTGGCCGAGGACGTCGAGGGCGAGGCGCTGGCCACGCTCGTCGTCAACAAGCTGCGCGGCGGCCTGAAAGTCGCCGCCGTCAAGGCGCCCGGCTTCGGCGATCGCCGCAAGGCCATGCTGCAGGATATCGCCATCCTGACCGGCGGCCAGGCGATCAGCGAGGATCTCGGCATCAAGCTCGAGAACGTCACGCTGGCCATGCTCGGCAAAGCCAAGAAGGTGATGATCGACAAGGAAAACACCACAATCGTCAACGGCGGTGGCAAGAAGAAAGACATCGAGGACCGCATCACCCAGATCAAGGCGCAGATCGAGGAGACCACCTCGGACT
>DASXGX010000070.1:0-167219 GCA_036488815.1 Roseiarcus sp.
GCAGCCGCGCTCGGGCGACGCGTCGGGGATCGAGCAGCTTCCCGAAGGCGGGGTCCTCGTGCGCGACATCGACCGCCAGGTGTCGCTCGCCTTTCGCGCGGCGCGCCGCTTCGGCCATCGCGACGCCTTCGCGGCGCAATCGTTCTGGTGGACGATCGGCGGCGAGGGCTTCGCGCCGCTCGCGCTCGCCTTTGTCGGGCTGCCGTCCGCCGCCCGCTTTGTCGATATGCTGACCGGCGACTTCGCGGCTGCCGCTGGGCGGCGGCCATGACAGGCGCCTTCGTGACCCGCACCGCCAGCGTCAGCCACGTCGGCAACGTGCGCACGCTCAATGAAGACAGCCTCATCGCTCGGCCCGAGATCGGGCTGTGGGTGGTCGCGGACGGCATGGGCGGACACGGCGGCGGGGACGTCGCGAGCGGCCTGGTCGTGAGCGCCCTGGCGACGCTCGAACCCCAGCCATCGGCCGCGGCGCTGCTAGGCGAATTCGAGGCGCGAATCGTGCGCGTCAACGATGAATTGCGTGCGCTCGCCCGCGCGCACGGCGGCGCGGTCGTCGGCGCCACGCTCGTCGCTGTACTGATCTACGGCGCGCATTACGCCTGCGTCTGGTGCGGCGACAGTCGTGTGTATCTGCTGCGGGGCGGCGCCCTCCAGCAGATCTCGCGCGATCATTCCGAAGTGCAGGATCTGATCGATCGCGGCGTCCTGGAGGAAGACGAAGCGAAATCCTGGCCGCGCCGCAACGTCGTAACGCGCGCGCTGGGCGGGGCGGACCAGGCTGAACTCGACATGGTCGATGGGGCCGCCTATGCGGGCGACCGCTTCCTCCTCTGTAGCGACGGGCTCACCGCTCACGTCGATGACGCGGAAATCGCGACGCTGCTCGCCGCCGACGATCCGCAGAAGGCTTGCGACGATCTACTCGCGCTGACCTTCCAGCGCGGCGCGAGCGACAATGTCTCGCTGATCGTCGTCGATTGCGGCGCCAACGAGCGGACGGTCGTGCGCTTGGAGGCGGGATAAGACCTACTTCGTCGCCTCCTCCAGCGCGGCGTCGATCGACGCCTTGGCCAAGGGGAAGGCGGCGATTTCGGCGGCGCTGAGCGCGGACGCGAAGACAGGCGGCGCCGGGACCGTTGCGCCGCCGCTCGCCAACGCGCCGGCTGAGCTCTGCACCTCCGTGCCCATGTGCGGCATCGGATCGACCGCCGAACCGTTGAGATAAAATTCGAAATGCAGATGCGGCCCGGTCGAGAGGCCGGTGTTGCCGGACAGCGCGATGATCTCGCCCTGGGTGACCTCCGCGCCGGGCTTGATCGCGGCCGGGATCTCGGAGAGGTGGGAATAGGACGTCTCGTAGCCCTTGTGCTGGATGCGCACGTGATTGCCGAAGCCGGACACCGGCCCGGCGATTTCGACCTTGCCGTCCGCCGCGGCGCGCACCTGCGAGCCGACCGGCGCGCCGAAGTCGATCCCGGCGTGCAGCCTCAGGATATGCAAGATCGGATGGAACCGCATCCCGAACAGCGAGGTGACCGGGGCCCCTTTGATCGGCGCAAGAATGCCTCCGACGCTGGTCGCGCCGCTCTCGCCGAGACTTTGCGGCGCCGCACCGGGCTTCGCCTCGACGGAAGCTTTGGGGTCGAAGCAACGAAAGACGCCGTCGCCACCCTCGAAGGCGTAGCAGTCCACCACGATCGAGCCGCCGCGCAGGCCGACGTAGACGACTTTGCCGGCCGACTTCGCCTTGTCCCGCCCGTCACGGAAAAAGAGGGTGCGCAGCGTCTCGTCGGCGAGCAGCGGCGATTTGAGATCCGTCATCCGGCCGATGAGCTGGATCGCTTCGCGGATCACGGGTTCCGGCATGCCGTTGCGTAAGCCCGCGCTGTAGACGCCATCGGCGAGGTTGAAATGCGTCGCCGCGTCGGCGCTCTTGAGCGTGTCGTCAAGCATTCCCGGCGGCGCCGTCGGCTGAGCGCCCTCGCCATAAAGGCCGTTGTCGGCGAGCGCGATCGCGCCGACGTAGTCGTTGCTCTCGTAGATTGCGATTTGCTGAGCGCGGTAATCGCCTGCCGCATCGAGCGCGCCGACGACGAGCGCGACGCTCTGCGGCGGCAGCGCCTGCACGTTGAACGCCGCCTTGGCGGCCGCCTCGACGCTGTGGGCGCTCTCCGCGGCGAAGCCGTTGGCGATGAGGAGGTCGCTGATCTTCTCCGCGACGACGGTTCTGAGGATGGTCTGCTTGAGCTGCGGGCGCCCTCCCGTGCCACCCGAGACGACCTCGAGCTGGTTGCTGTTGGCGGCGGTCAGCATCATGTCCTGCGCATGGCTCGGCGTCGCGTCGCCGCCGTCGTCGTCGGAGCCGGCGTCCGCCGCCGCTGCGCCCGCCATCGACGCCGAGTTCATCGCCAGTTGCGCTGCCAGCGCATCCGCTTCCTGGCCCGCCTCGGGGAACTTGCCCATGTAGCCGCCGTCGGTCGAGACAAGCGAAGCGCTGACGTAGAAGGCGTCCGCTTCGAGCTTCGGCGCGTTCGCCGCAAGCCGCACAGGCGCAGCGACGCGCAGCGCCTTGGGGGCGGCGACGACGCCCCGCCGCACCAGCACGGGATCGCCGGGAAGGTCGATGATCGTGGAGATCTTAAGCTGAGCTTGCGGCTTCGGCGCGGGCTGCGCAGAATCATTGACGACCGGGGAGGGCGCAAGCGGGGGCGCCGGCCGGCGTGAGAGAAGACGCCAGCCCACCAGCGCGGCGCAAAGGCAGAGAATCGCCAGAGAAGCCGCCAGCGCGATGGCGCCGCCGCGTCGCGTCATGGATCTGCGTCGCGCTCCCCGATGCGTTATGCCTTGTGGCCTCGCAGGCCTGTCGGCGAAGACTAGTTCAGCCCTCGCGGCAATGGCAACTGCGATGCCCTCGGACCGTAAATGAGGGATAGTGCCAATTCTTCAGTGCGGACGGAGGTCTCATGCGCGCGATCTCACAATGGCCGGCGCTAGTGCTCGCGGCGATGCTGATGACGGCGATGTTTGCGAACGGCGCCGAGGCGGCGACAGCGGGCGCTGCGGGCGGTGCCGCGGGTGGGGCTGGCGCCGCCGGAGGCGGAAACGGGAGCGGGAGCTCGGGCGGCGGAAGCGCGGGAGGCGGCGGAGGAGGCCTGCGTGGCGCCCCGCCGCTGCAATTCGGTCGGCCGGGCGTCAACGCCGTCGCGAACTGCGGCGGCCAGCTCGAACTGCCGACGCCTCAGGCGACCGGCGATGCGGGCGAGGCCGTGAAGGCCCTGTCGCGCGCCACCGAACGCTATCTCCGGCAATGCGAATGCGTGACGCAGGAATGCGTCGCCGACGCGCTCGATCGCTACGCGGAAGCGCTCGCCGTGGTCGCGCCTCGCCTTCCCCGCCAGCTCAGGGAACTGCCGAATGTCGTCGCCCGCGCCGCTCATCGGGTGCGCGCGGCGCGAAGCCGAGCGGCGGCCGTCGACGCGCTTCGGCAGGCGATCGCCGTCGTCCACAAGGACATCGCTTTGATCCGGGCGGACGACGCCGATTTTCGGGGCGAAACGCGCGCCGCCAACTTCGTCGCAGGAACGCTCGATGTCGCGAGCCTCGCGCTCGAAAAAGGCGGCGGCATCTGAACCCCGTCCTGTCGCCCACGCGAAGGCGGGCGGCTTCGTGGCGCATGAGAGTCACCGTGTTCGCTCTCAAATCTCTGTCGCGCGCTCCAGCTTGGCTCTCGCCGCTTGCAGCACGCCCACCGCCTCGGCGCCGACCGCCTGTCCGAGCGCGCGCGCGTCCGGATCTTCGGCGCGCAGCAGTGCGACCGTGTGGCGCACTTGCACGATCGCCGTCTGCATTGCGCGCACCGCCTCGGCTTTGGTCTTGGCGGCGCGAACTTTGCGCGCGGCCTGGCGGATGACGCGCGGCAGCGTCCGCAGCTTCGGCGGAAGTTGCGGCGCAAGCTTCTCGAGATGAGCCGCGTAGGCGTCCAAGGCGTTGGCGACGCAGGGCGGCGTCTGATTGCTGCAGCGCGCAATCTCGATCTCGGCCTCGCTGGCGGCCGCTTGCGCCTCCGCCGCGACATCGCGCGACGCCGCGGCCGGCGAGCCTTCGTCAGGCGGCCCCTCCGCGACGGTGGACGGCGGCTCCTTCGCCTGCGTCAGCGGCATCGGGGGCGGGGGCGCCGGCGCCGTCGACGTCGACGATGTCGCGCCGGGAAACGCCAAGGGCAGGGTCGCGATCGGGACGTTGGTTTCAACCGGGCTGATGGTGATGGTGATCGTGTTGCTCGTGGGCGAGGGCGTCGCCGTCAGCGTGTATCCGCGAGCGCTCGCCGCTTCGCTGGCCGCCGAGAGCGACGGAAAGGCGTAGGCGAACGGAATCGGCGGTCCACCGCCGGTGCTGTACGTTCCCCTGACGGCGATGTTCGTCAGCGAGCCGTAGCTGGTGGTGGTGGTGGTCGTCGTCGCGCCGTTGGCGCTGACGAGGGTCGATTGCGAGGTGGTCGCAAGCGCCGATGCGCTGACGGCGCCCGAAATCGTCAGGCTGCCGATGGTCACCGAATTCGACGTGGTCACCGTGGTCGGCGTCACGTTCGACCCGTTCGAGCCGGAATGCGAGCCCGTCGTCCCCGAGTGCGACGACCAATTCGCCGCCTCGACGGGGACAAGCGCCGTGAGCAAGAAGGCGATCCCGAAGCCCAATCGCCGAGCCGCACGCAGACGGCGTCGAGACATCGCTCGCTGACCCCCCATGAAGCAGCCCCATGTCAAAGCGCGCCGCGAGCTGTTCGTCGCCCATGCCCCGCTGCTCCGCCCTGCTTCACTAGCTATCTCGCGCCGGGGCGACTCGCAACGTCTATCCGTCGATGATCGCTGCTTTCGAAGGATGGAATGTTGCGCGCTTCTGCAAAGTGGAAGTGATTCGAGACGAAGATATTGTAAATCCTAGGTGAGGCCCGTAAGCTAAGCTGGATTCGAAGCCGCGTTACAGTATAACGCGAACGGCGTGGGCGGGGCTGGCTTTGATCGCACGAACCTATCGAGACCATAGCTGTCGAGAGTCTCGGCGGCGGGCGCCGCTTACGCTTGGAAAGGCGGGACTTTTCGCTGCGGCTGCGTCGCTTCCTGTCGGAGCCGCTGTCGCGGCCGATCTTCCCTCCCGCGCCGCCGCCCCCACAGAGACGCCGCTCGCGGTCTGCGTCGTCGACGGCATGGCGGGATTCGTCGTCGGCTCGAGCGTCTGCCTGCGCATCGGCGGCTATGCGACCGCCGAGTTTTCCACCGGAAATTTGTCGAAGCAATTTGGACTCGAGTTCGTCGGAACGCCGGGGTCGACCCCCGTCACCAACGCCGTTCTGACGCCGGTGTCGCAGCGCGACGCGATCGGCTACGATGCGCGCGCGCAGCTCGACTTCGACGCGCGCCAGAACACGCCCTACGGTCCGTTGCGCTCCTATGTCGAAATCCTTTCGACGACCGGGAGCGGATTCGAGAACCCGGGCAACAGCACGCTGCTCAACTTCGGCTTTATCCAGTTCGCCGGGCTCACCGCCGGCAAGGATGGTTCGTTCTTCAGCTATCTCGCCGGCGGCCCGAGCTGGTACGACTTCTATTCGCCTGATCGCTACAATGGCAATCAACCCGAGCTTATCGCCTATACGCTGTCGTCGGGCACCGCCTCGGCGACGCTTTCGCTGGAGGAGCCCATCGGCGCCGAGGTCAACGGTCCGATCGACGGCGGTTTCACCAACGCTTACTATGGCATCCGCTTTCCCGATTTTGTCGGCGCGTTGCGCATCGAAAACGGCTGGGGATCGGCGCAAGTCTCAGGCGTCGCGCACAACACGCGCGTCCTTGGCGTTTCCGGCGATTCGCTCGATATGTGGGGCGGCGCGGCGCTCGCCGGCGTCACCTACAATCTGCCGCAAATCGCGCCGGGCGACAAAGTCGCGGCGCAGGTGGTCTACAGCTACGCTGCGCTCGGGTATTCCGGCATCAGCAACACCGCGTGGAGCCCCTACGATCAGGGCCTCAACATCAACGGCAATGGAACGATCTTCCAGTTGACCGACGCGCTCAACTTCGACACGGCGCGCTGGTCCTTCCCGACGAGCTGGACCATCTCCGGCTTCTTCGAGCACCATTTGACGCCGCAGGTCTCGGTGACGCCCCAGGCCTCTTACGCCATCGTCGATTACAGCGGCTCGCCGGCAATGATTTCGACTCACGCCGAGAGTCTGATGGTCGGCGGCACGATGCATTACATCCCTGCGCCGCATCTCGATTTTCAGCTCGGCGTCATGTTCCAGACGACGGCGGAGGCGACGCCGGCGAGCTATGTCGGACCTGAGCCGTTCCACTCCCACGCGAGCGGCGTCGCGACGAGCTTTCAGATCGTGCGCGATTTCTAAAGCATCTTACATTCTGTCTGAACCGTCCCCACGACAACAGCGTGGCCTTCCGCTCACATCCCTGGCGCTTTGCTCCGCGCGCGAAGACCTTGACTCGCGACCCCGCCCGCGTTCCGATAATGCGAGGCGTGCTGGATCGTTTTGCGAATGAAGAGAACGCGTTCGCCCATAGTCGAAGCGACAACAGCGTCCGTGCGGCTGGCGATGCTGGTCGCGGGTCTGCCTCTCGTTATCGCCGCGCTCTTCCTCGTCTCGGCGCCTGCGTCGGCGGAAAACCGTGTCGCGCTCGTCATCGGCAACGGCGCCTATCAGGCGGTCCCGGCGCTCGCCAATCCGCCCAACGATGCGAAGGACATCGCCGAGGCGCTCAAGACGATGGGCTTTTCGGTGACGCTCGGCGTCGATCTCGACCAGGCGCGCATGCAGCGAGCCATCGCGGACTTCGCGAAAAGCGCGGCCGCCGCCGACGTGTCGCTGTTCTATTACGGCGGCCACGGCCTGCAGGTGTCGTCGCACAATTATCTGATTCCGGTCGACGCGCAGTTGCATACGATCGAGGACATCGAGAGGCGGACGATTCACTTCGACGAGGTGCTCGACGCGCAAGCGAAGGGCGGCGGGATCCATCTCGTTTTTCTCGATGCGTGCCGCAACAATCCGCTCAAGGACGCCGGCGCGCTGCTGAAATCCGCCGGCCTCGCGCGCGTCGGCAATGCGGCGGGATTCCTGATCGCCTTCGCCACCCAGCCTGACAACGTCGCCTTCGACGGGGCGGGGCGCAACAGCCCGTTCGCGCAGTCGATGCTCAGCCATTTGGCGACGCCCGGCCTCGATATTTCCAGCTTGATGATCGCCGTGCGGCGCGACGTCATCGCAACGACCGGGGGCGCGCAGGTGCCCTGGGAGAACTCCTCGCTGACGCGCCAGTTCTATTTCGCCGGGCAGACCGCCAGCGAAACGACGCCGGAGACCATGCTCTGGCAACTCGCCGGCGGGCAACGGGACGCCAATCTTCTCGCCCTCTATCTCGAGCGCTATCCCAAAGGTCCGCACGCTGAGGAAGTGCGCTCGCTGATGTCGCAAGTCGGCGGCGCGGCGACCGGCCCGCGCGACGCGCGCGCCGTCGAGGACGACCTCTGGAAGCTCGCCCTGAGCTCGCGCGAACGCACGCTGCTCGAGCTTTATCTCGCGCGCTATCCCTCGGGCGGCCATGTGCAGGATGCAGATGCGCTGCTCGCCAGCCTCGCGCAGGCGGAGAGCCTCGCCAAGGACCCCGCCATCGTCTGCGAGCGGCTCGCGACGCATCCGGACGATGCGACGGCGAGCGCGCCTGGCGTCGACATCGGCGCGCTGACCGCCCATGCCGCGCAGGCGATCGAGGCCTGCAAGCTCGCGGCGAGCGCGCATCCCGAGATTCCCCACTACGTCGCCTTGCTCGCCCGGGCCACATTCGCCGCGCGCCAATTCGACGAGGCGATCGCGCTCTACCGCAAGGCGGCCGACGCGGGCGACGCCCGCGCGCTGTACAGTCTGGGATATCTGACGGAACTCGGCGACCACGTGCCGAAGGACCTCAAAGGCGCCTATGCGCTCTATGAGAAGGCGGCCGAGCGCGGCAACGCGGACGGCGCGATCAACCTCGCGGTTGCGCTCTGGGAAGGCAAGATCATGCCGAAGAATGGGCCGCGCGCTTTCGCTTTGCTCGAGAAGGCGTCTCAGTCCGGCTCGGCGAAGGCGACCTTCGACCTCGCCGCCTTGATGGACGAAGGCGCCAACGGCAATCCCGCGCAGGCGCTCGCTCTTTTCGAGCAGGCCGGCGCGCTCGGCGAGCCGCGCGGCTACCGCGCAGCCGCGGGCTTGCTCGACGTCGGGCGCAACGTCGCCAGAGATCCCTCCGGCGCGGCCGATCTTCTGCTGCGCTGCGTGATCGCCGATTCCGGGGAGTGCCTTGCCGAACTCACGGCGAAGACGCCAAGCTGGACGCCGCAGACCGTGAAGGCAATCCAGACGCGGCTACTGGGCGCCGGCTATTACACCGGCGCCATCGACGGCAAGAGCGGGCCCGCTCTCGCGCCCGCGCTCAAGCAATGGCGCCTGCTCGGCGCGCCTCAGAGGTCGTAGCGAAACGCCTTGTCACTCCGACAGGTGCGTCTCGACGCGGCGGTTTTCGGCGCTGTAAGGGTCCGCGACGCGTGGCTTCGACTTGCCGAAGCCCTTGGCGATGAGGGTCGCCGGATCGATCCCCTCTGCGGCGAGATAGCTGACGACGGCGTTGGCGCGGCGCTCGGAGAGGCCGAGATTGTAATTTTCGGCGCCCGTCGCGTCGGTGTGGCCGTCGATTTCGAACCTCTGGCCCTTGAGCTGCGGATCGCGCAGCGCCTTGGCGAACTGGTCGAGATTTTCCTTGGCGGACGGCGTGAGCTTGTCCGAATTGAACTCGAAGTTGACCAGCAGGTCGAAACGCGCCGCCGTTTGCGCCGGCGGCGCGGGGCAATCGGCGGCGGTGCCGATGCAGATCGAACGGGTCTTGCCGTTCGCTTTGGCCGCGTCGGCGGCCGCTTTGTCCTTGACGAAGATGTCGATCACCTTGTCCGCGGAATAGGCGGGATCGGCCTTGGCCGGGGCGATCGTCGTCGCGGACGAGATCGCCAACGAAACCGCGGCGCCGACGATGAAAGTCAATGACGCGCGCATCGAACCTCCCCATCTCTCGTGCTCGCTCGCCGCGAGTTGCGAAAAATTATGCAGGCGCCCGGCCTCGTCGTCAAACAAAGCGGTTCGGCGAACTTGCGGTTGTGACATCGCACGGCTCCCTAATACCACGCCGGTCGCTCCCTGGCCGGCCGTCTCTCGATCTTGGTTTACGGTCTGCAACGGGAAACCAGTTCCCCTCGCCGCGCATCGAGGGTAAGTTTCGAAGCGTCCGCCGGAGGGGGCCTTGCGGCGACGCCTGCGGCGCCAAGGGTCTGGAGGGCGCCTCGTGGACGAGAAGACCGTATTCGAGCCGGCGCGGGGCGGCAGCGTGAAGCCGGGCACGCGTCTGAACGGCATTTATGAAATCGTGAAGCTCATCGCCGAGGGCGGCATGGGCGAGGTCTACCAGGGCTTCAACATCCAGACCCGCGATCTCGTCGCGATCAAGATGATCCGGCCGGAGATGTCGCGCAATCCGGACGCGCTTGCGCTGTTCCGACGCGAAGCCTCGACCCTTCACAATCTCCAGCACGACGCGATCGTGCGGTATTTCGTCTTCTCCGTCGATCCCGGTCTCGAGCGCGCCTATCTGGCGATGGAGTTTGTCGACGGCCCGTCGCTGACCAAGCGCCTCGTCTCGGGACCGCTGCCGCTTGCCGAGGTCAGGATCCTGCAGGAGCGGATCGGCGGCGCGCTCGACGCCGCGCATCGCTTAGGCGTCATCCATCGCGACATGTCCTCCGACAACGTCATCCTGCCGGGCGGGGACGTGCGCCGCGCCAAGGTCATCGACTTCGGCATCGCCCGCCTGCAGCAGGCGAGCGAGGGCACGATCATCGGCGACGGCTTCGCCGGCAAGTATAACTATGTCTCGCCTGAGCAACTCGGCCTCGCCGGCGGCGACGTCACCTTCAAGTCGGACATTTACAGCTTCGGCCTCGTCCTCGCGGAGGCCTTGCGCGGCCGGCCGATCGACATGAGCGGCTCCCAGGCCGACGTGATCGAGAAGCGCCGCGTCGTTCCCGATCTCTCCGACATCGATCCTCACATGCGCCCGCTCATCCAGGCGATGTTGCAGCCCCTGCCTGCCAATCGTCCCGCCAGCATGGCCGCGGTCGCAGCGTGGGGCGCTATGCGTCGGCCTGCGCGGGGAGGCGACGAGACGGGGCCAGGGCGCGCCGTTTCCGGCGGCCGCGCGGCGGCGATCGCCGGCGCGCTGATCGTGATCGCGAGCCTCGGAACGACGGCCTATGTGTTTCGCGACGATGTCGCACAATGGATGAGGCCCTCGGCGACGACCCTCGCCCCGACGCCGAGCCCCAATTTAGCGGCGCCGCCCCCGCTTGCGTCGCCGAGCTCCGCGAGCCTGCCGCCGCTGGCCAGCCCGACGGCGAGCGCTGCGACTCCCCTCGCTAGCGCTCCAACCCTTGCTCCGAGTTCGGCCCCAAGTGCGAGCGCGCCGACGCCGGCACATGTTCCCACCAGCGAGGACCTCGTCGACGCGCTGCCGCCGCGCGCGCCCCAGAGCGTCGTCGCACTGGCGCCTGCGACGGTCGGCAAGCCCTATCGCGCCGACCTGCCGGCGTTTGCCGATCCCGGCGGCAAGGGTCTCCGGCTCAAGGCGGATTCGCCGCCGGAGGGTCTGAGCTTCAAGGACGTCGGCGGCGGGCGCGGCGAGATCGAAGGCTCGCCGAGCCGCGCCGGACAAGCGAGCGTCCTGGTGATCGCAGCCAATCACAACGGGCAGACGGCGCAGATGACGGCGGTCATCGAAGTCGCGGCCCCGCCCTCTGCGAGCGAGCCGGCGGCGACCCCTACGCCTACTCTTGCCCCTTCGCCCCCGCCTGTGTCGCCGCCTCGGCCGTCACAGGCGCAGGTGGTCCTCGAAGGGGCCAAGGTCGGCGAGGACTATGGCGCCACGCTGCCGCCGTTCAACGTCGGCGCGAACGCGCGCGGACTGGCGTTGCGAGCCGAGCCCGGGCCTCCTGAGGGGCTCGCCTTCGTCGACCTCGGATCGGGGCTCAGCCAGATCTCGGGCAAGCCGGCTCAATCCGGCGAGTTTGCGTTCGACGTCGTCGCGACGAATGGCGCAGGCCTGAGCGGCCGGATGAACGTGAAGATCGCAATCGCCGAGCCGCCCCCGCCGCCCGCCGAGCCGAGCGTCGTGGCGCCGGCGCCGACCGCCGCGCCGAGCGTTGTCGCCTTGGCGCCGGCCGCGCCGATCGACAAGGGGAGCGCCTTCATCGGCGGGTTCGACGGCGGCTCCTGCTTCCTCATCCGCTCGCTCCCCGGCGCCGCCAACGAGCGGGCGCTCCAGGGCGTCGGCGCCGAACTCGCCCCGTTCCAGCGCTTCGATGCGGCCTATACGCGCGAAGTCGGCGTCGAGCCGCAATTGAGCTTGCGCCTGATCGCCGCTCCCGCCTGTCCGGCGCTCGATTTGATCCGGCTGGGGTCGGCGACCGGCGCCGCGGCGCCGCGGATCGAGATGACCAGTTACGACGTGGGGCGAGGCAAGCCGCTGGCTGGAAAGGTCTCCAAGCTCGCCGGGCGCCATCTCGCCCTGCTGCTCGTCGACAATGAGGGCGTCGCGCATCGCCTGGAGACCAAGATGCTGCCCGGCGGCGACGCGGCGACGTTCAGCGTTCCGCTCGTCGCGGACGCCGCCTCGATCGGTCCTTTGCAGATCGTCCTCGCGATCGCTTCGCCGAAGCCAATCGCGGCGCTGGAGACGCTGCGCTCCGCGCCGCTGAAGGATATCGCGCCCAAGCTCGTCGGCGAGGCGCCGGCCGCCTCGGCGGCGGTGGAGGCGGAATTCTTCAAGTTGGTGAATTAGAGCCTTGACGCACACCGTCATGGCCGGGCTTGTCGCGGCCACCCACGCGGCGCCGTCACATAGACCCTATGACGTTAGAATCGTCGGCTCGGCGTGCGGACGATTGCCTTGCAATCGCCTTGGGATGCCCGGCACAAGGCCGGGCAAGACGAAAAGAGCTGCTCGGCGCGTCCACCACAATGCAGAAGGCGCTAACCCGTCTCGCTCATGGCGTCGGCGTAAGCGCGAAGAGGCAGGTCTCCATCAGCGGGCCGCTGCGGTCGAGCCGAGACTTGGCGTCCGTCGTCACGGTCGCTTCGACCTTCGGCGCGATCATGCCGGGCGGCACGATCTCGATGTTTGCGCCAATACCGCGGCCCTGACCGAGCAGCTTGTCGCGCAGCGCGTAGTCCTTGCCGAGGTCGCGCCGCTTGCCCTCGCTCGAGGCGAGGGCGGACTTCAGGTTTTCGAGAAAGGGCGCCGTCTCGCGCGCCATGGCGAGAAAGATCGTCTCGCCCTCCGGCTCGGTCGCGACGGGAATGTCCGCGTCGGCAACGGTCGCGAGGTCGCGAATGGCGCCGGGTCGCGTTTCATCGAAGGCGTAGAGCTTGGACTGTAACAACCCCGAGTGCCCGACTCGGAAAGTGGCCGCCGCGCCGACCGGAAGCCGGTCGTTTGGCGTCAGCGGCACCGCCAGCGGCGCATCGCCCGCGGAGGGAAACGCCGGGTCGGAGACCCAGACCTGCCACGAGCAGGTCGGCGCGCCGGGCGAGGCGGCGAACTGCGGCGCGATCCAGGCGAGGGGGGCGCGCGCGGGCGCGGCGTCGCTAAACGGCTGCGCCTTGACGCGCGCAAGAAGATAGCGGTCCGTCAGAGACAGATGCGCCGCCAGCGCGGCGACGGTCGCGTCCGCTTCGGCTTGCGTGCGGGCGGCGACGATCCACTTGACGCGGCTCGCCCCCGCATAGGCGCGCAACTCATCCGCAAGCGAAGCGACCGCCGCGTCGTCGCCAAGGGTCAGCGGGGCGGCGCTGGCGGGCGCGGCGATGAGCGCGGCGGCGAGGACGGCGCCGGCGGCAGCCGATAAGGCGCGCCGGCGGCCCGAAGCGTCACGACGGACAGGCGTGCGGGTCATTGGTCACCTTGAACTGATATTCGATCTCCTGGCCCAACCGATCGGCGAGGAAATTGGTGGTGGTGGTCAGCACCGCCGCGCCGCTGAGGCCCTTCAGCGTCTTGCGCAGCGCCTCCTGCACCTCGGTGATCTCGATCGAGGGATCGCGCGTCGCGACGACGAAAAGGCGGACTTCGTCCTCGATCGGCTCGATCGGGATCGCGGCGGTCATGTCGATCGTCGCATCGTCGCGCGGCGCCTGCACCAGCGAGCGGAAATGCTGGGCGTCGAGGATGACGGGATCGGCCGCGCGCGAAACCGAGGCGATGAAGAGCCGCGGCGCACGCAAACGGCTGGCGAAGGGCAGCGCGTCGCGCGCGCTCACCCTGACGACGAGCGTCTCCCCGCCGACGACGATCGGCTGGCGCTGGTCGTCGAAGCAGGGCCCCAGCATTTCCAGCTTGTCGCTCGCCGAGTCGTACCGGGCGCGTTGCGGCGCGGCGTCGTCGGGCCCAGGGGTCGCGGCGGCGGCGACCGGCTCGAAGGCGAGCGCGATTGGCGCCCTCTCGAGCGTGAGGAAGGCGCCGCCCACGAGGGCGGCGACCAGTAGCGTCGCAGCGAGGCAGGCCGCCCGCGCAGGCGTCAGGATCTCCCGCATCGCGAAGGGACCGAGCGTCGCCTCGACGCCGTCGAGCGCGTCGGCGAAGACGAAGTCGAGACGCGCGCGCGCCTCGCGCGCCTCCGCGCTCAGGCGGGCGAGCGTCGCCGCCTCAGCTTCGGCGAGCGGGCGCCCGTCGATCGTCGTCGCCGGCAGAACGACGACGAGCCGCTTGTCCTCGAGCGCCTGGCGATGCTGGACGATATAGTCGCCGACCAGCGAGAGCTTGCCGCGCAGGCCGCCGACCGGCCCGATCGCGACCGCCAGGCCGCCAGGAGCCGACGGCAGCAGGATTTCTCCGGTCGCGAAGATGACGCCGGGATCGCGCGAAAAAGCCTGGCAGAGGGCGGCGAGCGCCAGCCCGAGCCCGGCCGAGCGCGCGTTCTCATCGGAGAGGCGCCCTATCTGAAGATCGGAGATGCGAAGGTTCCAAGGATTGACGCGCCCGTTGCGGCGGCTCAGCCAAAGCCTGGCGCGCCGCGCCGCGACTAAGCGCGTAACCGCTTCGCGCACCGTCTGCCCGACGCCGTAAAGGCCGAAATCGAAAAGCTCAGAGATTTGCGGCAGCAGTCGGGCGGGATGCGCCTCGGGGGCGAAGTCCCCCGCGATCGCCTCGAACAATTGCGCCCCCGCGCCATTCGCGCCGACCAGGGGCACGAGCACGCGGGCTGTCATGGCGCTCCGTCCAGCAGGTCGATCGCCAGCGTCGCGAGGTCCGCCTCGCTCACGCTATGCGGGGCGAGCGGAATGCGCAGTCCGCCGTTGCGGTCGAACGCCGCCTCGACGCTCGCGGTCTCGCCGAGGCGCACGCGCACGCTGCGCCCAGCATAGGTCGCAAGCCCAGCGGCGCCCTGCGCCTGCAGCGCGAGCGTCTCGCCATCCTCCGTCTCGCACAGGAGTTCGGCCAGCACGAGGCCGTCGCCGCTGAGAACGCCGGCGGCGGGAAAGCGCCAATCCTCCGCGCCTTTGGCCGCCAGCGCCGCGAACGATGTCGCCGGCCGCGCCGTCCTTCGCGCGCGCTCCATTTCGTCGAGCGCGAGCGCCGTCTGCGTAGCCACCCGCAAACTCCTGAGAAAGCGCGCCGCCTCGCGCGCGTCGAAGGTTGGATTCATGCCGCTCTCCTCAACATAACTGTTGCCGGCTCGCAGACGCGGGCCGCGCGTGACGTTGCAGGACGGTTACGGTCTGGCGTTCGCCCGTCTCACGAACTGGGCGGTCCGCGAAGACAGGTCCTCGACATAGGCGGCGACGTCGCCGTTGAAATCGTTCTTCAAACGGCGGCGCAGGAAGAGATCGGCGCCGAGCGCCTCGGCGAGCGAACGCCCGGCCAAGATCGCCGCAAGCAGGTCGCGCTCGGCAGCGGCGACCGCGCCGGCGGCGACCGCGGCGGCGAGAAACGGCGCCGCCTCGTCGGCGTCCATCAGCGGCTCGTCGGACGCGTCGGGGATTTCGTCGGCCTGTGTCGCCTCGATGGCGTCGAAGGAGACGAGATAGGTCTGATCTTGGCCGGCGATCCGGCTCAATATGGCCGCGCCAAGCGGCGACGCCGCGAATTTCGCGATCGAGTCGAAGCCGGGGACCGGCGCGGCGGCGAAAGCGGCCTCGAGTTCCGCGGCGCTGGGTCGCCGCCCGAGGTCGCCCCGCATCTCGGCTTTGAGCGCTTTTAAGAATCCGTTGGCGGCCTTGAGCGTGTTGACCCCGACGGCGGCGTCGCCGACCAGCCACTCCTTGGGACAGAGCCCCAGCCTCAGGGTTTCCGCGTAAGGGCGGTTGGCCGCGTCGAGGCATTTGAGGATGCGGTTCGACAATTCGAACAATTCCCGCTTCTCTTTGAAGCGCCGCAACTTCGCGGCGCCGCCGACGAGCGCCTTCCAGGTCGAAAGCGAGCCGGGGGCCTGCGAGGCGGCGCGCGGCCCGATCGCGCGGCTCGCCACCAGCGCCGCGAGATTGTCCGCCGACGTCGGTTCCTCCCGTCGCGCCGCGATCGGCCGATCGAGAACGCTGTCGAAATAAAAGTCGGCGGCTTCTTCGGCGCCGTCCGGCGGGGGATAGGACCAAGCGCCGACAAGGCCTTCCGAATATTTCGGATTAACCGTCAAGAGGCGGCGGACCCGCTCGAAGAGCTGGTAAGGCTTCACCAAGACGACGTCCTGGCTTTCGTCGAGCGTATCGTTGCCATTGACGAGATTCGCCAGATGCCCGGCGAAGTAAGCGACGATGTCGCGACCCGATTTGACCCCCGCCCCGGCGTTCATGGTTAAGATCTTTCGCTTTTTTCCACGAGCGGCGGCCTTTGCGGCCTCGATTTCGCGCCGCCAGGCCGTCATCGGCATTATGAGCGGGAACGAGGCGTTGACAAGCGCGCAGGACTTGGCCCCGCCGTCCCGTAAATCCTGCACGCGAATACCGGCGTTTGCAAACGATGCGTTAGCCAAATCATTGCGGCGAGCTTGTTGCGCACGCCGCACAATTGGATATGCTTGTGCTCAATAAATAAAGCACACAAGGGGAAACACAGGGGACGACGCCATGGCTTCGAACAGCAATTCTGGTCAGAAGTTCATTTCGCGCAATCGTAAGCCTCGTGTTCATATCACTTACGAAGATCCCTACGACGCGGAGCGGCTCGTCGAGCTCCCCTTCGTCATGGGCGTGCTGGCCGATCTCTCTGGCAACGCCTCCGCGGTCGCCAAGCCGGAGATGAACGACCGCACCTTCCTCGACATCGATATGGACAACTTCGACAAGCGCATGGCGGCGATCGAGCCCGGCCTGTCGATGAAGGTCGCCAACAAGCTCTCCGGCGACGGGGGTGACAAACTCGGCGTGCATTTGAAGTTCAGCAAGATGGAGGATTTCTCGCCGGCTGCCGTTGCGCGGCAAGTCCCGGCGATGGCCAAGCTGCTGGAGGCTCGCGAGCAGCTCTCAAACCTGCTGCGCTACATGGACGGCAAGGTGGGCGCCGAAGAGACGCTCAAGAAGCTGCTCGCCGATCCGCAATTGATGGCGGCGATGAAGGAGAAGCTTGGTCAGAAACCCGCGGCTGACGGCGCAAGCGAATAGGGGGACGCGCAATGGCGACTCAAGAGCAACAGAAGAGCGTGGCGGGGCAAGCGCCCGCGCTCGCCGGGGCGGACGACTTCTCCGCTTTGCTGAAGCAGAACTTCAAGCCGCGCAGCGAGCGCGCCGCGAGCGAAGTCGAGAACGCGGTGCAGACGCTCGTCTCGCAGGCGCTCGCCGACTCGAGCCTCGTCAAGGGCGACGTCATCGACACCATCGAGGAGATGATCGCTCGGCTCGACGAAAAACTTACCGCCCAGACGAACGAGGTGCTCCACGCGCCCGAGTTCCAGCAACTCGAAAGCGCCTGGCGCGGCCTGCACTACCTCGTCTACAATTCCGAGACCGACGCGACGCTGAAAATCCGCGTCATGAACGTCGGCAAGAGCGAGCTCTACCGCAACCTCAAGCTCTATCCGGGCGCGCGCTGGGACCAGAGCCCGCTGTTCAAGCGGGTCTATGAAAGCGAGTTCGGCCAGCTCGGCGGCGAGCCTTACGGCGCGTTGATCGCAGACTATCACTTCAGCCACGCCGCGACGGATGTGCAGTTGCTGCGCGATCTCTCCAAGATCGCCTCCGCCGCTCTGGCGCCCCTGATCACCGGCGCCGATCCCAACCTGCTCGGCATGGACTCCTGGACCGAGCTGATGAACCCGCGCGACATCGGCAAGCTGATGGATACGCCCGACTACGCCGCCTGGAAGGGGCTGCGCGACGCGGTCGACAGCCGCTACGTCGCGCTTTGCATGCCCCGCGTGTTGTCGCGGCTTCCCTATGGCGCAAAGTCCGAGCCGGTGGAGGAATTCGCCTTCGAGGAGGACACCGACGGCCACAAAGGCGCGAAATACGGCTGGATGAACGCGGCCTACGCCATGGCCGCCAACATCAACCGCGCTTACAAGGAATATGGCTGGACCGTGCGCATCCGCGGCGTGCAGTCGGGCGGCGAAGTGATCAACCTGCCGACCCACACCTTCCCGACCGACGACGGCGGCGTCGATTTGAAGTGCCCGACCGAAATCGCGATCACCGACCGGCGCGAGGCGGAACTCTCGAAGGCCGGCCTCATCTCGATCGTCCATCGCAAGAACACCGACAAGGCGGCCTTCATCGGCGCCCAGTCGCTCTACAAGCCGAAGCTTTACGACAAGCCGGAAGCGACTGCGTCGGACAATCTCTCATCACGCATCCCCTACATGTTCGCGGTGTCGCGCTTCGCGCATTATCTGAAATGCATGGTGCGCGACAAGATCGGCTCGACCAAGGAAAAGGAACAGCTCGAGAAGTGGCTGAACGAGTGGATCACCCTCTATGTCGACGGCGATCCGAAGAACTCCAGCGAGGAAACCAAGGCGCGGTACCCGCTTGCCGAAGCGAAGGTGACCGTCGTCGCCGATGAAGAAAACCCGGGATACTACGCCGCCAATTTCTACCTCCGGCCGCATTTCCAGCTCGAGGGCATGGACATCGGCATGAGCCTCGTTTCGAAGCTGCCGGCGGAAGCCCAGTAAAAAACGTCGTCGGCCCGCTCCGAGCGCCGGCAATTGTTCGAGAGCGCGGACCGTAAAGCAATGCTGTGGGCGGCGTCGCCCGCAGCACTTCGGCACTGGAGTTCAATCCTCTCGATCGTCGGCACGGCAACAGGAGAGTATCCATGGCAGCGATTGACTTCTTTCTCAAACTCGATGGCATCGACGGCGAGGCGCAGGACGACAAGCACAAGAATGAGATCGAAATCATGTCCTTCAACTGGGGCGCCGCCAATGTCGGGTCCGGCAACGTGGGCACCGGATCGGGCACCGGCAAGGTGTCGGTTCAGGATCTGACCATTTCGAAATACATGGACAAATCTTCGGTGCCGCTGTTCGTCGCCTGCTGCACCGGCAAGCACATTCCGACGCTGACCCTCACGGCCCGCCGGGCCGGCGGCGAGAAGCAGGTCGAATATTGCATCATCAAGGCGACTGAAGTGTACGTGTCGGCATTCAACAATTCCGGCAGCGATCCTAACATGCTGGCGCAGGAATCCGTTTCGTTCAATTTCGCGAAGATCGAGCTGAAGTATACGCCGCAAAAGGAAGACGGCTCGGCCGCCGCGGCGATCAATGGCGGGTGGGACATCAAGATCAACAAGAAGGTTTGACGCGCGGGAGCGAGGAGCCGGCCTCGCTCGGCGCCGGAGCCGCATGCGTTTCAGGGTCATCGGCGGTCCGCGATCGATGACCGTCGCGAAAGGGGTGGCGACGCGATGGCAGGCAAACGGAACGATCGCCTCGCGCCGCCGCTCATGTACGCGTTCCGCGCCGCGCACGACAAACGCGACGCCAGACAGCGGCTCGACCTGCGCGACGAAGCGGGAGAGCGAGTGATCGCCGCCCGTCGCGTGACGACGCGAAGTCCGATTTCGGAATCCGGACTGCGGCGCGAAGTGACGTCCGATCTGCTCGACCTCTTCAACACCACCAATCTGAACGCCGCCGTCGATCTTGCGCAAGCGCCCGAGGTGCGGCGCTCGATCCTCAATTTCGGCTTTCCCGATCTGAGCTGGCGCACGATCGACGAGAACCGGCTGGCGGAGATCGCCGGGGAGATCGAGGTCGCGCTCGCTCGCTTCGAGCCGCGTCTCGAAACGGGCTCGATCAAGGCGTGGCGCGACGCCAACGTGGCGGCCGAGGACCTCAAGCTGCGCTTCCTCGTCAAGGCCGATTTGCGCGCACAGCCAGTCAGCGTGCCGGTCGAATTCGTCGCCGAGGTCGAGTTCGATTCCGGCAAGATCAAGATCGATCGGTTGTAGCCGATGAACCGCGAATTCCTCGATTTCTACAATCGGGAACTTTCGCTCTTGCGCGAGCAGGCGGAGGAGTTCGCGCGCGAATATCCGGGGGTTGCGGAACGGCTCGGCGGCTTGATGAGCGACCGGCTAGACCCGATGATCGCCGGCCTGCTCGAAGGCGCCGCCTTCCTCGCCGCGCGCGTGCAGCTCAAGCTGAAGCACGAGTTCGCCGACTTCACGACCAACCTGATCGACCAATTGGCGCCGCACTACCTTGCGCCGACGCCCTCATTCCTGCTCGCGCAGGTTCAGCCGAAGTTCGGCGATCCGGCGCTGCGCGAGGGGCGCACGATCGCGCGCGGCGCCTATCTCGATGCAGCCTATCGCGAACTCGAGCGCAACGTCGCGTGTCGTTTCCGGCTGACGGCGCCCATTGCGCTGTGGCCGTTCGAGATTGCGCGCGCGGAATATTTTACGAGCGCTGGGCCTTTGCAGGCGCTCGGGCTGCCGCTCGAAGCCGAGTGCGCCGCGGGTTTGCGCCTGCAACTGACCGTGCGCGCGACGCCGAGCCTCGAAGACGAGCCTGCCGACAAGGAGGCGCAGACGCGGCCGGAGCTGCGGTTCTCCGCGTGCCGCGTGAAGGACTTGCGCTTCCACATGCTCGGCCACGAGGCCGACGCGATCGCGCTCTACGAGCAGATTTTCGCACATTGCCGCGGCGTCTATTTCCGCTTCCTCGATGCCTTCGGCGATCCTGTCGTCGTCGCGGGCGAACGGCAGATGGTGAGGCAGATCGGCTTCGGCGAGGATGAGGCGCTCATCCCCAACGATAAGCGGCTCTTCCGCGGTTTTGATTTCCTGCGCGACTATTTCGCCTTTCCGAGACGGTTTCTCGGCTTTGATCTGACGAATCTCGCCTCGGTCGTCCCGCGGCTCGCCGCCAAGTCGGTCGACGTCGTATTGGCGTTCGACGAGATCAATCCGCGCCTCGCCGCTGCGGTGCGCAAGGAGTTCTTCGCGCTCTACGCGGCGCCCGCGGTCAATTTGTTTGAAAAGACGGTCGACCGTATAGCGGTGAAATCCAATCAGCACGAATATGCGGTGGTGCCCGATCGGAGCCACCCGCTCGATTTCGAGCCCAATCGCGTGCTCAACGTCTTCGCGCACATCCCCGGCGCGCCGCAGAAGGTCCCTGTCGAACCGCTTTATTCGGCGGCCGCGGGACGCAGCCCCTCCGGCCTCTGCTACACCGTGCGCCGCCTGCCGCGCCGCCGCACAGCCGAAGAGCGCAAATACGGGCAGAAGTCCGACTACACCGGCACCGACATGTTCCTATCTCTCGGCGAGCGCTCAGATCCAGCCGAGGTCAGCCGCGTCGCCGAACTCAGCGTGCAGGCCCTGTGCACCAATCGTCATTTGACGGAGCATCTCCCGGTCGGCGACGGCGGGGCCGATTTCCGCTTTCTCGACAATGTCGATCTCGATGTGCGCTGCGTCGCCGGCCCAACCCGCCCGCGCGAACCGACCATGACCGGCATGGTCGGCCGCACGGACGGCGCTTCGACCGGCGACGTCGCGTGGCGGGTCGTCAGCATGTTGAGCCTCAATCACCTCGGGCTCGTCGAACGCGCGGCGGGCGACGGCGCGCGATCTTTACGCGAAATGTTGGCGCTGTTCGCCGACATGTCGGACAGCGCTACCGAAAGGAAGATCCGCGGTCTGCGGAGCCTCGATGCGCGGCCGGTCGTGCGCCGCATGCGCCAGCCGCAAGGCGCGGCGGCGGCGCGCGGTCTCGAGGTCGAGGTGCTGATCGACGACAAGGCGTACGAGGGGTCGGGCGCGTTCCTCATGGGAGCGGTCCTCGACAGGTTTTTCGCAGAATACGTCGCGATCAACCATTTCACGCAAGTGGTCGTGCGCACCAACGAGCGCGGCGAGATCATGCGATGGCCGCCGCGGCCGGGGATGAGGGGCGTCTCGTGACGTTTCGCGACGAACTCATCGCCGAGCCGTGGCGCTTCGATCTGCTCGCGACGCTGAGGCGCCTCGAGCGCGAGAACCCGGAGAAGCCGCGTCTCGGCGACGCCGAGACGCTCGCCGACGATTATGTCGTCGTGTCGCAGAACCCCTACCTGGAGTTTCCCGCCTCGACGCTGGAGGCGGCGGTCGCGGAGCCCTCGGGACGCACGCGCCTTGTGGCGCGCTTTCTCAGCATGTTCGGCCCGCAGGGGGCGCTGCCGCTGACGACGACCGAGGAGAGCTACCTCTGGCTGCTCGAACGCGACGACGCCTTCCCGCGCTTCGCCGACATTTTCCAGCGCCGGTTCCTCGCCTTGTTTTTTCGCGCCTGGGCGGACGCCCGGCCGATCGCGCAGAACGATCGGCCCCAGCAGGATCGCTTCCGCGCCTATATCGGCTCGATGATCGGCGTCGGGACGCCGCCCTACCGCGAGATCGACTCGCTTTCCGATTTCGCCAAGATGGAATACGCCGGCCTGCTCGCGCCTCGGGCCAGGAGCGCCTCGCGGCTGCGCGCCTTTCTCTCCGGATTGTTCGGCGCGCGCGTCGAGATCGACGAATTCGTCGGCGCGTGGCTGACGTTCGATCCCAGCGAGCGCTCGCGTCTCGGCCAGGCCTCCAGCCGCCTCGGCGCCGATTGCACGCTCGGCGCCAACATATTCAGCGTCAGCGACAAGTTCCGCGTGCGCGTCTTCGTGCGCGATTTCGAGCAGTATCAGCGATTTCTTCCCGGGTCAGATCACGCCCGGCAGCTCGGCGACGCGGTCTTCCTCTATGTCGGCGACGAATACGATTGGGACATGGAGCTGGCGATTCCGGCTGGCGAGATCACGCCGGTTCGCCTCGGCCAAGGCGCTCGGCTCGGCTGGACGAGCTGGATGGCGCCCAATTGGTCGAAGACCGACGAGACGATCCGGAAAGACGCGAGATTCCACGTGGTCAGCCGCAGGGCGCGCGACCGCGCGGCGGTGGATTGAGGGCAGGGCGGAGGACGACGTCATGGGCGCGGACATCAGCGTCGAAGCGGTAGCCGGCAAACTCAATCGCGTCGGTTATGAAGCCTTCATTCAAGCCTTGCGTCAGGCCAAAGGCGCCGGCAATCGCAACATCGAACTCGCCCATTGGCTGCTGCATCTCTTGCAGATGGACCGCACTGATCTCGCGCTGACCGCCGACCATTTCAAACTGAACCGCGCCAAGCTCGTCGCCGACGCGACGACGGTGGTGAACGGCTTCCGCAAGAACGAGACGGAGATGCCGGGCATCTCCAATCAGGTCGCCGACGCGCTCGACCGCGGCTGGCACTATGCGACGCTGCTGTTCGGCGAGACGCAGATCCGCACCGGCCATCTCCTCGTCGCCATCCTCAAGTCGCTCGAGCTGAGGCGGGCCGTGATCGGCATTTCCCAGGAATTCGCCAAGATCCCGGTCGACGAACTCGCGAGCGCCCATCGCACGATCTGGGCGGAATCCGGGGAAGGCAATCTGCGTCCGATGGACGGCTCCGGCATCGCCGCCGCGAGCGCGGAAGGAACGACCGCGGCGCCCGGCGCCAAGGGCACGACGGCGCTGGACCGCTTCAGCCAGGACCTCACGGCCAAGGCCAAGGCGGGCGAGATGGACCCGATCCTCGGACGCGACGAAGAGATCCGCCAGATCGTGGACGTGCTGATGCGTCGCCGGCAGAACAATCCGATCCTCACCGGGGAGGCGGGGGTCGGCAAGACGGCGGTGGTCGAAGGGTTTGCCCAACGCGTCGCCGCGGGCGACGTGCCGCCGCCGCTGCGGGGCGTCAAGGTCCATGGGCTCGATGTCGGCCTGATGCAGGCGGGCGCCTCCATGAAGGGCGAATTCGAGCAGCGACTGCGCTCGGTGATTGACGAGGTGCAGGCTTCGCCCACCCCGATCATCCTCTTCATCGACGAGGCGCATACGCTGATCGGCGCCGGCGGGGCGGCGGGCACAGGCGACGCGGCCAATCTTCTCAAGCCCGCGCTGGCGCGCGGCACGCTGCGCACCATCGCCGCGACGACCTGGAGCGAATACCGCCAATATTTCGAAAAGGACCCGGCGCTGACGCGGCGCTTCCAGCCCATTCACATCGGCGAGCCCGACGTCGCGACGGCGGCGCTGATGCTGCGCGGTCTCGTCGGTCCGATGGAGAAGCACCATAAGGTGCGCGTCAGCGAAGAGGCGATTGTCGCCGCGGTCAATTTCTCGCATCGCTACATCCCCGCGCGGCAATTGCCCGACAAAGCGGTCAGCCTGCTCGACACGGCCTGCGCGCGCGTCGCGATCAGCCAGCACGCCAAGCCGGCCGCCGTCGAAGACGCCGAGGTCGCGATCGCGGCGCTCGAGAGCGAGAAGCAGTCGTTGATGCGCGAGCGCGACCTTGGCGCGGCGAACGAAGAGCGGATCAGCGAGATCGACGCGGCGCTCGCCGAGCGGCGCGAGCGCCTCACCGCGCTCGAGGCGGACTGGAGCCGCGAGCGGGCGCTTGTTGAGGAAATCCTCGACCTGCGGCGGAAGCTCGCCGCCGACGTTTCCGCTCCGGAAGGCGACGACGCGGAAGCGGCCGGCGCGGCCCTGCGGGCGAAAGTCGGCGAGCTTGGCGCCATCATCCCGGACAAGCGCATGATCTACGCCCATGTCGACGAGCAGGCGGTGGCGGCCGTCGTCTCGGACTGGACCGGAATACCCGTCGGCAAGATGGTCGCCGACGAGGTCGAGACCGTGCTGAACCTCGCCGACATCCTCAACCGCCGCATCGTCGGGCAGAGCCACGGGCTGTCGATGATCGCCAAGCGCATCGAGACCAATCGCGCCAAGCTCGACAATCCGAACAAGCCGATCGGCGTCTTCATGCTGTGCGGCCCATCGGGCGTCGGCAAGACCGAGACCGCGCTTGCGCTCGCCGAAACGCTCTACGGCGGCGAGCAGAACATCATCACCATCAACATGTCGGAATTCCAGGAGGCGCACACCGTCTCGACGCTGAAGGGCGCGCCGCCCGGCTATGTCGGCTATGGCGAAGGCGGGCGCCTTACGGAGGCTGTGCGCCGGCGGCCCTACAGCGTCGTGCTGCTCGACGAGATCGAGAAGGCGCATCCCGACGTGCATGAGATTTTCTTCCAGGTGTTCGACAAGGGCGTGATGGAAGACGGATCCGGGCGCCGCATCGATTTCAAGAATACGCTGATCCTGCTCACCTCGAACGTCGGCACGGACGTCATTATGCGCGCCGCTGAGCAGGCGACGCGCCCGGACCCCGAAGCGCTCGCCGCTGAGCTCAAGCCGACGCTGCTGCAGGCGTTTCCTCCCGCGTTGCTGGGGCGCATCGTCACCATCCCGTACTATCCGCTGTCGCCGGAGATGCTCGCGGGCATCGTCCGGTTGCAACTCGGCCGCATCGGCAAGCGCATCGAGGAGAACCATCGTGCGCGCTTTGTCGCCGACGACAGCGCAGTCGAGCGCATCGTGTCGCTGTGCAACGATCCGGATGCGGGCGGGCGCGTGATCGACAACATCATCACCAATTCGATCCTGCCCGCGCTGTCGCGCGAGATCCTCAAGCGCTCACTCGCGCGCGAGGAGATCCACGAGGCAAAGGTGTCCGCCGCTGGCGGCGCGTTCGTCTATGAAGTGACCTGACGGAGGAGCGAGCGATGGCCAACCGTTTTGAGCAGGTCGACGAGCCCGTCGACGACGCGATTTCGTTGATTCTGGAACAGCGCGCCGACGGTCAATGGGCCAAGGTCTTCGTGCCAAAGAGCGCGCACGAGAGCCTGACGGAGGACAAGACCAGCGAAAGCATGCCGCCCAAGGACGCGCTGTCGAACGCCGTCAAGCTCGCCAATGAGGCGATGCTGGCGATCGTCGTCGTCGATCCCGATGGCGTGTGGAAAAGGGAATGGGGCGAGCTCTACCGCGACGGCGACGGCGTTCTCGATTCGTGAGCTAAGAGGGTCGACGTGGCGGCTTTGACGCGAGCGCCGGCAGGAGCGGGAACCCTCGCTCTCATGGTCTGCGCGCTGCTCGCCGCCAGCGGCGCTGCGCATGCGGATTTTCGCGTCTGCAACGGAACGCGGGTCCTGATCAATCTTGCCGTTGGCGCCAACGCCGGCGCAGATTTCGCCACCGAAGGGTGGTGGACGGTGACGCCGGGCTCCTGCGCGACGCCCATCCGCGGGGCGCTGAAGAGCCGTTACGTCTATCTCTACGCCACCGACATCGACGCCGCCGACGTTTTGAAGGGCGCGGTGTCGATGTGCGTCGACCGCGCCAAGTTCAAGGCGTTCGGGATAGCGGACTGCTGGCGGCGGGGCCTGCAAGCGGTCAACTTTGCCGAGATCGACACGCTCAATTCGGCGGACTGGACGACCTTTCTGACCGACGCCGGGAAGTAGGCCGCGTTGCGCGGGTCGATCGACCCCTTCTTCCGCCCTCAGGCCGCCTTCACGCGACAATCCAGTCGGCGCCCTTGTCATGCCCGCGAAAAGCGGGCATCCAGGAGTCAAAGGGCGACGGCCTGCGGCGGTTGTCTGGGCCCCCGCTTTCGCGGGGATGACAGCGGCGCCGCAGCTGTTGGATAAGGGGCTTGGTGAGTAGTCGCAAGCCTGCGGCTAACCACCCAGCCCCTCACCCCGACCCTCTCCCCGCATGCGGGGAGAGGGAGTGTCGCCGGCGCCGGAGTCCACGGGATGCCGCGCGAGCGCCAGCGTCACCGTCCATTCTTCATCGAGGCGAGGTCGTCCTCGGGCAGCACCTCTTGCAAAAGGCTCAGGAAGTCGCGCGAGGCGAGCGTCTTGGCGCGATCGATGAGATAGGGCGCGGGGCTCGAGGGCTCCACGCGCCGCATATGGGCCGCGACAGCATCGATCAGCGCGAGCGCTTCGGCGCGCGAGGAAGCGGGCGTGGGGTCGGCGCGCGAGAAGTCGGCGTTGGGCGCATTCGCCAGACTGCTGACGGGAACGGTGAAGGCGCTGTCCGGGCCGACGAAGACCCGCGCGGCCTCCGCATGCGCCGGCGCCAGCAGCTTCATCACCTCGTAAAGGTTCTTCCCCAGGGATTCGCGCGCCTGCCCGACCAGCAGCAGGGCGGGGCTCGAGGGCTCGAACGCGGCAAAGTAGCCGACCGCCGCGCCGAGCGCCGCGTCGACGTCGGCCAACGTCGCGAATTCTGTCGGCGTGGCGGCGGTTTCGCCAACCGCGCGCTCGGAGTCGGCTTGTCCGGGCTGAGCGGGGGCGGCGGGCGCGAGGCTCGGATCGCGCTTGGCGAGCGCCTCGCGCAAAAATTCCGTCATCCGCTCCACGAGCGGGCCGAGCGCCTTGAAGCGAATCGCGCTCTCATAGCCGACCCGCTCCGTCGTCGCGGCGGCGATCGTCGCGAGATCCGTTTGCAGCCGTTGCATCGTCGCATGCGCCGCCGCGAGCCGGTCGAGATCGACAGTCGCCAACATGCGCTCGATCGCGCCAGTTGACGGAAAGCCCTCGCCCTCGCGCGGTTTCACCTCGCCGAGCGCCGCCAGCCGGGCGCGAAACGCGAAGGGGCCGTCGCGCTGCGTTTCCACCAGGGGCGCGTATTGCAGCGGCAGGACCACGACGGGGACGTCGTCCAGCGTGCCGAGATAGGCGAGGCGCGCGGAATAGTCGCCGTCCTCCGCGCGCGGGTGAACCTCGTCCCAGCGGTGAGCCAGCAGCCAGGCGGTAATCCCGATCCAGCGGCCGAAAGCCTCGACGTCGCGATTGAGGATGGCGAGCTTGGCCATGAGTACGAGCAAGCGCAAATCCTGGCTGCGGGCGAGCAACCCGTTCGCCGTCGCCAAGGCCGCGGCGAAGTCGATTGTCTTGCGGTCGAAGCTGAAGAACGCGGCCGGCAGCAACCCTTCCGTCGCGGCCATGAAGTTGAGGAAGGGGGAATCGCCGGCGAGATCGAGATCGGGCCCGCAGGGCGCGTCCGGCGACACCGGGGCAAGCGCGGTTGCGTCGGGCGTGTCATCCATCGGCGGTTCGGCTCCTTTTGCGGCGGCGTGCGCCAGAGGCCTTGCAGACCGTAACGTCGTCTTGTCATCATAGCCGAATGCCGGGCGCCGAAAAGCCACTATCGGCTCGTCGCCAGCGCGAATTGCGGGGAGGGGCGGATGGCGACGGACTACGACTACGCGCTGAACCCGCCGCGGCCCGCGCGACAGAACAATCTCGACACCTGCTGGGCCTGCTGCATGTCGGCGTTGCTGGAGTCGAACCTGTCGGTCAAGCGGGCGAGCGAGAGCGAACTCGTCAAGCAATACGCCTCGACGCCGACCGGCGGCGTCTCGATCGCCCAGTTGCCGGTGATCGCCACGGACTTCGGCTATCTCTGCAACGCCTTTCAGGACGTCCCGGCGGCGCGCGCCACGATGACCGACCGGTTCATCGTCGACCGGCTGCGCACCAACGGCATGCTGATGGCCGCCTGGCGCGTTCGCGACCCGGCCAAGCCGAACGAGACGTTCTTTCACGCCCAGATCGTCTGGGGCGTCACCTACCTCACCAACCAGGATATCGGCAGCGAGCGCGCCATGTTGCGGACGATGAACCCATGGTCCGCACGCTATGAACTCTATCCGTTGTTTTCGGTCTATCGCTCCGACAATATGCCGATGTTCACGTGTTGGCCCAAGACCAGCCGCCCGTAGGCCTTGGGACGGACCGTAACGAAAGAGAGACGCGCCGAACTCGTCGTCCCTCGATCCTGATTTTGCGGGAGCGCCTTCCCAAGCAACGATGAGGACACCATGCCCGACTCCCTCTCCCAGGACGGACGCGTCGCCAAATTGACGACTGCGCTCGGCGCGGACGTGCTCGTGCTTTCCCGGTTCGACGGCAGCGAGGGCTTGAGCGATCCCTTCGAGTTTCGTGTCGAAGCGCTCTCGACGCAGGCGAACATCGATTTCAACGCCGCGCTTGGCCGAAACATCTCGGTCGAGGTGAAAGCCGCAGACGGCGGACTGCGCCATTTCTCGGGAATTCTCACGGAAGCGCGCTGGGCGGGCAAGCGGCAGGATCTCTTCGCCTATCAGCTCGTGATGCGGCCGTGGCTATGGCTGCTGACCCTCACCTCGGACTGCCGCATCTTCTCGCAAAAGTCCGCCCCCGACATCATCAAGCAGGTGTTTGGCGATCGCGGCTTCACTGATTTCCGCGTCGATTTGCAAGCCAGTTATCCGAAGCTCGAGTATTGCGTCCAATACAGGGAGACGGACTTCGATTTCGTCAGCCGCCTGATGGAGAAGTTCGGCATCTATTATTACTTCGAACATGCGGACGAAACGCACACGCTGGTGCTCGCCGACAAGAAGTCGTGCCACAAGCCCTGCAGTGGTTTGGCGGAGGTGGAGTACGTCCCCGGGGCGGAAGCCGGCCGGCGCGAACAGCAGCATCTCGAGGAATGGACGGTCGGGCGCCAGGTCGAGAGCGGCGCGTTCAAATTGAACGAATACGATTACAGACATCCGAGCACGTCCATGCTGACGAAGGACGACATGCCCGGCGGCTACAGCCACGATCGGATGGAGATGTACGACTACCCAGGAGGATACCAGACTCCCAGCGAGGGGGACCCGCTCGTGAAAGTGAGGACCGAGGCCGCCCAGTCCCTCGACGACCGGCGCACCGCCACCGGATCCGCCGTTTCCCTCTATCCCGGCGGCCTGGTCAACGTGAAGAAAGTCAAGGGAGAGGACGCGCCGGAGGAGCATCTGGTCGTCGCGTGCTCTCACTTCTTCAGCGAGCAAGGATACCGCTCAGGCGAGGGCGGGGCGAACGGGTCGAGCTACGTCGGCAATTTCGAGTTCACGCCGAGCGAGCGGCCCTTCCGCGCCGAGCTCGACACGCCGTTGCCGCGCATTCCCGGCGTCCAGTCGGCGCTGGTGGTCGGCGAGAAGGGGCAGGAAATCGACGTCGACGAAATGGGCCGTATCTGCGTGCAGTTCTATTGGGACCGAAAGCAGACGCCGTCTCGCCGGGTGCGCGTCGCGCAGTTTTGGGCGGGCAAGACTCGGGGCGCGTGGTTCGTGCCGCGCATCGGCGACGAGGTGCTGGTGCAATACGAGGACGGCGATCCCGATCGTCCCATCGTCGTCGGCTCGGTTTACAACGGGACCAACACCGTTCCTACGAAATTACCCTCGAATCAGACCCACTCGGGGATTCTCACCAAATCGAGCAAGAACAGCTCCGGCTACAACATGCTTCTGTTCGACGACACCGAGGGCAAGGAGCGCATCAAGCTCAGGGCCGAGAAGGACCTGATGTTCAAGGCGCTCAACAACGAGCAACGCACCATACTCGCCAACCAGACCGAGCAGGTCGGCGGCGACGAGACGATCACGGTCGGCGATACGACCATCGGCGCCAAGAGCGTCGGCGGCAACTTCACCCTGAACGCGCTCGAGACGGCCACCATCAACGTCGGCCCCCAGGGTGCGCCGCTGACCCAGATCGTGATGGATACGACAAGCATCACGCTCAACGTCGGCCCGGATGGCGCATGCAGCCAGATCATGATGACCGAGACTGGCATCCTGTTGAGCGTGATGGGCGTGTCGACGGTGGAGATCACGCCGGCAGGGGTGTCGATCATTGCGCCGACCGTCGAGGTCGAGGCCGAGGCGACGGTCGACATCGTCGCGCCGGCGGTCGCGATCATCGGCAATGTCGCGATCGAAGGCGCGCTCGAGGTTGATGGAATGGCTCCCATGCTCCTTCCGGCTTGAGGAGCGGGGCCCATGTCCTCGCGAATTCGCTTCTCGACCGCACGCGACGTCGGCGCGGCGTTCTCGGAATTGCGGCGGATCGCGCCCGCGCCCGACGATCCGTCTGCGCCGCTCGACCATGTCCGGCGCCTGCTCGCCTCGCGCCGTTCGATCGACGCGATCACGTTCCTCGCCTTTCTATTGCCCCGCCGCGAGGCGGTCTGGTGGGCCCGTCAGTGCGTCGGCGCGATCCTCGGGCCGGCCGGCGAAGACGACGCCCTGCGCGCAGCGGACGCCTGGGTGCGCGCGCCCGAGGATGAGCGACGTCGGGCGGCGTTGGGGCTTGGCGCGGCGGGCGACGCGAGGCGCCCGACGACTTGGCTGGCGCGCGCCGCCGGATTTTCAGGGGGGAGCGTCGCTCCCCCGGATCAGACGCCACGGCCGGCGCCGCCGAGCGCCTGCGCCCAGGCGGCGAAGGCGGCCATCGTGCTGGCGATCACGCAGTCGCCGCCGCCTACGATCGCCGGTCGGATCAGGGCCTGCGTCGAGGCGGGCGTCCGTTTCGCGGAAGGCGGGGACGCACGGGTCGTCGGGCCGACGGCAGGCGGGCAATAGGTCAGCGCACGCAAGCGCGCCCAACGGCGTTGACCGCGAGCGGGCCTCCGCGCCGCAAGCCCCTCTCTCGCATAGACGTCAAACGACCGGTGTCCTTTCGGGCGCCTTATGCGAGGCTGCTCCCCAAGCCGCAGCCTCGGGAAAGGGATCACGTGTCCGAGTTGATCTCTGAATTGAAGGCGAGGGATCCGCGCTTGGGAAGGCCAAGCTCCTCGGCTTTCTTGAGTGCGGCTTCAACCGCCTCTTGTTGGTTGCGGGACCTAAAAAAATCTTCGCCGAAAAAGCCGACGCTTACAGAATAGGAGTCCGCCGCCAATTCGTGGACGTAAACCTTAAGCGGATGCTCGCGCATTTCTTCTTCGATCAGGCGCACGATCTCGGCACACTCAGTCTTATGATCCTCGGTCGCCCGGTAGCTCAGCCATCCCCGCATGGCCGGCGTGGTGGGGACGTTGATCGATAGTTGCGGGCCCGCCTCGAGCGCTTGGCGGAGGATCGCGACGACTTCGTCATTCACGCTGCGCGAATTCGCCTCGGCGCGTGCTTCAATTTGTTGTTTCAGGCCCATCGGAGCCCGAACGTTCACCACAGCGAATGTCTCTTCCATCTCCCCCCACCCCCAATGCGGTATAGTGCTTTCCCATGCGGTATAGTGCGCCTCACTCGGCGGTCGATGCAAGCCGAAAATGGCGTCGAAATCCAACGGATTAGCTGCGTTGAAGGGGGCCTCGCCAATCGGCGGCCGGTTGCGGCTTTCCGGAATACACCGCTGAAACCGCCCGGGCCCTCGTGCGGCGAGCTAAATGCCGTTCGCTTCCAGGAGAACGAATGGCGCGCCCGGAGAGGCTTGAACTCCCAACCCTCGGTTTCGAAGACCGATACTCTATCCAGTTGAGCTACGGGCGCGTGACGCTCGCATAGCACGGCTCGGCCGCCGCTTGAAGCCTCGTCTAAGCGTTCGTTGATTTGCCGTTGGAAAGACCGCATAGTGCCGTTAAAACGCGCGTGACGAAGCGCCTCATGACAGGGACGGGTAGTATGAAAGACAAGGGTGAAGCGGCGCAGGACAAGCGCGGCAAACGGCGCCTGCGTTCGTCGCAATGGTTCGACAATCCCGACAATCCCGGCATGACGGCGCTCTACATCGAGCGGTACCTCAATTTTGGGCTGACGCCTGCAGAATTGCGTTCGGGCAAGCCGATCATCGGAATCGCCCAGACTGGATCTGACCTGTCGCCCTGCAACCGTCACCACATCGAGCTCGCCAAGCGCGTGCGCGACGGCATCATCGCGGCGGGCGGCGTGCCGTTCGAGTTTCCGGTTCATCCGATCCAGGAGACCGGCAAGCGCCCCACCGCGGCGCTCGATCGCAATCTCGCCTACCTCGGCCTCGTCGAAGTGCTGATGGGCTATTTCATCGACGGCGTCGTGCTCACCACCGGTTGCGACAAGACGACGCCGGCCTGCATCATGGGGGCGGCGACGGTGAACATTCCGGCGATCGTTCTGTCGGGCGGCCCGATGAACAACGGCTGGCACCACGGCGAGCGCACCGGCTCGGGGACCATCGTGTGGCGCGCCCGCTCCGAACTCGCCGAAGGCAAGATCGACTACGAGCAGTTCATGGAGATCGTGACCTCCTCGGCGCCGTCGGTCGGCCATTGCAACACGATGGGCACGGCTTCGACGATGAACGCGATCGCCGAGGCGCTCGGCATGAGCCTGCCGGGCTGCGCCGCTATTCCCGCGCCGCATCGCGAGCGCGGCCAGATCGCCTACGAGACCGGGCGTCGCATCGTCGACATGGTGTGGGAGGATCTCAAGCCCTCGGACATCCTCACGCGCCAAGCCTTCGAGAACGCAATCGTCGTCAACAGCGCGATCGGCGGCTCGACCAATGCGCCGATCCACGTCAATGCGATCGCGCGCCACATCGGTGTCGAGCTGAACATCGAGGATTGGGAGACGGTCGGCCATCACGTGCCGCTGCTCGTCAACATGCAGCCGGCCGGCAAGTATCTCGGCGAGGAGTTCCATCGCGCCGGCGGCGTGCCCGCCGTCGTCAACGAACTGATGAAGCAGAAGCTCATCCACGCCGACGCGCTCACGGTCAACGGCAAGGCGATCGGCGAAAACTGCAAGGGCCGCAGGTCGGACGACGCCGACGTGATCTTCCCGATCGACGCGCCGCTGAAGACGGAGGCCGGCTTCATCGTGTTGCGCGGCAATCTGTTCGACAACGCTGTCATGAAGACGAGCGTGATCGATGCGGCGTTCCGCGAGCGCTATCTCTCCGATCCCAAAGACCCGGAAGCGTTCGAGGGTCGGGCGATCGTGTTCGACGGGCCGGAAGACTACCACCACCGTATCGACGATCCGGCGCTCGAGATCGACGAGCATTGCGTGCTGTTCATCCGCGGCACGGGACCGATCGGCTACCCCGGCGGTGCTGAGGTGGTGAACATGCAGCCGCCCGCGGCGCTCATCAAGAAGGGCGTCGCGGCGCTGCCCTGCATCGGCGACGGCCGCCAGTCCGGCACGTCGGGCTCGCCCTCGATCCTCAACGCCTCTCCCGAGGCGGCTGCCGGCGGCGGCCTCGCCCTGCTGCGCACCGGCGATCACGTGCGGATCGACCTGAAGAAGCGCACCGCCAACATTCTGATCTCCGACGCGGAACTCGCCGAGCGTCGCGCAGAATTGCAGAAGCACGGCTACGCCTACCCGAAGAGCCAGACGCCCTGGCAGCAAATCCAGCGCGAGATGGTCGCCCAGTTCGACGAGGGCATGGTGCTGAAGCCGGCCGTCCAATACCAGCGGCTGGCGCAGACGATGGGCGTGCCGAGGGATAATCACTAACAAGCCAGAGACCCCAGCGGCGCTGTACCGAGCGCGCCGCTGGCGCCTGCGCCTGCTGGACTCGAAGCCTGAGGCGCTGTATATACAGATTGACCAAGACGTATATACAAGGCTTGCGCCGTGCCCCTGAGTATCCGCGACCCGCGCGTGCGAGAGCTTGCACGCGACCTTGCCGCTCGTCGCAAATCGACGATGACCGAAGCGATCCTCTTTGCACTTGAGGGCGAACTTGCGCGTGAACGCGAGGCGCGGCCTTTGCGCGACCGGCTCGCGGAGATCGCCGAGAAGGCCAAGGCGATGGCGCGCCCAGGCGGTCGCGAGATGACCAAAGACGACATCGACGCGCTGTGGGGCCATTGATGTTTATCGACACTTCGGCGATCGTCGCAATATTAACGGGCGAAGCCGAGGCGGCGAAGCTGGCGGACGCCATCGCCGCGGCGCAGGAGCGCTACACCTCGCCAGTCGTTCGACTCGAGGCCACGATGGTTATGGCGACGCGGCTCAACGTCGCCCCGTCGCAAGCACAGACCCTATTCGAGGCGTTTCGGGAGGAGGCGACAGTTGTCGAGGTTCCCCTCGACGCGCGGATTGGCGCTCTCGCCGTCGCGTGTTTCGAAACCTATGGAAAAGGCCGTCACCCAGCGCAGCTGAATCTCGCGGATTGCCTCTCTTACGCCTGCGCAAAAGCGCTTGGCGCTCCGCTCTTGTACAAGGGCGAGGATTTCGCGAAAACAGACGTGAATGGTTGATCGTCAAACAAGACTCCACAGGCCGAGGATGACGCTATGAATTTTTCCCCGCAGCCCCTCGGACCGCCTGTCGAAACCCATCCCGCAAAGCGGCCTGAGCGCGTCACCCTGCGCGGGCGGGCGGTGACGCTCGCGCCGCTCGACGCGGAAGCGCACGCCGGGGCGCTGTTTCGCGCCGCCAGCGTGGGCGACAAGGATCGCGTCTGGACCTATCTCGGCGATGGGCCTTACGCCGACGAGGCCGTGTTCAAGGCCAATATCGCAGCCAAGGCGCAATCTCCCGATCCGCTGTTTTTCGCGGTGATCGACAACGTCTCCGGCGAGGCGGTCGGCTACCAGACCCTGATGCGCATCGACGTCGCCAACCGTGTCATCGAGGTCGGCAACGTCCTCTATACGCCGGCGCTGCAGCGGACGATCGGCGCCACCGAGGCGCAATATTTGTCGGCAGCTTATGTCTTCGACGAGCTCGGCTATCGCCGCTACGAATGGAAATGCAACGATCTCAACGCGCCCTCGAAACGCGCGGCGTTGCGCCTGGGGTTCTCGTTCGAGGGCGTCTTTCGCCAGCACATGATCGTCAAGGGCCGCAGTCGGGATACGGCCTGGTTCGCGATGCTCGACAGCGAGTGGCCGGCCCGCCGCGCGGCGTTCGTGCGCTGGCTCGCGCCCGAGAATTTCGACGGCGAAGGGCGCCAGAAGTTTTCGCTCGCCAGCCTCAACGCCGTTCCATAACGGAACAGGCGCGTCGACAAGGTAAAGCGCGCTGTAACTTGTAAACGACGGTCATCTTGTCTCAGGGATCGGGTATAGGATCAGCCCGCGCTTAATCGCCGGCGTCCAAAGGCGATCGACGGCTTGTCCGTTACCTTAGGCAAAGAGAAAATTCTGCCCTAAGAAGTAGCGGTCACCGTCCGTTAAGGTCAATTTTTAGGGTTAAGTCTGCATTAAGGTGTTCGTGGCATTTCTTCCTTCGTTGCACTGCGCGCCGGACGCGCGTCGAACGAAGGGATGTTTGCAATGGCCACGTGTAAGGCCCTGTTTCTCGCCGGCGGCGCATTTCTCGCCCTGGCGTCCGCCGCCGTCGCGGCCGACCTGCCGCCGCCGCCTCCGCTGGAGCCGCTGCCGCCCGCGCCCGCCGAATTCAGCGGCTGGTATTTGCGCGGCGATCTCGGCGGCGCGATAAATGCGAATACGCCGGACCTCGGCATCTCGCCCAATCCGCTTATTGGGCTGCCCGCAACCGCCACCAACACATTTTACAACTCGACGATCTCGGATTCAGCCTTCGGCGATATCGGCTTCGGCTATCAGGTCAACAGCTGGTTTCGCGCCGACGTGACGGGAGAATATCGAGGCGGTGCGACCCTTCAGTCGCTGGAGGTGGTCAACACCCAGCCGAATCAATTCTCCGACTTCTATCGCGCCAACCTGTCGTCCTACATCGCGATGGTCAACGGCTATGTCGATCTGGGCACCTGGTACGGCGTCACGCCCTATGTCGGCGCCGGCGTCGGCGTCGCCTACAACATGCTCTCCGGCATGAGCGACAACGGCATTGCCAGCATCTCCGGCGCCGCCTCGCCGGCCGGCGGCTACTTCAGCAGCGGCAACAAGACCGATTTCGCCTGGGCGCTGATGGCCGGTCTCAGCTTCAACGTCACGCAGAACCTCAAGCTCGATGTCGGCTATCGCTATCTGGACTATGGCAGGTTCACCTCGGGGACGTCGAACTGCCTGAGCGGCAACGGCTTCTCCGTGGCGAACTGCGGCGGCTCGGGCAATGTCGTCTCTTCCCACAACGAGCTCGCCACCAACGACTTCCGCATCGGTCTGCGCTGGATGATCGGCGACGAGACGCCCTACGCGCCGCCACCGGAACAGCCGCTGGTGCGCAAGTACTGAGCCTCGGCCAACGCCGACAATCCCCGCGGCGCCGCTCACCACGGCGCCGCATTCGTTTTGTCAGTAGGGCAGCCCGACGTAGTTCTCGGCGAGCGACGTCTGAGCCGCGCGCGAACTCAAGACGTATTCCAGTTCGGCGCGATGGACCCTGTCCTGAAACGCTTCGTCGGCGCCGAAATTGTGCAGCATCGAGGTCATCCACCAGGAAAAGCGCTGCGCCTTCCAGACGCGCGCAAGGGCGCGGGCCGGATAGGCGTCAAGCTCAGCGGCCGAGCCCGCGTGGTAGAAGGCGATCAGCGCCTGCGAGAGATAGTGGACGTCGCTTGCCGCCAGATTGAGCCCTTTGGCGCCCGTCGGCGGCACGATATGGCCGGCGTCGCCGGCGAGGAACAGGCGCCCGTAACGCATCGTCTCACAGACGAAGCTCCGCATCTGCGTGAGGCTTTTTTCGATCAGCGGGCCGGTCTTCATGATTTCGCCCTTGGGGTCGCCGATCCGTGCGCCGATCTCCGACCAGATGCGGTCGGCCGACCAATCCTCGAGGTTCTCGTTCGGCGCCACCTGAAGATAATGGCGCGACCTGGTGAGCGACCGCATCGAACACAGCGCGAAGCCTCGATCGTGCTGCGCATAGATGAGATCGTCGGCGACCGGCGGGGTGTCGGCCATGACGCCGAGCCAGGCGAAAGGATAGACGCGCTCGTAGATGCGCAGGCGATCGACGGGAATGCTCGCTCGGGAAACGCCGTGAAACCCGTCGCAGCCGGCGATGAAGTCCGCCTCGATCTCGCAATGTTCGCCCGCATGGACGAAGCGCACGCGCGGACGTTCGGTCTCGATATCGTGCAGCGACACGTCGAGCGCCTCGTAGATCGTCCGCCCGCCGCCTGCGGCGCGGTTGTCGCCGAGATCCTTTGTCACCTCCGTCTGGCCGTAGACGGTTACGGTGGCGCCGATCAGCGAATGGAAGTCGAGGCGCTGGCGGCGGCCGTTGATGGCGATCTCGATGCCATCGTGGATCAACGCCTCGCGTTCCAGCCGCGCGGCCGCGCCGACGCCGCGCATCATTTCGACTGTGCCCCGTTCGAGGATGCCGGCCCGGATGCGCCCCTCGACATAAGCGCGGTCGCGACGCTCGAGCACGATCGCCTCGACGCCTTCGCGGCGAAGAACCTCAGCCAGCAGCAGTCCTGCAGGCCCCGCGCCGATGATGGCGACCTGCGTGCGCTCCCTGCGAGGCGCCTCGCTCATAGATCGAAAAAGACGGTCTCGTCTTCTCCCTGCATATGAATGTCGAAGCGGTAGACGACCCCTTGCGCCGTGTCCTCGCGCTGCGCGATCAGCGTGCGCCTGCGCTCGGCCGGAACGGTCGAGAGCGTCGGATCGGCGGCGTTGGCGTTCGTCTCGTCGGAGAAATAGAGCCGCGTATAGACGTGGACGAGCAGCCCGCGCATGAAGAGCACGATCGTGACGAACGGCGCATGGCCGGTCGAGACGCCGGGCTTGATCGTGTCGAACACGAAGCGCCCCTCGGCGTCCGTCCCGGTGCCTTGCCGGCCGAAGCCGGAGAAGCCTTCAGCGCCGTAGCGCCCGGTGGCGTCGGCCTGCCAGAATTCGATCAATGCGTCGGGGATCACCGCGCCCTGACCGTCAAAGACGCGTCCGACGATGCGAATGCGCTTGGCGCCTTCCGGCGCCATGGTTCCATCCGCGACTTGCCCGTTGGGATAGCCGTATTGCTCCGCCGCGAGGCCGTAGGCGAAATAGGGGCCGACCGTCTGCGAAGGGGTCTGATTGCTCATCGCTTGGGCTCCTCGAACGGCGTCTCGGCACGGCCGCGCAACACGATGTCGAAGACATAGCCGAGGCAGAAGTCCGGCTCGGTCACGTCGATCGAAAAGCTGGAGATCAGCCGCTCGCGCGCGCCTTCGGGTACGCCGAGATAGATCGGGTCGAGCGCCAGCAGCGGGTCGCCGGGGAAGTACATCTGCGTGACCAGGCGCGAGGCGATCGTGTTCCCGAACAGTGACAAGTGGATGTGGTTGGGCCGCCAGGCGTTGAAATGGTTGCGCCAGGGATAGGCGCCGGGCTTGATCGTGTAGAACTTGTAGCGCCCTTCGTCGTCGCTCACGCAGCGTCCGCCGCCGAGAAAGTTCGGATCGAGCGGCGCATCGTGCTGATCGACCTTGTGAACGTAACGCCCGGCCGCGTTGGCTTGCCAGATCTCGATAAGCGTGTTGCGGACTGGGCGGCCGTCTTCGTCGGTGACGCGGCCGGTCACGACGATGCGCTCGCCGAGCGGTTCGCCATTGCGCCGCCCGTTGCGGGTGAGGTCGTGATCGAGCTGGCCGAGCTTCTCGTGGCCGAACGCGGGGCCGCTGGTCTCGGCAAGCGCGTGCGACAGCGGGATCAGCGGCTTGGTTGGCGCGCGCAACACCGTCGAGGCATAGGGGGGATAGAGCAGCGGCGGATGCGCGCTCCAATCGCGCTTCGAGACGGGCGCGTTGATCATGTCTCTTCCTCCATGGCCTTCAGTGTCTTCTTGACGGTTTGAAACGCCTTGTTGGCGGCGGGCACGCCCGCGTAAACGGCGACGTGCAGCAGCGCTTCGGCGATGTCCTCCGGCGCGGCGCCCGTGTTGCGGGTCGCGCGCGTGTGCATGGCAAGTTCGCCGTCGTGGCCGAGCGCGGCGAGCAGCGCGATCGTCAGCATCGAGCGCTCGCGCAGCGTCAGGCCGGAGCGCGACCAGACGGAACCCCAGGCGCCCTCCGTGATGAAGCGCTGGAAATCGGCGTCGAGCTTGGTCTTGTTGTGCTCGGCGGCGTCGACATGGGCTTCGCCAAGCACGTGGCGGCGCACCGCCATGCCGGCTGTGAAGCGGTCCGCGGCGGGCGCGGATATCTCGCGAACGAAGCCGAGGAGATGGTCAGCAAGGATCACAGGCGCCTCGACGCACGGCATATGACCGGCGCCAGGAATGACCGCGAGACGGGCGCCAGGGATCAGTGCGCTGAGCGCGCCGACGAGTTGGGGCGGCGTCGCGCGGTCGTGTTCGCCGGCGATGCACAGCACCGGGGCTGTGACACCGCGGGCGGCTGGCTCGAGGTCGGCGTCGCGGACCGCGGCGCAGGTCGCCAGATAGCCGTCGACGGGGCTGCGGGTAAGCATATTGCGGCAGAGCGCGACGCCGGCAGTGTTGTCGCGATAGGCGTTTGGCGAGAACCAGCCTTGCAGGACCGTCTCGGCGACCGCCCGAACGCCGCCATTCTCGACCGCGGCGATGCGCGCGTTCCAGGACTCGCTCGTGCCGATGCGGTGGCCGGTGCAGCAAAGGACGAGACCGGCGACGAGCTCGGGCCGCTTCTCCGCGAGGCCCAGCGCGATCATCCCGCCGACGGAGAGACCGCAGATCGTTGCGCGCGCGACGCCGCAGCTCGCCAGCACCGCTTCCAGATCGGCGACGTGATCGGCGATGCGGTATGGCGTCGTCCCGGTGTCGGAGAGTCCTTGGCCGCGCAAGTCGTAACGCAGCGCGCCGACGCCGCTGCGGGCGAGCGCCTCGACCACCTCGTCCCAGATTCTGAGGTCAGAGCCGAGCGAATTGAGAAAGACGACGGTCGGCCGCCCCGGCGCGAGATGCGCCTCGACGTGCAACGTCGTTCCGCCCGTCCTTACGACACGCATGCCTGGCGCTCCTCCGCGCTGTGTTGGAATTTTGGCGCAGCGTATTTTGTGCCATGCGGGAACCGATATGAAAAATGATATCGCCTTATTGATCCATATCAAGTTTGATATGGAAAGGCGCCACGCTGGAGGAGCCCGTGATCGACGGCCGCATGAAGCTGCGCCACATCGCCTGCTTCCTCGAGGTGGCGGCTCGCTCCGGCTTCGGCCGCGCCGCAGAAAGCCTGCACCTCACGCAGCCCGCGGTGTCGCGGGCAGTGCGCGAACTCGAGGACATCCTCGGCGCGCCGCTGTTCGAGCGGGGGAGGGGTGGGGCCGCGCTCACCGCGCAAGGCGAGGCGTTTCGCGCCCACGCCGGCGCCGCCTATGCCGAGTTGTCGCGCGGCGTCGACACGCTCGCGCAGGCGCGCGAGGGCGGTCTGTTGCTGGAGGTCGGCGTGCTGCCGACCGTGGCGGCGCGGGTGATGCCGCGCGCGGTGTTGCGCGCCAAGGAGGACGGGCTCACCGCCACAGTCCGCATCGACGCTGGGCCGAACGAATGGCTGCTCGAACGCCTCAAGCAGGGCCGGCTGGATCTGATGGTCGGCCGGCTCGCCGAGCCTCAGGCGATGATCGGCCTCGCCTTCGAGCATCTCTATTCGGAGGAGATCGTCGCGGTCGCGCGCCCTGGCCATCCCGCGGCCGCCGGCGGCCAACCGGTGCGCCTCGCCGATCTCGCCCGCCTGACGCTCCTGCTCCCGAGCGCGGGCTCGATCATCCGTCCCGAGGTCGACCGCCTCTTTCTCTCGGAGGGATTGGGCAAGCCGGCGGACGTCATCGAGACGGTGGCCCATCCCTTCGCGCGCGCCTATGTGCGGGCGAGCGAGGCGGTCTGGCTGATCTCTTTCGGCGTCGTCGCCGAGGATCTTCGCGAGGGGTCACTGATCCGCCTGCCGCTGTCCGCCTCGATCGCTGGCGGTCCGGTCGGACTCACGATGCGCGCCGGCCTGCCGCTGTCGCCGCCGGCGCAAATGCTGGCCCGCGCGGTGCGCAAGGTCGCGCTGTCGCTCGCCTAGGCTGCAAATTCCCGATCTCCGGCAAATGACGATTCAATGGAGTTGCGCGCGAAGACGTGACTAGGGAAGATGCCATCAGGCGCCGTCGTCCGACGCAAGTCGGCTTCAAAGCTCAAGCGCCGCCGCCCGCGATCGGCGCGTCTATCGGAGAGGGCGCTCGAGGCGATCACGAATGGATCAGACTTTCCTTTCGACGGATAAATCCCGTTCCCTGTGGACGCGGCTGTCGATGTTCTTCTGGCGTAGCCCGATTCTCCTCCTCGCGCTGACCGCCGCGACCTGGGCGGGGCACGCGATCGTCAGCCGCATGGCCGTTGGCGAGATCGGGCCGATGACGTTGGTGACGGCGCGCTGGGCGCTGGCGCTCGGCCCAATTCTCTATGTCGCGCGCCGCGATCTGCGCCGCGATTTCGAAGTCATGCGCAAGCGCTGGCTGTTGGTCGGGACGATGGGCGCGCTCGGCTTCACCGCGTTCAATGCGATCTTCTACATCGCCAGCCATCATACGGGCGCGCTCAATCTGTCGATCATCCAGGGCGCAATACCTGCCTTCGTGCTGGTCGGCGCGCGGTTCGGCCTCGGCGAGAAGGTGAGCGGGCTCCAGACGATCGGCGCCTTCGCCACCATGGTCGGCGTCGTGGCGATCGCCTCGCGGGGCCAATGGTCGCGCCTCGCCGGGCTCGAGTTCAACATCGGCGACCTGCTGATGCTCGTCGCCTGTGTGTTCTATGCGGGCTATACGATCGGCCTCCGGAAACGGCCGCACGTGTCCGGCCTAGGCCTGCTCGCCGGCATGGCGATCGCCGCGCTGATCACCTCCCTGCCGCTGTTCGCCTGGGAGGTCGCATCCGGCGACTTCATTTGGCCGACCGGCAAGGGTCTGTTGCTGCTCGCCTACGCCGCCCTCGGCCCCGCCTTCGTCTCGCAGATATTTTACATGCGGGGCGTCGAATTGATTGGACCGGGGCGCGCGGGCGTGTTCGTGAATCTCGTTCCCGTCTTCGGCGCGCTGATGGCGGTCGGGTTGCTCGGCGAGCCGTTCGCCCTCTATCACGTGGCGGCTTTGGCTCTCGTCGTCGGCGGCATCGCCGTCGCGCAGCGTGGGCCACGGCAGGCCGGGCGCTAGCAGTCGGGCGCATTTCTTATCAATTCTTCGAGAGGACGACACGATGAGTGAATGGATCGAGCTGAAATCCGCCGGGGGGGCCCCGGTCGCCGCTTGGCTCGCGACACCGGCTGGCGCGCCACGCGGGGCGGTCGTGGTCGTGCAGGAGATTTTCGGCGTCAACCCGCATATCCGCTCGGTCGCCGATCGCTTCGCCGCCGAAGGCTATCTCGCGATCGCGCCGGCGATGTTCGACCGCGTCGAGAAGGGCGTTGAACTCGCCTACGACCAGGATGGGATGAAGCGCGGCGTCGAAATCGTCGGCAAGGTCGAGCGCGAAGCGGCGCTCGCCGACATTTCCGCTGCGGTCGTGCGCGTCGCCAGCGCCGGCAAGGTTGGCGTCGTCGGCTTCTGCTGGGGCGGCACGATGGCCTGGCTCGCCGCGGCGAAGACAGACGGCGTCTCGGCCGCGGTCGGGTACTACGGCGGGGGCGTCGTGGGCCTGAAGGATCTGAAGCCTCGCGCGCCGACGATCCTGCATTTCGGGGAAAAGGACGCCCACATTCCGCTCGCGGGCGTGCGCGAGGTCGAGGCGGCGCATCCTGAGACGCCGGTCTACGTCTATCCGGCCGATCACGGCTTCAATTGCGACGCGCGCGGCAGCTACGATGCGCCGAGCGCCAAACTCGCCTGGGGCCGCACGCTGGACTTCTTCGCCAAGAACTTGCGCTGAAAGGCGTTGGGCCCCGCCGCCCGCCGGCGGGGCTCCAAATTTATTTGACGAGGCGAGGGCCGCCCGCGTGCGGCGTTTCGCCTTCCTGGACGACGCCGAGGCGGCGCGCGACTTCCGTATAGGCCTCGATCATGCCGCCGAGGTCCTTACGGAAGCGATCCTTGTCCATCTTCTCGTTGGACTTGGTGTCCCACAAACGGCACGAATCGGGGCTGATTTCGTCGGCGACGACGATGCGCATGTTGTCGCCTTCCCACAGCCGGCCGCATTCGATCTTGAAATCGACCAGGCGAATGCCGACGCCGAGGAACAGCCCGGTGAGGAAGTCGTTGACGCGAATCGCCAACGCCATGATGTCGTCGATCTCCTGCGGCGAAGCCCAGCCGAAGGCGGTGATGTGCTCTTCCGACACCATCGGGTCGTTCAGCGCGTCGTTCTTGTAATAAAACTCGATGATCGAGCGCGGCAGTTGCGTGCCTTCCTCGATGCCGAGGCGCGTGGCGAGCGAGCCGGCCGCGACGTTGCGCACCACGACCTCGAGGGGAATAATTTCGACTTCGCGAATCAACTGTTCGCGCATGTTGATGCGCCGCATGAAATGGGTGGGGACGCCGATCTCGTTCAGCCGCTGGAACAGGTACTCGGAGATCCGGTTGTTAAGAACCCCTTTACCTTCAATCACTTCGTGCTTTTTCGCGTTGAAGGCGGTCGCGTCGTCTTTGAAATGCTGGATCAACGTGCCGGGCTCCGGCCCTTCGTACAGGACCTTGGCTTTGCCTTCATATATGCGTCGGCGGCGGTTCATGCGGTGCAACCGTGGCTTGAGGAAATCCATTCAATCGGCCTCTTCTGACAGCTATCTCGCCCTCTGCGCAACCGCGCGCGGCGACAATATGGGGTTTCGGGCCGCGTGAGCCAAGTGTGTTACCCTCATCCCGAGTGGGGGCCAGGAGGGAACTTATCCGATCGACGCCCGGGGCACAAACTGGCGGCGCCTGTCCCTTGGGGCAGGAATGCGGCCAGACGAAGGTTGTACCGGCGGCCGTGTCGACGAATCGCTTGAATATAAGCACGATATCGGAGCAAAACGCCGAAATGGGGAGACGGCTTTTTCACGGCCTCGGCGCGTCACGACGCAATAGCGAAAAGACTAATTTGTTGCGGCGCAGCATGCAGTATGGGGGAGCGGGCGCATTGTTGCCGACGAGCTAAATAGAGCCTCTCACCATTGCGTAATCAATGCGTTGATTGAGATATAAAAAAGCAGCAACAAAATCTTGGGGAGAAACGAATCGACGACGCAGGCGGATACAGAACGATCCGAACGACCTAAAACTGGTGAAGGATCGATCGTCACTCGGCGGGACGTTGTCGATCATCGTGCTGGTGATCTACTACCGATACATCGCCTCGTCGCTTTCGCGCCGGGAATCATTGCGACGAAAGTCGCCGGCGCCATCACGATCGCCTTGATCCTCGGCGCGGGGCTCATCGTCGCCGCATGCCGCGGGCGTTCCTTTGCACGTGGATCTTCTCGGTCACCGACACAGTGGCGACCGCTGCGAAGGAACGCGCGGCCTTCGACACGCAGTTCGTCCGCTCGCAGACCGGGATCGGCGCGGAGGGCGCGGCGGCGCACTGATGTCACGCCGCCTCGATTCGGGCGCCCGGTCCTCACGGCCGGGCGTCCTTTTCTTGCAAATTGACGTCGCGTCCGCCGCGGACTCCGGCGGTCGCTTGCACGTCGTGGAGCTTGATCTCAATATTGTCGCCGCGACGGCGACCGGCGAGCAGACCTGGCGCGAACGAAGATGCATCGCATCGAGTGCGATCGTCGCTTGGGGTCGGGACGGAGCATGGAGGGGATCAATCACTTCGAAGTCGATTCGGGTCTGAGTCACGCGCACGCAGACGCCAGTGTCACCAGCGCAGGCGTTGGAACCTGGGCGTTTGATCCGGCGACCCGCTCGTTCGAAGGCTCGCTGACGACGCACAGTCTCCTCGGCTTTCCCGAGGGGCAGGAAATCGTGTTCGAGACTTTGCTGTCCCGCATCCGCGACGAAGACGCTCGCCGTTTGGCCGAGGCGCTCGAGGCCGCCGCGGATCTCGATGTGCAAATTCGCGTGCTCCGCGACGGTCAGCAGCATTGGCTGCGCGTTCGGGGCGGCGTGGTTGGGACGACCGATCGCTTGAGCGGCGTTATTCTCGACATCGACCGGCAGAAGACGGTCGAAGAGGCGCTGCGAACGCGCGAAGAGCACTTGCGCTCCATCCTCGACACCGTGCCCGACGCGATGATCGTGATCGACGAAACGGGTGTCATTCAACGCTTCAGCCGAGCCGCGGAGCGAATGTTCGGCTATACGGAACAGGAAGCGGTCGGCCGTAACATCAATCTGCTGATGCCCGAGCCGGACCGCACGCGCCACGACGACTACCTCGACCGATACCGCAAGACCGGCGAGCGGAGAATCATTGGCGTCGGTCGCATCGCGACCGGCAAGCGGGTGGACGGCTCGACGTTCCCGATCCATCTCTCCGTCGGCGAGATGAATTCGGCCGGCCGGCGCTACTTCACCGGCTTCCTGCGCGACCTCACGGAGCAGCAGCGAACCCAAGCGAACCTGCAGCAGCTCCAGTCCGAGATCGCGCATGTCTCGCGGCTCAGCGCGATGGGAGAAATGGCGTCGGCGCTCGCCCACGAACTCAATCAGCCGCTGGCGGCGATCAGCAATTACATGAAGGGCTCGCGCCGGCTGCTCGCCGCCAGCCCCGATCCCAATGCGGCGACGATCAAAACGGCGCTCGACAAGGCGTCCGAACAGGCCATCCGCGCTGGGCAGATCATCCGCCGGCTGCGCGATTTCGTGCTGCGCCGGGAATCCGAGCGGCGCATCGAGAGTGTCGGCAGGCTCGTCGAGGAGGCGGCTGCGCTTGGCCTCGTGGGCGCGCGCGAGGCCGGGGTTTTGCTGAGACTCCACCTCGATTCGGCGAGCGATCTCGTGGTGGCGGATCGCGTGCAGGTCCAACAGGTGCTGGTCAATCTGCTGCGCAACGCGATGGAGGCGATGTCGGAATCGGCTCGGCGCGAACTCACGGTCGCGAGCGCGCGCGTCTTCGACGGCATGGTCGAGATCTCGGTTTCAGACACGGGGCCGGGGCTTCCCGACACTGTGCTCGCCAAGCTGTTTCAGCCGTTCTTCACCACCAAGGAGGCGGGCATGGGCGTCGGGCTCTCGATCAGCCGGACGATCATCGAGGCGCATGGCGGCCAAATGAGGGCCGAGACCAATCCGACAGGAGGGGCGACGTTCCGTTTCACCCTCCCTGCCGCAGCCTAGACGGGGAGTTCGTCCATGGCGTCCGAAGCACTTGTCTACGTCGTCGACGACGATGACGCGATGCGCGACTCGCTCGCCTTCCTACTCGGCGCGGCAGGCTTCACCGTCCACGTGTTCGACTCCGCACCGAGCTTCCTCGCCGCCCTTCCGAACGGCCAGTCCGGCTGCCTCGTCACCGATGTCCGCATGCCCGGGATGGACGGCATCGAGCTTCTCAAGCGCGTCAAGCACGCCAACCCCCGCCTCAGCGTCGTGATCATGACCGGACATGGCGACGTGCCGCTCGCGGTCGAAGCGATGAAGCTCGGCGCGCTCGAATTTATCGAGAAGCCATTCGAGGACGAACGGCTGGTCGAGACGATCCGCGCCGCGCTCACCGGCGCTGCGGATGCTGCGCACGGCGAGGCGGCGACGGCGCAGATGACGGCGAGGATCGAGTCCCTTAGTCCGCGCGAACGCCAAGTGATGCAGGGGCTCGTCGAGGGCCTCTCCAACAAGGCGATCGCGCGCGACTACGACATCAGTCCGCGCACCGTCGAGGTCTACCGCGCCAATCTGATGACCAAGATGCAGGCCGCCAATCTTTCCGAGCTCGTGCGCATGGCAATGCGGGCGGGCCTCCTGAAAGATTGATCTGGATCAAGTTCAGCGCGCTTGCGGCGGGCTATCCCTGCCTATCAAGGGTCCAGGCTTTGACCGCCCGCGAGGGCGGAACATGTGAGCGCGACATTGCCTCAGGCAACCATCTATGCCGTCGAAGACGATGTCGACGTCTTGATTTCCCTGCGATTCCTCCTCGAGGCCGAGGGTTTCACGGTGAAAACCTACGCCGATGGCGCCGCTTTGCTGGCGGACGCCTTGCCGCGCGGCGAGGACTGCCTTGTGATCGACTACCTGATGGGCGGCATGGACGGGTTCGATCTGATCGACCGATTGCGGGAGCGAGGCGTCGCCGCGCCCGTCGTCCTCGTCACCGCTTATCCCAGTGCGAGCGTCACAGCCCGCGCCGAAGCGCGCGGCGTCAACCGCATCATTCCCAAGCCTCACCTCGAGGAAAGCCTCGCCACCCACGTCCGGGCCGCGATCCGTGCGGCCGAGGACCTCCGTAACAGCCCTTAGGCGGTCGCCCTTAGGGCGTCCACCGAGATTTCGCGACAGGCGGAAGTTCGTCAAGTTTGGCCATTGCTCGCCTTCGAGAGCGCCAAATGCTGCACCAGTCGATCGCCGCCGCCACCCGCTCCAACTGGCGCCAGTCCTGCTCCGCGGAGTCGGACAATCCCGGGCTCTTCGCTGGCCACGCTGGACTCGTCGCAACCGAAATCTCTTGCGGGCGCAACGAGGGCCTCTACGGCGAGGGCGAGCCGGCCGAATATGTCTACCAGGTCATTCGCGGCGCTGTCCGCAGCTACAAGCTGCTCAGCGACGGACGTCGCCAGATTGGCGCGTTCCATCTCCCCGGCGACATGTTCGGTCTGGAGCCGGACGCTGCACATCGGCTGACGGCCGAAGCGGTCGTCGAAACGACTGTCCGCATGGTTAAGCGGCGCGCGCTCGAGGCTTTGGCGAGGTCCGACGTCCAAGTCGCCTGCGCGCTGTGGACGACGACCGCCGCCGATCTGCGTCACGCGGAAGATCACATGCTGCTGCTCGGCCGCAAGACCGCAGCGGAACGCGTCGCGACGTTCCTGCTCGAGATGGATCGCCGGCTCTCCAAGGCCGGCATGTTTGCGCTGCCGATGGGGCGGGGCGACATCGCCGACTATCTCGGCCTGACCCTCGAGACGGTGTCGCGCAGCCTCTCGCAGCTTCACGGCGAGGGCGTGCTGGGCTTCGCCGGCGCCAAGCAGATCACGCTGCGCGACCGCGCCCGGCTCGCGGACATGGACGCCTGAGCCAGCGCGCGGGCGCCTCTCGCTGTGGAGAGGCTTGCGTTCTGATCGTGGCGCCGACTCTTGATTTGCTCGGATGCGTGCTAACTTCGGACGAATAGGTGTGAGCCGCGAGCTTGACGTGAGGACGTTGTCTGAGGCGGTCATCGCTGTCCATCCCGCGATCGGTAGATTATCCAAACTCACGGGGGCAGACGCCGTATTGCTGTTCGGCAGCCGCGCTCGCGGGGACTATACTGATGAAAGCGATTGGGATATTTTCGTTATTCTTCCCGATGAGGTAGAACTCGGAAAATTCAATTCAGTGTCGCTCTGGAAGGCCCTCGCCGACCTCGGCATAGCCCTGCAAGTCATCCCTGTTCGTTGCAGTGTTTTTGAAGTAAAACGCAACGATATCAACAGTCTAAGCCACGACGCATATCGTGACGGCATCGTGTTGCGCGGCTCGCTCGCTGAGGCGCTACGTGAGTTCTGACGCGAGCGGATGGCTGGAGAAGGCCCGCGACTGCGGCGATCGTCCGCTATGTCCTGACTTTCGTGATCGTGTACGTGATCGCGATCGTCACCGACGCGCTGGCTCCGACATTCGGTGGAACGAAGAATCAGTCCAATGCGCTCAAGCTCGTCGTCTATGCGATGACGCCGATCTGGCTTGCCGGCGTGTTCTTGCTGATCCCTCAACTGCGCATTCTCGGGCTCTACGGGCTCTATCTGTTTTGGCTCGGCATTCCCGCGCTGATGAAGGCGCCCGACGAAAAGTCGGCCCTACGCCGCCGCGGTCGTGCTGTGCGGTATTCTGGTTTCGCTCGTCATCGCGACGATCGACGACGCGATCACCCGGGCCTGACGACTCGCCGCCTTGAGGTTAACATAGCGCGGAGATAACGGATTTCCGTTATATGAGCAGCTTCTCTCTTTTTCGGAAATTCGTTGTTAGGCTTTTCCCACTAGGCCTTATCGTCGTCTTGGCATGAAGCCGGCTCCTACCTACGTTCGCGCGGCGATGACTGCCCCCGGCGTCGAGAATGCTTCGTATGCCCGGTTCGCCGCTCCCCGACGCCTCCACCGCCGCAGCGTCCGCCCCAAACGATTGGGCGAGGCCGCCCTCCGGCGTTCCTCTCGGCGCCGCCGACTTGGATGTGCGAGGGCGCGCGCTATGAGCGCGACGGCGTCCAGTCCCACGCGCATCGCGCCGTTCGGTGAAGCGGCGGCTCTGAAGTCCGCCGGCTCGCGCTCAGTCGTTTTCCGGCTTTTGATGGCTGCGGTTGCAGTCGTCTTTGTGGTCGAAGCCTTGAGCGCGGTCGCCTTCGCCAAACGCAGCGCCCATCACGCCGAGAGGGAAGCCGAGGCCCGCCTTTCCACGATGATCCGGTCTGGGGCGAAGATGATCGCTGCGCCGATCTCGAACCAGAACTACGACGTGGTCGCCTCGATGATCGACGACGTCGCCGCTGACCCATACGTCCTTTCCGTCGCCGTCTACGACGGCGCGGGCGCGCTGGTCGCGGCGAGCGAAGCGAGGTCGCCGCAAGGCGAGACGTTCGTTCGCACCGAGCCGATCGTCCGCACCGACAACGGCATTCGCGCCGAGGCTGGCCGTATCGAAGTGATGCTCACCGACGCCCCCGTCGTCGCAGCCTATTGGACGGCGCTGTTCGAGGGCCTTGCGATCGCCGCGCTGTCGACCGGCGCGATCGTCGCCGCGCTGTGGATCGCCGCGCAGCGCCTCATCGGCAGCCCGCTCGCCCTCGTCGCCGCCGCGATCGAAAGGGGGCCAGCGAGCGAGGGCCGGCTGTCCTGGCATCGCAACGATGAGATCGGCGCCGTCGTGCGCGCCTTTAACGCGATGCAGGACTCCATCGCGAGCAGCGAAGAGGCGCTTATCTCGGCCAACCAGCGTCTCGACTATCTTGCGACCCACGACCCGCTCACCGATCTGCCCGACCGACGCTCCTTCGAAAGCCGGCTGCTAAGCCTCATCAGCGCCGGCGCGCCGGCAGCGCGGCCGTTTGCGGTTCATCTCGTCAACCTCGACGGATTCAAGGAGGTCAACGACGCTTTGGGCTACTCCGCCGGAGACCGGCTGCTGAAGCACGTCGGCCGGCAATTGCGGTCGCAAGTCGGCCCCGACGGTTTCGTATCGCGCCTCGGCGGCGACGAATTCGCGGTGCTGCAGATCGGCGGCCAGAGCGAGGGCGACGCCCGCGTGTTCGCCAAGCGACTGCAGAATGCAGTCAAATCGCCGCTTCGCCTCCAGGACGCGGCGCTGCAAACCAGCGCGTCGATCGGTGTCGCACTGCTCGATGGCGAGGCGTCCGACATCGCCGGCCTCTTGTCGATGGCCGACATCGCGCTCAACAGCGCCAAGCGGAACGGGCGCGGCGCGATCGCGTTTCTCACCAGCGAGATGCGCGAAGCGCACCAGCGTCGCCGCGGCATGGAGCTCGAAATCGCCGCGGGTCTCTCGAACGGCGAATTCTTCCTTCACTTTCAGCCGCAGATCGCGCTCGCCACCCGGCGCGTCATCGGTCTCGAGGCGCTGGTGCGATGGCGCCATCCGACCCGAGGGCTGCTCAGTCCCGGCGAGTTCCTGCCGATTCTCGAGGATATGGGGTTGAGCGGGCAACTGGGCGGTCAGTTGATCGTCGAGGCGTGCCAACGGGCGCGGCGGCTGAAGGAACTCGGCTACGGCGACGTCCGCATCGCCGTCAATCTCTCCGCGGCGCAGATCATCGATCCCAATCTCGTCAACCTTTTCGTCGAGCAACTCGCGAAGTGCGACATCGCCGGCAGCGCGATCGAAGTGGAGATCACCGAGGGGACGTTGATCCGCCACCTCAGCGAAGCGCAGCACGTGCTCTCGCGCCTGCGCGAACTCGGCATCACGGTGGCGCTCGACGATTTCGGCACCGGATACAGTTCGCTCGCCTATGTGAGGCGATTTCCGATCGACCGCATCAAACTCGATCGCTCCTTCGTGCGCGAATTCCCCGAGATCGTCGAAACCGCCGCCATCGTTCGCGTCGTGCGGGATCTTGCCAAAGCGCTCGACGTCGAAGTCCTCGCCGAGGGCGTCGAGCGGCCGATCGAAGCGCAATGCCTCATCGAGGAAGGCATTCCTTTCGCGCAGGGCTATCTGTTCGGCCGGCCCAAGCCGTTCGATGAGGTTTGCGATTGGCTGGCGCGTAACCATAGCGCGTTGCGCGCAGTCGCCTGACCGCGCAGAGCGTCAGGCGGAGGCGAGGTCGATGGTCACCACTTCCGGCGGCCGCAGAATGCGCACCGGCGCGAGCGATGTGCCGAGGCCGCCCGAGACGACGAGGCGCCGCTCGCCCCTGGAGTAGACGCCGTAGATGTACGGCTTGTGGTCGAGCCGCGCGCGCAGGAACGGCGAGCCGATGAACGGGAGATTGATCTGGCCCCCGTGGGTGTGGCCGCACAAGGTCAACGCAATGCGGTCGGGCACGCGCGAAAACACATACGGCTCGTGCGCGAGCAGGATCGCCGGCGCGTCGTCGTTAATCTCGCGCATCGCTGCAGGCAGGTCGTCGACGCCATGCACGCCAGGACGACGGTAGGAGCGCGCCAATTGGTCGCCGAGGCCGACAAGCCAGAAGGGCTTGCCGTTCTGCGTAAGACGGATCGACTGGTTTTCCAGCACGGGGATGCGCGCTTCAGCGAGCGCGCGCCGCACGGAGCGCGATCCGTCGGGCGGATCGGTCGGAATGGCGGCGAACCACCAGTCGTGATTGCCGAGGATCGAATAGACGCCGAGCGGCGCGGCGAGGCGCGCGAGTTGCTCGGCCCAGGCGCCCGGCGGCACGTAGCCGCTCACGAAGGGATGCGTGCAGACGAAATCGCCCAGCACCACCGTAACGTCCGGCTTCTGAGCATTCGTAAGATCGACGATCGCGCCGATGCGCTCTTCCGACATCCAGGGATAGCACGCATGGATGTCGGCGACGACGGCGATCCTCAAGGGCGCATTGTCGGGCCAGCGCGGCGGCGTCAACGTGTAGGAGGTCAGCGTTAGCGCGGTTCCCGCCTCGTAAGCGGTGGCGTAACCCGTGAAGCCGGAGGTGGTCGCAACAACGCCGAGGCCAGAGAGGAGTCGGCGGCGAGTCACCAGCATAAATGGGTCCCGAAAATACGATGCGCCCCCGCGCCCTCGTTTTCGATCTTTACGCCAAACGCGCGCGCGAAGATAGACACGCCTCCGTCATTACCCTTAAGAGGCGAGTTCGAGGTCGCGCGGCGGCAGCAAGTAGAGCGTTCCGCGCTGCACCGCTTGGCCGAGTTCCGGTTCGAACTCCTTGGCTGGCAGCTTGAATTCGGCGGCGACCGCGGCGAGGCCGATATCGCGATAGAGACGCGAAAGAAGACGGCTGCGGCCGGCGCGGGTCTCGATGGCGTCGGGAATAGCGGACAGATCGTGACGCATGGCACACTCAGTGACGTGTTCGCTCGGCGTCGCTTCGCTCGCCGGGCCGATGGGGACAAGTTGAAGGAAATGCGTTAAAGGCGGTTTAAAGGAGGAAGCGCGGCCAGCTCGCGCTCGCAGCCGCGCGGCGCCGCTTGAAGCCGGCGCGAGCTCCAGAAGTCAATCGCCAGAGGTTTGAGGTCGCCATTGTCGATTCTAGGAGTGCTTTTCGACAAGGACGGCACGCTTGTCGATTTCGACGAAACCTGGGGGCCCGCCACCCATGCGGTGATTCACGCGCTCGCACAGGGGGACGCGGCGCGGATGCGCGCGCAGGCCGAAGTTCTGCAATTCTCGCTTCAGGAGCGCAGGTTCTTGTCGACCTCGCCGCTCATCGCCGGCTCGTCGGCGAGCTATGGACAAATGTGGGGCGAGGCGCTCGGGCGAACCGACTTCGTCGAACTCAAGCGCGAGATCGATCATCTCAGCGCAACGGAATCGTTGAAGGCGCTGACGCCGATCGGCGCGCCGGCGGTCGCGCTCGGCGCGCTCAAGGCGATGGGCCTGCGCCTCGGCGTCGCGACCAACGATTCGGAAGCGAGCGCTCGTCGCCAGATCGCCGCGCTCGGCCTCGACGAGGCGATCGAATTCATCGTCGGCTACGATTCCGGCCATGGCGGCAAGCCCGAGCCAGGCATGGTGCTCGCTTTCGCACGCCATCTCGGCGTCGCGCCGTCGCGCATCGCGATGGTCGGGGATTCGCTGCACGACCTCGACGCGGCGCGCGCCGCGGGAGCGCTCGCGGTCGCCGTTCTCAGCGGGCCCGCGCCACGCAGCGCGCTTGCGCCCCGCGCCGACTATGTCGTCGACGACATCGAGGCGCTGCCCGCTTTGTTCGCCGCGCTCGCCGGCGAGGATTGAGAAGGGCGCGCGCCCTCCGCACTCTTGTCACTCCCGCGAAAGCGGGAGGCCAGGCAGCCGCCGCAAGCCTGCCTTGTGAAGCACCCGCGCTCCATGCCGCTGGATGCCCGCTTTCCGCGAGCATGACACCGCGCGAACCCAGCTATTCGGCCGCCGCGGGGACGCCTTCGGGTTCGTCGCGAGGCCGGCGCATCGGTTCGTCCGCCGCGCCGAGGAATCGGCTGAGCGCGCGCCAGGACACCCGGCCGAAATCGTCGAGCAGGGTAAACGCCGCCGGCACGAAGACCAGCGACAGCAGCGTCGAGACGATCAGGCCGCCCATGACAGCGATCGCCATCGGCGAGCGGAAGCCGCCGCCTTCGCCCATGCCCAGCGCCGAGGGCAGCATGCCCGCCGCCATCGCGATGGTCGTCATGATGATCGGCCGCGCGCGCTTGCGGCCGGCTTCGACCAGCGCGTCGAGGCGCGGCGCGCCGCGCCCGATCTCCTCGACGGCGAAATCGACCAGCATGATCGCGTTCTTGGTGACGATGCCCATCAGCATGAGAATGCCGATCACGACCGGCATCGAGATCGCCTTGTGCGTCAGGAGCAGCGCGCCGATCGCCCCGCCGACCGACAGCGGCAGCGAGACGAGAATGGTGATGGGCTGCAGGAAGCTGCCGAACAGCAGCACGAGCAACACATAGACCATCATTACGCCGGCGCCGATCGCTTCGGCGAAGGAGGTGAACACCTCGGTCATCACTTCGACGTCGCCGGTCTCGCGAATCTCGACGCCGGGCGGCAGCTTCATAGCGGTCGGCAACGCACGGATCGCCCGCACGGCGTCACCGAGCGCCGCGTCGCCGTTGAGATCGCCCTCGATCGTCACCCGCCGCGTGCGGTCGTAGCGGTTGATCGCGGTCGGGCCATGATCGATCCTGAAGTCCGCCACGACGGAGAGCGGCGCGGCGCCGCCCGAGGCGGTCGCGACGCGCAGATCCTCAAGGCGTCCGAGGTCGCTTCGCGCCGTCTGATCGAGTTCGACGCGGATCGGAATGAGCCGGTCGCCCGCGTTGAACTTGGCGAGGTTGGCGTCGATGTCGCCGAGCGTGGCGACGCGGATCGTCTCCGACAGCGCCTCGGTAGACACGCCGAGATCGGCGGCGAGCTGGCGCTTCGGTTCGATGCGCAGCTCCGGCCGGTCGAGTTCGGCGGTCGAGATCGGATTCTCGATCGTCGGGATCGAGCGCATTTCGCTGGCGAGCTGGTTCGCCGTGTCGTTGATCGCGTCGATGTCGGGCCCGGCGACGATGAGCGAGAGGTCGCGCTGCCCGTTGTCGTTGACGAACCAATAGCGAATGTCCGGCGTATCGGCGAGCATCGCGCCGATCCTGACTTGCAGCTCTTTCTGCGTCACGTCGCGTTCGTCCTTGCCGACGAAGTTGATGACGAAGGTCGCCTTGCGCGGCTCGGCGCCGGAGCCGAGAATCTGACCGCCGTAGACGAGAACGGAGCGCACTTCTGGTATGGCGCGCAGCTTGTTGGAGATCGAGCGGGTCACGCGGTCGGTGTCGGCCAGCATCGCGCCCGGCGGCAGCTCGACCGCCAGCAGCGCGCGGCCGTGATCGTCCGGGGGCAAAAAGCCCGAAGGCAGCAGCTTGGTCGCCATCAGCGAGGCGGCGAAGATCATCACGCCCGCCGTCAGCGTGATCCAGCGGTGACGCACCGAGGCGCGCACGAGCCTGATGTAGGCGCGCATCACCACGCCTTCCTCCTCGGCCGGCGCTTCCGGCGCGCGCAGGAAGTAGGCCGCGACGACTGGCGTGATGAAGCGCGCGACGAGCAGCGAGAACAGCACCGCGATCGCCACCGTGAGTCCGAACTGCCGGAAATATTGGCCGGCGATCCCGCTCATGAAGCTCACCGGCGAGAAGATCGCGACGATGGTGAGCGAGATGGCGATGACCGCCAGACCGATCTCGTCAGCGGCCTCGAGCGAGGCGCGATAGGCGGATTTGCCCATCCGCATGTGCCGCACGATGTTCTCGATCTCGACGATGGCGTCGTCGACGAGGATGCCGGTCACCAGCGTGATGGCGAGCAGGCTGACGAGATTGAGCGAGAAGCCGATCGCATCCATCGCCCAGAAGGTCGGCAGGATCGACAGCGGCAGCGCGATCGCGGTGACCAAAGTCGCGCGCAGGTCGCGCAGGAACATGAACACCACTGCGATCGCGAGCAGCGCGCCCTCGATCAGCGTCTCCATCGTCGAATTGTAGTTGCCGAGCTCACTGTCGACCTGGGTGTCGACCTTGGTGAACGTCACCTCGGGGTGGGCGGCGTGGATGCGCGCGAGGCGCTCGCTGATGAGACGATCGACGGTGACGTCGCTCGCGCCCTTGGCGCGCGTGACGCCGAAGGCGACGATCGGTTCGTCGAACAGCCGCGCGAAGGTGCGCGGCTCCGCCGCGCCGTCGGTGACCGTGCCGAGCTCGTCGAGCCTGACCCTGCGGCCGCCCGGCAGCGCGATCGGCAAGGCGGCGAGCTCGCTGACCTGCCGCGCGCCGGCCAGCGTGCGGATCGCCTGCTCCTGGCCGGCGATTTCGCCGCGTCCGCCGCCAAGATCGACGTTGTCGGCGCGCACTTGGTCGTTGACCGCCGCGGCGGTGACGCCGAGCGCCAGCAGCTTCTCGGGATCGAGCGAGACGCGGATCTCGCGATCGACGCCGCCGTTGCGCGTCACCTCGCCGACGCCTTTGACGCCCTGCAAGTCGCGCGCGACCGTGTCGTCGATGAACCAGGACAATTGCTCGACCGTCATGCCCGGCGCGGAGGCGGCGTAGGTGACGATCGGCAGGCCTTCGACATCGAGGCGGCTGATGATCGGCTCGTCGATGGTCCGCGGCAGATCGGTGCGGATCTTGGCGATCTGGTCCTTCACGTCGTTGAGCGCGCGGTCGATGTCGACCGAGCCGACATTGAACTCGACGACGGTCACCGACGATCCGTCGGTTACGGTCGAAATCACGTGCCAGACGCCGCTGACGTTCGAGACGGCGTCCTCGACCTTCTTGGTGACCTGCGACTCGAGTTCGGTCGGCGCAGCGCCCGATTGCGTGATCGCCACCTGGACGATCGGGATGTCGATGTTGGGAAATCGCGTCACCGCCATCTGGCGGAAGGTGACGACGCCGAGCAGCGCCAACACCGCGAAGGCGAGGATGGCCGGAATCGGCCGCCGGATCGACCAAGCGGAGACGTTCATGCTCATTGCGTCGCCTCCTGGGCCGAGGCGAGGGTCGGGCGCACGCGGTCGCCTGGGCGCAGGAACGCGGCGGCGCGCGCGACGACTGTCTCGTTTGGCGCGACCCCGTTACGGATCTCGAGCGAATCGCCCTCGGCGATGCCGACACCGACGCGGCGCTGCTCGACGATCCCGTCGCGCACCACCAGCAGCCGGGCGCCGGTCTCGTCGCGCTGAACCGCGCTGGCGGGAACGCCGACGCCTTCGCTGTGCGAAACTGTGATTTCTCCGGAAGCGAAGGAGCCGATGCGCGCCGGAGCGCCGGCCTGCAAAGCGATGCGCACCTTGCCGGTGCGGCTCGCCTTGTCGACCTCCTGGCTGATCAGGCGGACGGAGCCGTCGACCTCGTCGGAGACGCCGGGCAAGCGGATGCGCGCCGGCATGCCGAGCCGCAGTTTGGCGATCGATTGCTCAGGCACGTCCGCCTCGAGATCGATCGCGCCGTCCTCGATGATGCGAAAGAGCGGTTCGCCGGCGCCCGAGGAGGTCGCGCCGAGCCGCGCCGTGCGGCGACTGACGGTGCCCGCGACGGGGGCCTTCACCTCGGTGCGCGCCATGCGCACTTGCAATTCGCTTCGTTCCGCGTCGCGGCTTTTGCGGTCAGCCTGGGCGACGGCGAGCGCGTGCTGCGCCGCGGCGAGCTGGGCGCGGGCGGTGCGCAGCACGGTCTCCCGCTGTTCGATGGTCGAGGCGGGAAGGATCTGAGCGCCGAGCTTGCTGGCGCGGTCGTAATCGCTGGTCGCCCAAGCCAACTGAGCCTGCGTCTGGTCGATCTGGCTTTGCCCCTCCGCGATCGCCGCGTCCGCGCGCGCGATCGCCGCATCGTTCTGGGCGAGCAGAGTCTCGAGCTGGCTGCGGTCGAGGCGGGCGAGCACCTGTCCGGCGGCCACTTTGTCGCCGTCCTCGGCGTCGAGTTCGACGATCGAGAGCCCGTCGACCTGCGCCGCGACCATCGCCTCTTCCCGGGCGACCAGCGTTCCCGAAACGAAAAGGCGATCGACGAACGCGCGCTTGCGGGCGGTGGCGACCGTCACCGTCGGCGGCTCGACGAGGCGCTCCGCCTCTGCGGCGGCGGCCTCGCCGGCCGCGCAACGGGCTGGGGCGGGGACGCCGATCCGGGCGAGCGGCGCAAGAGCCGGCGAGCAGGGCGCGACTGCCCGGCCGACGAACACCGAGCCGGCGGCGAGCGCCGCGACGACGGCCGTTCCAAGCAAGAACCGACGCATCAACTCGCCTCCGAAAGAGAGGACGCCGGCGCGATTGCGCCGGCGAATAGGGCTTTGAGGACGCCAAGCGTCATCGCCTGCTCGCGCTCGATGTCGAAGTCCGGCTCGAGCGCGCGTCGCTTCATCAAGCCGCCGACCAGGGTGAAGACCACCCTTGCCGCGAATGCGGGGTCGAGCGAAGCGGCGGCCTCGCCCCTTTGCTTGGCCACCTCGACGAGCCTCGCCAGGCCGTCGAGCACGCCGGCGTCGATCGCCAACGTCATGGCGGCGATGCGGGGGTTATGCGCCGCTTCAGCGTTCATCTCGACGAAAAGCATGGCGCTGTCGCGGGGCCGGGCGAGAAGGTGCTCGCGCATCACCTTGGCGAGGGTCGCCAGCAGGTCGTCGCTGCCGATCAAGGCGGCGAAGGCGGCCGAGCGTTCGCGATGGCCGGCTTCGCACAAGCCCTCGACCAGCGCCTCCTTGGAGGAAAAGTAGCGGTAGAGGTTGCCGGCGCTCATGCCCGCTTCCTCGGCGACCTGATGCATCGTCGCGGCGTGGAAGCCGTGGCGCACGAAGGCGCGCTCCGCGGCCGCAATGATTATGTCGCGCCGATCGCTCTCTGAGCCCCTTTCGGATGGAACTTGCGCCAGCGACATTGCCCCTCCCATGAGAATGAACGTTCATTCTCATGGCGCCCAATGTTGACGACATTGTGAACGCCACGGGACTTCCGCAGTGAAGGCGCGGGAAATGTCCCAGACAGGGAAGAGGGTGGCGGCTGTCTGGAATGTGGCGGGTGACAGGAGGGCAGCGCGTTACCGCCGAACGGCGGCCAGCACGTTGGCGACAAGCACGCCGAGGCATCCCACCAGCAAGATCAACCCGGCCGGCAAGTAGACATTCGGGACCAGCGCAGCGGCGAGGCCGGCGAGCGCGACCACGGCGACGATCGCCGCCGCCAGCCAGCCGTCGTCGACGAACAGGCCGACCACCTCGCGAGCGACCGCGGCGAGCGCGTTCATCGGGCTGTCGCCGTTCGCGAGCGCTGGACCAGGGAGATCGAGACGAGGCCCGTCGCCAGGAACAAAGCAACGAAAACGACGATCGCCAGATCCTCGCCCGGCCACGGCACGCCGAGGCCTTCTCCGGTCCAGAACACACCGAAGGCCGACAGCATCACCCCGACCGCGAACTTGAGCGTGTTCTCAGGAACGCGCGCGAGCGGGCGATACACGATGAGGCCGGCGACGGCGACCAGCGCGCACGCCGCCAAGGCGCTGACGCTCGCGGGCAGGAGGAGGCCACGCCCGGCGCTGACGGCGATCACGATGAACACCACTTCGAGCCCTTCGAGCAGGACGGCCTTGTAGCTCGCGACGCCCGCGAGCCAGTCGGCGCGCTGCGCCGCGGCGGCGCCTTCCCGCCTGAGTTCGGCGGTCGTCGCGGCGAAGGCCTTCTCTTCGTCATGCAGCGCAAGCACGCCCGCGGCGCGCAGGATCGCCTTGCGCAGCCAGCGCATGCCGAACAGCAGCAGCAGAATCCCGATCGCGAGCTGTAGCAGGCGCAAGGGGACGATTTCGAGCGCCGGGCCGAGTGCGAGAACGATCACGGCTAGCGAGATCAGGCCGGCCAGCGCGCCAACGCCCGCAGGGCGCCAGCCGCGAACCGTCGCGACGGCGAGAATGATCGTCAGCGCTTCCACCGCCTCGACGAGCGAGGCGAGGAAAACCGCGGTCATCACCGGTCCGATTTGCGCTACGCCGCCCATGATGGGATCGGACCCTTTCCACTAAACGCTTTACAAAACAGCGGTCTGCTCAAAGCCGGCGCGAGCGCACGTCGGGCAGGAAGTACGTCAGCAGCCCGATCGCCGGCAAGAAGGCGCAGATCTGATAGACGAAATTGAGGCTGGTGGCGTCTGCGAGGGCTCCAAGCGCCGCGGCGCCGATGCCGCCGAGTCCGAACGACAGGCCGAAGAACAGCCCGGCGACCGCGCCGACGTTCCCCGGCGCCAGTTCCTGGGCGTAGACGACGATTGCGGAGAAGGCGGAGGCCAGCACGAGGCCGATGGCGATGCTGTCCAGCGCCGTGCCGAGGAACCCAAGATGCGGCAGCAGCAGGGTGAACGGGAGGACGCCGACGATCGACATCCAGATCACAAATTTGCGGCCAAAGCGGTCGCCGATCGGGCCGCCGGCGTAGGTGCCGGCCGCGACGGCGCCGAGGAAGACGAACAGCATGACCTGCGACGTCTGCACCGAAACGTCGAAAGTCTGGATGAGGTAGAAGGTGTAGTAGCTCTGCAGGCTCGACAGGTAGAACACCTTCGAGAACACCAGCACCACCAGGATGATCATCGTCCGCACCACGATCGGGCGCGGCAAGGCGGCGCCGTGCGTCGCTTCGTGGTCGTCACGGGCGGCGGCGCGATGAGCCTTATGCCAGCGCGCGATGCGCGTGAGCATGACGATCGCGATGAAGGCGAGCGCCGTGAAGGCCAGCACCGAGTGCTGCCCAAAGGGGACCACTATGAAGGCCGCCATCAGCGGCCCGAGCGACTGGCCGAAATTGCCGCCGACCTGAAACAGGCTCTGGGCGAAACCGTAGCGTCCGCCCGAGGCCGCCCGCGCGGCGCGCGACGCCTCGGGGTGGAAAATGGCGCTGCCGACGCCGATCATCGAGACCGCCGCGAGCAGCGCCGTATAGTTCCGCCCGAATGCGAGCATCGCCAGGCCAATCAGCGTGAAGGCCATCGCGGCTGGCAGCGCGTAGGTGACCGGCCGCCGGTCCGTGAAGATACCGATGATCGGCTGCAACAGCGACGCGGTGATCTGAAACGTAAAGGTGATGATGCCGGTCTGGAAAAACGAGAGCGACAAGTCCTCGCGAAAGACCGGATAGAGCGCCGGCGCGAGCGACTGCATCATGTCGTTGAGCATGTGCGAGCCGCTGGCGGCGAAAAGGATGCCGTAGGAGGTAAAGCGGGCAGCCTGGAGCGCGGCGCCCGGCGCAACGTTGTTTGCGCCGACACCGGCGGGTTGGCTGGCAATGGTCAAAGGAATGTCTCGTCGTAGCGCGGACGCGCCACGGCGGGGCGTCCGAAACGCCGGTTCTAGCGCCGCTCGCCTCCAGACGAAAGGGCTTGAGGGGCGCTAATCAACCCTTTGTGACTGGGGCTCGCTATTTGGGAGCGAGCACCATCACCATCTGCCGCCCTTCCATCAGCGGCTCGGCCTCGACCTTGGCGACGGGCGCCGTCTCGCTCTTGACGCGCTGCAGGAGCTTGTAGCCGATGTCCTGGTGGGCCATCTCGCGGCCGCGGAAGCGGAGGGTCACTTTGACCTTATCGCCTTCCTCGAAGAACCGCATGACCGAGCGCATCTTGACTTCGTAGTCATGGTCGTCGATGCCCGGGCGCAGCTTGATTTCCTTGATCTCGACGATCTTCTGGCGCTTGCGCTGCTCGGACGTCTTCTTCTGCTCGTTGAAGCGGAACTTCCCGAAGTCGAGGATCTTGCAGACTGGCGGGCTAGCGTTCGGCACGATCTCCACGAGATCGAGCCCTTCCTCCTCGGCCAATTGCTGCGCCTCGGCGACATTGACGACCCCGCGGTTCTGACCTTCGGCGTCAATGAGCTGGACCTGGACCGCGCGAATGTCGCGGTTGACGCGCGGCCCGCCTTTCTCCGGCGCCGCGGTTGACTTCATGGGACGACGAATGGCCACTCTCCTTCAGTTGTTAAAACGGCTGGTGTGAATCGACGCTCAGCCCACGAGCTGGCCGCCGGCTGAATCGGGCCGCGAACTTTCCATAAAACCGTATGTCAAGTCAATCGTTGGCGCGCGCGAAAGCCCATTATTCGCGGCATCGGGGAGGATTTGGCCGTGCTTCACGCCGCAAGATCGGCGACGATCGAATCCAGCAGCGGCGCGCCCGAACGCGTCACCCGAATGCGTCCTCGAGCATCCTCCTCGATGAACCCATCGGCGGCGAGATCGTCGATCTGGCGCTGCGAGAGCGAACGGCCGCTCAGCGCCTTGAACCGCGCGCGGTCGATTCCCTCGCGCAACCGAAGCCCCATCAGAAGGAATTCGTCGCCCTGCTCTTCGGCGCTGAGCGGCGCGTTCTCGACCAGTCCATGGCCCTCGCTCTCGACCTGGGTCAGCCACATCTCCGGATGCTTCTCCGCGGCCTGGGCGAAACGCCCTTCCGGCGTCAGCAGACGGCCATGCGCGCCGGGGCCGATCCCGGCATATTCGCCATAGCGCCAGTAGACGAGGTTGTGGCGGCTTTCCGCGCCCGGCCGCGCATGATTGGAAACTTCGTAGGCGGGAAAGCCATGCGTTTCGGCGATCTCCTGCGTCGCATCGAACAGAGCGCGGGCGAGATCGTCGTCGGGCGTCCTCAACTTGCCGGCCCGCCAAAGCTGTTCGTAGATCGTGTCGGGCTCGATGGTGAGCTGGTAGAGCGACAAATGCTCGCCCGCCATCTTCAACGCCTCGGCCAGTTCCGCCCGCCAGGCTTGCTCGCTCTGCCCCGGCCGGGCGTAGATGAGGTCGAAGGAATAGCGGGGAAAGATCGACGCCGCGACGCGGACCGCCTCGACCGCCTCCGTGACGCTGTGGCGCCGGCCCAACGATTTGAGGTCGGCGTCGTCCAGCGCCTGCACGCCGATCGACAAGCGGTTGACCCCGGCGGCCCGATAGCCGCGGAAGCGCCCAGCCTCGACGCTGGTCGGGTTGGCCTCCAGGGTGATCTCGGCGTCCGGTTCGATCGCCCAGCGATCGCCGATCGCGTCGATCACGCTCTGCACCGTCTGGGGCCGCATCAGCGAGGGCGTGCCGCCGCCGAAAAAGATCGATCGCACGACGCGGCCGGGCGTCGCGACCGCACGATGGGCGATCTCCGCGCGCATCGCCGCGACGAAACGCTCCTCGTCGATCGGCGCAGCGCGCACGTGCGAGTTGAAGTCGCAATAGGGGCACTTGGCGAGGCAGAAGGGCCAGTGCACATAGACCGCGAAGCCCGCGTCGGCGCCGGCCGGCGGCGCCGACCGTAGCGGCGCGAAGGATTCGATGCTGTTCATTGGCGCGTTATGCCAGCTTGCTGGGCGCCGCGCCAGATTCTTTGCTATTGGCTCAGCGCGCCGCCGCGAGACGGCTGGGGAGAACCACGTCCATGACGGAAACGCTCGAAGTCAAGACCGTCTGGAGGGAGACGAGCGGCCACCGGCGCTGGCTGGCCGCCGAGGCTGACGCGCTGTTCGCGTTCTACGAAGCCGAATCGATTCGCCCCTCCGGCGGCTTCTGGGCATTGGACGAAACTGGCCTCCCCGTCCTCTCGGAACAGGGCCGCGCGCTACACGCGACGACGCGCCTGGTCCATTGCTTCGCAATCGCGCATCTGTTGGGCCGCCCGGGCGCCGCCGATATCGTCGATCATGGCGTGACGGCCTTGATGGACCGCCATCGCGACCCCGTTCATGGCGGCTACTTCTGGTCGTTCGACGACGAGGGTCCACGCGAGCGCGACAAACTCGCTTACGGCCATGGCTTCGTGCTGCTCGCCGCGGCGAGCGCCAAAAGCGCTGGCCATCCCAAGGCCGACGCTTTGCTGAGCGACATCGCCGAGGTGCTCGAGGCGCGATTCTGGGACGCCGAAGCGGGCGCCAGCAAGGAAGAGTTCGCCGAGGATTGGACGCCGTTCAGCGACTATCGCGGCCAGAACGCCAACATGCATCTGACCGAGGCGCTGATGGCGGCCTACGAGGCGACGGGCGAGCGCGGCTTTCTGCAAAAGGCGGAAAGCATCGCCGACCTCATCCTGCGCCGGAACGCGGCTGCGGCGGACTGGCGCGTGCCCGAGCATTACAAGGGCGATTGGAGCGTCGACCGTGAATACAAGGGGTCCGACATGTTCCGCCCCTACGGTGTGACTCCGGGGCACGCGCTCGAATGGGCGCGCCTGGCGCTGCAGCTTTGGGAACTCGGCGGCCGGAAGATCGATTGGCTGCCAAGCGCGGCGCGGGCGCTGTTCGCCAAGGCGGTCGGCGAGGGATGGGATTCGGAGCGCGGCGGTTTCTACTACACCCTCGAATGGAGCGGCGCCCCGCGCGTGCGCGACAGGCTGTGGTGGCCGTGCTGCGAGGGGATCGGCGCCGCGACCTTCCTCGGCGCGCTCGAGGGCGGGATCGAATACGAGACGTGGTATCGCCGCATCTGGGACTTCTCGGCGCGCCATTTCATCGACCGCCGCAACGGCGGCTGGCGGATGCAGCTCGACGACGCGCTGCGCCCGATCGCCGGCTATTTTCCTGGCAAGCCGGACATCTATCATGCGCTGCAGGCGTGCCTCATCCCGCTCTATCCGACCGACGCCTCCCTGACGCGCGGTATCATACGCGCGCCGAAGGGGCGCTGAGGTCGGCCCCTCGGCTTCGCTGCCGGCTTTAAGCGCTAAGCTTCAAAGCCCCTCGAACAGAGCCGTCGAGAGGTAGCGCTCCGCGAAGGACGGGATGATGACGACGATCGTCTTCCCGTCGTTTTCGGGGCGGCGCGCGACGTCGATCGCCGCGGCGACCGCCGCGCCCGAGGAAATGCCGACCGGAATGCCTTCGAGACGCGCGACCAGCCGCGCCGTGTCGAAAGCAGTCTGGTTGCCGACGGTGACGATTTCATCGATCAGGCTGCGGTCCAGGATCGGCGGCGCAAAGCCGGCGCCGATGCCCTGAATCTTATGTGGCCCAGGGGCGCCGCCGGAAAGGACGGGCGAATCCTCAGGCTCCACCGCCACCATCTTGACGCTCGGCTTGCGCGCCTTCAGCACTTGGCCGACGCCGGTGATCGTGCCGCCGGTGCCGACGCCGGAGACGACCATGTCGACCGCGCCATCGGTGTCGTTCCAGATTTCCTCGGCGGTGGTGCGCCGGTGAATGTCCGGGTTGGCGGGATTTTCAAACTGTTGCGGCATGATCGCGCCGGGCGTCGAATCGACGATCTCCTTCGCCTTGGCGATGGAGCCCTTCATGCCGAGCGAGGCGGGCGTCAGAACCAATTCGGCGCCCAGCAGGGCGAGCAGCTTGCGCCGCTCGACCGACATCGATTCGGGCATGACCAGGATGAGCTTGTAGCTGCGCGCGGCGGCGACGAACGCGAGCGCGATGCCCGTGTTGCCTGAGGTCGGCTCGACGAGCACGCCGCGGCCCGGCGCGATCCGCCCCTGAGCCTCGAGCGCATCGATCATCGCGACACCGATTCGGTCCTTGACGCTGGCGATCGGGTTGAAGAACTCGAGCTTGGCGAGCAGGTTCGCGCGCACGCCCTTCTCTCGGGCGATGCGGTCCATGCGGACGAGAGGCGTGTCGCCGACCGTATCGGTGATCGACGCGTAAACCTTGCCTCGTCCGCGTGGCTTCTCGCCAGCCGAATCGTTTTTCGTCTCAGCCATCTCTAAATCTCCCGCAGCGGCGGCGACGAAGCCGCGCGCGTCTCTCCCCATATACCCTTTTTGACGGGGTCACACAGGGGTTGTCGAGATGGCCGAGACTAGATCGTGAAATCCCCTGCGGCTTTTTCTTCTTCGAGCACCTGCGCCTTTTCCGCATCGTCGCAGAGTTGCTCGACCGAGATCGCATCGAGATTGGCGAGGAAGGATTCGCCGGCCTTGCGCACGCTGGGCTCAACCACCCGCTCCAACAGCTTGGAGCGAGACCCGACGTCGTCGGGATCCGCTGTGCTGAGGCTGACCGAGGTGCGCACGATTTCGCCGACGGTGATCCGACGCCGCTCGCGCGCAAGCTCGTAGCCGCCGCGGGGCCCACGCACGCCCTTCAGAATCTTCGCGTGGACGAGGCCTTGCAACAGCGTCTCCAAGTGCCGCGGGGGCAGCTTGTGTCGTGCGGCGAGCGCCTTGGCCGCCACCGGCGAGGAGCGCGAGTGCAGGGCGATGTCCACCACTGCAGCGATGGCTAACAGGCTGCGCCGCGACAGCAGGTTCATATCACTTCTCCTCATCCGAGCTTCCGGTCGAACCAAACCCATTGGCGCCGCGCTCGCTCGCTTTGAGACGCTCGCTCAATATGAAAGCGACACGCTCGACTGCACCGACGACGAGTTGCGCGATTCGCGCTCCCCGTCGGATTGGAAAAGGATTTTGTCCAAAATTGATCAGTATCACGCCGATTTCGCCGCGGTAGTCCGCGTCGATCGTCCCGGGGCTGTTGAGTACGGTGACACCGTCCTTCAGCGCTAAACCCGACCGCGGCCGAACCTGCGCCTCGTACCCCTTCGGCAATTCGATGGCGATACCGGTTGGAATTAAAGCCCGGCCGCCTGGTTCGAGAATGACTTCCTGACCTTCCGGAAGGGCGGCCAGGAGATCCACTCCCGCCGCATCTTCACTCTGATACTGTGGCAATTGCAAGTCTTCGCCATGTAGAAAGCGCTTTACTTTGACCTCGATCATTGGAGTTCCTTCAACATGCGGCCGACGAGGTCGATCAGCGCGCGCGCGACGTCCTGCTTCTGCATCCGCGGCCAGGGGTCGACCCCGGTAGCGCTCACGATGGAGACCTGGTTGGCGTCTCCGCCGAAGGTTCCAGCCCCCTCGGCGACGCTGTTGGCGACAATCAGGTCGCAGCCTTTACGCTTGAGCTTGTCGAGCGCGTTTTGCTTGACCTTCTCGGTTTCGGCGGCGAAGCCGACGACGATCTTGGGGCGCTTGGGCCCCGGCGCCGACACCTCAGCCAGAATGTCGGGATTTTCCACCAGAGTCAGAGCCGGCGCGCCGCTCGCGCCCTTCTTCACCTTTTGGGCGCTCGCCGCCTCGACGCGCCAGTCCGCGACCGCAGCGGCGGCGATGAAGACGTCCGCCGGCAGGGCGCCGACCGCCGCCGCGCGCATTTGAAGCGCCGTCTCCACGTGAATCGTCTCGACCCCTGAAGGGTCGGACAGAGCAACCGGGCCGGTGACGAGCGTCACTCTCGCGCCGACCGCTAGCGCCGCCTCGGCGATCGCGTGGCCTTGCCGCCCCGAGGACCGGTTGCCAATGAAGCGCACCGGATCGATCGGCTCGTAAGTGGGGCCGGACGTGACGACGACGTGCTTGCCGGAAAGAGCGCCCTGCGATCGGGTTCCGATCCCTGGGGGCAACGGGATTGCGGTCGGCTCGGCGAGTTCGCGCTCGATCGCGGAGACGATCGCTAGCGGCTCGGCCAATCGCCCCGGGCCGTATTCGCCGCAGGCCATGTCGCCGTCCTCCGGGCCGACGAAAGCGACGCCGTCGCCGCGCAGGGTCGCGACATTGCGCTGGGTCGCCGGGTGCAGCCACATGCGCAGATTCATCGCCGGCGCCGCGAGCACCCTCTTGTCGGTGGCCAAAAGCAGAGTCGAAGCGAGATCGTTTGCGATCCCGTTCGCCATGCGCGCGAGGAGATCGGCGGTCGCCGGAGCGACGACGATCAAATCCGCGTCGCGCGACAACTCGATATGGCCCATTTCCGCTTCATCGATCAGATTGAACTGATCGGAGCGGACCGGATGTCCGCTGAGCGCTGCGGCCGACAAGGGCGTCACAAACTGCTTGGCCGATTCGGTCATGACGACGCGCACCGTAGCTCCCCGCTCGCGGAGGCGACGGATCAGTTCGAGCGCCTTATAGGCCGCCACTCCGCCCGAGACGACGAGCAGAATTCGGGCCTCGTGAAGAGGTTTCGCGGTCACCGTCGCTTGCCTTTGGAAAAGCCTCGTCGCCAGCCTTGAGCCAGTCTTATGTAGAGGGTCGCTTCTTAATGTGCAAAACCACGGACCGGCAACGTTTTTGTTGCCAATTCGCTGATCACATTCGATAAACAATTTTTTATTACATTGCTTTTTATCAATGTAACGCAATCCACCAAAGCGCCGCGGCAATAACCCATGCCGCCGCGGTCAGCGCCGCGGGCCAGCGGCGGGGGGACTCGCCCGCCGCGGCCGAAGGGTCGCGCTCGACGGTCTCATCGATCAGACGCGACAGGCGCTCGAGACGCGGGGGTGCGTCCGCGAGGAACCTGGCGAATTGCGCGACGCCGCGCCCGATGTCTTCGATTCGGCCTTTTGGCCCCAGATTCTCCGCGATCCAGGCGCCGACGATCGGTTCCGCCGTCGCCCACATGTCGAGGTGCGGATCGAGCTTGCGCGCAACCCCCTCGACCACCACCATCGTCTTCTGCAGCATTACCAGTTCGAGGCGCGTCGACATGTCGAACAGCGCCGTCACCTCGAATAGCAGCGTCAGCAGCCTGGCCATCGAGATTTGGTCGGCGGTCCTGGAATGGATAGGTTCGCCGATGGCGCGGATGGCTTGCGCGAAGTCCTCGACCCGGTGGACGGGCGGAACGTAGCCCGCCTCGAAATGCACCTCGGCGACCCGCCGGTAGTCGCGCCGGATGAAGCCGTAGAGAATTTCGGCGAGGAAGCGGCGCTCCTTGCGGCCGAGCCGCCCCATAATCCCGAAGTCGACAGCGACGATCCGGCCGCGGTCGTCGACGAAGAAATTGCCCTGGTGCATGTCGGCGTGGAAGAAGCCGTCGCGCAATGCGTGGCGCAGGAACGACTGGATCAGCGTTCGCCCGAGCTTGGGCGGGTCGAAGCCGAGCTCCCGGAGATGGGCGGTGTCGCTGAGCGGGGCGCCGTCGATCCACTCCATGGTGAGCACTTCGCGCGTCGTGCGGTCCCAGTCGATCTTGGGCGCGCGAAAGTCGGGATCGCCGGCGAGGTTTTCGGCGAATTCCGACGCCGCCGCGGCTTCGAGGCGAAAGTCCATCTCCATGCGCACGCTGCGGGCGAGCGCCTCGACCACTTGGACCAGCCGCAGCCGACGCAGGCTCGGCTCGTAGCGCTCGGCCGCGCGGGCGGCGAAAAACATGTCCGAGAGGTCGCGCGCGAAGCGCCGCTCGACGCCGGGCCGCAACACCTTCACCGCGACGTCGCGCGTTCCCTCCGGCGTCGCGACGCTCGCGCGGTGGACCTGGGCGATCGAGGCCGCGGCGACGGGCTCGCCGAATTCCGCGAAGATCGTCTTGATGTTGGCCGAGAAGGACGCCTCGATCGAGGCGACCGCGACCTCGCGCGGCGCGGGGCCCATGCGGTCCTGCAGCTTCTCGAGTTCGAGGACGACCTGCGGGCCGACGATGTCGGGACGGGTGGCGAGGAATTGCCCCAGCTTCACGTAAGACGGGCCGAGGCGGTCGATCGCCGCCGAGAGCCGCGCGAGGCCGTGCGAACCCGGCCGCGCCAGCAGATTGGCGAGCGCGAGCGGAGCGCGCGCGAGCGGCGGCAGCGTGAGCGGATCGATGCCGACGAACGCGCCCTCGCGCGCGAGAACGAAACCGGCGCGGGCGAGCCGCACCGCGTGGCCGATGGCGGTGAGCGATGGCAAGTTCAGAGCTTCCAGCCCGAATGGATCGCAACGACGCCGCCGGTCATTCGCGTAGTGTCGACGCGCGAAAACCCCGCCTGCTCGATCATTTCGGCGAACCGATCGGGCGGCGGAAACTTGCGGATCGATTCCACGAGATAGCGGTAGGGGGCGCCGTCGCCCGCGACGACCTTGCCGAGCGCCGGGATCGCCGCCTCGGAATAGGCTGCATAGACGCGATCGAAGACGGGCAAGTCGACCCGCGAGAATTCGAGGCAGAGAAATCGCCCGCCGTGCTTGAGCGTGCGATAGGCCTCGGCCAGCGCCCGCTCGATGCGGGGCACGTTGCGGATGCCGAAGGCGATCGTATAGGCGTCGAACGTCGCGCTGGGCAGCGGCAACTCCTCGGCGTTGCCCTCTACGAAGCTGACCCTTGCGCCTTCGCGCCGTTTCTCGGCGCGCTGCTGGCCGACCCGCAACATATCGGCGTTGACGTCGACGACGGTCACCTCAGTCTCGTCTCCCGCCGCTGCAACCCGGAAAGCGACGTCGCCAGTGCCGCCCGCGACGTCGAGATGTTGGAAAGGTCGATGACGAGGCGGCCGCAGCTTGGCGACCAGAATGTCCTTCCAGACGCGGTGCAGGCCGAACGACATCAGATCGTTCATGAGATCGTACCGATCCGCCACCTTGCGGAAGACGTCGTCGACCAGGCCCTGCTTCTCGTCGAAGCGGACGGTTCGATCGCCAAAATGCGTTTGCGCTGAGCCGGTCGACATAGGGGTCTCCAAAATCGCCGGCACCATAGCCCGCCCCGTCGCGCCAAGCCAGATCGCGGCATGCGAACCGGCGCCGGCGCGCGCGGCAACAATCGAGTTTAACGGTTTATTTACTTCGCAAATATTTCATGTACAATTGCCGCGAATCGTAAATTTATAGCTTAAAGTGACAACGTATAAGTTGGCAGCGGCTGTTTCGGCCGGGCGCGGCAGTATTAATGTAGGACGTCGACGTGGCCCTGCACCGCATCATTAGAGAAAATATTCTCCGGCCGACAAATATTCCAGCGGCGATCGCCGCGGTGGCGATCTTGATCTGCGGCGCGGTGTTCGACCATCAGAACGGCCAGCTCGCCGACGAACGGGCTCGGGCGGAGGTGCTCTCCCAAGCCAACCTGATCCGCGCCAAACTCGAAGGGGACATCAACGGCGACGTCCAGCTCGTGCGCGGCCTCGCGGCCGAGATCTCGAGCCAGCCCGACATGACCCAATCGACGTTCGCCGAAGTCGGCGCGAATCTGGTGCGGGCGGACTCGCAGGTGAAGATGGTCGCCGGCGCGCCGAACCTGGTCATCTCGCTTGTTCATCCGTTGCGAGGAAACGAGGCCGCGATGGGTCTCGACTATCGCACTCGTCCGGGCCAGTACGAATCGGGGTTGCGCGCGCGCGACAGCGGCGATGTCGTGCTCATTGGACCGGTCGATCTCGTTCAGGGAGGCCGCGCGATCATCGCTCGGCTTCCCGTGTTCACGCATCCTTTCGATGGCGGAAGGGCCTTCTGGGGCCTTGTTTCCGCGATCATCGACCTCGACAAGCTCTATCGCGATTGTGGGCTCGTCGGATCCGATGCGCCCATCGCGGTCGCGATCACCGGTACGGACGGCCTCGGCAAGGACGGCATTCGTTTCTTCGGCGACGCCGCGATCGAGCGCGACCATCCCGTCAGAGTGAACGTGCGCGTTCCCTCCGGCGCCTGGACAATCGCTGCGATTCCCAAGGGGGGCTGGGAAGCCGCGCGCCCAAGCCGATGGCTTCTCCGTTTGGCCATTCTGGCCGGCGGCCTCGTGATCGTCGTGCCCACCTGGCTCATTGGCCGGCTGGTCGAGGAGCGTCGCGCTCACCTTTTGCGGATGCGCGATCGCGAACGGGAGCTCGAACGGCTCTCGCGGCGTCTGGAGCTCGCCCTTGACGCGTCGAAGGTCGGCGTATGGGAGGTCGACGTCGAGGCCCAGCAACTCGTCTGGGACGACCGGATGAACGAACTTTACAACTATCCCGCCGACGGCGGCCCCCGCGACTTCACGCATTGGCGCGACCGGGTCGACGAGCATGACCTTCGGCGCGCCATCTGGGAATTCGAGTCGGCCTTGAAACCGGGCCGCTATGAATCGCAATTCAGGATCCGCCTCGACGAGGGGCGAAGCCGGGTCGTGCGCGCCATGGGCAGGGCGTATGTCTCGTCCAACGGCTCCGCCAAGGTTATCGGCGTCGCTTGGGACGTCACCTCCGATGTCGCCTTGACCGAGGATCTGCAACGCTCGAAGGCGCTGACCGAGGCGCGCAACGCCGATCTCGAGGCGGCGCGCGCCCGCATCGAGTACAATGCGCTGCACGATTTTCTGACGCGCCTGCCGAACCGAATGTACATGGATCGCGCGCTTGAAGAAAACGCCCGCCGGTGCGCGACGACGGGCGGCGGCGTCGTCTTGCTGCACATCGATCTCGATGGCTTCAAGCAGATCAACGACACGCTCGGCCATGCGGCCGGCGACGCCATGCTGATCCACAGCGCCAAGGTCATTCGGGACAATATCCGCGACGGCGATTTCGTGGCGCGCACCGGCGGCGACGAATTCGTAGTCCTGTGCAAGGCGGATGCGGGGATCGCCGGCTTCGACGCGCTCGCGCGCCGGATCATCGCCAGCGGGCGCGAGCCGATCCTCTACGAGGGTCACGAGTGCCGCCTGGGTATGAGCATCGGCATCGCCGGAGCCTTCGGAGGCGCGGTCGATCGGCGTCAATTGCTCGTCAACGCCGATCTCGCGCTGTATCGCGCAAAGAGCCTCGGCCGCAATCGATTCGAGTTCTATACCGAGGAGCTGCAAGAGGAGATCCTCAACTCCAAACAGACCGCAGACGACATCGTGCGCGGGCTGGAGCGGGGCGAGTTCATTGCTTACTACCAGCCCCAGTTCGACGCGCGGACTTATCAGATCGTCGGCGTCGAGGCGCTCGCAAGGTGGCGCCACCCAACGCGCGGCCTCGTGCCGCCGAATGAATTCATTCCGATCGCGGAGGAACTGACCGTGATCGGCGCGATCGATCGCGTCGTGCTCGAGCTTGCGCTGAACCAATTCCGGCTCTGGCGAGCCGGCGGTCACGATGTGCCGCGCTTGTCCGTCAACGTGTCGCTGCGGCGTTTGCACGACGAGAGCCTGCTGCAAGGCCTGCGCGATCTCGCGATCGAGCCCGGCGTCCTCTCGTTCGAACTCGTCGAAACGATCTATCTCGACGAGCGGGACGAACGCTTCTCCCGCACCATCGACCAGATCAAGGCCTTGGGCGTCGACATCGAGATCGACGATTTCGGCACCGGCTACGCGTCGATCGTCAGCCTGACCAAGCTCAAGCCGCGTCGCCTGAAGATCGATCGGCAGCTCGTCACGCCGGTGACGCGCTCGGACGCGCAGCGCCGCCTCGTCCAGGCGATTGTCGATATCGGACGCTCGCTGGACATCGAGATCGTCGCCGAGGGCGTCGAGACGTTGGAGCACGCGCGGCTGCTGCGCGATCTCGGTTGCGACATCCTCCAGGGATACGCCTTCGCGGAGCCGATGTCCGGCGAAGAGTTCGAACGATTCATGTCGAGCAGGACGCGGCTGGTCGCGTCCTGAGGGACTACAAGCGCGCACTGGCGCCTTTTGCATTTTGGTAGAAGCAGCCTCTCCGGAGTCCACTTGTCATGCCCGCGAACGCGGGCATCCAGGAGTCAAAGGCGAAGGCCTGCGGCGGCTCTCTGGACCCCCGCTTTTCGCGGGGGTGAAAGGCTGTGTGCGCCAACCAAAAAGCAAAGCGCACTAAGCTGATTCGCGCGCTCTCACGCTCGCCAAAGCGAGCGTCCAGCTGCGGAAAGCGTTTTGCAGTTAGACGGAACCGTCTTTGCGCGCGGAGCGCAGCAACCCAGCGGTCGAGGTCTCGCCAGCACGTCGCGAGTCGTTCCGCGGGCGCCTCAATCGGCGGACGCCTCGCTCTCTGGATCGCCACGCTTCGCTCGCGATGACGACAGTTTCAACCTGCTTCGAAATTTCGCGGCGGTTGCCTGGGCCCCCGCTTTCGCGAGGGCGACAGGACAGACTGCGTATTTCGCGCGCCGCTCAGGCGGCGAGTTGACGGAGCACGTAGCTCAGAATGCCGCCGGCGCGGAAATATTCGAGCTCGTCGAGCGTATCGATGCGGCAGATCAGCGGCGCGCGGGTCACTTCGCCCGACGCCGACTTGATCTCGATCTCGAGCCGCTGGCGTGGCTTGAGGCCCTCGCCGAGGCCGCGGATCGACACCGTCTCGTCGCCCTTCAGGCCCAGCGACGCCCACGACGTTCCTTCCTCGAACACGAGCGGCAGCACGCCCATGCCGACGAGGTTGGAGCGATGGATGCGCTCGAAGCTCTGCGCGATCACCGCCCTGACGCCGAGCAGCTTGGTGCCCTTGGCCGCCCAGTCGCGCGACGAGCCGGTGCCGTATTCACGGCCCGCGAACACGACCAGCGGCGAAGCTTCGTGCTGGTAGCGCATCGCCGCGTCGTAGATCGACATGCGCTCGCCCGAGGGATGATGGATCGTGTAGCCGCCTTCGACCACGGCGCCGTTCTCGTCCTTCACCATCTGGTTCTTGATGCGGATGTTGGCGAAGGTGCCGCGCATCATCACTTCATGATTGCCGCGGCGCGTGCCGTACTGGTTGAAGTCCGCCGGCTGCACCTGATGCTCGATGAGATACTGGCCGGCTGGGCTCGTCTGGCGGATGGAGCCCGCCGGGGAGATGTGGTCGGTGGTGATCGAGTCGAGGAAGAGGCCGAGAACATGCGCGTTCTCGATGTCCTCGATCGGCTTCGGCTCCATCGTCATGCCCTCGAAATAGGGCGGGTTCTGCACATAGGTCGAGCCCATGTCCCAGGCGTAGGTGAGCCCGGCGGGAACCTTGACCTTGCGCCAGTTGGCGTCGCCGTCGAACACCTCGGCGTATTTGGTCTTGAACATCTTCGAGGTGATCGTGGCTTCGATGAGATTCTGGATCTCTTCGCTCGACGGCCAGATCTCCTGGAGGAACACCGGCTGGCCTTTCTTGTCGTGACCGACCGGCTCCTTGGTCAGATCGATCTGCAACGAGCCGGCGAGCGCATAGGCGACCACGAGGGGCGGCGACGCGAGATAGTTGGCGCGAACGTCGGGGTTGACGCGGCCCTCGAAGTTGCGATTGCCGGAGAGCACGGCGGCGGCGACGAGGTCGTGCTTGCTGATGGTCGCGGAGATTTCCGCCGCCAGCGGGCCGGAATTGCCGATGCAGGTCGTGCAGCCGTAGCCGACGATGTTGAAGCCGAGCTTGTCGAGCGGCTTCTGCAACCCCGCCGCCGCGAGATATTCCTCGACCACCTGGCTGCCCGGTGCGAGCGACGTCTTCACCCACGGCTTGACGGTGAGACCCTTCTCGACCGCGTTGCGCGCGAGCAGGCCCGCCGCGATCATCACGCTCGGGTTCGAGGTGTTGGTGCACGAGGTGATGGCGGCGATCACCACGTCGCCATGGCCGAGGTCGAAGTTGGCGCCCTCGACCTTGTGACGCTCGGCGATCGCTTCCGCCTGCTTGAACTCGCTCGCCATCGCATGGGCGAAACCGCCCTTGGCCTCGGCGAGCACGACGCGGTCCTGCGGGCGCTTCGGGCCGGCGAGCGACGGCGTCACTTCGCCAAGTTCGAGCGCAAGCGTGTCGGAGAAGACAGGGTCAGGCGTCTGGCGGGTGCGGAACATGCCCTGCGCCTTGGCGTAGGCCTCCACCAACGCGAGCCGGCTCGGCTTGCGGCCGGACGCCTTGAGATAGTCGAGCGCCTGCGCGTCGATCGGGAAGAGACCGCAAGTCGCGCCGTATTCGGGCGCCATATTGGCGAGCGTGGCGCGGTCGGCGACCGACATGGCGTTGAGGCCGGGGCCGTAGAACTCGACGAACTTGCCGACGACGCCCTTCTTGCGCAGCATCTGGGTGACGGTGAGCACCAGATCGGTCGCGGTGACGCCTTCGCGCAGCTCGCCCGTCAGCTTGAAACCGATGACCTCGGGCAGCAGCATCGAGAGCGGCTGGCCGAGCATCGCCGCCTCGGCCTCGATGCCGCCGACGCCCCAGCCGAGCACAGCCAGACCGTTGACCATCGTCGTGTGGCTGTCGGTGCCGACCAGCGTGTCGGGATAGGCGATTTCGACGGTCTTGCCGTCCTGCTTCTCCTTCGACGTCCAGACAGTCTGGGCGAGATATTCGAGATTGACCTGATGGCAGATGCCGGTGCCGGGCGGCACGACGGAGAAGTTGGAGAACGCCTGCTGGCCCCACTTGAGGAAGCGGTAGCGCTCCTGATTCTGCTCGTATTCGCGCTTGACGTTCTGCCCCAGCGCCTTGGCGGTGCCGAAGTGGTCGACGACGACGGAATGGTCGATCACGAGATCGACGGGAACGAGCGGGTTGATCTTGTTGGGATCGCCGCCGAGCTTGGCCATCGCGTCGCGCATCGCCGCGAGATCGACGACCGCAGGAACGCCGGTGAAATCCTGCATCAGCACGCGCGCCGGACGGAACGCGATTTCATGTTCCGACTTGCCGCGATTGACCAGCCAGGCGGCGACGGCCTCGATGTCCTCTTTCTTGACGGTGCGCCCGTCCTCGTTGCGAAGCAGATTCTCGAGCACGACCTTCATCGAGAAGGGGAGGGTGGAGACGCCCTCCAAGCCGTGGCGCTCGGCGGCCTTGAGCGAGAAGTACTGGTAGCTCTTAGCCCCGACCTCGAGCGTCTTGCGACATTTGAAGCTGTCAAGGCTGGCCATCAGGTTCGCTCCGGTATCAGGTGGGGAATTCAGGATGCGGCGGCTTATAGATAAATTCCCATCGCCGGGCTAGACAAACTATCGTTGCGCGGTCCCGAAAGATCTGCGCTCACGTAGGAACTGCCATGCGCCTTTGCGCGACCGACATCGCCATTGAACGCGGCGGACGCTCGATTTTCGCCGGCGTCTCTTTCGAGGCGCGCGCGGGCAGGGCGCTCGTGCTGACGGGGCCGAACGGCGCTGGCAAATCGAGTCTCTTGCGCGCCATCGCCGGCCTTCTGCCGCTCGCCGCCGGCGCGCTGCGGCTGGAGGGCGGCGCGGAGGACGCCGTCCTCGGCGAGCAGGCGCATTATCTCGGCCACGCCGACGCGCTGAAGGGCGCGCTGACCGCCGGCGAGAACCTCGCCTTCTGGGCCGGCGCACTGAGCGGCGATCCCTCGCGGCCGGCCTGGCTCTCCGCGTTGGCGCGGCTTGGTCTCGCTCACGTTGCGGACTTCCCCGTGCGCGCGCTGTCCGCCGGCCAGAAGCGGCGGGTCGCGCTGGCGCGTCTGCTCGTCGCCGCGCGCCCGCTCTGGCTGCTCGACGAGCCGACGACCGCGCTCGACGCTGCGGCGCAGGCGCGATTCGGCGTGATCATGCGCGAGCATCTCGCCGCTGGAGGGCTGATCGTCGCAGCGACGCACGCCCCGCTCGGTCTCGAGGGCGCCGATGCGCTGCCGCTCGGCGGCTCCGGATACCCCGCATGAGGGCGGCGGCGCTCGCACTGTTCGTCAGGGAATGGCGAATCGCCCGGCGGATCGGCGGCGGCGCCTCGGTCGGCCTGGTGTTCTTTCTCATCCTGGTGACGATCATGCCGTTCGCGCTGGGGCCGGACCTCAAACTCCTGGCGCGGATCGGCCCCGCGATCCTCTGGGTCGCCGCGCTGCTCGCGGCTCTGCTCGGGCTCGACCGCCTGTTTCAAGGCGACGGCGACGACGGGTCGCTCGACGTGCTCGTCAACGCCACGCTGCCGCTGGAACTCGTAGTGCTCGTCAAATGCGCGGCCCACTGGGCGACGAGCGCGCTGCCGCTGGTGATCGCCAGTCCGCTCTTCGGCCTGATGCTGGCGATGGAGGCGCGTCCGCTGGCGCTCGTCGCGCTCAGCCTCGCCGCGGGAACGCCGGCGCTCACCTTGATCGGCGCGATCGGCGCCGCGCTCACCGTTTCGCTCAAGCGCGGCGGCCTCCTGATGGCGGTGCTGGCGCTGCCATTGACGATCCCCGTGTTGATCTTCGGCGTCTCGGCCGCCTCGGCGGCGAGCGGCGGCGCTGCGCCCTTTCTGACGCCGTTCCTGATGCTGTGCGCCTTTTCCCTGTTCGCGCTCGCCGCCGCGCCCTTCGCGGCTGCGGCGGCGCTGCGGCACATCAGGGAATAGCCGGCGGCGTTGAGCGATTGCGGCGACATACGATTAACCAGCGTCGCCGTGCGGCGGCTGGCCACAAAGGTTTCTTAACGGCGGGAGTCGTACCCGCTAGTCGGAGGCCAACAGAGCCTTGGCGGCGGAACCCTTTGCGTCCGCATGAAGAAAGCAGCAATGGACGTAGCCGAGCCCCCCTCCGTGCTGGGCAAGATCGAGGCCTATCTCGCCGAGCCGCGGCGAATGCTCACCTTCGATCGTGAGATCGAGGCGATCTTTCTGCGCGACCGGTCGGCGACGCGCAGCCGGCACGCCTATCTCGCCGGCTTGATCGCGGTCCTCAGCTTCAATGCGATGGTGTGCGGGGAATATGCGAGCGGCGAATTCGCCGCGTCCGCGCTGCGGGTTTTCCTCGCCCTGCACGTCATCGTCACGATTCCTTGCCTCCTCGGCTGCTACGTCGTGAGACGCGGAGTGAGCATGACGTGGCTCGAGGCGCTCATGGCCGCAGGCTATGGGCTCGGGACCATCGGCGCCGTCGTCATCAATCAGAATATCAGGGGTGACGCCGCCATCTACGACGCGTTCACCAACGTTCTCATCTTGATTTGCTGCAACATCGCCCTACCGATGGCGTTCCTGACCGCGGTCATCGGCTCGCTGTTCAGCGTCGCCGCGCTGATCGCGAGCGCTTTCCTCCATTCGGACTTTCCCTTGCAAGCCCAGGGCGCGCTGACCGCGCTTTATATCCTCTCCGCGGTGACGAGCCTCGTGGCGAACTATCGCTTCGAACTGGCTCAGCGCATCAATTATCTCTCGTATCTGCGCGAGCGCGTCCGAAATGCGGATATTCGGCGCGACAACGAGCGGCTTTCCCATCTTTCGCGCACCGACGCTCTCACCGGTCTGCCCAATCGCCGCGACTTCGACGAGCGGCTCGCGGCGGCCGTGATGCGGTCTCGCGACGAGGGGCGGTCGCTGGCGGCGCTGGTTCTGGATATCGACAATTTCAAATTGTATAATGACGTTCATGGCCATCCCGAGGGAGACGTCTGTCTCAGAAGGGTGGCCCAGGCGGTCGCGGGCGCTTTGTACGACGACGAATCGGTGGCTTGTCGCATCGGCGGCGAAGAGTTCGCGGTCGTGCTGCCGGGCGCGACGATCGAAACGGCGATCGCGACCGCCGGCCGGATGCGGGCCGCCGTGCAGGCCTTGCAGATCCCGCACTTCGGCCTCGCCCATAGATCCTATGTCACGATCAGCGTCGGCGTCGCGTCGTTGAATCCGGCCTGTCCGGAAGGTCCAGCCTCGCTCATCGCCCGCGCCGACGCAGCGCTCTACAAAGCCAAGCGGAGCGGCAGGGACAAGATCGAGATCGATCTGAGAACCGCGGCCTGACCGGGCAAGGCGGCTATCCGGTTCGACGGCGCGCAGAGGCGCTGAAGGGAGTAGACTGGGCCTCGTCAAGCCAGGGAGGGGCCAGATGGAGACGCAAGCTGTCCTTGTGATCGGCGCCGGGCCGGCCGGCCTCGCCACGGCCGCGAGCCTTCGCAGACGGGGGATCGAGGCCGTCATCCTCGACAAGGCGAGCACAGTCGGCTCCGTCTGGCGGCGCCATTACGACCGGCTGCACCTGCACACCCATCGACGTCATTCCGCACTGCCGGGCCTCGCGATGCCAGCGACCTATGGCCGTTACCCCTCGCGGGCGCAATTTGTGGATTATCTCGAGAGCTACGCCGCGCGCTTCGATCTCAAGCCCGTCTTCGACGCCGCGGTCCACGCTGTGAGGCGGGAGGGCGCGCGCTGGCGCGTCGAGGCGGGCGAGCGTTCCGCCGCCGCGGCGGTCGTCGTCGTCGCGACCGGCTTGGCGGACTTCCCATACGCGCCGACTTGGCCCGGAATGGAGACCTTTGAAGGGAGCGTCGCCCACTCCAGCGCCTATCGCAACCCCGCGGCCTATGCAGGCAAGCGGGTGCTCGTCGTTGGCTTCGGCAATTCGGGCGGCGAAATCGCGCTCGACCTCGCCGAAGGCGGGACCGACGTGACGCTCGCCGTCCGCGGACCGGTCTGCATTCTGCCGCACGACCTCCTTGGGCTGCCGATCGTGACCTGGGCGATCGCCCAGAGCAATTTGCCCGCCCATGTGTCCGATTTCATCAACGCGCCGGTGATCCGCCTCGCCGTCGGCTCAATCGAGGCCCTCGGCATGACCCGGGCCGCCAAGGGGCCGCGCCGGATGGTCGAGGAAGACGGGCGCGTGCCCCTGCTCGACGTCGGCACGGTCGCGAAAATTCGGGCGGGCGCGATCAAGGTACGCGGCGCCATCGACCGTCTGACCCCTGAAGGCGTCGTGTTCTCGCGGACCGGGCCGGAAGCCTTCGACGCCATCATTCTTGCGACCGGCTTCCGCCCCGATCTCAGCGCTTTGCTTCCGGACGCGCGGGGCGTGCTCAACGCTGACGGCCAGCCCCTCGTGAGCGGCAGGCCGACCGCCGAACCGGGCCTCTTCTTCTGCGGCGCGAAGACCCCCGCGACCGGACAGTTGCGCGAGATCGGCATTGAAGCCGAGCGGATCGCGGCTGCGGCGGCCGCGCTTGTCGGGAAGCGATAGACGTCCGAACGCCGGCGCGCCGCTCACATGCCGGTCGCGTCGGCGACGCACTTCTTCGTAAAGGAGGTCTTCGCCGCGCCGGCGAGCTTCTTGTCCGCGGCCTGTTTGTCGCAGGCGTCGCTCGCGTCGTTCTTGCACTTTTTGAGGAAGCTCGTCTTGGCGGCTCCGGCGAGCTTCTTATCGCCGGCTTGCGAGGCGCAGCTCGGATCGGCGAAGGCCAGGCTCGGCGCGGCGGCGAGGGCGAGCGCGAGGGCGGCGAGAGAAAGCGTCTTGATCATTGTGTGAACCTCCCTTGATCGGCGCCGTCGCGGGCGCCGGCGGCGCGCGAAGAGTGCCGCCCGCCTTCGCGCTTGGCAATGGGCGTCTAAGCCTGCGAGGACGGCTTTCTCAAATTGCCGATCCATTGGATGTGGTGGCCGATGCTCGGCGGCCTCGTCGTCGGCGTCGGCTGGAAGGACCTGATGCGGGCGCGCGCCGAGCAACAGGCCGAAGAGGGGAGCCGGACCGCGTTTTTCCGCTTCTGGCCCGCCTCCGCAGAACCGGCCTCGGCCGAGTGAGCGACGGCGCTCGGGCGTTCCGACGTTCGGAGCGTCCCCGCATTGCCCGCCGGCCGTCGGGGCGGTAAAACGCCAATCGATGTGGAGCTTCGCCAATCCCACCGTCTTTCTCGCGCTGACCCGCCGGCTGCTGCCGGGGCTCGCTTTGGCGACGGCGGGGCTGTTCGCGCTCGGTCTCTATCTCGCGTTCACCGCGCCGCCGGACTACCAGCAGGGCGAGACGGTGCGCATCATGTATATCCATGTGCCCGCCGCCTGGCTGTCGACGTTCATCTACGGCGTCATCACCCTTGCGAGCCTGGGCACGCTGGTCTGGCGCCATCCGCTGGCCGACGCGGCGCAGAAGGCGGGGGCGCCGCTCGGGGCGGCCTTCACCCTCATCTGCCTTGTCACCGGCTCGCTGTGGGGCAAGCCGATGTGGGGCACCTATTGGGTTTGGGACGCCCGCCTCACCTCGGTGCTGGTGCTGTTCATCGTCTATCTCGGGCTCATCGCATTGTGGCGCTCGATCGAGGATCCCGGCCGGGCGGCGCGCGCCGCGGCGATCCTCACCTTGGTCGGCTGCGTCGACCTGCCGATCGTCAAATTCTCGGTCGACTGGTGGAACACGCTGCATCAGCCGGCCTCGGTGTTCCGGCTCGGCGGCCCGACGATCGCCCCCGAGCTGCTGTGGCCGCTGCTGGTGATGGCGCTCGCCTCGACGCTGCTGTTCCTGACCTTGCACCTGATGGCGATTCGCAACGAAATCCTGCGCCGCCGCGTCGCGCGGCTGACGATGCTCGCAGCCGCCGAGGGCGACGCGTTGTCGGCGCCCCGGCTGGCGACGCGAGGGCTGGGCGCATGATGGCGGCTCCACATTTCGGCTTTGTCGTTGCCGCTTACGCCTTCGCCCTGATCGTCGTCCTCGCGATGATCGGCGCGATCCTTTGGGACTATCGCGCCCAGAGCGAAGCGTTGCGGCGTCTCGAGGCGGCGCGAACCGGGAGAGACGCGACGTGAGCGAGGGCGCGACGGTCTCCCCCCGCCGGCGCGGCGCGCTGGCGGCGCTGCCATTGATCGGCTTCGCGCTGCTGGCGATCCTGCTGTTCGTGCGCCTCTATGCGGGAGACGCCTCGCGCATTCCCTCGGCGCTGATCGGCCAGAACGCGCCGAGCCTCGACCTGCCCGGGCTCGACGGCGCCGCGGGCCTCGCCGACGCCGATCTGCGCCAGGGCCATGTGACGTTGGTCAATATCTTCGCCTCCTGGTGCCAGCCCTGTCACGCCGAGCACGATTATCTGATGGCGCTCGCGAGCGATCCCGCTCTGAAGGCCAAGGGCGTCACCATCCTCGGCGTGGCGCAGAAGGATTCGGCGGAGAACATCAAGCGCTTTCTTGGCGCCCGGGGCGATCCTTACGCGAAGGTCGGGCTCGACGCCGACGGGCGCGCCGGCATCGATTGGGGCGTCTACGGCGTTCCCGAGACCTTCGTCGTCAAAGGCGATGGCGCCATCGCCTTCAAGCTGGTCGGCCCGATCGGCGCCGATACGCTGGAGAGCGTCGTCAAGCCGGAGATTCTCAAGGCGATGAACTGACGGTTAGAGTGCGCGGCGAAAGCAATTGAGGAGTCTGGACCATGCGGCGATTCTATAAATCGCCGCATGGTCTATGGTCCAAAAATCAAGCGCCTGGTGCGCTCACTTGCATCTGCGCCAACCGTTCAAATCCGCTTGGTCATTGGGCGCTTGCAGGGCTTCATCGATATCAAGCACCATCGCAGTTCGAGCCCTCGCGGCGGTGATTTGAGTAGCCTACCCGACCGCAAAGAACTATCAATTGTTACTGTCAATGAGTGAGGAGCCAGCCATGCCGCTGAACCCCACCTCGGGCATCGACCGCCGCGCTATGCTCTCGGCCCTGGCGCCGGCGATGGCCGCATCGCTGCTGCCAACTTCCGCACAGGCGCAAACAGCCGTGACGAATCGCGGCTTCTCCTTCGCGGCCTGCGGCGACTCGCGGCCAATGATGTATCTGCCCTACAAGGACGGCCACCCCGACCTCGTCAGATTGTTCGTCGAAATGTTCGGCCTCGTGGTGCCGGAGAAGGTCGCCGAAGAAGTGGTGAAGCGGGATGTGAAGATGATCTTCGATCCCGACACGAAGGAACTTGCCCAGGTCATCATGCCGTTCATGACTCGCAGCGAGGTCATGACATTGTCGGTGGACCAGGGTTGGGTCACTCGCGCCACCGTCGAGGATGTGAAGCTGCTGCCCGGCGTGCATCGGGAAATGTTCCAATTGCAGGGCGGCGAATGGGTGGCGCGCGAGATCGTCAAGCACGTCCAGGCCGGGCGCGCCCAATTCGTGATCAATAGCGGCGATGTCGTTTGGTGGGGCAATCAGGGCCATTTGATCGATGACAGTCCGTATTGGAAGCGCGTCCACGACACCATGCTGAAGCTGTTGCCGGCGCCGGACGACGAGATGCGCGCCGCCGGATTGGACGGACGGTGGTTCATCTCGGTCGGCAATCACGAAGTCTGGGGCGATCCCAAGATCGAGGGAACCCTCGCGGCCGTGCCATATCTGAAGAACTTTGGCGTCACGCCAGAGAACCTCATTTACAAATTCGACTTCAAGGACGTCCGTTTCGTCTTTCTGTGGACTGGCAAGTACGATTACCGGTCGCCCTCGATGTGGGACGGCGATCGGCCGAAATATGCCGAGCAGATGCAGCAGTTGCAGCGGTGGCTGGACGAAGCCAAGGCCAAAGGCATCCGCAAGGCGTTCATCACATTCCACTACCCCGTGTTCTGCCGCGCCGGCCTCGGTCCCATCCCGGAGCCCGACAATCCGCACAAGATCATCGCAGCCTACGCGAAGGATATGGAACTGGTCGTTTTCAACGGTCACGTCCACACCACCGAGCTGTTCGACGTGGACGGTGTGAAATATCTGTTGCTGGGCGGCGGCGGCGCGGAACAGGATCCGATCCTGCCCGGCCGCACCAGCCTCAAGGTCCCCGCGGACTATCCGCAGGACCTGTATTGGAAGGGCCAGGCGCCCAAGGAGGACTACAACTACGTCCTCGTGGATGTCGAACCCGGCCAGAAGACCCGTTTCACCCTCAACCGCTTCCGGCCGACCTCGGCCGAGCCGTTCGCAAGCGAGGATCTGTTCACGTAGTTCCTTGGAGCAGCTTTGTGGGTGCGGCGCTGGTCGCGACCATTCTTTCGATCCTTCATGGTCTGGTCGCGGTCGCCCTGCTCGGCGCGGTCACGCACCAGACCCTTGCCACATGGGCGCCGTCAAGCTCGCGGGCCGGCTCCTTCTTCGCTCGTTTCCGCGCGGTTCCTGCCGCCTCGTTCGCCAACGCGATTGTTGTTCTGTACGTGGCGTCCGCGCTGCTGGGCGCAGTCGTGTATCTGTATTTCAAGGTCGATATCGGCCCTGACCTGGAACGCGACGGCCATTGGCGGGCCCTGGGGCTGCTGGACGTCAAGGAGGATTTCGTTTCGATCGGCTTAGGGTTGCTGCCCGCCTACTGGATTTTCTGGCGCCGGCCGCGAGCCGTCGAACCCGACCGAACGCGGGCGGCGTTGACGACCTTGCTGGCCGTCATCGTCTGGTGGGCGTTTGTCGTCGGTCACGTCATGACCAACATCATGGGCTTCGGGGGATGACGGATCAGACCGCGTTCCGCAGGTTCGCGTTTGCATACGGGACAGCGTTCGCGGTCCTGTATGTGATCGCGCGGGCGCGGGGTCTCGCGCTGTTCACGGTTTATCCCTCGCTCGGCATCGTCCTCCCTGGGATGCATCGTTCCCGCGACGTCGCCGACCCCGTGCTCGACTTCCTTGCGCCCGAGATGTGGTGGTACGGCTGGACCGCCACTGCGGCGATCGGAGCGTTTGCGGTCGCGCTTTTCGCCGCGTTATTGCCCGAGCGATTGTGGCGCGGCTGGTTCTGGCGGGGATGGCTGTGGGTGACTCCAGCGCTCGCGATGATCGGATGTGTCTACCTCGCAATGCCTTGGCTTCGGCGTTAGCGACTTTCGCATCGCGGTCGACGAACGGATTTGGATGGCCGCTAAGGGTCGACAGATTGGGATCACTGGTCTCGCTAATTCATCGGGCGGCGATCGTGCGGACTGTCGAGCGAAAAAGCGGGGATGGCCACCTCGAAGACCTCGCCGTCGTCGGTGACCATGCGGTAAGTCCCGACCATGACGCCGCTCGGCGTGCGCAACGGGCAGCCTGAGGCGTAGCGGAAAGATCGGCCGGGTTCGAGCGTCGGCTGCTCGCCGACGACGCCAGCGCCGCGCACCTCCTCCAGCCGCCCTTCGGCGTCGGTGATCCGCCAGTGGCGATGGGTCAGTTGCACCGGGCGGTCGCCGAGATTGACGATTTCAATCTGGTAAACCCAGAAGAAACGCGGCTCGTCAGGATCCGAGCGTTCGGGCGAGAACACGGGCTCGACGGTGACTTTGATGTTCCGGGTGACTGCGGTGTACATGCGCCAAGCTTAGCGGCGCCGCGTCGTTCGGCCAAGGGCGCAACTCACGCACGCGGCGAGGGCGCCATCGGCAGGCGGCCGACCGCCGCCAGGGCCAGCCGGCGCGCCTCGGGAAACAGCGTCAGGATGACGGCCGCGTAGACCGCAGCGCCGACGACGATCTGCAGCGCGAGCCCAGGCAAATTGCCGGGCGCGGGCGCGAGACGAAGCACGGCGCCCATGATCGCCGCCCCGACCAGCACCCCGGCGAGCGAACGTAAGGGAATGCGCAGGCCGAGCCGGGCGACGACGAAAGACATGGCGGCGAGGGTTCCGATGCAGGTTCCCACCAGGCTGCCCGCCGCGGCGCCGACGACGCCGCCAAAATGGACGCCGATCGCGCCGCCCGCGAGCGTGACGAGCGCATCGAAGAAGTTGAACAGCGTCATCGAGCCGGTGCGCTTCACCAGCAGCGCGGTCTGGTCGCCGATGTGGATGCGCAGCGCCCGCGCGACTCCGGCCGCCATGGCGATCGGCAGGATTGCGACGGTCGCCGCCTGGAACTGCGCGGCGACGACGAGATGGACGAGCGGCGCGGAGAGGATGGCGACGCCGACCGTCGCCGGCGCCATGAGGCCGATCATATTGGCGCCGTTCTGAGCGACATGACGCAGGGCGCCTGCGTTGTCGCCGGCTTCCAGCCGATCGACCGCGAGCGGGAAGGACGCCGCGTTGCAGAGCGAGGCGAGCATGAAGGCGAGACGCTGGCCGAGCCCCCAGCCCACCGAGAAGAGACCGACGGCTGCGAGGCCCTCGCCCGCTTCGACGAGCACGCGCGCGCCGTTCGAGGCCGCCCAGACGAACAGCGCCGAAACGACGAGCGGCAGCCCGTAGGCGCTCGCCTGACGGAAGATGGCGGCGTCGAACCGCCCGAGGCGCGGCTTGAGGTTGAGGCCGACCGCCGTCGCGGCGACGCCGAGGCCCTGCCCGAGCGCCATCGCGGCAAGCGCGATCGCCGGATCGGCGCCGAAAGCCAAGGTGGCGATGATCGAGAGACCAGAGCCGGCGATCGGGGTCGCGAGCTGAGCGATCGTGTAGACGCCGATGCGGTGATCCGAGCGCGCCAACTCGCCGTAATGATTGAGCACCGTACGGGTCGCCAGATAGGCCGCGGTCGCCGCGAGCAGGGCCGGATCGGGCCGTACGCCGACCATCAGCAGCGTGGGGAGTGCAAAGGCCGCTTGGGCTGCCGCTCCGCAGGCGACGACGCGCGCGTCCATCGAGCGGAAGCGGTCGATGTCGGCGTAGCCCTTGCGGAAGCGCAGCATGTAGACCGACCACCAGCCGAGGCCGAGGCCGCCGGTCAGTTCCTGGGTCGCGACGACAAAGGTCACGCAGCCGAACAAAGCGGGATCGAACAGATGCGTCCAGATCACCGTCACCGCGAATTGCAGCGCCGGGCCGAGCAATTGCGCGGGCATATAGAGCAACGTGTTGCGGAGGAGGGCGTTCTCTTTCATCGTCCCGGCGACTTGGGTCGTAGGGACATTTCCCGGTGTCGCCGCACGCTCTGGAGTCCTCGATTGGCGTACGGCGTTCCCGCTTTCGCCGCGCGCGATACGCGGAGCCGCGCTCGGCTTACCACCTGCGGCGCGCCAGTCAAAGACAACCAGAAGCAGAATGGCGAATTGGTTAAAGATGAAGGATTTCACCGAGATGCTGGCGGACGAGCTGATCTCGATCAGAAACAGCGCGACGAGGACGGCGCCATAGGATTTCGATCGCCGCCAAAATTCGTAGAGCAGCGCGAAGAAGCCGAGCGAGAAGAACAGCGTCATCAACGCTCCGTATTGGAAGAGCAGGCCGAGCCAGCCGTTTTCGATGCCGTATTCGATGCCGAGCGTGTTCTGCAGCGAGGCGAGTCGCTCGGGGTCAGGCCCGAGCAGAAGGTCCGCCGGGGAAAAGGCGCCGAACAGGTCGAACATGACGACGCGGGCCTCCGCCGAGCCGCGATCGTCGGTGAAGCGCTCCATCAGCGGATCGAGCCCGCCGCCGAACGCCAGCGCCGCGACGACGGCGAGGAGGACGGGCGCGGCGAGCGCGCCCGCCAACGCCCAGCGCATCTCGAACGGCCGGCCGCGCAGGAAATCGGCGACCGGCCGCAGCGAACCGAGCGCGAGCGTGACGACGGTCAGCACGAGCGCGGTGCGCCCGCCGAAGGCGACGAGGGCTGCGAGCTGGACGACGAGCAGCGCGACGCGCAAGGGAGTCTTCAGCGCGCGGTCGGCGTCAAAGAACAGCATCAGCGCATAGAGCGAGGTCGTGGCCGCATTGAGCAGGGGATGCCCGAGCAGCGCCGTCGAGCGGTAGTCGTTGACGATGAGCCGCCCGCCGGCGACGAATGGCGTCAGGCGGAAATGGCCGGCGAATTCGGCGAGGCCGAGGCAGGCGTTGACGAACATGATCCCGTGCAGCAGCAGGCGCAGCCTGGCGCGCTCGCCTTCCTCGAGGTCGTCGTAGAGGACGAGCGCGGCGAGCGCGCAAAAGAAGCTGTCGATCAACGGCGCCGCCGGCGCGTGCTGGAACACCTCGGCGTAAGCGACGATCAGGATCCAATTGACGACGAAGAAGGCGGCGCCCGGGAAGCGGCGCGTCAAATCGGCGGCGTAGAGCAGGGGATCGCGCCGCGCGGCGGCGGCCGCGATCAGCGCGGCGAGGCTCAGATAGGTCGCCGGATGAATTTTCTGGAGCAGGCTGCCGCCCGGGGCGTCGTACATCACCCCGAGCGCGGAGAGCGTCATCGAGGAGATGAGAAAGGCCGCGGCGATCGCGAGGAACGTCAGCCAGAGAGCGAAGCGGCGCGCAAGCGACTTGTCGGCAGCCGCGAGCGAGGAGACGCTCACGCGGCGATCCGCGCCGGCGCCGGCGGCCGGCGCACGAGACCGACGAGCAATTCGGGCGCGCCGATGCGCTCGACCATGGCGGCCAGACGCGAGGCTACCGCCTCGTTCGAATCGACGACGATCAGCGCGTCGGCCGTGCTTTCGTCGCCAAGCCACTCGGCCGCCATCGCCAGCGGTCCGCAATCGAGCAGGACAAGATCGAACTTTGCGTGGAGACGCGCGGTCAGCGCGCGGCGGCCGCGCTCGTCGAAGGGAAGCGCCAACGCCTCGCCGCCGCCCTCGTCGTCGCGATGGATGACGCCGGCGACTTGTCCCGAGGCGTCGACGATCACCTTTCGCATCTGCCGGACCATCGCGCTGAGGGTTGGGCGTCGGTAGTCGCAATCGACGACGAGGACCCGCTCGCCCGCCGCCGCGGCTGCTCGCGCGAGTGAAATCGCGATGGTCGAGGCGCCGGCGCGCCGGGTGCGCGCCGCAATGGCGACGACGGGCGCCGAGCGAGCGTCGCCGAAGCGGTCGGCGATCCGCTGGCGCAGGCGGCCGATCGCCTCGCGGTAGCTCGGATGGTCGCGCATCGCCGCCTCGATTTCGGCGACGCCGATTTGGGCCTCGTCGTCGGCGGGAAATTGCGGCGCTTCCGTCGCGAACCACAGCCCATCCGCCGGCGCGGGCGGCGGGGCTGCGGGCTCCTCGACCGGCGCCGGCGCCTGCTGCCCGCCCCGCCGTTCGCGGTATTCGGCGCCGAGCGCGGCGATCGCCCACAGATTGAGGCCGCCCGCCAAGGCGAGGAACAGCGCGAGCGACGTCTTCGGACTGACCCGCGCGGGCGAGGCGACGGGCGCGTCGATGAGCGTGCTGTGGGGCGAACCGACGACGTCGCGGCGCACGTTGAGGCGGGTCGTCATCATCTTCTCGTAGTCGGCGCGCAACGTCGCCGCTTCGCTCTCGAGCTGACCGAGTTCGACGCTCCGGTCGGCGTAGTCCTGCGTCGACCCTTCCAGGGTCGAGACCAGCGTGACGGCGTCCTTCTCCGCCTTCTCGGCCGCCTTCAGCTCCCGCTCCGTCGCGGCCTCGATGCGCTTCGTCTCCGCGCTGATCTGCGCCTGGGTGGCGCTGAGCTGCATGCGTGTCGTCAGATAGCTCGGGTGGCGGGGGCCGAGCACCGACCGCTCGTAAGCTTCGTCGCGCGCCAGCGTCGATTGGTCGGCGCGCAGCTTGGCGATGACGGGGGAGCTCAGCGCGGAATCGAGCGATTCCGGGCTCGCGCCCGAGGTGACCGCCGCCTTGATCTGGCCGTAGCGCGCTTCGATCTCGGCGCGCCGGCCGCGCGCCGCCACCAGGGCGTCGTTGGCGTCCTTGAGCTGCTGCTCGGGGGAGACATGGCCGTCGCTCATCACGAGCGACTGCGCGTCGCGATAATCCTGAGCGCGCCGCTCGGCCGCCTGCACGCGTCCGCGCAGGTCTTCCAGCTTGGCGTCGAGCCAGGCGCTCTGCTGCGCCGCCGTGGCGTCGGCGAGATCCTTCTGGCTTGCGAAATAAGCGTCCGCCAGGCCGCGCGCGAGTTGTTCGGCCTTCTGCGGCGAGCCGGCGCGCACTTCGACGTCGATGATGTAATTGCGCTCGCTTCGCTTGACAGCGATCGCGGCGCCGAGGGTCTCCACCAGCGCTTCCGTACGCGCGTCGTCCGTAGAGGGCGCATGGGAGTGAAGGAGGCTCGTGAGCGCGCCCAGCGCTTGACGCAGGCCGCTCGGCCGATAGTCCGGATCGTCGAGCAGGTGTTGGCTCTCGACCAGCTTGCGCAGGACCGTCTTCGACGTGAGGATCCGCATCTCGCTTTCGACCAGCGCGACGTCGGGCGTCTGTGGCATCGGCGCCGCGTCGATCCCGAGCGGGACGCGCTCGCGCGGATCGATGAAGATCGACATCGACGCCGCGTAGCGGGTCGGCGCGGTCACGAGATAGCCGAGGCACAGCGCGCCCGCGATCGCCATGCAGGGTAGGAGCAGGCGCGCCCGCTTGCGGGCGATCCTCAAGAATTCGCCGATGTCCATTGTCGGCGGCTCGGCGGGCGTGGGGTCCATGAACGCGGCGAACTTTCTGCTTCGTCGTCCGACCGGCGGCGAACGCTTGGCGTCTGGCGGCGAAACTAGGGCGTTAGGGTTACCAAAGCCTTATCTTTGCTCAGGAGCCGCGCTATGCCGCTGGAATTGCGGCGAGTTTCAGCCACGGCGGGCCGCGAAGGCGGCGATCGTCGCCGCGCGCAGGGGAGCGGGGCGCAGCGCGTCGTCGAAGGGGAGCGGGCGCGGCGTGCGATTCGACCAGAAATGCGCCGGCTGGATGGCGCGATACCAGGAGTAGCGGTCGGACAATTGCCAGTTCACCACCATTTTGACGGCGGGAACGCTCAGCGTCGCGTCGAGGAAAGCCTTGCCGATCGCGGCGACCGCTCGGTCGCGCTCCGCAATTTCGGAGGGCAGCGAAGCGTCGTTGACGTCGAACTCGCTGATGTAGACCTCGAGCCCCTTGGCGCCGAAGCCCCTGACATATTCGGCGAAGGCGGGATAGTCGTGCGGCCATTGCGGCTGCAGATGGCTTTGCAGGCCGACGGCGTGCAGCGGCGCGCCGGCGTCGAGCAGCCGCTCGACGAGCCCGGCCAGCAGCGGACGGATCGAGCGGCCCCATTCGTGATCGTTGTCGCACTGCGCTTCGTTGAGTGTCAGGCGCGCGGTCTTGTCGATCGCCGCGACGCGGCGGAACGCGCGCTCGACGTAGGAGGGACCCATGGCGGCGTACCAGGGGCCAGTGCGCCAGCCGCCCTTCTCGCCCTCCATCGGCCAGAACGGTTCGTTGACGACGTCCCAGGAGTGGAGCGCGCCGGCGTAGCGTTCGCAGACCCGGTCGATGTGCTCGTCGAAGACGCGCTCCACTTCGCGCCCCGACATGCGCTTCAACCAGTCCGGCGCATTGTCGTTCCAGATGAGGGTGTGGCCCCGCATCAGCTTGTTGTTTGCGCGCGCCTCGCGAAGGATCGCGTCGGCGCGGCTAAAGTCGAAAGTGTCTTGCGTTGGGCGCAGCCAATCGAATTTGAGCGCAACGTCGGTCGTCAGGATGCGCGTCTCGCGGCGATAGAGCGCGCCATAGGCGGGGTCGGCGAAGGCCGCATCGTCGATCGAGGCGCCGTAGATGAGGCCGGCGTCACCGGCTGCGTCGGCGAGACTTGGCGAATCCGCGGCGGCCTTGGCGCCGCTCGATAGGGCGAAGAGAGCCGCGCCGCCGCCGGCGAGGAGGTTGCGCCGCGTGATCATAGCGTCATCCCGTCGAACCAGGCGGACTTGGCGCGAGCGACGGTTCCGTCGATCGCGACGAAGCGCTCGCTCGCGTTGAAGGTGTGGAGGCCGCCTTTGGGCCGGTAGCGGCGCATCACCGTCTGCTCCAGCACGCCGGGGCCGACGGCGTCGACGCGGCAGAGGGCGAGACCGGATCCGTAACCGCGCGTGCAGTCTTGCGCGGGGCGCCACAATTCCTCGCCGTGGCGAAAGATGCGGCCTGCCGGCCGCGCGGCTGAAGCGTCGACGAGAACCGGGCCGTCGCCTGAGGGCGTCCAGGGGCCAACCGGGCTGTTTCCCGTGAAGAGCGACAGGCAATCCCAGGTCGAGGTCCCGGGCGCGTTGGTTGCGCCGGTCAGCCACCACGAGCCGGCGAAGGGGAAGGCCGTCGCGTCGGAGATATCGACCCCGCTGAGCACGACACGATCGAGGGTCCAGGAGAAGGGGAAGGGGTCCGCGCGGTAGATCTCGAGCGAGCGATTGGCGCAGCTCTCCGGCATCATGAAGATGTGCCCCTCATGCCGGAACACGACGGGATAGGAGAGATGGTAGGGCCGCTCCAGCACGACGCGGGCCGGGCTCGCCACGCCTTGCGCGTCGAGCGTGAAGACGGAGATGACGCCTTTCTGCGTCGCATAGGGGAACTCCTCGCAGAAGACGTAGGCGACGCCGTCCGCCTCGAACAGGAACGGATCGGCGAAGTACCGCCGCCGGTCGTCTCCGGCCCAACGCCATTGCGGGTCGCCGAGCCGGTCGAGCGTCGTCTCCGGCGCCACTCCTGGAGCAAGCGGGCGCACTGCAATGCGCCAATGGTCCTCGTGCGCCACGAGCTTTCGTAGTTTCCGGCGCGCCGCCGCGGCGAGCGAAGCGGCGAAGAAGGGCAGGGGGGGCGTGGGCGCCGGCGAGGAGGAGGCGGCCCGCGCGCGGTCGACGCCGCACCCGGGCTTGCTCGCCACGGCGAGCGCCAAGGTGGCGACGCGGCTGGCGACCGCGTCGCGTGCGAATCGCAGGACCGTGGGGCGCTCGAGCGCCGGCAGCCCTCGTGCGAGGACGTGCCGCTTGTCGCCATCGACCAGCGCCAGCTCGATTTCAGGCGCACGGCCTGCGAGCAATGCCGCGTCGCGCGCCGCTTCGCCCGGCCATCCATCGTAAAGCGGAACGATCGCGCCGCGCTGCGTTTCATGCGCGCCGGTGAGGTCGAAGACGAGGTCGCCGCGAGCCGCTTCGTTCGGCGGCCATTCATCGGAGCCGAGACAATCGCTCGCGCCAGGGCGCCCGCGCCGATAAAGCAGATCTTCCAGCGTCTCGACGAGCGCGAGCGACGCCGGTCGCTCCGCCGCGACATGACGCGGCTCGGCGAGGACGCGATGCCCCGAGGCGGCAAGACCATCGGCGAGCGACTTGTGCCAGCGGCGCAGCCCGTCGCGCGGGAGAAGGAGGCGGATGGTCGCTATGGCGAAACCCCAGTGATTGCGAGCGCCCGCGCCCGTGACGACTTCCATTTCGCCGCTTGTGCGGCTAGGACCTGAGCTGCATGCCGACCGACTCGACGCCCCCGCGCGCGCTGCTGTTCTATACCCACGCGCTTGCCGGCGGCGGCGCGGAGCGGGTTTGGGCTCGCCTCGCCTCGGGCTTCGCTGCGCGCGGCGACCGGGTGACCTTCGTCGTCGATTTCGAGGCGCAGGATCTGGCCTCGCTCCTCACCAAGGACGTGACCCTCAAGGTGCTGCCGCGCGGCCACGCCGCCGCGACTTTGGGGCTCGCGAAGCTGATCGCGTCGTTGCGGCCGGCGGCGAGCCTGTCGGCGATCAGCGTCTCCAATCTCAAGCACGGCGTCGCAGCCGGCCTCGCGCGTCGCGCAGACCGCGCGATCCTTTCCTATCACGGCTTTTTCGACAGCGAGCCGGAGCGCCTCAGCCGCATAGGCTATCGCCTGACCCCCGTGCTGACGCGGGTCGCCGGCGCGACCGTCGCGGTCTCGCATTCGCTGCGCAAAGATCTCGTCGAGCGCTTCCACGCCCCTGACGCGCGGACGAAGATGATCTTCAATCCCGCTGCGCCCGAGCCCTTTCCGGCGCCAGTCGAGCCCTCGGCGCTGGCGGCGCGGCCGCCGCTCCTCGTCGCGCTCGGGCGGCTTGCGCCGGACAAGGATTTCATCACGCTGCTGCGCGCTTTCGCGCGCCTCGCCAACCGCGACGCGCGCCTCGTCATTCTCGGCGAAGGCGCGGAGCGCGCGCGGCTCGAGAGCGAAATCGCGGCGCTCGGCCTCGCCGGCCGCGTCGACATGCCAGGATTCATGGCCAATCCAGGCGAGGTCCTGGCGAAAGCGCGCGCCTTCGCGCTCACCTCGCGGCGCGAGGCGTTCAGCCTCGTCTGCGTCGAAGCGCTCGCGTATGGGCTGCCGATCGTCGCCACCGATTGCGGCGGACCGCGCGAGATCCTCGACGGGCCCGCGCTCGGACGCATCGCCCCGGTCGGCGACATCGACGCCATCGCCGGCGCGCTCGCCGCGTCCCTCGCTGATCCCGGCGATCCGGCGGCGCGGCGCGCGCGGGCGCTCGATTTCACACTCGAAGTGGCGCTCGACGGCTACGATCGGCTGATCCGGTCGGTCGTCACACATGCGCGCTCGCCCGGCTGACGATTCTCGGCGCCGAGGTCGCTTCCGCGGCGATCGCCGCCGCCAGCCGCGCCGCGAAGGCGACGATCGAGAGCGTCGGATTGGCTTGCCCGGAGGTCGGAAACACGGCCGAGCCGAGCACGAAGAGATTCGGGCAATCGAAGCAGCGCAGATCGCCATCCACCACGCCGTCGCGCCGCGTGAAACCCATGCGCGCCGTGCCGAGCTGATGCGTGCCGTGCGACATCAGCGCTTCGACCGCTTGCGCGGGGTCGCCGCCAGGTTCGCGATACTCGACCCGGCCGAAGCCGGATGCGGCGAGCCAGCGCGCAAAGTGCTGGTGTGCGCGCGCGACGCCCTCCGCGTCCTCTCCAGCGAAGCGAAGATCGATCCGCAATTTCGGCAGCCCGAGGCGATCGTGCGCGCGGGTCAGGCCGACGCGGCTCTCCCGGCGAGGGCTCTGCTCGGCGTGGTAGGAGAGGCCGTAGCGGCGCGCGCGGTTGCGCAGGAAATAGCCGGGAATGCGATAAGCGCCGAAATAGCGCTGGCGCACGAAGCGGGCGAGGAAGGCGGCGGTCGCCGGCAGATCCGTCGCGACGTTGCGCGCGTGATCGGCCCAGTCGATCGCCTCAGGCAAATGGCGCGTTCGGATCGCCTCGGCGACGAGCGCCTTGCCGAGAAGCGGCGTCGACAGCGCCAGCGCGACCGCCGATAGCGGGCCGCTCGCATGGCGCGCGTCGGCGACCGGCGGCACGACCGGCCAGAAGCAGATGTTCGGCAGGTTGGCGTCCCGCATCAGCCGCTCGCTCGGGGTGAAGCGTCGCCGCACGAAGGAGCCGCGTCCGTCGAGCTGAAAGTCGAAGGCGGCGTCGAGGCGTCCGTCGGCGAAGACGACATCTGCGATTTCGCCGATGATGTGGCCCATGTAGTAACGCCCGAGCGGGCCGTCGGGGCCGCCGAACAAAGCGGGGCGGGCAAGCTGCGCGGCGAGCAGAAGCCGCGTCGATTCGAGGCCGCCCGCGGCGAGAACGACCTGCTTGGCGCGCAATATGGCGCGCGCGCCGCCGGGGTCGGCGACGACGACGCCGTCGATCCTTCCGTTCTCGGCGATTTCGAGATCGACGACGGTGACGCCGAGACGGATGTCGATCAAGGGCGACGCCGCAAGCGTCTCCGCGTGGGTCTTCTGGAAGCGCGGCTTGTTGCTCGCGCGTTCGACTCTGTGAAGCGAAAAGGCGTCGTCGGCGGGCGCCAACCCGGGCGCAGCGAGATCGAAGGCCGCCTCGCCGCAATGGGTATAGCGGCAGGCGGTCTCGTAGAACGGCGCGAGTTCGTCGAACCGGATCGGCCAGCGGGCGCCGTTGGCGAACGGGCGCGGCGTAAAGTCGACCGGGTCGAGCGGCATGCTGCGTCCGCCCCAGAGGTTCGACGTGCCGCCGAAGCGGCGCGCGACGGCGACGCTCATGTCGTCGTGACGGTTGGGATCGACGATGTCCGCGGCGGAGAGGTCTTGCGCGGGGCTCGGCGCGGCGAGTCCGGATTCGAGGACGAGCGTCGGACGGCCGAGCCGCGCCAGCTCCATCGCCAGCGTGAGGCCGGCCGGGCCTGAGCCGACCACGATCGTCTCGTGCAGCTTCGCAGCGGCGTCGCCGAGACCCGCGCCGATCATCGTCAGGCCGCTCCCGCCAGCGCCGGCGTAAGCTCGGCGTAGATGGCCGTCATGTCCCGGTAATAGCGCTCTCGGGTGAAGGTGGAGAGGGCCTGTGCGCGCCCCTTCGCGCCGAACGCCGCGAGCTGCGCCTCGTTCATCGCAAGAATGCGCTTCAACGCGCCTGCCAGGGCGGCGCGGTCCCGCGCCTCGACGACGAGGCCGCTGACGCCGTCCTCGACCATTTCTGGCAAGCCGCCGATGCGGGTGGTGACGATGGGACGACCCCGCGCCTGTGCTTCGAGCACGCTCTTGGGCGCGATCTCGTAGGACACGGAGGGCAGCGCGACGGCGCTCGCCGCCTCGACATGCGCCCACAGCGCCGCGCCTTTCAGATGGCCGGTGAAGACGCAGCGCGCGCCCAACCGCTGCGCCTGGCGTTCGAGCTCGTCGCGCTTAGGCCCGTCGCCGACGATGACGAGCGGCGCGCCGGCGCTTGCGGCGGCGTCGATCAGGTCGTCGAGGCCTTTCTCCGATGAGAGGCGGCCGAAATAAAGGATGTGCCGCCCGTGCACGGCGCGGATCGCCTCGACCGCGGCAGGCGATACGGCCGCGTCGTCGGCGCTTTCGAAGAAATTCGGGACGTAGCGCAGCTTCTCCCTTGGGAAGCCGTGCTCGGCGAATTTCTCGACGATGAACCGGCTGGGGCCGACGAAGCGCGCGACCGCCTCACGCAGGGCGCCGCCGTACCATTGCGCGAGGCCGTCGACCGCATAGAGCGCGTCCATGGCGAGCGAGCCGTGCGAGCAACGGTGGGTCAAACAGTTCCATTGGCGCCCGCCCCGGCATTTCTCGCAGACGCCGTTCTGCTCGGTGTAGAAGTGATAGGCGGGACAAACGAGCTTGTAGTCGTGCAGCGTGTAGACGATCGGCACGCCGCGTTCGCGCGCCGGTTTGAGGATCGAATTGGTGAGGTGGTGATAGACGCCGTGGGCGTGGATCACGTCGGGACGGAAGTCGTCGAGCAGCCGCGCGAAATTCCGGCGCGCCTCGCCCGAGTAGAAGAAACGGGGCAGCGCCTTAAGGCTGGAGAGGCCGGACGGCGGCGTGAACTCGCTCGGAAAATAGGCGCTCCATTCCGACGCCTCATTGTCGGGATGCGCCATCGCGAATTCCGCACAGGCCCAGCCGCGCGAGCGAAACAGGGCGAGGTGATCGAGATGCACGCCTTCGGCGCCCCCCTTGCGATGGTGCAGGCGATGGACCCCGAGCAGGCGCATGGTTCTCCTCGTACGCTGGCAGTGGCGGCACCTTGGGCGAATTTCCTTAAGAAGCCGCGAGCCGGCTCGCGAAAAGACGCCCGTGTTTGTGCGAATCGGCGCCGGTCAGCGAAATTCCTCGCGGGGAACGACGGGGAGGCCAAGGCCGAGCAGCACCAGAACATAGGCGCAGGCGAGATAGCGGCCGGCGAGGCGGCGCGGCTCCTGCGCCAGCCGCCAGAGCCATTCGAGCCCGCTGCGCCGCATCCACTGCGGCGCCCGCGTGACGATCTCGGCGACGAAATCGAGCGCGGCTCCGACGCAAACGAACCCGACGTCGGGACAATGACGCGCCAGCGCGTCGGCGAGCAATTCCTGCTTGGGGGCGCCGAGGCACACGAAGCAGAGCTTCGCGCCGCTCGCCGCGATGCGGCGCGCGAGGGCCTCGTGGTCGAAGGGAGCGACGGCGCCGATCACAGGCGCCTCCGCTCCGAGAATGCGCAGACCGCGATGACGCCGACGGAGCGCCGCGATGGCGGCCGACTGGGCGCCGCGTTCGGGCCCGACGAGATAGACGCCGACGCCGCGCCGCGCCGCGACCTCGCAGATCGGCTCGACGAGATCCGCGCCGGTGGTCCGCCGGACTTTGGCTTCGCCCGGCTGCGCGCCGCGATTGGCCAGCCACGCCACCGGCCAGCCGTCCGCGGAGACGAGCGTCGCCCGACGATAGGCGGCGCGGAAGTCCGGGTTCCAGCGCAGTTTCACGACGTGATCGAGATTGAGCGTGAAGAGGGTGAAACCGTGGCCGCGATTCGTGCGGGCGATCGTCTCCGAGACCGCCTCGGCGAGCGTGCCGAGATTGACGGTCACCCCGGCGACGGCGACAGGATTTTTCGCGCCGGCCGACTTGAGGGCTAGAGTCATGTCTGCGAAACCACGTTAGGGGCGCCGTTACGTAACGGCATGTTCTCCCTATCGCGTTCGTTCTCATTTGTGTCGAAATGCTACAATTAGGGTTACCCGCGATTATCGTTCCCTTAACCATGTGAACTCAATGGGTTGACGGATACGGCGCGCTGGCTCCGCTATTGACGCAATGAGGCGCCGTCGCGCGTTGCTGTGAACAATGCGTTAATTGCGAGCGATGCGTTAACTTTGAAACGTTAATCGGCCAGTCCGCTGGATTTCTTCGGCGGCAGGGCGCCGGTCTCGACGCCTGGCGGTTTGGCGGAGATCTCGGAGATCAGCTTTCGGATCATCGCCTCGTCGAAAGTTTTGAAGTCGTCGATTTGCACGACGAAGGCGCCCGATCCGCCGATCACGTTCTCACGGTAATATTTGGCGAGGCCGCCCGGCGGGTTGGTGTGCAGCGCGAGAAAGCCGCCCTCGGCGGCGGCGCGCCGGTTGAAGATGGCGAGGCCATTGATCGTGATCTGCGCGCCGACCGCTTCGTTGCGGGCCTCGGTGACCTGCCGGCCCTGATTGTTCGTTCCGTCGCCGGAGACGTCGATGATGCTGCGGTCCGCGGTGAAGCCGCTCTCCCCGATCAGGCCGCGGGAGAAATCGATCGCCGTGCCGATCGCGGTTCGGCCGAGGAAGGAGCGCGGCGCCTCCGCGATGGCGGAGGCGAACTTACTGGCGGCGGCGGCGTCCGCGATCACGGTCCAGTCGACCACGGTTTTCTGCTCGGTTTCGCCGGCCCATTCGACGAATGTGATCGCGATGGCGCCGTGGCGTCCGGATTGGATCGCCTCGAGCACGCGGGGATCGCTGATCGCCGCCGAATAGCCGCGTCGCTGCAGGGCGAACTCCTCGTCGTCGATGCTGCGGGAAACGTCGGCGGCCAGCACCAGCGCGACGTCGACCGCCTGGGCCGCCTGCGCGCTTCGTCCTGTCGGGGCGATCGCCGCCAGGATCAGGACCACCAGAGCCGCTCGAGCGGTCAAGCCGCCTCGTCTCGCGCGCATCGGAACCCCCCTTCGACAGACGGCCGCCTCAAGACGATATGTTTGCGTTTTCCCCCTTATCAAGGGCGGCTACATTGATTCCGAATCGACGAAATCGGGGGAAGCGCGCTCGCCATGACCAGCATTTGCCAAGCCGGCGCGGGCGCCTGAAATGGACGACGTGTTCGACTTCGTCGTCGTCGGCGCGGGTTCGGCCGGCTGCGTGCTGGCGGAGCGTCTTTCCGCCAGCGGCCGCTACTCGGTCGCCGTGATCGAGGCGGGCGGCACCGATCGGCGCTTCTGGGTGCAGACCCCGCTCGGCTACGGCAAGACGTTCTACGACCGCAGCCTCAACTGGGCCTATCTCGCCGAGCCCGATCCCGGATTCGCCGGCCGGCGTGATTATTGGCCGCGCGGCAAGCTGCTCGGCGGCTCGAGTTCGATCAACGCGATGGTCTGGATTCGCGGCGCGCCAGAGGACTTCGACGAATGGGCGGCCGCCGGCGCCGTCGGCTGGAGCTACGCCGATTGCCTGCCCTTCTTCAAGGCGATCGAGGATAGCGAGGCGGGCGAAGACGCCTGGCGCGGGCGCGGCGGCGCCGTGCGCGTCAGCGACGTCTCGCACCGGCTTCATCCGTTGGCGCGGCGCTTTCTGGAGGCCAGCGCACAGGCGGGCCTCGCGTTCAATCCTGATTTCAACGGCGCCGGTCAGGAGGGCGTGGGCGTCTACCAGATCAACGTCAAGAACGGCTGGCGCGTTTCGGCGTCAAAGGCGTTCCTGCGTCCGGCGGCGCGGCGCGCGAACCTGCGCATCTTCACCGAAACCCTGGCGACGCGCATCGTCTTCGAGGGCCTGCGCGCCTGCGGCGTCGAGATCCGCAGCGGCGGCGAGACGCGCATTGTTCGCGCGCGGGGCGAAGTGGTCCTCTGCGCCGGTGCGGTCAATTCGCCGCAGCTCCTGCAGGTTTCCGGCGTCGGTCCGGCGGCGCATCTCGCCGCGATCGGCGTCGTCCCGCTCTGCGACAGCCCAGCCGTCGGGTTCCATCTGCAGGACCACATCGGCGTCAATTACACCTATCGCAGCCGCATCCCGACGCTGAACGACGCCTTGGGATCGTGGCGCGGCAGGCTCATGGCCGGCGTCGACTTTCTGGTCCGCTCGCGCGGGCCGCTCAGCCTCAGTCTCAATCAGGCGGGCGGTTTCGTGCGCTCCCGAGCGAGCCTCGCGCGCCCCGACATCCAGCTCTATCTGCAGGCGATCAGCACGCTCGGCGCCAAGACGGGGACGCGGCCGCTGCTCGCGCCGGACCCGTTTCCGGGCTTTTCGCTCGGCCTCTCCAATTGCCGGCCGACCAGCCGCGGCTCGGTGTTGGCGAAATCGGCCGACCCGCTCGAACCGCCGCGCATCGTGGCGAACGCGCTGGCGACGCCGGAGGACGTCGAGACGATTTTGGCGGGGGTGAAGCTGCTCAGGCGGCTCGCGCGGCAGCCGGCGCTCGCCGAGGTCATCGAGGCCGAACTCGCGCCCGGTCCGGACGTCGGCGCCGACGCGGACCTGATCGAAGATTTCCGCCGCCGCGGCGGGACGGTCTATCATCCCGTCGGAACCTGCCGCATGGCCAAAACCCGCGAGCACGGCGCCGTCGATCTGCGCCTTCGCGTCCACGGCGTCGAGGGGCTGCGGGTGGTCGACGCCTCGGTCTTCCCGGCGATCCCTTCCGGCAACATCAACGCGCCGGTCATGATGACCGCGGCCAAGGCGGCGGACGCGATCCTCGCCGACGCGCGATGACTTATTTCAGGTAGCCGGGGATTTCGGCGTAGACGCCGTTGAGTTGCGTGCCGAGCGTGGCGACCGACAGGATGATCGCCAGCACGATGCACATGCATAGGACTGCATATTCGACCGCCGTCGCGCCCGATTGCGATCTGGCGAAGCGTCCGACGACCCGCATCATGTTCGGCTCCCCCAAGCTCGACGCGGCGCGCATGCCGACTTCCCTTAGGTAATGCGGGAGCTGTTTCTCCAGGGTTAACCACACCGCGGAAAGACGGCGCCGTTATGGGATTTTTTGGAGGCCGGACCTCTACGCCGCCCGCTGGCGGGATCGGCGGCCTCGCCGGATCGGCCAGGCGAAAAGGTGGGTCGCGACCCAGCCCGCGAACGCCGCGATCGCGCCGACGATCAGCGATTCGCTGGTCACCGGCACCGCGGGCTCGAAATCCTGCAGCGTCTGCCGCGCGGTCGGAGCGTCGATGTCGGCGGCCATGACGACCAAGCGGCGGAGCGGTCCGGCGTCGTGCATTTCGGCGATATCGCGCTCGAGCCGCGCCTGGCGCGCGATGTCGCCCTCGATGGCGTCGCCGCGCTCGCGCGCCAACGGATCGGAATTGTCCTTCAGCCGCGCGATCCCCTCGGCGGGGGTGAGCGACTGGCTCGCCGCCTCGGCGTCGAAGGCGGCGACGATCCTTTTCAACTCGTCGAGCGCGCCGCCGAGCCGCTGCCGATATTGCTGCGAGAATTCCGGTCCTTGCGCGCCGATGAGGCCGCAAAGAAGCCCGATCGCCAACGCCAATCGTCGGGCCAACATTTGCGAAGTCCCTGATGCCCGCGAAGGCTAGCCCGCCACCCGTTGAAAGTCATCCCGGATTGACGGAGCGAGCGGAAGCGCGCCTGATTGGCCTTTTGGAGCGTCCCTCGGCCATGGTGACGAATGAGAAGCCGGTCCGCCCGGCGACGCGCGCCTGGCCGGCGTTTCGATCCTTCGCAGGCTGGCGCCCGCGCGATTTCGCGCCCGACCTGGTGGCTGGCGTGACGCTCGCCGCGATCGCGATCCCCGAGCAGATGGCGACGGCGCGCCTCGCCGGTTTCGAGGCGGAGGCCGGCTTCCTTGCGCTGTTCGCCGGCGCGGTCGGCTTCGCCGCCTTCGGCGCGAGCCGGCTGCTTTCGGTCGGCGCCGATTCGACGATCGCGCCGATCTTCGCCGGCTCGCTCGCGCTGCTGGCGAGCGAGGGATCGCCGCATTACGCCGCGGACGCGGGCCTGCTCGCGCTGGCGGTCGGCGCGATTCTGGTGCTTGCCGGCGCCTTCCGTCTCGGGTTCGTCGCCGATCTGCTCTCCATCCCGGTGACGACAGGGTTCCTGGCGGGGATCGCCGGGCACATCCTCGTCAGCCAGGCGCCGGCGCTGCTCGGCCTGCCGGCGCCCAAGGGATCGTTGATCGCGCAGGTCGGCGCGATCGCGGCGAGCCTCGGCGCGACTAATCTGCTCTCGCTTGGAATCGGCCTCGGCGTGCTGGCGATCATGCTGGTCGCCGAGCGCGTCAATCCTCGCATTCCCGGCGCGCTGATCGGTCTCGCCGTCGCGACGGCGCTGGTGGTTGTGTTCGGGCTGGAGGCGCACGGCGTTTCCACACTCGGCTCGGTGGCGGGCGCGATGCCCCGATTGGCCTTGCCCGACGTCTCGTTCGACGATGTGCAGCAGATCGCGCCGCTCGCCTTGATCGTCGCGATCGTCGTGATGGTGCAAACCGCGGCGACGACACGGAGCTTCGTTTCGGACGCCGCGAACGGACCCGACGTCAACCGGGATTTCATCGGCCTCGGCGCCTCTAACCTCATCGCGGGCGTCATCGGCGCCTTCCCGGTCAACGCCAGTCCGCCGCGCACCGCGGTCGTCGCCGAGACGGGCGGCGTCTCGCAATTGAGCGCGCTCCTCTGCGCCGGACTCGCGCTCGCCTTGTCGGCGTTCGGCGGCGGCCTCCTCGCCCATGCGCCGCACGCCGCGCTCGCCGGCGTGCTGCTGTTCGTCGCGCAGCGCATCGTTAGGGTTCAGACGATGCTCGAGGTCTGGCGGCGCAGCCGCGCCGAATTCGCCCTGATCGCCGCGACGATGGTTGCGATTCTCGCGCTGCCGATCCAACAGGGCGTTGCTATCGGCATCATCCTCTCGCTGACGCACGGCGTCTGGACGACGACTCGAGCCCGCGCCGTCCCGTTCGAGCGCATTCCCGGCACCTCGATCTGGTGGCCGGCGGATACGTTGCAACGCGGCGAGACGGCGCCGGGCGTCCGCGTCGTCGGCCTGCAGGCGCCCCTCTCGTTCCTCAACGCCTATGCCTTCCAGCAGGCGCTCCAGCGTCTCCCAGAGCCCGGGATCCATCTCGTGGTTATCGAGGCCAACGCCGTCGTCGAGATCGATTACACTGGCGCAAAGGTTCTCGGCGCGGCCGTCGAGCGGCTGCGCGCTCGCGGCGTCGACGTCGCCATCGCGCGACTCGAATCGGTCCGCGCCCAGCAGAGCTATGTGCATCAGGGTCTGGAGGCGCTGATCGGACGCGACCATCGTTTTCACAGCGTCGAGGAAGCCGTGCGGGCCTTGGCGCCGCGAAATCCGGCCTGAGAGCCCGCTTGGCGCAGCGAGCCGGCGGGCGATTCCCAGCCATGAGGCCGCCTGCTATGATGGCGTCGTCATCATGAGCGGCACGCTCGGGCGAGGGGCGAAAGGAGGCGACGTGATTCCGGTTCCCATTGGCGTCGTCACCGTATCCGACCGCGCGTCCGCCGGCGTCTATGAAGACAAGGGCGGGCCGGGCATCGAGGCGGCCCTGGCCGACATCCTGCTCACCGATTGGCGCCCGGTGCGGCGCCTTGTGCCCGACGAGCGCCCCGCCATCGAAACGGCGCTGCGCGATCTCGCCGACATCGAGCGCTGCGCTCTCATACTCACCACCGGGGGCACCGGGCCGAGCCCGCGCGACGTGACGCCCGAGGCGACCGAGGCCGTGTGCGAACGCCTGATGCCCGGCTTCGGCGAAGCGATGCGGGCGCGCAGCCTCCTCGAAGTGCCGACGGCGATCCTCTCGCGCCAGATCGCGGGGCTTCGCGGCGCCTGTCTCATCATCAACCTGCCAGGCAAACCGGCGGCGATCCGCACCTGCCTCGACGCGGTCTTCCCTGCGGTGCCCTATTGCCTCGACCTGATCGGCGCGGATCGGCTCGACACCAACCCCGACATCTGTGTCGCTTTCCGCCCAAAGAGCTGAAATCAAGCCTCCGCACAGTTTCGGCAGGAACCAATCGGGTCTTTGTCCGTTCCGGCCTTGATACGACGAGGAGGCTAATCATGGCGACCACGAGAACGCTCGAAGATCTCTTTACCGAAACACTGAAGGACATTTTCTACGCCGAGAAGCAAATCCTGCGCGCGCTGCCGAAAATGTCGCGCGAGTCTTCGTCTCCCGCCTTGAAGGAGGCTTTCGACAAGCATCGCGACGAAACGGAAGGCCACGTCGAGCGGCTGCAACATGTTTTCGAAATGCTCGACAAACCGGCCCGCGGCAAGACTTGCGACGCCATCATCGGCATCATCGACGAAGCGAAGGAAGTGATGGACGACTTCAAAGGCGCGGAGGCCTTGGACGCAGGCCTCGTCGCCTCGGGTCAAGCCGTCGAGCACTACGAAATCGCTCGCTATGGCACGCTCAAAACCTGGGCCAATCAATTGGGGATGAAGGACGCCGCCAAACTCCTCGACCAGACGCTGCAGGAGGAGATCAAGGCCGACCAACTGCTGTCGAAGATCGCCATGTCGAGGGTGAACAAGGACGCGGCCTGAAGCGCCTTCTGCTGCAGCCCTCACCCCAACCCCTCTCCCGCAAGCGGGAGAGGGGATTTACCCTTCTCCCGCTTGCGGGAGAAGGTGGCGCGAAGCGCCGGATGAGGGCCTTCCGATTCCAACACATCGCAAAGCGCCGGCCGATTGTCGGTCCTGCTCCGCAATGCGGCGGTTCAGCGCCACATCGCGCGCATCCGCGCGGCGAGGTCCACCCTCGGCCCTTCGCTGAAGCGCGGCGCCGGCTCGGTTGCGGCGGGCGGCCAGGTTTGGCGCGCGAAGTGCTTGAGGAGCGGCGCCGGAATGAAGCGCGTGCGTCCCGCGAACACGTGCCGGTCGCCGTTCTTGGGCTGGCCGTGCACATAGAAGCGCTGCGGGACGATCAGCGAGAGATCGTCCTTGGCGCGGGTCATGGCGACATAGAGCAGGCGGCGTTCCTCTTCGATCTCCTCCGACGAGCCGGTCGCGAGATCGGAGGGAATGCAGCCGTCGACGCAATTGAGCACGAACACCGACTTCCATTCCTGGCCCTTGGCGGAATGGATGGTGGAGAGGATGAGATAATCCTCGTCGCGCAACGGCGGCCCCGCTTCGTCGCTGGTCGCGTCCGGCGGATCGAGCGTCACTTCGCTCAAGAACCGCTCGCGCGAGGGAAAGGCGGCGGCGATCCGCTCCAGCGCGTCGAGGTCGGCCGCGCGCGTCGTCGCGTTGTCGTAGCTTTCCTCCAGGTTGGCGCGCCGCCAGGCGATCGCTTCGCCGAGGTCGCTCGGCCAGGGCGCGCTATGCGCGAGGCGCTGCAGCAGGCCCACGAATTCGCCGAAGGCGACGCGCGCCTTGGCCGGCGGCGACAAGGCGGCGAGCGCGGCAAAGCCGTCGTCGGCCGCCGCCGCGGCGACGATTCTTTCCGCGCTCGCCGGGCCGACGCCGGGCAGCAATTGCGCGACGCGAAAACCGGCGACCCGGTCCCTCGGATTGGTCGCAAAGCGGAGCAGCGCGAGCGTATCCTTGATGTGCGCCGCGTCGAGGAATTTGAGACCGCCGAATTTGACGAACGGAATGTTGCGGCGCGTGAGCTCGAGTTCTAGCGCAGCGCTGTGATGGGCGGCGCGGAACAGCACCGCCTGCGACTTCAGCGTCTCGCCCGCTTCGCGGTTTTCGAGCACGCGCGTGGCGACGAAACGGGCCTGATCGATTTCCTCGCCGACCGTGACCAGCGCCGGCGGCGCGCCCGTAGCGCGGTCGCTCCAGAGATCCTTGGCGAAGCGCTCGGGCGCCAGCGCGATGACGGCGTTGGCCGCCGTCAGGATCGGCTTGGTCGAGCGATAGTTGCGATCGAGCGTGACGATGCGCGCCGGCGGCGCGAAGCTCTGGGGAAAATCCAGGATGTTGCGCACCGTCGCGGCGCGGAACGAATAGATCGACTGCGCGTCGTCGCCGACCACCGTCAGCCCGCGCCCCTCGGGCCGCAGCGCGAGCACGATCTCGGCCTGCAGGCGGTTGGTGTCCTGATATTCGTCGACCAGCAGATGGTCGAAGCGGCTCGCCACCTCGGCGGCGATCTCGGGCTCAGCGAGCATCTGCGCGAGATAGAGCAGCAGATCGTCGTAGTCGAGCACCGCCTGGCGCTGTTTGGCTTCGACATAGGCCGCAAACAGGCCGCGCAGCGCCTCTTCGTGCGCCGCCGCCCAGGGGAAATGCTTGCCGAGCGTCTCGCCGAGCGCGGCGCGCGAATTGACGACGCGCGAATAGATCGCCAGGCACGTCGCCTTGGTCGGGAAGCGCTCCTTCATCGCCGAGAGGCCCGCTTCATGGCGCGCCCAGTTCATCAGGTCGGCCGAGTCTTCCCGGTCGTGGATGGTGAATTGCGGATCGAGCCCGAGCCGCTGCGCATACTCGCGCAACAGCCGCGCGCCGATCGAATGGAACGTGCCGGCGTAGGCGGGAAGTGCCTGCGCCGCCGCTTCCGCCGCGAGCCTGCGTTGCAACAGCCCCTGCACGCGCCGGTTCAACTCCGCCGCCGCGCGGCGCGAGAAGGTCGCGAGCATGATGCGCTTCGGGTCGGCGCCTTCGAGAATGAGATGCGCGACCCGGTGCGCCAGCGTGTTGGTCTTGCCCGAGCCGGCGCCGGCGATGACGAGGAGCGGCGCGTCGCCATGCTCGGTCGCGAGGCGCTGTCCGTCGTTGAGGTCGTCGAGGTGACGGCTGCGAATCAGGGCGGGCGGCATGGGTTACGGAAACATGGTCTGCGAACTGGGGGCAAGCGGGATAGTCGCCCCACCTCCTTCTTGCGTTGGCGTCTTGCAGCGGAGGCTTTGGCGGTCGAGCGCATTCCGACGGTCATACCCTGGTTCGATGCGGTCCTTATCATAGCGGTGGTAGGATTACGTTAGACGCAAGAATGTTTTCTGTTTGTCCCTACAAACGCATTGCGTTTTGTAAACGGATTGACATTGTGGAGAAGCTACTTGGCGAATGGGGGGCGACTTGCGCGAATTGCTCGTGGCGAAGTTTGACGGTCAAGCCAGCGAACAACATAAATTACCAGCTTATGAAGCGGTGCAGAGCTTGTACGGAATAGCGCGATCGGTCCTTATCATAACCAACTATGTTGCAGAGGGCAGAGTCCGTCGTAAGGAGTTTAATCCTGAAGGATTCGAATTGAACATTATTGCCCAACGCGCGGGCAGTTTTGAAACGGTGTTCGAATTGGTCACAGACCCGATGTCGATGACGATAATCGGTGGGCTTGGACTAAGTGTGGCCGGAAATTTTGTAACTGATGTAATTAAGAGTGTATTCCAAAGAGCGATAGGTAAGCAAGCACAACCCGATATTGAAGCGTTAGAATCATCTGGAAAGCTTAGCGGAGGTGACATGGCCGCACTCGTAGACGCGATCGAACCGGCTATGAAGAATGCGCATCGTTCGGTAAACAAAGGTGCGTCAAATATTTTCATAATCGCAGGGGACGGCAATTATGTTACGCTAAATCAAGCATCAAAAGATTATGTAAATTCGTCGATCAGGGATGAGCGGATTCGTGCTAAACTATTCAGCGTCGCCAGTTTTAATGCTAATAGTGGATATGGAAGGGCATTTGACTACGAAGAAGGGAGAACGATACCATTTGTTATGCAGCACGACGCCGACCGAAAGACCATAGACACGATATTGGGCAGCATGTCATCATATGCGCGGCGGCGACATCTTGGTGACGATCTCAGGACGGCAGTTGCCTTCCAGTATCGTGCAACTCTGTCAGTCGATGGACGGGTCAAGATGCTCAATTTGATGAAGGCTCGGCAAGAAATATCAGATCTCCAGTGACTTCTCGTCACAGGCTCCCTATGGGCCTTGCGGAAACCTTTTACAGCGAGAAGACGCGCCTGCGCTAGATAGGCTCTTCAGGAGGACGTGGCGGAAGATCGGGTTGTAAGCCCTTGAAATAAGGCTTTCTGGTGGGCTGGTTGTCCGTTCTGCGTGCCTCGCCCGTCACTTTGCCCGCTAGCCTTTCGATCAGCCCAATCGCAGCCGCTGGCGCCTTCGGCCGGTAACCGTTGATCATGAGCCGTCGCGCGGTGGGAGCCATCTCGGCAGCGATATCTGCGCATCCTCAAGGTTGCAAAGCGAGCGCCGCGAAATCGGAGGGCGGCATGCCGCGAGGACCATGGTGCCGAGGCGGCGGTATGCCGTCCGCGTGACTCCGCCGATAGTAGTCTTGACAGAAGGCCTCGCGCGGCCAAGCCTCCAAGGCGGGCGCGCGCGCCGGTCGGCCGGGGCGCGCTGGGGAGGGGGCGCCGATGCAGCAAGGGATCTGGCCGGCGATTTTCCTCGCCGCGCTTCTGTGCGCCGCCGCCGGCGCCGGTGTCTTTGTCAACGCCCGCTTACCGGAGCGGCACCGATCGCGCGATTCGATCGAGATGGTCCAACTCGCCATCACCCTGCTCGTGACTTTCGTCGCGATCGTGCTTGGCCTGCTCACGACTTCGGTCAAGTCAGGCTACGACGCCGCCTACGGGGCGCGCGGGGCCTACGCCGGCCAGATCGCTCAGCTCGACCGTTGCCTGCGCGACTACGGGCCGGAAACCGCCAAGATGCGCGACGAGCTGCGCGGCTACGTCGCCGCCGTCATCGCCTCGACCTGGCCGAACGAGCCGGCGCCGGCCGGCGTCTCCTATCCCGACGTGAAGCAGATGCCGCGCATCGGCGAGGATACGACGCTCGCCGATCTGATCAACGACGTCGGCCTCAAGATCGACGCCTTGGAGCCCGACGACGTGTTGCGCCGCAACCTCGCCTATTCGTGCCGGCTGCAATTCGGCGAGATGATGGCGCGCCGCTGGCAGGTGATCGAAGGCATTCGCCGCTCGATCTCGACGCCGTTCTATTGGGTGCTGGTGTTCTGGCTGGTCATCCTGTTCGCCTGCTTCGGCCTCAGGGCGCCCGCCAGCCGGATGAGCATGATCGTGATCGCGCTGTCGGCGGTCTCGGTGTCGCTCGCCGTCTTCGTGATTCTCGATATGGATCTCCCCTACGGAGGCGTGTTCGGCATCCCGAGCACGGCGATGCGGAACGCGCTGGCGGACATGATGCGTTGACGCTGGGGCGGGGCTTCAGCCGGCCAACCGCTCGATCAGCGCCATCGCCGCCGCCGGCGCCTTCGGCTTGAAGCCGTTGATCATGTAGATGAAGACGTCGCGCGGCCCCTTGCCTTCCCCCTTTGTCACGCTCTCGAACCCCTCGGGCGCGCCGCCCTTCGCCCAGACGCGGGCGTTCGCCGCCCAGCGGTCGAGCGCTTTGCCGGAGTAGCCGGATTCCTCGTCCTCCCGCGCCCGCATCAGCCGCGCATAAACGAAGTCCGCGGTGATGTCTGCGATCTCGGGAAACTCCTCGCTGTCGGTATAGACGACGCCCACCCCATAGGCGCGCAGCAGCGCGATGAAGTCGGGGCTGCGGAAACTCTCGTGGCGAACTTCGACGACATGGCGGATTGCGAGCCCTTCGACGCTCTTGGGCAGCAGTTTGAGAAAGTCCTCGAAATCTTTCGCGTCGAACTTCTTGGTCGCCATGAACTGCCAATTGATCGGCCCGAGCTTCTCCTTCAGTTCGGCGACGCCGCTCGCCAGGAAGCGCTCGACGGAGGACGCCGATTCGGCGAGCGCGCGGCGGTTGGTGGCGTAGCGCGTTCCCTTCACCGAGAAAACGAAGCCGTCCGGCGTCTCCGCGCGCCATTTGGCGAAGCTCTCGCGTTTCTGTGCGCCGTAATAGGTGCCGTTGATCTCGATCGAGGTCAGCTTGCCGCTGGCGTATTCGAGCTCGCGCTTCTGCGGCAGGCCGGGCGGATAAAAGGTTTCGCGCCACGGCTCGAAGGTCCAGCCGCCGACGCCGACGACGATGCGTCCCTGTGCTTTGCCGACCATTGGCGCCCTCCCGGCTTGCGTCGATCACTCCGGATGCGTCGGGTCGATCCAGCGCACCGCCTCCGGCTTCTCCACCGGCTCGATGTCGAGATTGACGGCCACCGCTTCACCGTCCGAGCGCACCAGCACGCATTCCAACGCCTCGTCTCGGCTGGCGTTGATCTCCTGATGCGGCACATAGGGCGGCACATAGATGAAATCGCCCGGCCCCGCCTCGGCGACGAACTCCAGCCGCTCGCCCCAGCGCATCCGCGCCTTGCCCTTCACGACATAGATGACGCTTTCGAGATGGCCGTGGTGGTGCGCGCCTGTCTTGGCGTCGGGGTGGATCGTCACGGTGCCGGCCCAGAGCTTCTGCGCGCCGACGCGGGCGAAATTGATCGCGGCCTTACGGTCCATGCCGGGCGTCTGGGCGGTGTTTCCGTCCAGCGATCCCGAGGGGACGACGCGCACGCCGTCGTGCTTCCAGGCGGGCGTCGGATGCTCGTGATCGTGTGGCATTGGCGAACCTCTTGGACGGGCAGGGGAAAGCATAGCGCGGCGCGCCTGAACCGCATAGCGGCTCGGCTTTTGGCGGCTCGGCGCACGCGCCGCTTGAATCCGATTCGACAAAATGTGAGACCTCGGCCTCGATCTCGCCCGTTTTGTGGACATTTTCCCGGCGCGGATCGACAAAAAGGAATCACGCCATGGCCATTCATCCAGCTCTGACGGCGGAGCATTGCGCCGTCATCACCGGCGGCGCCTCCGGCATCGGCCTTGCGGCCGCCAAAAGATTCGCGTCAATGGGGCTCAACGTCGTGGTCGCCGACCTCGCGGGCGCCCGGCTCGACGCGGCCGCCGCGGAGGTCGCCGCGCTCGGCAAGGGCCGCGTTCTCGCCGTCCCGACGGACGTCAGCCGCCTCGCGGACATCGAGGCGCTCGAACGCAAGGCGCGCGAAGCCTTTGGCGACGTCCATGTGGTGATGAACAACGCCGGCGTGCAGCCGGGCAGCACGATGTTCGGCGACGGCGAAGCGTGGCGACGCGTCATCGACGTCAACCTATGGGGCGTGATCCATGGCTCGCGCGTCTTCGCGCCGGCGATGATCGCCAGCCGCCGCCCCGGCCTCATCATCAACACCGGCTCCAAGCAGGGCATCACCACGCCGCCGGGCGATCCCGCCTACAATGTCTCCAAGGCCGGCGTGAAGGCGTTCACCGAGGCCTTGCAGCACGAGTTGCGCAACGCCGAGGGCAGCCAGGTTTCGGCGCATCTGCTGATCCCCGGCTTTGTGTTCACGGCGCTCACGGCCCATGGCCGCGCCCAGAAGCCGGCCGCCGCCTGGACGCCGGAACAGACGGTCGACTTCATGCTCGAGCGACTCGAGGCGGGCGATTTCTACATCCTCTGCCCCGACAACGACGTGAGCCGGGCGCTCGACGAGCGGCGCATGGCCTGGGCCATCGGCGACATCATCGAAAATCGCCCTGCGCTGTCGCGCTGGCATCCCGATCACGCCGAAGCCTTCAAGGCGAGCGTGAAGGGCCTCTGAGCGCCTTCTGTATTCTGGTGGACGCGCCGAGCAGCTCTTTTCGTCATGCCCGGCCTTGTGCCGCCTTGTGACGGGCATCCCAAGGCGATTGCAAAGCAATCGTCGGCACGCCAAGCCGACGATTCTAACGTCGTAGGGTCTATGTGACGGCGCCGCGTGGATGGCCGGGACAAGTCCGGCCAAGACGGTGTGCGTCAACCCGTTTGCAAATGGCTCAAGCGCGCGGCGAAAAAATGGGCGCCGGTTTTTCGCTAAAAGCGCGCGCTTTCTGAGCCGCCGCCCGCGCGGCCCTTCGTCGTCACTGGGGCCGCGCGTTCACGCTTTCGCAAGAAAATCCTTCCGCCACACGCCTCCGAGCGCATCGGCCGCCGGGGCTGGAGCGACGCCGAAGGACAGCCGCGCTCCGCGTCGCGCGTCCCGCCCGCCAACGCCTTGCGGCGCCGTTCGCGTCGTGCTAATCGCCCGACCGACCCGCTCGGCGAGCTTTCGCCGATGCGCCGCGGAGAGGTGGCAGAGTGGTCGATCGCGCCGCACTCGAAATGCGGAGTACGTGCAAGCGTACCGGGGGTTCGAATCCCTCCCTCTCCGCCAAAAGTTCCGCGTAAGCTGTTGATCCGCATGGAAACGGATGCGGTTGCAGCCGTTACGGCTTGGCGAGGCTAAACCCGCCAAATTCGGGCGCGTTTGACCTGTTGCGCATGGCGGAGCGGTTGGTCGGAGAACAGAAGCCTTGAATCTCGCGCGCCTCAGCGTGGCAACAACGTCACGCCATTTGCTTTGAGCCGCTGCGCGACGAGCCGAGAGCCCGCCGGCGTCAAATGCCCATAGTCCCATTGAATGGGCTCGCCCTTGCCGTCGACGGTCGTGCAATCGCGATCGTCGCAAAGCGTGCGATAGAGTGAAACATAGGTCACGCGACGATCTTTCAACGCCGCCGCGATCTGGCGGTCCAGCGCGTCGCGTTCCCCCACGCGATGAGCGGCGACATAGCCTGCGTCGTTCGATTGCGCCGCGCGCGCCAAGATTTCTGGCAGAGCGCCGCGGTAGGTCGGGAGGGGACCGAGCACGATCACATTGGGCGTGAACCCAAGAAGGAAGTCGACGAGTTCAGGCAATTCGGCGGGCGCGGCGCGTTGCCAGTTCGCGGCGAGGATGATCCCATCGATCTTGGTGCGAGGCAGAAAGTCCCCCAATACCGTTTGCAGCATTCGCCCGCAGTAGGGATCGCTTTGCTTGCCTAAGCTCGGTCGACAATCTGTCGCCGTCGCTTGCAAAAAATGCGTCTCGGGAAATATGACTTTGAGGCCGGCGCGCAAGGGATCTGCGTGGCTGTCGCCGATCAGCAAGATGTTGTCGTGCGCGAACTTCGGCGTAAGGCACGCGGGATCGAGAGCCTCGCTTTTGAGCGTTTCGATCAGACAGTGCGGAGGAGCCTCTGGATCGACGATATTGGGATCGCTTTGGTATTGGTAGGCGGCCAAAGCGGCCGCCGCGGGCGAGAACCGCCCCGGCAAACCGCTGCTGAGAACAAGCGTGGCCGAGACGCCCAGCAACAGCGCGACACCCATCGCAGCAGCCGGAAATACCCAATTGTCCGGCCACAGCCGACGCGAGAAACGAAACGGCCGCTCGACGACGAAATAGGAAACGACCGCCAGACCCAGAGCACAAACGCCCAGCCCGATGGTCGCGAATGTCCCTAACTCCGGACCGTTCCAGGATTTGTAAAAGGAGGCGACTGGAAAATGCCAGAGATAGAGCGAGTAGGAGACGAGACCGAGTGAGACGAGAGCCCGACTCGATAACAATCGATGGGCAATCGTGCCGGCTTTGCCACCGGCGGCGATCACCAGTGCTGCGCCCAGAGTTGGCGCGAGGGCGGCAAATCCTGGGAAGGACGTTTTCTTGCTGATGACGACGCCCGAGACAAAGATGGCGACGATCCCGACCGCGCCCAGCGCTTCCCGCAAGACGCGGCTTTTGGGTTCAGGCGCGGCTCCCGTCGCCAGAACCGCGCCCATCAGCAACTCCCAAAGTCGGCTCGGCATCAAATAGAAAGCGAAATCGGCGTTGGCGGCGGTAAGCGCGACGCAAATCGCGAGACTGATCGCGAGGCCCGTCCACAGCGCTGTTTTGAGCACGCGCGGCGTCCAACGGCTCGCAAAAACGACGACCAAGGGAAAAACCAGATAGTATTGTTCCTCGACCGCCAGCGACCAAGTGTGCAGCAGCGGCCACAGCGAGGAATCCCCGGCGAAATAGCCGTTGCGGCCGATGAAGAACATATTGGCGAAGAACATCGACGTCGCCGCCAACGACTTGCCGAAGTCGACTTCCTCGCGCGGAAACAGCACAAATAGGGACGCGACGACCGAGCCGATCAGAACCGCCGCCAGCGCGGGAAACAACCGGCGTATGCGCCGGATATAGAAGCTCGAGAAAGAGAACTTGCCGTCGTCGACCCGCGACACGATGATGCCGGTGATGAGATAGCCCGATATCACATAGAAGACGTCGACGCCGACGAATCCGCCCTTAAACAGACGGACGTCGAAGTGAAACAGGACGACAAGGGCGACGGCAACGCCTCTAAGTCCGTCAATGTCCGATCGATAGTTTTCGTGGATCGCCAACAAAATTCACCAGCCGAGGCCCATTTCCTTCAGCTTGCCCTCGGGCCGATACAGAAGCGCCCATTGGCTTCGACCCTCCGGCCCGGACGAGATAGAGCCCATTGCCATTAGCGCTCCACTTGGCGGTCTCGATAGCGCGCGCCGCAAGTCGGTTTTGCTTGAGTCGCCGAGTGCCGCCCATGGCCAGCCGGACCCATTTTGCCCAAAAAAATCACCATTTTTGCGCGCGCCCGGCCCCTCGGCAGGGACGTTGGACACGGAGTGGGTGCGACAAGAGCAAGGAATTATATCTAATCTTCGATAGCTTAGGCAACTGACCCGGCTACGGCTTATGTATCCAAACGTACATAGCGCAGTGCTGCAGGCATTCGCGCTTGACCGTTAGCAAAGACTGCATTTCTGTGCATCCATGGAGTTCACCGCTGCCGGGTTCCACATCCTGGTCAGCGGGACCGAAATGCTAACCAGACGGGGCGGCGATGAGGTGGGGTATGATTTGCAAGCCGCGTGGATCTGCGGCCTGGATCCTTATGTCCGCCCTCTTTCTTCTCACCTACTTGAATTGCTTCTCAGGGATCGTCGCCAGAGCTGCGACCATATCCGTCAGTCAGTCGCGAAATGACCTGAAGCAAATCATTGTCAGCGGGGAATTGGTTCCCGAAGACCTGGACCGGTTCGTTGCCGCGTCCGCCAATGCTGGGTCCGCCATCGTACGCTTCGACAGCCTCGGAGGCCGCCTCCAGACAGGGCTCTTGATGGGGCTGATCATTCGCCAAAGAGGGTACACGACGGCCGTAGGCGCGGGTTCGCGCTGTTATTCCTCTTGTGCTCTGGCTTGGCTGGGGGGCCGAACTCAACTGAACGACGTTACCTCAAGGGTGGGCTTTCACGCGGCCTCGGATGCAAACCACGTTTACAGTCCAGAGGGCACCGCGATGATCCGCGCCTATGCCAGAAGTCTTGGACTTGGCGCGCCGGCGGCCAGAATCTTAACCGAGGCGACCCCCAACGAAATGGAATACCTCACCGCCGACATGGCCAAGCAGATCGGTGTGAATGTGGTCTGGGTGGGAACAGGCGGCAGGAGCGAAATTCCCTGCCGCGTTTTGAGGGCTAAGCGGAGGCGCGAGTGCCCTAGCGGTCGAGCAGCCATGGTCCGCACGACCTTGCTCGCCGGCGCTCGGAAGGGCTAACCCCCGCAGAGCGACCGCCGCATGCGTACACGCGGCGATCCCGCGGACCTATCGGTTACTCCTGGATAGACCGCTCGATTTCCCTACGGGCAAGGATGCCGGATGCCGTCGTAGCCGAGGTACGTGCCGCTCGCCGGATCGTACGATCTATACGTGCTCGCGCAGTAGGCCGAGGGATCTCCCCCTCCACCCTGCGGGTAGCCGCCATAGCCATAGCCGGGGTCGTAGCCATAGCCATAGCCGGAGTCATAATACGGATACTGTGAGCCAATGATAGCGCCGCCGAGCAAGCCCAGACCGAGGGCGGCGCCGTAACCATACCCGCCGCCGCCATACCCGCCGCCATGCCAGCCGCCGCCGTGGAACCCGCCACCGTGGAAGCCGCCGCCGTGGAAGCCGCCACCGTGGAAGCCGCCACCGTGGAAGCCGCCGCCATGTCCGCCGCCACCGCCGTGCCAACCGCTCGCCGCCATGACCGGGGTCGTAATTAACGAAAGACCAAGCGCCAGTGTTGCAATCGAGGCGCCGCAGGTCTTCAAAATGGTTGCACGCATATTCAATACTCCCATAGCGATCCTATGGGTCACAACCCGGGGATAGGGAATCGGTTCCCATGCGGCCGTCCGCCGATCGCCGCCCCTCCAGCGTTCGCGCCACGCGCTGGCCTTCGTTGCGCCGTAGATATGCGCCCATGCCAGTCATTAGCGCCGGGATTGTGCTTTTTCGCCGAGCATCGAGCGGCTTCAGCGTGCTTCTGGTCCATCCCGGGGGCCCTTTCTGGGCCAAAAAGGACATCGGCGCCTGGTCGATCCCCAAGGGGATAGCCGCTGAAGGAGAAGCCCCTCTCACAGCCGCAGCGCGGGAGCTGTTCGAAGAAACCGGCCTGCGCGTAGACGGGCAATTCCTGAGCCTTGGATCGCACAAGCAGCCCGGGGGCAAAATCGTCGTGGCGTTTGCGCTCGAACACGACTTCGACGTGCTTCGCCTCAAGAGCAATACGTTCTCAATCGAATGGCCGCCGCGTTCGGGCAGGATGGTTCAGTTTCCCGAGGTCGACCGCGCGTCCTGGTTCGGTCTCGAGGAAGCGTTCTCCAGAATCACCAAGGGCCAGGTTCCGGTACTTCTTTCCCTCTCAGAAAAGTTGGAGGTTCAGTCGCCCGCTGGTCGGTGATCGGCCTCGGCAGGGCGAAGCGCGCCATCGGCGGCAGCCGACCCGTGATGGCCTCGCTTGCGAACGAAGGCGGCGAACGAACGGCGGATGATGGATTCGTCGAGGCCTTTGCAGATGAATACGATGCGCGTTCGCCGGTCCGGCGTCGGCCACCGCTCGAGGTGCGTCGGCGCATGCACCAGTTGCTGCACGCCGTGCACCGCGACCGGCGCGTCCTCACCCTCGATCGAGAGCAGCCCTTTGACGCGCAGAATCGACTCGCCGTGACGGTTCAGCAGCATCGATAGCCAGAGGCCGAACGTCGTCCAGTTGATCGGTTCGTCGAAGATCAGCGAGAAAGCTCGAATATCGTCGCCATGCCGGTTGGGATTGTGGCCATGATCGTGATCGTGATGGCCGTGCGCGGGTTCGGTTCGCGACGGCGTGACGCGATCGGCGGCCAGTTCGTCCTCGAACCAGAGAGCGACTTCGCGGGTCTTGCTGGCGATGTCGAAAAGGTCGTGCCCGATGAGCGCCAGCGGATCAAGAGGCTGCTCGGCGGCGAGCAGGATGGGCGCCGTCGGATTGAGGCGGCGCAGGCGGGCGAGGAGATCGTCCGCCTTCGCCCCAGTGGGCAAATCCGTCTTCGTCACCACGAGGCGGTCGGCGAGCGCGACCTGTTTCAGCGATTCCGTCTGCCGGTCGAGATGCCTCATTCCGTTGACCGCGTCGACGGTCGCGACGACGAGGCCGAGGCGGTAGTGATGCCGCAGCGCCGGCTCTGCGGCGATCGTCGTCAGGATCGGCAGAGGGTCGGCCAGCCCCGTGCTTTCGATGACGAGGCGCCGATAGACCGGGATCTCGCCGCGAGCCCGCCGGGAATCCAGGTGACGGATCGCCTCCGCCAGTTCGCCACGGATGGTGCAACACAAGCAGCCGGATTGAAGCAGGACGGTGTTTTCGTCGATGCGCTCCAGCAACTCGTGGTCGAGACCGACTTCGCCGAATTCGTTGATCAGCACCGCGGTGTCGGCGAGCGCAGGCGAGGCCAGCATCCGCTTCAACAGCGTCGTCTTGCCCGAGCCGAGAAATCCGGTGATGAGGTTGACCGGCGTAAACTGCGGAGCGCCGGCCGGGGCGAGCTCAACCATTCAGCCGTTCCCGCCGTTCGAGCACGTCCTCGGCGAGCGGATCGAGCCCGCGCCCGACAAGTTTCTCCGCCGCGGGCCAGAGGGCCGCGAGATCGGCGACGACTTCCGACTTGCCCGTCCGCGTGCGTAGAACGTAGGAATCGGCATGCCAGTCATCGAGGGACAGTCCGAACAGGCCGAGAATCGCGTTAGCTTCCCTGACCCGCAGAGCGCGCTCGCGCCTGCGCCGAGCGGGGTCGGAGAAGCGAACGTACACACCGTCCCGTTTCAGCGGTTCCGTCCAATGATCCTTGCCGCCGAGAACGCCGCAGAGAGCGCACATGACAGTTGGACCTCAATCGAACGGCGACCCGGTGGTTCGCGAAGCCGGCAGAAAACGGCAAATCCTGAGACATTGCAAGTTGGCCGGACACGATGCGCCCGGCGGCTTCTCGGGGAGGCGCCCGAATGGCGCCGCTAAGGCAGCCGACCGGGCCGGGCTGGCGGCGCCAGCGCGCGTCAAACGGCGGAAGTTGAGGGTGCTCGGCACCGATATTTCTCTTCTCGAACCCGTGCGGATCAGAGCCGCCGCGGATCTCGGCTTCGACATCGAGTTCGAAGCGCTGGATTTTCCCAGCTGTCAGCGGAAGGCCGCGCTCAACCCCGAAGCCTACGACGTCTACGACCAGTGTTTCCACAATCTGGCGATCGTCTGGTATTGGGGCGCGCTTCAGCCGGTGGACACCGACCTCCTCAAATGTTGGGACAAGGTCGGGCCGCTGACGAAACAGGGCGGGGTCGACAAATACGCCAATCGCGGCGTCGGCGACGTTCCGATGAACAAGCTCTATGTGCAGCCCGACCATTCGCTGGGGCCGGGGGCGACGCGCTACATCGCGATGCTGCCGACCGTGCACAATTTCGATTCGTTCGGCTACGACATGCGGGTGTTCAACGGCAAGGTCCGGCCCCGCGAGAGCTGGGGCATGCTGTTCGACCCCCGGGCGAGAGGACGGCTGGCCCTCGTCGACGAACCCGCCATCGGACTGTTCGACGCGGCGCTGGCGGCCGAGGCGATGGGCGTCCTGAAATTCGACAATATCGGCAACATGACGCCTGCCGAACTGACCGCTTTGTTCGCGTTTCTGCGCGCCAAGCGCGAGGAGGGATTTTTTGTGCGCTGCTGGAGAACCGGCAACGAAGCCGCGTCGCTGTTCCGCCAGGGGGACATCGCGGTGCAGAGCATGTGGTCGCCCGCCTATTACGAATTGGGGGCCGCGACGGAGTTCGTTCGCGAATCGACGCCGGAGGAAGGTTACCGCGCATGGCACGGCGGCCTCAGCGTCGCTCGTCACGTCGCCGGGGCCGAGCTCAGAATGGCCTACGAATATATGGATTGGTGGCTTTCTGGCTGGGCGGGCGCGGTGATGGCCCGGCAGGGCTATTACCTCTCCGCCGTTTCGGGGCTGAAGGCGCACTTGAGCGCGGCCGAATGGGCCTATTGGTACGATGGGCAGGAAGCGCCGGAAGATCTCGTCGGCGTCGACGGTCACACCATCGTCGTGCGCAAAGGGGCAAAGCGCTCGGGGGGAAGCTACCTCGAGCGCGCGCGGCGCATCGCAGTCTGGAACACCGTCATGGACGAACACAACTACGCCTCACGCCTGTGGAGCCGGTTTGTGGCTGAGGTCAACAGGAGATCGCGATGACCCGCCGCCGCGCCCCTGTCGAAACTTCGAAGCGCTACGAGCTCGTCGCGACGGCGTTGCGCGCCAACATCGCCTCTGGGCGCCTGGAGCCTGGCGTCGTGCTTCTGGAAGGCCCGATCGCCGCCGTGATGAAGACGAGCCGCGCCCCGGTGCAGGCGGCGCTGCGCATATTGGAAGAAGAGAGGCTGGTTCACCGCTTCGACGGCCGTGGTTTCCTGGTCGGTCGTCCCGGCAGCCGCGTCGCGCCGATTCGCAGCGACATTGCGGCGCTGGGGCTGCGGATATCCGACGAAATCGACAGCGCGCTGCAAAATCGCGGGCTGTGGGAGCGCGTGTACGACGAGGTGGAGGCGGCGGTCGCTGCCTGCCTGATCTTCGGCGAGTTCCGCATTATCGAATCCGAACTCGGCGAATATTACGGCGTCAGCCGCACCGTGGTGCGCGACGTGCTCGGGCGCCTGCACGAGCGCGGGCTGATCGCGAAAACGCCGAGCTCGCGCTGGGTGGCCGGCGCGCTGACGGCCGAATCGGTGCGTGAGCGCTTCCAGCTTCGCCAGTTGCTCGAGCCGGAAGCCTTGCGGCTCGCCGGCGACCGAATTGATTTCGACCGGATCCGGCGTGTGCTACGCCATGAGAGCGCGCGCGATCCGGCGACCCAAGAGCCGGCGGATTGGAGCCAGCTCGACCGCGAGCTCATGGATTCGTGCATCGTTCGCGCGCGCAACGCCCACCTGGTCGATCTCATTCGTCAGAATCGCGTGCCGCTTGCCGCCGCGTCGCGCGCGCTCACCAATCTTGGACTTCCCGCCGACGAGATCGCCGCGAGCGAATATGTGATGCTTTTCGAGCTGATCGCCGATCGCGCAATCGACGCCGCCGCGATCTATTGGCGCGATCACCTCGCCGCGCTTGCAGAGAAAAATCTCGCGCGGCTGAAGATTGTCGCGGTCATCACTGATCCGCCGATCGGCGTTCCGTACCTCACGTCGCACGACGGCTGAAAAATGATCTTTGCATGCATCAGCCATTATTTTTAACCGCTCTGCGCAATCCTCGATCAGAATGCGCCCAAAATACAGGCGATGTGCCTGCCGAATCGGATTCTCGCCGATAAAGCAGAAAACCTGTTGCATACATTAGCCGTTTTTGCTTTCTTCCGCCTGCAAGCGAGAGAAGCGCTGACGGCGCCATGGTGCGGGGAGAGTGAACGGCCGTGTTTGAAAGTCCGATCCTGCGATTGGAGGGCCTGACGAAGCGCTTCGGCGAACGCGCCGCGCTGGACAACGTGTCCTTCTCCATCAATAGCGGCGAATACGTGTCGCTTCTCGGCCCAAGCGGTTCCGGAAAGACGGTGCTTTTGCGCGCGATCGCCGGATTCGAGGCCATGGACGAAGGGCGCATATTCTCGGCCGGAAAGGACATCACGCGCGACGCCGCACATATGCGCGGCATCGGCTTCGTGTTTCAGAATTTCGCGCTGTTCCCTCATCTCTCCGTCTTCGACAATGTCGCATTCGGGCTTCGCAACGGAGTCCAGCGATACGACGAGGCGAAGGTGCGCAGCCGCGCGCTGGAAGTGATCGAACTCGTCGGACTGAAAGGTCTCGAGGAACGGGGGCCGCATCAGATCTCCGGCGGTCAGAAGCAGCGCGTCGCGCTGGCCCGGACGCTGGTCATTCGTCCCAAGCTTGTGTTGTTGGATGAGCCGCTCGGCGCGTTGGACGCCAATTTGCGTCTGCGCATGCGCGGCGAGTTGCGCCGCATACGCGAACAACTCGGCATTCCTTTCCTGCATGTGACCGGCAGCGAGAGCGAAGCGCTCGCGATGGGCGACAGGCTGATCGTCCTCGACGACGGCAAGATCGGTCAGTTCGGAAAGCCCGGCGAGATCTACGAGCGCCCCGCCAACCCGAACGTCGCCAAGTTCCTGAACTGCTACAATGTATTCGAGGGCGCGCTCGAGGGCGGCGCGTTCATGACGCCCTACGGCCGGTTTCCTGTTGGAACGAGGGTGGTGTCCGCCAAACCTGCCTACGCCATCCGGTACGACCGCGTCGTCGCGCAAGGGGCAGAGGCGTCAGGCGGCGCAGCCGCGCTCGCCGCCAATTATGTCGCGAGCGAATACCTTGGCTCGGCGATTGTTCATTTCTTCGAAACGTCGGACGGCAAAGTCGTCGAGGTGGAACACCATCTCAGCAATGGGCCCCCGGACGTCTACGCCCCAGGCCAGACCTACAATCTTACATGGAAGACAGAGGATGCGATTGCCTTTGGCTGAGAGACTGCCATGACGACGACCGAGATTGCGGTATCGACAGCGCGGGAGCGCGCGACGGAATCGTCGGACGCACGCGGCGCCTACTTGCTGCTTGCGCCGGCGGTCGTCTGGATGACGCTCTTCCTCGTCGTGCCGATGGCGATGATCATCTACGTCTCGTTCTGGACGCAGACCACGTTCAAGATCGAGGCGAAGCTGACGCTCGACAGTTGGCAGACGTTCTTCTCCTCCGACACCTACATCAATTCGCTCTGGACCACGCTGCGGATCTGGTTGATCGTCCTCGCCTCGACCTTCGTGATCGGATACCCGACCGCGCTCTTCGTCGGGCTCTTCGTGAAGAACAAGACGCTTCAGACCACGCTGCTCGTTCTCTGCGTCATACCGTTCTGGACCTCCTTCCTCATTCGCGTTCTCGCCTGGCGCCCTATGCTCGGCAAGGAAGGCGCGATCAACATCCTGCTTCTCAAGGCGGGGATCATTCACCACCCGATCGAGGCGTTGCTGTTCAGCGATCTGTCGGTCGTCATCGGCATGACGCAGATCTATGTGGTCTTCATGGTCGGACCGATCGCCTTCATGCTGGGGCGGATCGATCCCAACATCATTGAGGCGGCCCGCGATCTCGGCGCCGACTTTTGGCGCATCCTGCGAAAGATCATCTTCCCGCTCAGCCTCCCCGGCGTGGTGGTCGGCGCCATCTTCGTCAGCGTCATGGTGCTCGGCGAGTTCGCCACCAGCGCCGCGCTGTCGGGCCGGAAGGTCAATCTGCTCGGCAACATCATCGTCACCGAGGTCGGGTCGTTGAAGTGGGCGCTCGCTTCGGTCGTGGGCGTGATCCTCACGGTGATCATGGGACTGGTGATCGCCGGTCTGCTGCGCGTCGTCGACCTCAAGAAGGAGCTTTGAGAGCGATGGAGTCGCGCATCCTCAAGCCCGTTTTGGCCGTCTATGTGGGCCTGTTTCTACTCTTCCTCTACGGGCCCTTCATCGTTCTCGGCATCCTGTCGTTCCAGCAGGGGCCGGAGGGCGGGCCGCAGTTCCCGATCGTCGAATGGTCGGTGTTCTGGTACAAGCACATTCTCGGCCTGGCGCCGCCCTCGCGCGTCGCGCCGCTGCCGATCGGCATCTCGCTGTTCCGTTCGTTGACGCTCGCCTTCATGACGATGGTCACGTCGACGGTGATCGGCGTGATGGCCGCACAAGCCTTCCGGCGCAACTTCCGCGGCAAGACGGCGGTTTTCTACTTGATCGTGCTCGGGATGATCGTTCCCGGCGTTCTGGTCGGCCTGGGCTCGGCGCTCGTCGCCACGACGACCGGAATCGAGCGGCATTGGTGGTCGACCGCCTTCGCGACGCATGTCGTCTACACGCTGCCGTTCGCGTTTCTGGTGATGTTGGCGATCTTCAACCGTTTCGATTCGTCAGTAGAGGAGGCGGCGTGGTCGCTCGGAGTCACGCCGGGGACGACATTTCGCAAGGTGACGTTCCCGCTCATTTTCCCGGGCGTCCTCTCGGCGATGCTGTTCGCGTTCACGCTCTCCTATGACGAATTTTCGCGAACGCTCTTTTCCTCCGGGCGCGAGCAGACTCTGCCGTTGGCGATCTACTCGACCTTCGAGGTCGAAATTCATCCCAATGTCTTCGCCTTTGGCGTGCTGACGACGCTGTTCTCCTTTGCGCTGCTCGCCGTCTACGCGATCCTCATGACAATGAGCGTGCGTCGCGCGCGCCGCATCGCCATCCAGGAGACGGTCTGATGAAAGTCGTCGTCGTCACCGGAGCGGGCTCGGGGATCGGTCGCGCCTGCGCGCTCCGCCTTGCGGCGGACGGCTATCGCGTCGCCGTAAACGATCTGCGCCTCGCCGAGGCCGAAAAGGTGGCCGCCGAGATCAAGGCCGCCGGCGGCGCCGCGATCGCCGCAGGCGGCGACGTCTCGCGCGAAGAGGACGTCGCGGCGATCGTCGGAGCGTGCCGCGCCGCCTTCGGCGATCCGACCCACCTCGTCAACAACGCCGGCTTCGTGCACCAGGCTCGCTTCGTCGACCTGACGCCGGCGGATTTCGACCGCATGTTCGCCGTGCATGTGCGCGGCGTCTTTCTGATGACCAAGGCGGTTCTGCCGGCGATGTTGGAGAGTCACGCGGGCGTCGTCGTCAACATGGCCTCGCAGCTTGGCCAGATCGGCGGCGTCGAGCTTTCTCACTACAGCGCCGCCAAGGCGGCGATTATCGGCTTGACCAAGTCGCTGGCGCGCGAGGTGAGCGCATCGGGCGTGCGCGTCAACGCCGTTGCTCCCGGCCCGATCAATACGCCGCTCGTCATGGCGCTCTCCGAGGATTGGCGCAACGCCAAGGCGGCGGAGCTTCCGCTCGGCCGTTTCGGCGAGCCTGACGAAGTCGCGGCGACGGTTGCCTTTCTCTGTTCAGATCAAGCGAGCCTGTTCGTCGGCCAGACGATCGGGCCGAATTCGGGAGACGTGATGCTGTGAGCGAAACGGTTCTGATCACAGGCGCCGGCATCGGCATTGGGCGTGCGACGGCGAAGGCCTTCGCCACGGCGGGTTACCGGGTCGTCGTCACGGACATCCTCGAGAAAGAGGGCGCGTCCGTCGCCGCGGAAATCGTGGCGGCCGGCGGCCTTGCCGAGTTCCACAAGCTCGACGTTCGCTCGACGTCGGATGCGAACGCGCTCGTCGCCGCCATCGAGAAGGCGCACGGCGGCATCGACGCGATCGTCGCCAACGCAGGCATCGCCCATAAGACGCCGCTGGCGAACCTCACCGACGAGAAGTGGGACCATACGTTCGAGATCGATCTGAAGGGCGTCTTCCGCGTCGTTCGGCCGGCTCTTGCCGGCATGCGCGCGCGCAAGAAGGGCGCGATCGTCTGCCTGTCCTCGATCATGGGCGTCGCCTACGGCTGGGACGAGCACGTCCACTATTCCTCGGCGAAGGCCGGCGTCGTCGGTCTGGTGCGCGGCCTCGCCGTCGAACTGGCGAAGGACGGCGTGCGGGTGAACGGCGTTGCGCCGGGCTACATCCGCACCGCGCAATTGCTCAGCGAGGAGCATTCGCTCGGCCCCGCCGGCGCGGAGAAGGCGGGTGAATTCATCCCGATGGGGCGGATCGGCGAACCCGAAGAGATCGCCGACGTCATTCTGTTTCTGGCGTCGCGCTCGGCCCGATACATGACCGGCCAGGTGGTAACGGTCGACGGGGGCTTGCTGGTGGGACGCTACTGAACTGGTTCTGCGCCGTTGGGAGCGGCGTTGCGAAGAAGCTGAGAGTGAGGAGGAGCGCATGGGTAAATTCGAGGTCTCGCGCCGAACGTTCATGCAGGGCGCGGCAAGCGGGATAACATTCACGGCGATGGGCGCGCCGTTTGGCGCGCAGCAAGCCTTCGCGGCCGGCCTAGCCGATCAGGAGCTGCGCACGGTCGGCCTGTCGGTGACGGTTCAGGAGCGCATTCTCGCCGACTTCAAGGCGAAGTCGGGGGTGAAGGCCGTCTCTGGCAAAGGCGCGATTTTCCCGGATACGCAGACGGAACTGCTGTCGGGTTCGACCGCCTACGACTGCTGGGAGACCATCGGCGAGCGTTTGCCGGCGGTGATTGCGACCAACAAGATCGAACCGGTGCCGACCTCGGCGTTGAAGAACTGGGCCGGCATCCGCGACACCTTTGTGAAGCCCAGCCCGAAGTGGAAGCGGAAGGAACAGATCGTCGGCCAGATCTGGACCGACGAAAAGCAGACCGACCTGTGGATGGTTCCGACCGTCTACAACTACGATTCGATCGGCTATCGCCCGGACCTGGTCTCCAAGGAGGAGGCGAGCACCTGGACCGCGATCTTCGACGACAAGTTCCGCGGCAAGACCGGCCTCAACGTCGACCCGCTGATCGCCTTCGGACAGGCGGTTCTGGCGATGAACACGCTGAAGCTGCTCGAGGTTCCGAACCCCGGCAATCCCGACAAGAAGGCGATCGACGAAGCTTCGAAGTTCCTCATCTCGAAGAAGAAGGGCGGACAGTTCCGCGCGCTGTGGGGCGATTTCGGCGAACTCGTCAATCTGCTCGCGTCCGGCGAAATGGTCCTGGCCGATGCGTGGCAGCCGGCGGTCATGGCGGTGAAGGCGCAAGGCAAGGCGTGCACCTACGCCGTGCCGAAGGAAGGGTACCGCGCCTGGGCGATCGGCGTCTCGCCGATCGCGGGAACGCCGAACAAGGACGCGGTGATCGCCTATGCGGACTACTGGCTCTCGGGGCCGCCAGCGATCACGGTGTCGGAGCAGGGCTATTATTCGCCGACCACCAACATCAAGAACGTGATGAGCCCGGAGAAGTACGCGTTCTGGTACGAGGGCAAGCCTTGGAAGGGCGCGCCGGAGCGCGGCATCAAGGAGGGCGATCTGCGCGACGGCGGCTCGCTCGAGCAGCGCGCTTCGACGGTCGCCTACTGGCACCAGTGGCCGGACGAGTACGACTACCTGATGAAGAAATGGGACGAGTTCCTCAGCGCGTAACTGTGCGCTGGGGACGACGCACAAGTCATCCGACGAGACCCCGCGCCTTCGGGCGCGGGGGACATTTTGAATTCGCAAGTGCAGGTTGGGACCGAAACGCGTGAGCTACGACCTTCAACTCGTCAACGTCGGGAAAGTCTACGACAACGGCACGCCCGCGGTCGTCGACTTCAATCTCGAGGTTACAAAGGGCGAGTTCATCGCCTTTCTCGGTCCGTCGGGCTGCGGCAAGACGACGACGCTCCGTATGATCGCCGGCTTCGAAGCGATCTCCTCGGGCGACATCCTCATCCGAGGCAAGCGCGTGAACGACGTTCCGCCCGAGCGGCGGCCGACCGCGATGATCTTCCAGAACTACGCGCTGTTTCCTCACATGACGGTGCGCGACAACGTCCGCTTCGGCCTCGACGTCAAGAAGATGCCGGCGCTGGAGCGCGACGCGAAGGTCGAGCGCATCCTGGACAAGCTGGGGTTGGCCGACATCGGCGACCACAAGCCGGACCGACTCTCCGGCGGCCAGAAGCAGCGCATCGCCCTCGCTCGCGCGCTTGTCGTCGAGCCCGACATTCTGCTGCTCGACGAGCCGCTCGGCGCGCTCGACGCCAATCTGCGCAAGAGCATTCAAAACGAACTGAAGCTGTTGCAGCGGCGCCTCGGCGTCACCTTCGTCTTCGTCACGCATGCGCAGTCCGAGGCGCTGGCGCTCTCCGACCGCATCGTCGTGATGAACGCCGGGCGCATCGAGCAGGTCAGCGCGCCCTACGAGCTCTACACGCGGCCAAAGACTCTGTTCGTCGCGCAATTCATCGGCCGCAACGCTCTTATTCCGGGCCGCGTCGCGGCGGCGGATGGCGGCGGCTTCGTGCTGGACACGGCCTTCGGGCATCTCGTTGGCGCTGCGCTCGGCGAGAGCCCGGGCGTTGGCAGCAAGGCGAGCCTTGCCGTACCGGCGGAAGCGATCGACGTTCTGCCCGTGTCGACGACGCAGGACGTCCTGCTCCAAACCTATGGCGGCAATCCAGTCAAGGGGACGATCGAGTCGATCCAGCAGGTCGGGCACATCGTCCAGATCGCGGCGCTGATCGGCGCGGCCAATCCGGTTCTGGTCGAAGGCCACGCAGACAAATACGCTGGGCGGCTGCAGACCGGCGACGACGTGTTGCTCGCCTGGCGGCGCGACGCGGCGACGCTCATTACGCACTAAAGGCCGATCATGTCCCCTACGCCGACGTTTCCTCCTGCCACCGCCGCCCAGCTCGGCGCCGATCTGCGCGCTGGCCGGCTCGACGCCTGCGACCTGATCGAGGCGACGCTCGCCGCCATTGCGGCCCATCCCGACAAGGCCATCTTCACCGAAATGACGGCGGATCGCGCCCGCAAGGAAGCACGGGCCGCGAGGGCGCGCCTGAAGGCGGGCCTGCCTCTGAGTCCGCTCGACGGCGTGCCTCTCGCCTGGAAGGACCTGTTCGACGTCGAAGGTCGCGTGACCACCGCGGGCTCTGAGGTGCTCAAGAGCAATCCGCCCGCGCGCGAGGATGCGGCGCTTTTGAAGGCCGCGGGCCGCGCGGGTCTTGTCCTGGTCGGCCTCGTCAACATGACCGAGTTCGCCTATTCCGGCATCGGCCTCAATCCGCATTTCGGCACGCCGCGCAACCCGCGCGATCCGAGGGTGCATCGCGCGCCGGGCGGCTCGTCGTCCGGGTCGGCGGTCGTCGTCGCGGCGGGGCTGACGCCGGTCGCGATCGGCACCGACACCGGCGGCTCGGTGCGCGTGCCGGCGAGCTTCAACGGCGTCGTCGGCTATAAGACCTCGACCGGCCACTATCCGATGGACGGCGCCTTCCCGCTGTCGCGCAGCCTCGACACACTCGGGCCGCTCGCGAACACCGTCGAAGACTGCGCGCTGACCGACGCGGCGCTGCGCGGCGCGTTGGCGCCGGAAGCGCGGCGGCGAGACGTCGCCGGCTTGCGCATCCTCGTGCCGCAGACGCTGGTGTTGGATGATCTCCAAGACGAGGTCGCCGTCAATTTCGAAGCGGCGATCGCGCGCCTCGCCGCGGCAGGAGCCAAGATCGAGCGCAGCCCGCTGCCGCAACTCGCGGCGGTCCCCGAGGTGATCGCCAAGCACGGCCACCTCCTCGGCATCGAGGCGTTGCACGTGCACAGGGAGCGCATCATGGGCCCCGACGCGGATCGGATCGACCGACGCGTCGTCAAGCGAATCCGCCTCGCCGAGAGCATGAGTGCGGTCGATCTCGTCGAGGTGCTGCAGACGCGCGCCCGGCTGATCGTCGAGGCGAATGCGGCGATTGGCGACGCCATCGTCGCCTTTCCGACGACGCCGCATGTGGCGATGCCGATCGCGCCGCTCGAGGCGGACGACGATGTTTTCGCGCGCGAGAACGTGAAGACGCTTCGCAACACGATGGTCGGCAATTTTCTCGATTGGTGCGGCGTCGCCATTCCGAGCGGCGTCGACCGGCAGGGGATGCCGACGAGCCTGTTGCTTTCGGCGACGCATGGCCGCGACACGGCGGTGCTCTCGGCCGCGCTCTCGGCGGAAGGCCTCATTCGCGCAGGCGAGCGACAGTGACCTGATAGCTCGAGCCTTTGCCCGAGCGGTGCGAAGCGTTCGCGATTTGGGGTTTGACAGCGCAAACGTAGGGGAGGAATGGCGATGACCAAGACTATTCTTTGCGGCTTCGGCATCGACGTCGACGCGGTCGCCGGCTGGCTCGGCTCCTACGGCGGCGAAGACAGCCCGGACGACATTTCCCGCGGCCTGTTCGCCGGCGAGGTCGGCTCGCCGCGACTGGTCAAGCTGTTCGACCGCCTCGGCATCAAGACGACCTGGTTTATTCCCGGGCACTCGATCGAAACATTCCCCGATCAAATGAAGCTGGTCGCGGACGCCGGCCACGAGATCGGCATTCACGGCTACTCGCACGAGAACCCGATCGCGATGACGCGCGAGCAGGAGACCTACATTCTCGACAAATGCATCGACCTCGTCGCCAAGCTCTCCGGCAAGCGGCCGACCGGCTATGTCGCGCCCTGGTGGGAGTTCTCCAACGTCACCAACGAACTGCTGCTCGAGCGCGGCATCAAGTACGATCACTCGCTGATGCATAACGACCATCAGCCCTACTACGTCCGCGTCGGCGACAGCTGGACCAAGATCGATTACTCCAAGCATCCCTCGACCTGGATGACGCCGCTGAAGCGGGGGCAGGAGACCGACCTGATCGAAATCCCGGCAAGCTGGAACCTCGACGATCTGCCGCCGATGATGTTCATCAAGAAGTCGCCGAACAGCCACGGCTTCGTCAATCCGCGCGACATCGAGCAGATGTGGCGCGACCAGTTCGACTGGGTCTATCGCGAACACGACTACGCGGTGTTCCCGATCACGATCCATCCCGACGTCTCGGGCCGCCCGCACGTCCTTTTGATGCTGGAGCGGCTCTACCACCACATGGTTTCCCATCCTGGCGTCAAATTCGTCACCATGAATGAGATGGCGGACGATTTCGCCAAGCGCTTCCCGCGCAAGAAGTGACTTGAGTCCCGCCGCGACCCTTCGATCGCGGCGGCAATCGAACCGAGGCGAACTCGCCGATCCGCGCAGGCGCCTGTGCGGAAACGACGTTGTGTCGCCTTGCGGCCGCGCCGAGGCGCGCGTCCGTCCGAATAGAGGAGAAAGCGCATGATCAGGGTGGGAGTAGACGTCGGCGGAACCTTCACGGACATCGTCCTGGAGCAGTCTCTTCCGGGCGGCGGACAGAAGATTTTCGTCCACAAGGTGCCCTCGACGACGGCGGACCAGTCGGTCGGCGTCGTGCAGGGCGTCGTCGAGGTTTGCAAGATCGCCGGCGTTTCGCCTGACGACATCGACATGGTGCTGCACGGCACGACGGTCGCGACCAACATGGTGATCGAGCGCAAGGGCGCCGACGTCGGCATGATCACGACGCGCGGCTTCCGCGACATCCTGCACATGGCCCGACACAAGCGGCCGCACAACTTTTCGCTGCAGTTCGACGTGCCCTGGCAGTCCAAGCCGCTCGTCAAGCGACGCAATCGGCTGGTGGTGGACGAACGCCTGCGCCCGCCGACCGGCGAGATCGAGATTCCGTTGGCGCTCGATCAGGTCGAGCAGGCGGCCGAGACGTTCAAGAAGCGCGGCCTCAAGGCGATCGTCATCTGCTTCCTCTACTCGTTCCTCAACAATGAGCACGAGGCGAAGGCGCGCGACATCGTCAAGCGCGTGATCCCCGACGCTTACGTCTGCTGCTCGCACGAAGTCGTCAACGTCATCCGCGAATACGAGCGCTTCTCCTCGACGGCGATGAACGCCTACATCGGACCGACGACCGCGCTTTATCTCGAGCGTCTCGAAAGCCGCCTGCGCGAGAACGGCGTCAAGGCGAAGGTTCGCATCATGCAGTCGAACGGCGGCATCTCGACGGTCGAGAATTCGTCGCGCCGCGCGATCGGGCTCCTGCTGTCCGGCCCGGCCGGCGGCGTGATCGGCGGACGCTGGACCGGCGAATCCTGCGCGAGCAAGAACGTCATCACCGTCGACGTGGGGGGCACCTCCGCCGACATTTCGGTGATCCAGAACGGCGAATTGCGCATCAAGAATCCGCGCGACACCGAGGTCGCCCATCTGCCGGTGCTGGTGCCGATGATCGACGTCGATGCGATCGGCGCCGGCGGCGGTTCGATCGCCTATCTCGATCCGGGCGGGGCGTTCCGCGTCGGTCCGCGTTCTGCCGGCGCGTCGCCGGGACCCGCCTGCTACGGCAAGGGCGGCAAGGAGCCGGCGGTCACCGATGCGCAGGTCGTGCTCGGCCGCCTCGATCCCGAGCATTTTCTCGGCGGCGATCTGAAGATCAACCCGGCGCTCGCGCATGACGCCGTCGAGGAATATGTCGCCGCGCCGCTCAAGCTCTCGGTCAAGGACGCGGCGCTCGGCATCCTGCGCGTCGTCAACAACAATATGGCGCTGGCGATCAACGCCAATTCCGTCGCCAAGGGCATCGACCCGCGCAACTTCACGCTGATGGGCTTTGGCGGCGCGGGTCCGCTGCATGCGACGTCGCTCGCCGATTTGATCGGCGCGAAGGACACGATCTCGCCGCTGCATCCCGGCATCACGGCCGCGATGGGCCTGCTGCTGACCGAACTGCAATATGAGTACACCCGTTCGGTGCTGGTCGTCGCCAACAAGGCGAAACAGGCGGATTTCGACCAGGTCAACAAGATCCTGGCCGAGCTGAAGGCAGAGGCGCGCGAGCAGCTTCTCGCCGACGGCGTGCGGGAGGATCAACACCGCTTCGCCGCGGTCGCCGAGTGCCGCTATGTCGGCCAGGGCTTCGAACTGCGCGCGGCGATGCCGGACGCTCCGCTCGACGCCTGGAACGTCAGCGACGTGATCAAGAGCTTCTACGACGCGCACAAGCAGGTCTATGGCCACGCTTTCGAGGATCAGCTCGTGGAGATCATCACGCTGCGCGTCGTCGGCTCGTCGGCGACCGAGACGCTGAAATTGCCCGAACTGCCGAGGGGAGGGCGGGTCAATCCCGAGGACGCGCAGCTCTACGTGCGCGACACCGTGTTCGACGACGGCATGAGCTATCCGACGCCGCGCTTCGCGCGCGGCAAGCTGCTCGCCGACGACCGCGTCAGCGGTCCGGCGCTGATCGTCCAGCACAATTCCACAACCTTGGTCCCGCCCGGCTACGTCGCCAGCGTGCTGTCGCACGGCGACATGCGCGTCGGGCGCGGCGCAGTCTGAAGGGGCCCGTCATGAGCGAAGGCAATCCCATGAAAATCGATCCGATCACCCTCCAGGTCGTCGGCGGCGCACTGCATTCCATCGCCGAGCAGATGGGCAACGTGCTCTACCGCATGTCCTATTCCTCGATCATTCGCGAGAGCCAGGATCTCGGCGCGGGTCTGTTCGACCGCGAGTACAACACGCTGTGCGAATCGGATTCGACGCCGATGCACATCGGCTCGCTGCCCGGCTATCTGCGCGGCATCGAGAAGTCGGTCCCGCTCAACGCGTGGAAGCCGGGCGACTGCGTGATCCACAACCATCCCTACTACGGCGCGAGCCATTCGCCTGACATCGCGGTCGTCATGCCAGTCTTCTTCGAGGGTGAGCTCGTCGGCTTTTCCGCCAACACGGCCCATCACGTCGACATCGGCTCGGCGACGCCCGGCCTCATCATCGACGTGCCGGATGTGTTCGCCGAGGGCATGCTGTTCAACGGCACCAAGCTCTACGAAGACGGCAAGCGCAACGAGAGCCTCTGGCGCTACATCCGCGACAACACGCGCGTGCCGGGGCTCGTGATGGGCGACCTCGAGGCGCAGATCGCTTCGGCCGAACTCGGCGTCAGGCGCTTCCAGGAGCTGCTCGCGACCTATGGCAAGGACACGGTGTTCCAGGCGACGCGACAGCTGATGGACTACACCGAGGCGATGCTGCGCCGCGAGATCGCAAAGATTCCCGATGGCGACTACACCGCCGAGGGCTTTCTCGACGATGACGGCCGCAATCGCGGCAAGACGCTTCCCGTCAAGGTCACGGTGAAGAAGCGCGGCGACAGCGTCGAGGTCGACCTTACCGGTTCGGCGCCGCAAACGCCGACAGCGTTCAACGTGCCTTTCGATGGATCGACCAAGGTCGCCTGCTACTTCGCCTTCCGCGCGCTGCTGCTCGACACCTACACCCACGAGGAGCACATTCCGCAGAACGAGGGCTCGTTCCGGCCGGTCAAGGTGACCGCGCCGCTCGGCTCGATCTTCAATCCGATCATGCCGGCCGCGGCGGAAGCGCGCTTCTGCCAGACCCAGCGCGTCGTCGATCTCATCATCAAGGCGCTCTCGCCCGTGCTGCCCGACCGCTGCACCGCCGGCAATGCGGCGACGCTCTCCTTCGCCGCCTTCTCCGGCGTCCGCCCGAACGGCGACTATTGGGTCTTCCTCGAAGTGAACGAGGCGGCGATGGGGGGACGGCCGAAATCGGACGGGCCGGACACCGTCGAGGAGCTGATGCGCAACACGCGCAACAATCCGCTGGAGGATCTCGGCATGCACCTGCCGCTGATCTGCGACCGCTACGAACTGCGCGACGACGTGGCGCCCGGCGCCGGCAGGTTCCGCGGCGGCCAGGGCGTCGTTAAGTCGCAACGATTCCTGACGCCGGGCTTCGTGACGCACGAATCCGACCGTCACGAGGATGCGCCTTGGGGCGTGTTCGGCGGCAAGTCCGGCGCAGTCGGCAAATATGAGATCTACAACGCCAAGGCGCCGAACGACGTGAAGCAATATCCGGCGAAATTCTCCGGCCTGCGCGTCGAGGAGGGGGACGTGGCGTGCTACTACTCGCCTGCGGGCGGCGGCTACGGCGATCCCCTGGAGCGGCCGGCGGAGCAAGTTCTGGAGGACGTGCTGGATGATTTCATCACGCCCGAGCATGCGCGCGAAGCTTACGGCGTCATGCTGAAGCCGGCCGACAACGGCTACCCCTGGGCGCTCGACGTCGCCGGCACGCAGAAGCTGCGCGCCTCGATGCGCGCCTGAGCCTCAATCCGAGCCCGCCTCGCGTTGCGACGCGAGGCGGCGCCTCCTGTCAGGAGAACATCGCATGGGACGTATCGTCGATCTTTCCCTACTGGTCGAAGACAACATGCCGGCTCACAAGCTGTTCCAGCGGCCGATCTACACCGTGCATATGAGCCACGAGAGCGCCAAGGCGCATAACCTCGGCGTTCCCGGCGACGCGATGACGTTCCAGACCAACTTCATCGGCATGCTCGATCATGTCGGCACGCATGTCGATGCGTTCCGGCACGTCAGCCCGAACGGCCTCTCCGTTGACGAAATGCCGCTCGATCTCTTCATGGGCAAGGCCGTCTGCTTCGACCTGCGCCATATTCCCGATCTCGGCGAGATCACCGAGGCCGACATGGAGGCCGCCGAGGCGAAATGCGGCGTGAAGGTCGACGGCCACATCGTTCTGTTGTGCACCGGCTTTCACAAGCGCAACTATCCCTCCCTCGACAGCGTCTGGAAGAACCCGTTGCTGACGGTCGAGGCGACGCGCTGGCTCCATGCGCGCGGCTCCCGCATGCACGGCGTCGAAGGCCCTTCGACCGACAAGCCGACCGACAACATATTCGCTCAGCACCGCCTCTGCCGTGACCTCGGCATTTCGCATTGGGAATGGCTCGTCAATCTCGAGGACCTGCTCGGCAAGGGCGAGTTTCAGTTCTTCGGCGCGCCGATCAAGTTCAAAGGCGGATCGGGCTCGCCGGTGCGCGCCTTCGCCATTCTCAACGAGTGAGGCGCCCGGTGTCGGCCGAGCTGGACGCGCTGTCGGCCAGAGAGGCGGCGCGCATCGTCGCGAACAAAGAAATATCGCCGGTCGAGCTTGTTCGACGGGCGCTCGACAAGGCCGAAGAGTCCCAAGCGACGATCAACGCGTTCTGCGTCCTGCGGCGTGACGCGGCGCTCGTCGAGGCGAAGCGGGCGGAGGACGCAGTTCAGCGCGGCGAGCCGTTGGGCCCGTTGCATGGCGTGCCTTTCTCGGTGAAGGATCTGATTTCAGTCGCCGGGCTTCCCTATGCATCCGGCTCGCGCGCGATGGCGGACAACGTCGGCACGGTCGACGCGCCCTCGGTCGAGCGAGCGCGCGCGGCGGGCGCGATCCTGATCGGCAAGACGACCACGAGCGAATTTGGTTGCAAGCCGGTCGGCGACAGCCCGCTGACCGGGATCACGCGCAACCCGCTCGATCTGTCCTTGACCCCCGGCGGCTCCAGCGCGGGATGCGCGGCCTCGGTCGCAGCGGGGGTGACGCCCTTCGCGCTCGGCACCGACGGCGGCGGCTCGATCCGCATTCCGGCCGCCTTGACCGGAACCTTCGGCTTCAAGGCCAATTTTGGCCGGGTTCCCGTCTGGCCCGCCTCGGCGACGCCGACGCTCGCGCATGTCTGCCCGTTGGCGCGCAACGTCGCCGACGCGGCGCTGTTGTTGCAGGCGATCGCCGGCTACGACCCGTGTGACCCCGCTTCGATCGCTGGGCCCGTTCCCGACTTCCTCGCCGCCTGCGAGGCGCCGCCGCGCGGCCTGCGCGTCGCCTGGAGCCCGACCCTCGGCTACGCGACGGCGGAGCCGGAAGTGGTGGACATCTGCGCGCGGGCGGCGAGGCGGCTCGAACAGGCGGGCTGCGTCGTCGAGGAAGTCGAGCGCGTATTCGCCGCCGATCCGGAAGACCTCTGGACGGCGGAATTCTACGCCGGCGTCGGAACGCGCCTGCGGCCGATCCTCGAGACCCGCCGCGATCTGCTCGATCCGGCCGTCGCCACGATCCTCGAAGCCGCGCTCCAGCAAGACATGCGGGCCTATTACGAGACCGTGTTCCGCCGCTACGCGCTGCGTGACGACTTGCTCGCTTTCTTCTCCCGCTACGACGTGCTGCTCAGTCCGACCTTGCCGATCGTCGCGCTCGAAGCCGGGCGCGATATCCCGCCGGGGCTGGAACACCGCAACCTCGTCTCCTGGGTCTATTACACCTATCCCTTCAACTTGACCGGCCAGCCTGCGGCGTCGCTCCCGGTCGGCCTCGCCAAGCCAGGGCTTCCGGTAGGCATGCAGATCATCGCCGGCCGGAACGACGAGACGACCGTCCTGAAAGTTGCGGCCTGGCTGGAACGCGAGATCGGCGTGGAACGTGGCGGGCCAGCCCATCAGCCTGGCGCGGCCACGGGACGGCGGCGCTCACGCCGCCGGAGCTAGAGCGCGCTGCTATTCGTTTGACGCACACAGCCTGTCACCCCCGCGAAAAGCGGGGGTCCAGGTAGCCGCCGCAGGCCTTCGCCCTTGACTCCTGGATGCCCGCTTTTCGCGGGCATGACAAGTGGACTCCGGAGAGGCTGCTTCTACCAAAATGCAGAAGGCGCTAATGCGCGCCGATCGCGCAACGCGCTTGCAGCGCGCTCAGAGTGCTTCGCGTATCGCTTGCAGCAGCTTTTGCCGGTCGCGGCGGGCCGTCAACGCCCCGTCCATATCGACAGGGGTGAACTTGGCTTGGGCGTGCGGCTGAAGCTGGCCGATCAGGTCGAGGTCGGCGGAGATGACCGTGCCGATCATGAAATAGCCTCCGCCCGAAACGGCGTCGCGATGCAGCACGATCGGCTCGGTTCCGCTCGGCACTTGCACGGAGCCGTAGGGGTAGCAGGCGTCGACGATATTCGACGGATCCGAGCCGGCCCCGAACGGCGGCTCGCGCGGCACGAATTCGAGCGGCCGCCCGCCGCGGAAGCGATAGCCGATGCGGTCCGCCTCCGGGGCGACCTTCCATGTATCGGCGAAGAATTGCTCGTGCGCCGCCTCGGTCGTGCGGTGCCAGTAGAGACCCGGCATCATGCGAAGCTCGACCTGCTGGCCCGGGGAGCGCCGCAAAGCCTCTGGCACGCTGCGTCCCTCCGCGGCGCCCGAGGCGGCTCCGGTCGGCAAGACGTCACCGGCAGCCAGCTTGCGGCCTTGGAAGCCGCCGAGAGCCCCGAGCGCGTAGGTCGAGCGCGAGCCGAGCACGACGGGCGCGTCGACGCCGCCGGAGATCGCGATGTAGGCGCGAGCGCCGGTCTTCAGGTGGCCGAAAGAGAGAGTCTGGCCGCTGCGCACGCGGAAGGAGGTCCAGGTCGGCCGCGCCTCGCCGTCGATCTTCGGTGGCAATTCGGCGCCGGTGACGGCGACCGTCGCGTCGCTGGTGAATTCAAGCTCCGGGCCCAGGAAGGCGGCCTCGAGGACCGCCGCGTCCTCTGGATTGCCGACCAGCATATTGGCCGCGCGCAAGGCCAGGCGGTCCATCCCGCCGGAAAGCGGAATGCCGATGTGATAGTAGCCGGGCCGGCCAAGGTCCTGCACGGTCGTCGACAGTCCCGGCTTGACGACTTTAATGGCCATAGAGCGCTCCCGTCAGCTTGGCGTTGGCGCCGTCGATGTCGGCGTGGAAGTCGTCCAGCGAAAAATCGACGTTCGTCATTTTCGGCGCGAACTTGCCCGCGTCCACGTCGGCGCCGATGGAATCGTATTCCGCCCGATCGATCGGCCGCCATTTGACGATGTCGCCCGGATTGAACAGACACATGAAGTCGCGCAGATACTTGATCTCTTGGTTGGGGTCGTAGATCGGCATCGGCGTGATGCCGAACATCTGGTACCCGCCGGCGCCGCGCACCGAATAGATGGCTCCGAAACATCCGCCGTGGCCGACCGTGAGCTTCGGCGTGTCGGTGCGGGGACGTAGGTATTTGGGCGATTGAATCTGCCGTTTACGATCGACCATCTGATAGAGGAACGGCAGTCCGGCGACGAAGCCGACCATGGAGACGAACCAGGGCGCGCCGGAATGGGCTTTGATGAAACCCTCGACGCCGTCGAGATTGTTGATCTTGGCGGTGTATTCGATGTCGGTCATGTCAGGCGCCTGATGCCGGTCGCGAAACCGCAACTGCGTCTCATGAGTCCAGGGATCGTTGTAGAAGACGGGGATCTCGAGGATGCGCGTTTTGAGCGTCGCGTGCGCGCCGCCGCTCGCCGCTTCGATCGCCTTCACCTCCTTCGCGAGATCGTCGGGCGCGATCTCGTCGGGATTGAATTTGATCTGGAACGAGGCGTTCGCCGGGCAGATCTCGGTGACGCCCTTGATGCCCGCTTCGCGCACCGCCTTGGTGATCGACAGGCTCTTGAAGAAGGCTTCGAGCGACATTTCCTCGTCGCATTCGACGAACAAGTGCTCGTCGCCCCCGAACGAATAGCGGCTGCTCATGGGCTGCTTCCTTCCTTCGTGGCGTTCTCGCGGGCCGCGAGCCATTGCTCGAGCCATCGGGTGTGAAAGGCGCCCACGGCGACCTCGGGATCGTCGACGAGGCGGCGATGCAGCGAGGCGGTCGTCGCGACCCCCTCGACTTTCAACTCCTTCAACGCGCGGCGCAAGCGCGACAAAGCGGCCTCGCGCGTCTCGTCCCAAACGATGAGCTTGCCGAGCAGCGAATCGTAGAACGGCGGGATCGCATAGCCGGGATAGAGCAGCGTGTCGAAACGCACGCCCGGGCCGCCGGGCGTCTGAAGGTCGGTGACGACGCCCGGGGAGGGGCGGAAATCGAGATCCGGATTCTCGGCGTTGATGCGCACCTCGATCGCGTGCCCGCGCGGCGCAATATCCGCCTGCCGCCAGCGAAGCCGCTCGCCGGAAGCGATGCGCAGCATTTCCCGCACAAGATCGACGCCGGTGATCATCTCGGTGACGGGGTGCTCGACCTGGATGCGCGTGTTCATCTCGAGAAAATAGAACGCACCGGTCAGATCGTCGTAGAGATATTCGAGCGTGCCCGCGCCACGATAGCCGACCGATTTCGTCAGCGACACCGCGGACGCGCAGAGCTTTTCGCGCACGGAAGGGGCGAGGAGGGCTGCCGGAGCTTCCTCCCAGACCTTCTGGCGCCGGCGCTGCAGCGAGCATTCGCGTTCGCCGAGATGGATCGCGTCATGCCCGTCGCCGAGCACCTGCACTTCGATGTGCCGCGCGCGGCCGACGAGCTTTTCGACGTAGAGCGCGCCGTCGCCGAACGCCGCCTTGGCCTCGGCCGCAGCTTGGTCGAAGGCCGCCTCGAACGCCTCGGGCGTTTCGACTGCGCGAATGCCGCGACCGCCGCCGCCGGCCGCCGCCTTGATCATCACGGGATAACCGATGCTGTCGGCGAGGCGGCGCGCGACGTCATGGTCGCTGAGCTTGCCTTCGGAGCCCGGAACCACCGGCACGCCGGCGGCGATCGCCGCCCCGCGCGCGGCGACTTTGTCGCCCATTCTGCGGATGGTGTCGCCGCGCGGGCCGACGAATGTGAGGCCCGCCGCTTCCACCGCATCGGCGAAGGCTGCGTTCTCCGAGAGAAATCCGTAGCCCGGATGCACGGCGTCGGCGCTGGTCTGGCGGGCGGCGTCGAGGATCGCGGCGACGTTGAGATAGGACTTGGCCGCGGCGGGCGGACCAATGTTCACCGCCTCGTCGGCCATGCGGACAGCGAGCGAGTCCGCATCGGCGGCGCTGTGGACCTGAATCGTCGTCATGCCAAGCTCGCGCGCCGCGCGCTGAATGCGCACGGCGATTTCGCCGCGATTGGCGATCAACAGGCGCTTGATCGCCATGCTTACTCGACCTCGAGCAGCGGCTGGCTCGACATGACAGGGTCTTCGTCCTCGGCGAGGAAGCGCACGACCTTCCCCGCGGCGTCGGCGTGGACCTCGATGAAGGACTTCATAACTTCGACGAGGCCGACGACGTCGCCCACGGCGACCGCGTCTCCCTCGGACTTGAACGGCGGCTTGTCGGGCCCCGGCTTGCGATAAAAGGTTCCGGGCACTGGAGAAAGGATCTGCGTCGACATGGGTCCCCCCTGGGAAAATCGGCTTTACGCTTGGCGCGGCACGGCGGCCCGAACCGCCGCCGCAATGGCGGTGGCGTTGGGCGTGTCGGAATGCACGCAGATGGTCTCGGCGCCCACCCGGATGTCGCGGCCGCCGACGCTGGCGACCTTGCCTTCCGCAATCGCGCGTCGGCACTTGGCCGCGGCGGCGTCGGGATCCTTCGCGTCGTGCTCGCGCGTGATGATCAGGCGGCCGTCGTCGTCGTAGTCGAGATCGGCGTAGAATTCCGCCATGAAGCGGCGTCCGCGCGCGGGATATATCGTTTCATGCAACGTGCCGAGCATGCCGACCAGCGGAACGTTGAACACCTCGGCCGCGTCGCAGACCGCGTGCGCGATCGCCTCGTCGCGCGCCGCCATTCCATAGAGCGAACCGTGCGGCTTGACATGATTGAGCGCCATGCCCTCCGCCTCGAGGAAGCCTTTCAGCGCCCCGATCTGATAGATCAGGCAGTTCGCGAGTTCCTCACGGCCGATCTTCATCTCGCGGCGGCCGAAACCCTGGAGATCCGGCAAAGAGGGATGCGCGCCGACCTTCACCCCGTGCGTCTTCGCCAGCTTCACCGTCGCGCGCATATGGTTGAAGTCCGAGGCGTGGAAGCCGCAGGCGACGTTGGCGATGTCGATCAAGGGCATCAGGCCGGCGTCGTCTCCGAGCCGATAGAGTCCGAACGACTCGCCCATATCGCAGTTGATCGTCGTCACCCCGTTCCCCCCAAACCCGTTCTCATCGCAAGTTGCGCAATGCAGCTACTATTGTAAAATAGCAAATACTATAAATGCGTATCGGAAAAAACGATTTTGGACCTCTCGCTGCGCCAGTTCCGCTATTTCCTCGCGACTGCGGAAGCCGGCCAGGTCAGCCAGGCCGCGGTGGGCCTCAACGTTTCGCAATCGACCGTGACGGCGGCCCTGCAACAACTCGAGGCGACGCTCGGCGTCGAGCTGTTTCGGCGTTCGCCGGCAGGCATGGAGCTTACGGTGGAGGGCGCGCGCTTTCTCTCGCACGCGCGCGAGGTGATGGCGGCAGTGGGCGCGGCCAAGCGCGCGCAGCTCACGCAGACGACCTCGGTCAAGGGTCTGATTCGCGTCGGCCTGACCTACACGGTCGCCGGCTATTTCCTGCCTCGCCACTATTCTCGCTTCGTGCGCAACTATCCTGATGTCCAGGTGCAACTGTTCGAGCTCCCGCGCACGGCGATCGAGATCGGCTTGAAGGACCGTACGCTCGACATCGCGGTCATGCTCGTTTCGAACCTCAGGGACCGGGCGGCCATCGCCTCGGAGACGCTGCTGCGCTCGCGTCGACGTCTATGGCTGCCGGCCGACCACTCCATGCTGCAGGCCGAGCGGATCGATCTTGCCGAGGTTTCCAAGGCCCCGTACATCGTGCTGTCGGTCGACGAGGCGCATCAAACAGCCTCGCGCTATTGGGAGCCTACAGGGTTCCGGCCGAACGTGATCTTCACCACCTCCTCGGTGGAGGCTGTGCGCAGCATGGTCGCCGACGGGCTCGGCGTGACCATTCTCTCCGACATGGTCTATCGGCCCTGGTCGCTCGAGGGGCAGCGCATCGAGCGCCGGGACGTCGCGACGGCGATCCCGACGATGGACGTCGGGCTTGCCTGGCGGCAGTCGGAAGCGCTGGTTCCGGCCGCGCGCGCCTTCGCAGATTTCCTGGCGCTTTCGGTCAGCGGCGCGGCGTGAGGACGGGGCAGAGGTCAGGACGATCTGGCGCTGTAGGCGCCTGCTGCGCCTCGCCATTTGGCGTTCAGGTCGTGCGGGCGGTCATCGTGACCTGGCCTCGCGCGTTCTCAATCCAAAGCTCCGCTCCCGCGCCGCAGACCTTGAAGACCTGCTGGTCGAAGAGCGGCGTGACGCCGCGGAAGGAAAAGCTGGCGGGCAGGGCGCCGCCGCGCATGGCGCGCGCCATCCGAAGGAGATAGGTCGCCTGCAAGGGACCGTGGACAACCAGCCCGGGGTAGTTCTCAACCTCCGTCGCATAGGGCCGGTCGTAATGGATGCGGTGACCATTGAAGGTGGCGGCGGAATAGCGGAACAGGAGCGTCGCGCTGGCTTCAATCGAGAGCGACCGTTCCGGCCCTGGCCTGGCCGGCGCCTCGCCGCCGCTCGCGCTCGCACCTTGCGCGACGGCCTCGCGATAGACGATGTCTTGGCGCTCCGAGAGCGCCAAGCCTCGCTCGGTGGTGTAAGCATGGGCGACGGTGACGAACAGCAGCGGGCCGCTGCGGCCGTCCTTGAACGCGACGTCTTCGATACGCGAGCGCCGCGTGACCCGGTCGCCGACGCGCAATGGCGTACCGGAGAACGTCAGCTCGCCTCCCGCCCACATGCGGCGCGGCAGGGGAGCGGGCGGCAGAAAGCCGCCGCGCGCCGGATGACCGTCCGGCCCGAGGCCGGACATGCCGGCGATGTCCGGTGCAAGGCACCAGTGGATTCCCGTCGGCGCCTCGGCGCCTTCCGACGCCTCGCCGTCGTCGTCCAACACGGCGAGGAGACTCGCGGCGAGCCGGGGCGTGATGACGTCGTCGGCTTCGGCCGTTCGTCCGATCCAGGTCCTGAGGCGCTCGATGTCGATCAACGTCATGGGTTCTTGCCCTCAGTACGAGCGCGGCATGCCGAGCACGTGCTCGGCGAGGAAGCTGAGGATCAGGTTGGTCGAGATCGGCGCAACCTGATAGAGGCGCGTTTCGCGGAATTTGCGTTCGACGTCGTATTCCTCGGCGAAGGCGAAGCCGCCGTGGGTCTGCACGCAGGCCTCCGCCGCGGCCCATGACGCCTCCGCGGCGAGCATCTTCGCCATGTTCGCCTCGGCGCCGCAATTCTCGCCAGCTTCATAGAGCCGCGCCGCCTCGCGCACCATCAGGTCGGCCGCCCGCATCTGCGCATAGGCGCGGGCGATCGGGAACTGGACGCCCTGGTTCTGGCCGATCGGCCGGCCGAACACCATGCGCTCGCTGGCGTAGCGGCTCGCCTTTTCGATGAACCAGCGCGCGTCGCCGACGCATTCGGCGGCGATCAGAATGCGTTCGGCGTTCATGCCGGACAGAATGTAGCGGAACCCCTTGCCTTCCTCGCCGATCAAATTCTCGGCGGGCACGCGCACATTGTCGAAGAAGACCTCCGTCGTCGCGTGGTTCATCATCGTGCGGATCGGGCGGATCGTCATGCCCGCCTTCTTCGCTTCGCGCATGTCGACGACGAACACCGACATGCCGTCGGTGCGCTTGGCGACCTCTTCCTTCGGCGTCGTTCGCGCGAGCAGCAGCATCAGGTCGGAATGCTCGGCGCGCGAAGTCCAGATCTTCTGGCCGTTGACGACGTAGGCGTCGCCTTCCCTCCGCGCGAAGGTCTTGATCGAGGTGGTGTCCGTGCCGCTGGTCGGCTCGGTGACGCCGAATGCCTGCAGCCTCAGTTCGCCGGAGGCGATGCCGGGGAGGTAACGGCGCTTCTGCTCGGCGTTTCCGTGGCGTAGGATCGCGCCCATGATGTACATCTGCGCGTGGCAGGCGCCGCCGTTGCAGCCAGCGCGCTGCACCTCTTCGAGGATCGCCGCCGCGGCGGACAAGGGAAGCCCGGAGCCGCCATATTCCTCGGGGATCAGCGCCGAGAGATAGCCCGCCTTGGTGAGCGCGTCGACGAACTCGGAGGGGTAGGCGCTTTCGCGATCGAGCTTCTGCCAGTAGGCGCCGGGAAATTCCTGGCACAGCTTGGCGACTTCCTCGCGGATCTCGGCGTAGTTGGCGTCTGGCATGGGGGCCGCTGTTCCTGAATTCTGAAGGTTGGAATGAAATTGCGTTGGTCGCGAGACGCGCAGTCCGGGCGAGCGCTATGCGCGGGGCAGCGCCCGCATCGCCGCGCGGAAATCCGCGATGTCCTCGAGATGCGAAAGCTTCGCCGACAACGCTTGAGCGCCGTCCTCCAGAACCGGACGCGCGAGCAGCAGGAACTTCTCGCTCAACGCCGCGGCGCTCGGAAACGTCTCGGGCTCGCCGGAGGGATCCGCGATCAGGCGTTCGACAATTTCGCCACGCGTGCGAACGCGGAGATGGGCGCCGAAGGGATGGCGGCGGCCTTCCAGACGATCATCCTGAACGACGTTGACGCGGTCGGCGATCGCCTCGACCTCGGGGTTGCCGAGAAGGCGATAGTCGTCCCAGCCGAACCGCCCCTGATGAATGGCGACGCCCGCCGTGAACGGCATCGAAAATTGACCGTCGACGACGCCGCGCGCACGACGTTTTTCCGTCAACGGCGCGGCGGTGAGGACGATGCCGTTCCGGTGCAGGCCGATCGTCACCTCCTCAAAATCCGCCGCATCGAGGCCGCGCTCGGCGCGCAGCGCGAGGAGGCCGTCGAGCGCCGCGTGAGTGTATCGGCAGCTCGGATAGGGCTTTAGGCCGATCTTCATCGTCTCGAAGACCGCGCCGAGGTCGGCGACGGCCTTTTCAGGTTGCGCGCTGTCGGAATAGCCGGCGAGGAAGCCGTGCTTGCCCTCGAGGCTCTCGACCGCGCCCTTGAAGCCACGTCGCGCCAACGAGGCGGCGAGGAGGCCGTTCATCGCCGCGGCGCCGACCTGATAGCGCTTGTTCCAGGCGCCGTTGACGAGGAACTGCAGCGAGCCGGCGGCCTGGCTGGCGGCGACGCCGAAAGCCGAAACGAGAGCAGCCGCGCTGAGCCCGAAGATCTTGCCCGCTGCGGCCGCCGCCCCGAAGGCGCCGGCGGTAGCCGTCGGATGGAAACCGCGCGCGTAATGGGCGGTCGGATCGAGCGCGTTGCCGAGCCGGCAGCAGACTTCATAGCCCGCGACGATTGCAGTCAGCAGATCGCGGCCCGAGGCGCCGACCATCTCGGCCGCCGCCATGGCGGCGGGGACCACCGGCGCGCTCGGATGCAGCGAACTGTCGGCGTGGGTGTCGTCGAAGTCGAGGGAATGGCCGAGCGCACCATTGAGCAACGCCGCGATGGGCGGAGCGTAGCGACGCCCAAGACCGAACGCCGTCGCGTCGCCGGGTCCGTCGAGCCCGAGGTCCTTGACCGCGCCGAGCAGAGAGGGCGTTGAATCCGCGTCGCGCGCGGCGCGAACGACGCTGCCGATGAAATCCATCGCCAGGCTCTTCGCCCGCTTGGGGACCTCGGGCGGAAGCCGGTCGTATTCGAGTTCGGCGACGTAGCGTGCAAGAATTTCGGTCTCATTGGCCACGGGAATCGTCTCCGCTGATCATGGCGAATCGTTTCTCAATTGCGTGGGCGCGCGCCAGCACTGGCGCGTCGATCATGGCGCCATCGACCGCCGTGGCCGATCCGTCTCCGGTCGCAGCGATGACGCGGCGCGCCCAGGCGATCTCGCTTTCAGAGGGCGCGAAGCCGCGCCGCGCCGGCGCGATCTGCGCAGGATGGATAAGCAGCTTGCCGCCGAATCCGAGCGAGGCAGCATAGCCCGAGTCGGCCTCGGCCGCCCCTTCGTCCTTGATCGCGAGCGTGACGCCGTCGAGCGGAGGCGGCAGCCGGGCCAAGCGGGAAGCGAGCACGATCTGCGTGCGCGCGAAGAGCAGAGCGTCGCGCGCGTGTTCGCAGCCGAGGTCGCTCGAGAAATCGACCGAGCCGAAGGCGAGCCGGCCGGCCTCCGCGGCGATGTCGTGGATTGCGTGCAGTCCTATCGCGGTTTCGATCAGCGCGACGACAGGGATGTCGCGCCCAAGGGGGCGCTTCACCGCGGCGATGTCGTCTCGGCTCTCAGCCTTGGGCAGGACAATTCCGTCAAGCGGCAAAGCGGCGGCTGCGGCGAGATCGTCGTCGAACCAGATCGTTCCCCTCGCGTTGATGCGCAGCAGCAGACGCGCCGCGCCGGACGCTTCGTGCAAAACTTCGGCAAGGCCGCGTCGGGCGGCCTCCTTGGCGCTCGGCGCGACGGCGTCCTCGAGGTCGACGATGACGGCGTCGGCGTCCGAGGCGAGCGCGCGCGCGATCCGTTCCGGTCGGTCGGCTGGAACGAACAACGGCAGGACGGCGTCAATCGCGGAAGCGGACAATCGGGATACTCCTCGCGCGCTGGTGCGCCGAATATGCGCCACTCGATCTCGCGCCGCCAATCGTGATTTACTTGGCGCCCTATAGCATTCCCCGATATCGGCGAGGCCAGCGAGCGATGCCGTTTTCTTATGGCCGCATTAAACTCGCGGTATTTGTGCCCTCGCCGGAAATCGGCAATGGTCGCTCCGCCTCCAGACGCCGGCGGCTTGCAAATGCGAAGGGGCGAGCATGAATTCTGATCTCAGCGGACTGCTTGTCGTCTCGATCGAACAAGCCGTCGCCGCGCCGCTGGCGTCCTGCAAGCTGGCCGACGCCGGGGCGCGCGTCATCAAGGTCGAGCGGCCGGAGGGCGACTTCGCGCGCGAATACGACCATCTCGTCCACGGCGAGAGCGCCTATTTCGTCTGGCTCAATCGGGGCAAGGAATCGGTGTGCCTCGATCTCAAAGAGGCGAGCGACCGCGAGGTGCTCGTGGCGATGATCGCCCGCGCCGACGTCGTGATCCAGAATCTCGCGCCCGGCGTCTTCGAGCGGCTCGTCGCGCCGATTGAAGACCTGCGGCGCACATATCCTCGCCTGATCATCTGCTCGATTTCGGGCTACGGCGAAGAGGGCCCGTTGAAGGACCTCAAGGCCTACGATCTGCTGGTGCAGGGCGAGAGCGGCTTGTCGTCGATCACCGGCAACGAACTGGGATCGGCGCGCGTCGGCGTGTCGATCTGCGACATCGCCGCCGGAATGACGGCGGCGCAGGCGATCTTTCAGGCCCTTTACGCCCGCTCGACGAGCGGAGAGGGCCGTCACATCGCCGTCTCGCTCTATCACGCGATCTCCGATTGGATGAACGTGCCCTATCTTCAGTTCGCTTATGGCGGAAAGACGCCGGCGCGCAACGGCCTCAACCATCCGACCATCGCGCCCTACGGCGCCTACGCCTGCAGCGGCGGTCGCTCGATTTTGGTGTCGATCCAGAACGAGCGTGAGTGGGCGGTGCTGTGCCGCGACGTGCTGCGTCGCCCGGACCTCGTGGCCGATCCGCGCTTCGCCACCAACGGGAATCGCGTCGCCAATCGCGAGGCGCTCGACGCCGAGATCGTGCCGATCTTCCTCGCCTCGAGCCGCGAGGACATGGTCGATCGTCTGCTCGCGGCCCGCATCGCCTACGGCCGGATCAGCACGCTCGAGGATGTCGCGAGCCATCCACAAAACCGATATGTCACGCTCGAGACGCCGACCGGACCGGTGCAAATGCTCGGGCCGGGAGCGTTCACGCAAACGGACACGGCGACCTTCGGCCCCGTGCCGGCGCTCGGCGCCGACACGGAACGGCTGCGCAAGGAATTCGAGCCGCGCTGATCAGTTTAAGAAGGCGCTCGCGAAGCCCAGCGCCAGGAGGCGGCCGCGCGGCTTGACACGAGGATTGCGCCTGCGCCCATAGTCGCGCGCGGACGCGCTGTTCGCAGGATCGTTCGAGAGCCCGCGTGGACTTACGGCAACTGCGTTATTTCCTGACGATCGTCGAGCAGGGGTCTTTTTCCAAGGCGGCCGCCACGCTCAACGTCGCGCAGCCGGCGCTCAGTCTCCATGTGCGCAACATGGAAGCCGAACTCGGCGCCGCGCTTCTCTTTCGCGGCCCCCGTGGCGTGACGCCGACCGAGGCGGGCGAGATCTTGTTGCGTCATGCGCGCGCGATCGTCGACAAGTTCGCCGTCGCTCGCGACGAGATCCGCGGCCACGACGCCGCGCCCTCGGGCGAAGTTCGCCTCGGCCTGCCCGGCACCATAAGCCAGATCCTCGCAGTTCCCCTGATCATCGAGGCCCGGCGGCGCTTCCCCGATATTCGCCTGCGCGTTGCGGAGGCGATGAGCGGCTTCGTGTTGGACTGGCTCAAGGAACTGCGCATCGATCTCGCCGTTCTCTACATTCCGGTGGAGGATCGCTCGCTGGTCTCGAACGCGGTGCTGACGGAGACGCTCTGGCTGCTCGGCCCCATCGCGTCGATCGGCGATCTCCCGCAACTGGCTCCGGGCGCGGTCGGCTACGCCGAGATCGCGAAGCTGCCGCTCATCCTGCCCAGCGCCAGCCATGGCTTGCGCGAGCTTCTCGAACGCGAGGGCGCCGATCGCAAACTCGCGCTGAACACCGTCATCGAAGTCGACTCGTACGCCAACATCAAGGGTCTGGTCGAAGCGGGGCTGGGATATTCCATCCTGCCCTTCAATTCGATCGCGCAGGAGGTGCAGAGCGGGCGCCTGCAGACTTGGCGGATCGCCGAGCCGGAGCTCACACGCGACATCCATCTGGTCAAGCCTGCGGACCGACCCGTCACCAGGGCCGTGTTGACGATCGAGGCGCTTTGCCGGGAGCTGCTGCTCGATCTCGCCGCCAAGGGAAAGTGGAGCGGGGCGCGGGCGCTGTAGTCGTAGCGCGAACTCAGCCTTGCACAGGCGTCCCGTCCAGAAGCGTGATGAGCACCTGATAGGCCGCTTCGATGTCGTTGCGCACGCCCAGGCTGACCGCGCTTCCGTCGCGCGCGCGGATCGCCGCGAGCATGAGCTCGTGCTGCTCATTCGCCTTAAAATAGTTTCCGGACGCGCGGAGCAGATGAAAGTACGGGCTGATCTGCAGCCACAGGGTCTCGATGATCGCCAGCAACGCCTCAGAGCGCGCCGCCTGGTAGATGGCGAAGTGAAAGGCGCGGTTCCAGCGCAAATATTGCTTGTTATCGCCGGCGCGGGCCGCTTCCTCCATCGCGCGGACGCTGTCTTCGAGCCGGGCGATTTCCGCTTCGGTGATATTGGGCGTCGCCCAGATCGCGGCGAGCGACTCGATCTCGAGCCGAACCCGGCGCAGATCGGACAGACGCTCGCCCGTCAGCAGCGGGATGCCGATGGACCGGCCTGAGATGACGGTGAGCACCCGCGCCGCGGTCAATCGCTGCAAGGCCTCGCGCACCGGCATGGCGCTGACGCCGAAGGCGTCGGCGAGCGCCTGAATGGTGATGAGCTGCCCTGGCGCCATCTCGCCGTTGAGGATGAGCTCGCAGAGCTGCCGGTAGACGTGATCCTGCAGCGTGTTGCGGGGCGCGCGCTCGATCGGCAGCGCGGTGCGGAGAGATGTGTCCGTCATCGCCTTCGTTTCCATTCGACCCGCGCCCATAGCCGTGCGCGCCAGATTCGTCGACTCGGGCGCCGCCATTCGGCTTGCCAAGTTTACGATCTTTGATCTATGATCACAAGGATAACGGCCGGGGGCCCTTGGCCCCGACGAGTCGGCAAGAACTCGCCTGCAAACGTCGGGCGACGAGGGAGGAGAGCCGATGAAACGCCAGTGGAAGAAATGGGCCGCCGGAGTTGGAGCCGCCGCTCTGGCCGCGAGCGTCGGATTGACTGCGAGCGCCGAGGCCGCCGACAAGAAATTCAAGATATTTCTCTCGATGAGCTACATCGGCAACGACTGGCAGGCGGAAGCCGCCAACATGGTCAAGGCCATGGCGGCGCATAAGGATTTCGTCGACAAGGTCGATTTGCAGGTGCAGGTCGCCGGACCCAACGCGCAGCGCCAAATCCAGCAGATCAACGCCATGGTGCAGCAGGGCGCGCAGGCGATCGTCGTCTATCCGATCTCGCCGACGGCGCTCAACAGCGCGGTGAAGAACGCCTGCGACAAGGGCGTGATGATCATCGCCTACGACGGCGAGATTTCGGAGCCCTGCGCCTACAACGTGACGATCGATCAGGAGGAGGCGGGTCGCGTCACCGCCGATTGGCTGGTCAAGAAGCTCAACGGCAAGGGCAATGTCGTAGTGATGACGGGCGTCCCCGGAACGTCCGTCGACACGGCGCGAACCAAGGCGGCCAAGGAAGTGCTCGCCAAATATCCCGACATCAAGATCGTCGGCGAGGCGGTGGGCATGTGGAGCCAGGCGGTCGCGCGCACCGAGCTCTCCAAGATCCTGGCGACGCACAATTGGGATCAGATCGACGGCCTGTGGATGCAGGTCGGCTGCTACACCGCCAATACGATGCAGATCGAGTCCGGCAAGAAGCCGGACCAGCTCAAGCCCTGCGCTGGCGAGGGCGCGAACGGCGGCCGCATTCAGATGCTGCCGGCGGGCTCGGAAGTCGAAGGGGCCAACGGCACCTACGCGCCGATGGGAGCGCCGCGCATCTCCTACGCCTCGCCGCCCTATTCGGGGGGCTACGCGCTGAAGCTGGCGGTGGAGAAGCTCGAGGGCAAGGACATCCCCAAGCACATCACGCTGCCGCTTCCCATCGTGACGAACGACACCGTCAAGTACTGCAAGGAAGGAACCTGGGCGGAGATGAAGGACGGTTGCAACGCCTTCCCGCCGTCTCTGGTGCCGAATCCGGGCTGGTTCGCGTCGATCTATTCGCCGGAGACCCCCGAGATCGGCTTGCAGGCCGCGCTGGTCGGTCAGCCTGAACCCTGACGCGCCCAAAGCGCGGCGCTCGCCGCCGCGTCCCCTTAGGAGAACCGTCATTGCGAGCGGAGCGAAGCAATCCAGCGATCGAGGTCTCGCCAGCAAGTCGCGAGTCCGTTCAGTGGGTGACTCAATCGGCTGAAGCTTCGCTCTCTGGATCGTGGCGCTTCGCTCGCGATGACGACAAGGGGCGCGTTCAACAAAAAGATAGCTTGTTAGTTTTCAAGGCAACGACGAATGCCCAATCCGACGCCTGAGCGGAGCGACGCCGATACGCCGGCGATCGCGGTCGAGCGGGTGCGAAAGGTCTATGGCGCGACCGTAGCGGTCGATGAGGCCTCATTCTCCATCGCTCGCGGCGCCGTTCACGCGCTGCTCGGCGAGAACGGCGCCGGCAAATCGACGATCGTCAAATTGCTTTCGGGGCTGACGCAGCCGGATTCGGGCGGCTTTCGCCTGTTTGGCGAAAGCGTGCGCTTTTCCTCGCCGCGCGATTCCCAGGCGCGTGGCGTCGAGACTGCGTTCCAGGAAATGACGCTGGTCAAGGACCTCACCGTCCTCGACAACATGCTGCTGCCGCGCGGACCGGCGTGGCCCTTCGGCATGATCCGCCGGCGCCAGGCGCGCGCCGAGGTGGCGGCGCATTTCGATGGGCTCGGCATGGGCGATGTCCGTCTCGAGGACGAGATCGGCGAACTCGACCTCGCCATCCAGCAGAAGATCGAAATCGCCCGCGCGCTCTATCGCCGCCCGCGCCTCTTGTTGCTCGACGAGCCGACCTCGACTCTTTCCGGCCGCGATGTCGATTGGCTCGGCCAGATCATCGCCGAGCAGCGCGCCCAGGGCGTCACGATCGTTTTCATTTCGCATCGGCTGAGGGAGGTTCGGACCTTCTGCGATGCGATGACCGTGCTGCGCAACGGCAAGCACATCGCCACCGGGCCGGTCTCTTCCTACGCGGACGACGAGGTTATTCGCATGATCGCCGGGCGCGCGCTGGCCCACGCCTTTCCGCCGCGCCGCGACGGCGCGCGCGCCAACGGAGCCGAAGTGCTCGGCGCCGAGCGCATCTCGACCGCCGGCAAGTTGCGCGACGTCTCCTTCGGCCTCAAGGCCGGCGAGGTGCTGGGCGTCGCCGGCCTGCAGGGCATGGGCCAGCTCGATCTCTTCCTTGCCTGCTTCGGCATGACCGAACTGACGGGAGGGTATCTGCGAGTCGACGGCGAGCCGATCGTCCTGACGTCGCCGACCGACGCCGTGCGCGCCAATATCGGCATCAGCCTCGTGCCCGAGGATCGCAAGACGGAAGCGCTATCGCTCAAGCTCAGCGGCAAGCACAATGCGTCGTTGCCGGTGATCGATCGTTTCGCGCGCCGCATCCTCATCGATACGGCGGCGGAGAACGAGGCCGTGGCGGCGATCTTCGAGCGCGTCGAAGTCGACCGGCGTGCGCTGTGGACGCGCGTCGGCGCCTTTTCCGGCGGCAATCAGCAGAAGATCGCGATCGCCAAATGGCTGTTGGCGGAGAGCCGCGTCCTGCTCCTGTTCGATCCGACGCGCGGCATCGACGTCGGCACCAAGAACGAGCTCTATCGCCTCATCCGCGCCTACGCCGACGCGGGCGGCGCGGTGTTGTTCCACTCGACCGAGATCCCGGAGCTTGTCTACCTCTCGGATCGCACAATGGTCTTTTACGCCGGCCGCATCGCGGCGGAGATTCCGGCTGAGCGCTTGTCGGAAGAGGAGATCCTTCGCGCCGCGCTCGGCGCAGACGTCGAAGCGGGGAGGGCGGCGTGACGACGACGAGCGCCGCGATGCCGCGTCCCGAGCCCGCCGCCTCCTTTTCGCTGGTCAAGCGGCTGGCGCGCCAGCGAGGCCTGCTCATCGCCATGGCGGTCTTCCTGGCGCTGCTGGCGACCGTCGCCAGCATCGGCTCGGTGCGGCTGAGCTACTATGACCTGTCGCAGATGACGGCGAGCGGCGCGACGCTCGCGCTGGCGGCGGTCGGCCAGACGATCGTCATCCTCTCCGGCGGCTTCGACCTTTCCGCCGGCGCCGCGATATCCCTGGTGAATGTCGCGCTCGCCTCCTCGCTACAAGACCCGTCGCAATCGCCGCTTGTAATCGTCGCCGCCGGAATCGCGATCGGCATGGCTTCCGGCGCGTTCAACGGCTTTTTCGTCGCCGTCCTGCGCATGCAGCCGATCGTCGTCACACTGGCGACGATGTTCATTCTGCAAGGCGTGACGCTGCTGATCATGGAAAAGCCCGGCGGCCAGGTTTCGCCCGCCCTCGGCGATTTCCTGAACGGCGACGCGATCCCCAATTTGCTGCCGAAGCCGGCGCTGCTGATCGTCGTGGTTCTCGCGGTGTGGGCCTGGATCAAGCGGACCAATTTCGGCGTCGCCGTCTATGCGGTCGGCGGCGACGTCGATTCGGCGCGCGCGGTCGGCGTGCCGACCCGCTTCGTCGAGTTCATGGTCTATGTGATCGGCGGCGGCTGCTACGGTCTCGCCGGCGTGTTTCTGAGCGCACAAACCGGCTCGGCCGATCCGCTGATCGGCAACCCGATGCTGTTGCAGATGTTCGCCGCGGTCGTCGTCGGCGGCACGACCCTCGGGGGCGGGCGCGGCGGCCCGGTCGGCTCCGTCTTCGGCGCCTACATCCTGATGATGGTCGTCAACATCCTGCTCGTGCTCAACGTCTCCGCCTACTACTCGACCGTCGCGGAAGGTTCGATCCTCATTCTCGCCGTGCTGGCGGGAGGGTTGCGGTCCGATTCGCCACTGGCGCGCAACGTTCGCCGCCTGATCCTGCGCGTGAGAGCGGGCGCGCAGGGGCGGCTCGCCTCCCAAAGGCCGCCCGAGGCGCGCCTCCTCAGCTTGGCTAAGCTCGAGAAGGGCTCGCAGCGCAGTTCGGGCGTCATGCCCGGCCTCATCGAGCGCAACGCCGAAACGCTGCGCTTCGCGTTGCCGGCTTATGTCTGTTTCGCGCTTGTCGTCATCGCCACGCAGCTCGCAGTCGGACATGCGCTGACGAACTGGTCCTACTTCAATTCGCTGATCGTGCTGACTTCGTTCCTCGCGGTGCTCGCGCTCGGCCAGGGAACGGTGATCCTGACCGGCGGCCTCGATTTGTCCGTGCCGTGGACGATCGGCTTCACCGGCATCCTGCTCGCCGGCTTGGTCAAGGGTTCGGATACGGCGCTGATCTACGCGCTGCCGATCGCGCTCGTGGTCGGCGCGGCCGTCGGGTTCGTCAACGGCGCGGGCGTGGTTCTGCTCGGCGTCTCGCCGATCGTGATGACGCTGGCGATGAACGGCATCCTGCAGGGCGCGGCGCTGGTTTATTCCAACGGCACGCCGGACGGCTTTTCCTCGCCCTTGCTGCGACGATTCATGACCGACCACGAGCTGTTCGTGAGGCCAGTGGTGCTGTTCGTCGTGGCCTTTGTCGTCGTCGCCGTGCTGCTTCTCGGCCGCACTCCCTTCGGCCGGCGCGTCTACGCCGTCGGCAACGGCGAGCGGGTGGCCGCGCTGTCCGGGGTTCCGGTCGGCCAGACGCTGATCCGCGTCTACATGCTCTCCGGCCTGTGCTCGGCGATCGTCGGCGCGCTTCTCACCGGTTTCTCCGGCCAGGCGAGCCTCGGCATGGGCGACGAATATCTGTTGCCCTCGATCGCCGTCGTGGTGATCGGCGGCGCGCTGATCACCGGCGGTCGCGGGCACTATCTCGGCATGCTCGGCGGCGCCCTGTTGCTGACCGCGCTGCAGACGCTGCTCGCCGGCACGACGCTTCCTTATGCGACGCGAACGATCGTCTTCGGGCTGGTCGTCCTCGTCGCCGTCATGGCCCTGCGCGAGAAGCGTACATAAAATCAGGAGCGCCCTATGACCGATGCCGCCGACGTCTTCGCCCTCGAGAAGGGCCTGCGCGTCTTGATCACCGCCGGCGCATCGGGGATCGGCCGAGCGATTGCCGATCTGCTGATTGCGCGCGGCGCGCGGGTTCAGATTTGCGACGTCTCCGACGACTTCCTCGCCGACTTCCGCGCCGCGCATCCCAATGCTGGCGCCCTCAAGGCGGACGTCGCTTCGGAGGCGGACGTCGCGCGCCTGTTCGACGCGGCAAAGTCGTCGCTGGGCGGGCTCGACGCGCTCATCAACAACGCCGGGATCGCCGGCCCGACCGGTGGGGTGGAGGAGATCGCGCCGGCGGACTGGCGGCGCACGCTCGACATCTGTCTCACCGGCCAATTCCTTTGCTGCCACTACGGCGTGCCAATGCTCAAGGCGGCGGGCGGCGGGGCGATCGTCAATCTGTCCTCTGCGGCGGGGCGGTTCGGCTATGCGTTCCGAACGCCGTATTCCGCCGCCAAATGGGGCGTCATTGGTTTCACGCAGAGTCTCGCCAAGGAGCTCGGCCCCGCCAATATTCGCGTCAACGCCATTCTGCCGGGAATCGTCGAAGGGCCGCGCATGTCCAACGTCATCGCCGCGCGCGCCAAGCAGACCGGCGTCAGTTACGCGGACATGGAGAAGACCTATCTCGACCGCGTCTCACTTCGGCGCATGGTGACGGCGGAGGACGTCGCCGCGACGGTCGCCTATCTTTTGTCACCTGCAGGTCGCAACATCTCCGGCCAGTCGCTGGGCGTCGACGGCAACGTCGAGGCCTTGTGAAGAACGGCGCCAGCGCCGAGGAGAAGGAGTGCGCGATGACTAAAGTGGCGATCGTCGGTTCGGGATTCGTCGGCCGCGCCTGGGCGATCAGTTACGCCCGCGCCGGCTGCGAGGTAGCGCTGTGGGACGACGACGCGGCGGCGCCGGCGAAGGCGCTCGCTTATATCGAGGGTCTGTTGCCCGATCTCGAAGCGAGCGATCTGCTCAGCGGCGCTTCGGCCAACGCCGTCGCCGCGCGTATGCGCCCCGCCGCGACTCTCGAAGCGGCGCTCGACGGCGCGGCCTATGTGCAGGAGAACACGCCTGAGGACGTCGCAGTCAAACGCGCAGTCTTCGCGAGGCTCGACGCCGCCGCGGCGCCTGACGCCGTTCTGGCGAGCTCGACGTCAGCGATCCTGCCTTCTGCCTTCACCGAGGCGCTGAAGGGCAGGGCGCGTTGTCTCGTCGTCCACCCCATCAATCCCCCGTATCTCATCCCAGCCGCCGAGGTCGTGCCGGCGCCGTGGACCGACGCCGCGGTGGTCGAACGCGCCGCCGCGTTTCTGCGCTCCGCCGGCCACGCGCCGATCGTCATGAAGCGGGAGATCGACGGCTTCGTGATGAACCGCCTGCAAGGCGCGCTGCTCGAGGAGGCGTTCCGTCTCGTCGAGCAAGGCTACGCCAGCGTCGAGGACGTCGACGTCGGGATCCGCGACGGCCTGGCGCTGCGCTGGTCGTTCATGGGCCCGTTCGAGACCATCGACCTCAACGCGCCGGGCGGCGTGCGCGACTACGCCGAGCGCTATCAGCGGATTTATTCGGGCATCTTCCCCTCGACGCAGTGGCGCGCCGACTGGAGCGGGCCGGTGATGGACGAAATCGAGGCCGACCGGCGCAAGCGCCTGCCGGCCGACGGGCTCGTCGAGCGCCAGTCCTGGCGCGATCGCCGCCTGATGGCGCTCGCCGCACATAAGCGTCGCGCCGACAAAGAGATTGGACGCTGAGACTTTGGGACGTTGATAAATTTCAGAAGGAGAGCGCAATGGCGTCGAGCAACAAAGTCATCATCACCTGCGCGGTGACGGGAGCGATCCACACGCCCTCGATGTCGCCGCATCTGCCGGTGACGGCCGACGAGATCGCCGAGGCGGCGATCGGCGCCGCCGAGGCGGGCGCTGCGATCGTGCATCTTCATGCGCGCGACGAGAAGACCGGCAAGCCGGACCAAAGCCCCGAGGCCTTTGCCCGTTTCCTGCCGCGCATCAAGCAGGCGACCAAGGCGGTCGTGAATCTGACGACGGGTGGCGCGCCTTACATGACCGTGCAAGAGCGCGTGAAACCGGCCGAGGTCTTCAAGCCGGAGGTCGCCTCGCTCAACATGGGCTCGATGAACTTCGGCCTTTTCCCGATGCTCAACCGGTTCAAGACCTTCAAGCACGACTGGGAGCAACAAGCGCTGGAGAATTCGCGCGATCTCGTGTTTCGCAACACCTACAAGGACATCGAGTTCGTGCTGCGTACGCTCGGCGACGCCGGCACCCGTTTCGAGTTCGAGTGCTACGACACGGCTCACCTCTATAACCTTGCGCATTTCCTCGAGCGCGGGCTCGTCAAGCCGCCGCTGTTCGTGCAGACCGTGTTCGGCATCCTGGGCGGCATCGGCCCGCATCCCGAGGACGTGCTGCACATGAAGCGTACGGCGGATCGCCTGTTCGGCCAGCACTACAAGTGGTCGGTGCTCGGCGCCGGGCGCAGCCAGCTCGCGATCGCCGCACAGGCCGCCGCCATGGGCGGCAACGTGCGCGTCGGCCTCGAAGATTCGCTGTGGTCTGGGCCGGGCCGGCTTGCTTCAAGCAACGCCGAGCAAGTTCGCGCCGCGCGCCAGATCATCGAGGGGCTCGGTCTCACCGTCGCGACCCCCGACGAAGCGCGCGAAATCCTCGAACTGAAGGGCGGCGACAAGGTCAGCTTCTGACACTTGGCATCGGAGGAGCGCACCATGCGGATCGAAGTGCTGATCGACGTCAAGACCATCCTGGGCGAGGGGCCGCTGTGGGACGTCGACGAGCAGCGGCTCTACTTCATCGACAGTTTCGGTTGCAACGTGTTCCGCTGCACCGCGGACGGGCGAGAGGTGCGCGCTTGGGACGTGCCGGCCAAGATCGGCTCGATGGCGTTGCGGAAGCAGGGCGGCGCCGTGCTGTCGCTCGCCAACGGCTTCCATTTCCTCGACTTCAAGACCGGCGAGACCCAGCTCATCGTCGATCCGGAGCCCGACAAGCCGGCGAACCGCATCAACGACGGCAAGGTCGATAAGCGCGGACGGTTCATCGCCGGCTCGATGGACACGATGGAGGAAGGTCCCAACGGCGCGCTCTACCGCCTCGATCCTGACCTGTCCCTGCACAAGCTCGACGACCACATCATCGTCTCCAACGGACCCTGCTGGAGCCCGGACGGGCGAACCTTCTATTTCGCCGACACCTGGACGGGCGAAATCTGGGCCTACGATTACGACCTCGAAACCGGAGGCGTGTCCAACCGGCGGACCTTCTGCAAGGTCGACCGCTCGCGCGGCGGCGCCGCCGACGGTTCGACCGTCGACGCCGAAGGATGCCTATGGAACGCGCTGGTCTACGACGGCCGCCTCGTGCGCTACACCCCGGACGGAAAGGTCGATCGCATCATCGAGATGCCGGTCAAGAAAGTGACCAGCGTCATGTTCGGCGGCCCCAACCTCGACATCCTCTACGTGACCTCGATGGCCAAGCCGCCGCTGCCGCGCTTTCCCGGCGACGGTCCCCTGCGCGGCAGCCTGTTCGCGATCCACGACCTCGGCGTCCGCGGCGTCGCCGAGCCGCGCTTCGCCGGCTGAAGTTCGGCGCGGCTCAGGCCGATCAATCCGCTGTGATGATGCGAGCCGGCGCCTACCCTTGACACTCTTCAACGGCTGGGCTCCACATGCATTTGCCGGACGAAGAGCCGGATGCGCGCTCGAATCTGGAATGAGCGCGAGGGAGGACGGATGGCGCCGGACGATGGCACGCTTCGATTCGAGAACGTGGCCAAGGCGTTCGGCGGCACACAGGCGCTGAAGGGCGTCAGCTTCGAGGTGGCGCGCGGCGAGATCGTCGCCCTGTTGGGCGAGAACGGCGCCGGCAAATCGACGCTCATCAAGGTGCTCGGCGGCATCCATGCGGCCGACTCGGGCGCGATCACGCTTGGCGGCGCCCCCTACCATCACGCCGGCCAGCAGGCCGTGTCCTTCATTCACCAGGACCTCGGGCTCATCGAATGGATGACGGTGGCCGAGAATGTCGGCCTCGCCAGGGGATTCGCGCGCTCGGCGCGACTGGGCGCGCTCGGCGTCATCGATTGGTCCGCATGCCAGGAATTTGCGCGAGAGGCGCTGAGGCTCGTCGGATGCGACCTCGACCCGCAGACCCGCATCCAAACGCTGAGCCGGACCGAGAAGTCGCTGGTGGCGATCGCCCGCGCCCTGGTCGCGAATCGCGATTTCCTGGTGCTCGACGAGCCGACTGCGAGCCTGCCGGCCGACGAGGTGGAGCGGCTGTTCGCGGCGATGCGGACGCTGAAGGCGCGCAACGTCGGCATGATCTACGTGTCGCACCGGCTCGACGAGATCTTTCGCGTCGCCGATCGCGTGGTCGTGTTGCGGGACGGCCGCGTCGTCGGCGCCGGTGCGGTCGCCGAGACGACGCCCGACCGGCTGGTCAAGATGATCGTCGGCCGTTCGACTTTCGACGCCTTTCAGAAGAAGGGCCGTCCATTGGGCGAGCGCCGCCTCGTGGTGTCCGGCCTCGCCACGGAGCACGCCGGCCCGGTCGATTTCGAGCTTCGCCGGGGCGAACTCCTCGGCCTCGTCGGATTGCGCGGCGCCGGACAGGAGGAGATCGGGCGCGCGCTGTTCGGCGCAATCCGGTATCGCGGCGAAATCGCGCTCGACGGACAGCGCTTCGACCTCGCGACGCCGCATGCCGCCGTTCGCCTCGGCATCGGGATGATGGCGCGGGACCGCGCGGAGGAATCCGTTGCCGCCTCGCTCAGCGTACGGGAGAACGCCTTTCTCAATCCTAGCGCGTCGCGGCGCGGTCTGCTGTCTCCCCTGTCGCCGCGCGCCGAAGCGTCGCGGGCGGCGGCGCTCGGCCATTCGGTGAACCTTCAGCCCAACGCGCCCGAACTGACGATCGAGAGCCTGTCGGGCGGCAACCAACAGAAGGTCGTGGTCGGGCGCTGGCTCGCGACGGGGCGGCGCCTGTTGGTGGCGGAAGATCCGACGGCCGGCGTCGACGTCGGCGCCAAAGCCGAGATCTACCGGCTGATTGCGCGCGCGCTCGACGATGGGCTCGCCGTCGTCGTCGTCTCCACCGATTTCGAGGAGGTCGCGCAGATCTGCGACCGTGCGCTGGTCTTCAACCGCGGTCGCATCGCCGCGGAATTGGCCGGCGACGCCTTGACCACCGAGGCGGTTATCACCGCCGCCTCCGCCTCCGAAGCTGCCTGACGCGAGCGACGTTCCATGGCCACGAATTCCGTCAAGTCCAACGCCCTGGAGCCTACCCGCGCAGAGCTTGCGCAACTCTCGCCGATCGCTCGTGTGATGCGCCTGCTGCCGGTCTATGGGCTGGTGGTGATGGCCGTTCTTCTCGCGGCCTTCTTTTCGCTCATCCTGCCCGAGACGTTTCCGACCCTGCTCAACGTCCGATCGATCGTCTCCGACAAGGCGATCATCGCGATTCTGTCGCTGGCGGTCATGATCCCGATGGTCACGGGCAAGATCGATCTTACAATCGGTTACGGGATCGTCCTGTGGCACATTCTGGCGATCAGCCTGCAGGTCTGGTACGGCGTGCCGTGGCCCGTGGCCGCGCTGATCGTCCTGGCGCTCGGTTCGGCCGTGGGCTTTCTCAACGGCGTTCTGGTCGAGATCGCCCAGATCGACAGCTTCATCGCCACGCTCGGCACGGGCACCGTGCTCTACGCCGTGGCCATGTGGCATTCGAAGGGCCGTCAGATCATCGGGCAGCTTCCTGACGGGTTCTTCTCGATCAACGGCGCCCGCTGGTTCGGCATGCCGGTGACGGGCTTCTACGTCATGGCGCTCGCTGTGACCCTCTGGTTCGTGCTCGAGTATTTGCCGATCGGCCGTTACTTCTATGCGATCGGCGCCAATCCGAAAGCTGCGGCGCTCAACGGCATTCCGGTCCGCCGCTACACGATCGCCGCCTTCGTCTGCTCGGGAATCTTGACGGCGGCGGCGGGCGTCATCCTGGCCTCCAAGCTGCGCATCGGTCAGGCCAGCGTCGGCCTCGAGTTCCTGCTGCCCGCTCTTGTCGGCGCCTTTCTCGGATCGACCACGATCAAGCCCGGGCGCGTCAACGTATGGGGCACGCTCGTCGGCGTCGTCATTCTGGCCATCGGCATATCAGGAATTCAGCAACTGGGCGGCTCGTTCTGGGTCGAACCCCTGTTCAATGGCCTCACGCTTCTGGTCGCCATCGGAATTGCGGGCTACGCGCAACGCAAGCGCGTAACAGCCGCGCGCTCCCCACAAGCAGGGAGCATTCGCGACGCAACCGCGCCGCGGACATTAGAGAAAGGGAACACGCCATGAGGAGACATCTATTCTTGGGGGGAATCGCCGCGCTGGCCGTTCTCACCGCGCCGGCGGCGCGGGCGGACGACATGGACGCCGCGAAGGCGAAGGTCGCCGCGGCGACGCAGAAAGCGGGCAAATGGGACGGCCCAACCACGGGTCCCAAGGCGGCGACCGGCAAGACCATCATTTACGTCGCCGGCGATCTGAAGAACGGCGGCACCGAGGGCGTCTCGCGCGGCGTCGAGGAGGCGGCGAAGGCGATCGGCTGGAACCTGCGCATCATCGACGGTCAAGGCGAGATTTCCGGCCGCACCGCGGCGCTCAACCAGGCGGTCGCGTTGAAGCCGGATGGGATCATCGTCGGCGGCTTCGACGCGATCGAGCAGAACGCCGCGTTGGCCGGGGTGAAAGAAGCGGGCATTCCCTTCGTGGGTTGGCACGCGACGATCGAACCCGGGCCGGATCCGAAGACGGGCATGTTCGCCAACGTCAACACGCGCATCGCCGATGTCGCGGAAACGGCGGCTGACCTCGCCATCGCCGACTCGCACGGCAAGGCCGGCGTCGTGATCTTCGGCGACTCGGTCTATGCGATGGCGATCGGCAAGGCGCGGATGATGGAGGCCGTGATCAAGAAATGCGGCGGCTGCACAGTGCTCAGTCTCGAGGATTCGCCGATGAGCGAGGCCTCCACCCGCATGCCTCAGCTTACAACGTCGCTGCTGCAGCGCTTCGGCGACAAGTGGACCTATTCGCTCGCGGTCAACGACCTTTATTATGATTTCATGGGGCCGTCGCTGAGCGCCGCCGGCAAGTCTGGTACCGATACGCCGAAAAACATCTCGGCAGGGGACGGCTCGGAATCCTCTTTCCAGCGAATTCGGTCGAAGCAATATCAGATGGCGACTGTGCCGGAGCCGCTGCACGAGCAAGGCTGGCAATTGGTCGACGAACTGAACCGCGCCTTCGCCAAACAGCCGTGGTCCGGTTACGTCTCGGGCATTCATCTGGTCACCGCCGACAACATCGCCTTTGACGGCGGCCCCGACAACGTCTTCGACCCGGACAATGGCTATCGCGACGTCTACAAGAAGATTTGGGGCGTCAAATAGTTTCGCAGCCCGGTCGGGACGGCAAAGGGTGACGACAACGCGTTTTGCTTTCTGGCAGGCTCGCGGCTGCTGTCACCTCCGCGAAAAGCGGGGGCCAGACAACCGCCGCAGGCCTTCGCCCTTTGGCTCCTGGGCGCCCGCTTTCGCAGGCATGACACGTTTGGTCGTGGGCGCTGTCATGTCTGCGAGTTTTGTCCGCAGATGCGTAAGTGAAATCTCGTCGATATGTTGCCGTTGCGCACGCCAGCGCTATCGCTCCCATGATTTGTCTCGACCGCGGCGACGACTGGCTGATTTAGCCAGACCTCGAGACGTGCTATGCTTACCATCCGGCCGCGAATACCAACTCGCTGGCGGAGGGCGGTATGAACCTATCCCTTCGGTTCGGCGGCGACGGGGATGACAGCCCCAAGGTCTTGTGGGAAGACGACGAACGCATCTTCTGCCGGGGCTGGCGGCTGAGCGCTGACGGGAACCGCAACGCCGCGCTGGCCGTGCTGCTTGCCGCCGAGCACCCGGCGCCGGCCAGCCTCGATCGCCTCGCACACGAATACGCCTTGAAGGACGTGCTGGATGGCTCGTGGGCTTTGCGCCCCCTCGGCTTCGGGCGCGAACGAGGGCGGACCACGCTGGTGTTCGACGACCCCGGAGGCGCGCCTCTCAACCGGCTGCTCGGCGCGCCTATGGAAGTCGGGACCTTTTTGCGCCTCGCCATCGGCATCGCCGTGGCGCTCGGTCAGGCCCATCAGCGTGGCCTCGTCCACAAAGATGTGAAGCCCGCCCATATCCTGGTCGACTGCACGGATGGACATGTGCGGCTCACCGGGTTTGGCGTCGCCTCGCGTCTGTCCCGCGAGCGCCAGGAGCCCGAGCCGCCGGAGCTCATCGCGGGCACGCTCGCCTATATGGCGCCCGAACAAACCGGCAGGATGAATCGTTCGATCGATTCGCGCAGCGACCTCTATTCGCTCGGCGTCACACTCTACCAGATGCTCACCGGGCGTCTGCCGTTTATCGCCGCCGATCCGATGGAGTGGGTTCACTGCCATACGGCGAGGCAACCGACGCCACCCGCCGAGCGGCTGAAGGAGATCCCCGGCGCCGTGTCGGCGATCGTTATGAGGCTGCTCGCAAAGGCGCCCGAGGAGCGCTATCAGAGCGCCGCCGGCTTGGAGAGCGATCTCAGGCGCTGTCTCGCAGCGTGGGGCGATAAGCGCCGGATAGACGATTTCCCGCTGGGCGAACACGACACGCCAGACCGGTTGCTGATCCCCGAGAAGCTCTACGGAAGAGCGCGCGATATCGAGACTTTGCTCGCCGCCTTCGGTCGCATCGTGGAGGGCGGTGCGCCGGAATTGGTGCTGGTCTCCGGCTATTCCGGCATCGGCAAATCTTCGGTCGTCAACGAGCTGCACCGGGCGCTGGTCTCGTCGCGTGGGCTTTTCGCGTCAGGGAAGTTCGACCAGTACAAGCGCGACATTCCCTATTCGACCCTGGTGCAGGCCTTTCAGAGCCTCGTGCGGCCGCTTCTCAGCAAGAGCGACGCCGAATTGGCGAATTGGCGCAACGCTATTCTCGACGCGTTGGGCCCTAACGGACGGCTGATGGTCGATCTCGTCCCCGAACTGAAGCTCGTCATCGGGGAGCAGCCGCCCGTTACGGAGCTCGAGCCGCAGCAGGCGGCAGGCCGCTTCCAGCTCGTGGTCCGACGGTTCATCGGCGTCTTCGCCAGGCCGGAGCATCCGCTGGCGCTCTTTCTTGATGATTTGCAATGGCTGGATGCGGCGACGCTCGATTTGCTCGGCGATCTCTTCACCCGGCCGGATATGCGCCACGTGTTGGTGATCGGCGCCTACCGAGACAATGAAGTCGATTCCGCTCATCCGCTCACGCGAAAGCTCCAAGCGATTCGCAAAGCGGGCGCGGTCGTGCACGACATCGTTCTAACACCGCTCGGGCGCGACGACTTGGGGCGACTTATCGCGGATTCCATTCGCTGCGAAATCGAACACGCCGCGCCGCTGGCCCAGCTCGTGCACGAGAAAACGAGCGGCAATCCATTCTTCGCCATTCAGTTCGTCTCTTCGCTTACCGAGGAGGGATTGCTCACCTTCGACCAAGGCGATGCGCGGTGGTGTTGGGACCTCGATCGCATCAATGCCAAAGGCTACACCGACAATGTGGTCGATCTCCTGGTCGAGAGGCTGCATCGACTGCCCGTCAACACCCAGAACGCCCTGCAACAGCTCGCCTGCATGGGAAATGAAGCGGATATCGCGCTGCTGCAGATGTTCTATCAGAGCTCGTCGGAGGAAATGCACGGCGACCTTTGGGAAGCTGTCCGGGCGGGACTCGTGCTCCGCTCGGAAGGCGCGTACAGGTTTCTCCACGATCGGGTCCAGGAAGCCGCCTATTCCCTGATTCCGGAACACTCGCGGGCCGCAGTCCATCTGCGCATCGGCAGGGCGCTCACGGCGCAAACGCCGCCGGAGCAGCGAGAGGCGGCGATATTTGAGATCGTCAATCAGCTCAATCGCGGCGCCGCGCTGGTCGCCGCGGAGGACGAGCGCGAGCAACTGGCCGAGCTCAACCTGATCGCGGCAAAGCGGGCGAAGGCGTCCACCGCCTATGCTTCGGCGCTCACCTATGTCGTCGGCGGCGCGGCGCTCCTGGCGGAAGACTCCTGGGAGCGCCGGCACGAGCTCAGGTTCGGGCTCGAGCTGACCCGAGCCGAATGCGAATTCCAGATTGGCGCCCTAGCGGATGCGGAGCAGCGCCTCACGGCGCTGTTCGCCCACGCGGCGACGACGGTCGAACGCGCCAGCGTGACATGCCTGCGGGCCGATCTGTACACGACCCTCGAACAGGGCAGCCGCGCGATCGCCGTCAGTCTCGACTACCTCCGGCATCTCGGCGGCGAGTGGTCGCCGCATCCGACGGCGGAGGACGTGCGACGCGAATACCAGCGGATTTGGCCAACTCTCGCAGACCGTCCGATCGAGACGCTCGTCGATCTGCCTTTGATGAGCGATCCGGCGTCCCTCGGCACTTTGGATGTTCTGACCAAACTCGCCGCGCCGGCCTGGTATGCGGATGCGAACTTAGCCTCCCTGGTCATCTCCAGGATTGTCAATCTCAGCCTCGAGAGCGGCAACTGTGACGGCTCGTGCTACGCTTACGTGGCGCTTGGCTTGATCGCTGGAGAGCGCTTCGGCGACTACCAAGCCGGGTTTCGATTCGGCCGGCTCGGCTGTGACCTTGTGGAACAGCGCGGGCTGACGCGCTTCAAGGCCAGGGCGTTTATGATCTTTGGCAGCGTTGTGCTGCCGTGGACGCGAGACGTCCGGTCCGGCCGCGATTTTATACGCCGGGCGTTTGAGGCGGCGAACGCGATCGGCGATCTCACCTTTGCGGGATACTGCTGCAATCACCTCACCACGAACCTTCTCGCGGCGGGCGATCCGCTGGACGAGGCGCAACGCGAAGCGGAGCGTGGTCTGGCGTTTACGCGGAAGATCCGGTTCGGTCTCGCCGGCGACGCCATAGCCGGCCACCTCGGACTCGTTCGAACGCTCCGTGGCTTGACGCCGATTTTCGGCCGCCTTGACGACGAGCATTTCGACGAGCGTCAGATGGAGCGTCGCTTCGCCGAGAACGCTGACCTGACGGGACCGGAGAGCATGTACTGGCCCCGCAAGCTTCAGGCGCGCTTCTTTGCGGGCGATTATGCGGCGGCCCTCGAGGCGTCGGAGCGCGCGCGACGCATGATTTGGGTGTCGCCATCGCACTTTGAAACGGCGGAGTATCATTTTTACGGCGCACTTTCTCTGGCGGCGTCGTGGGAATCTGCGACGGCCGGAGAGCGGCCGCAACGCGCCGAGGCTCTCACGGCGCACCACCGGCAGCTTGAAATCTGGGCGGCCAACTGCCCGGAGAATTTCGAGAACCGCGCTGCGTTAGTGGGCGCCGAGATCGCGCGCATCGAAGGCCGCGATGGCGACGCGATGCGCCTTTATGAAACGGCGATCCGCTCGGCCAGTTCAAATGGCTTCGTCCACAACGAGGCGATCGCCTATGAGCGCGCTTCCGCCTTCTACAGGGCGCGCGGGTTCGACCAATTCGCCGATCTTTACTTGCGCAACGCCCGCTACGCCTACCTGCGTTGGGGAGCCGATGGGAAGGTGCGGCGCCTCGACGAGCTCTATCCGTTCCTGAGGGAGGGAGACCAGGAAACCGGCTCGACGAGCACGATCGGCGCCTCGGTCGAACATCTGGACCTTGCGACCGTGATCAAAGTTTCGCAGGCCGTGTCTGGCGAGATCGTCCTCGAAAACCTGATCAAAACGCTCATGACGATCGCGGTCGAACATGCGGGGGCTGAACGAGGCCTGCTGATTCTGCCGCGGAAAGACCAATTTTGGATCGAAGCGGAAGCGACAACTGGGCTCGACACGATCGAGGTCAATCTCCGACAGGCGCGCGCAGCGACCTCGGACCTCCCCGAGTCGATATTGCAGTATGTCATCCGAACCCGGGAACCGGTGATTTCAAATGACGCCTCGAAGGAAAAGCTGTTCGCGGCGGATCGATACGTCATTCAAAAGCACGCTCGATCGGTCCTCTGTCTACCGCTCATCAAACAGACTGAGATGGTGGGCGTGCTCTATATCGAAAACAACCTGGCCGCGTCCGTTTTCACGCCGGCCCGCATCGCGGTATTGAAGCTGTTGTCGTCGCAGGCGGCGATCTCGTTGGAGAATGCTCGTCTCTATGCCGAATTGATTGGCGAAAACCGAGATCGGCGGAGGGCTGAAGACGCACTGCGAGCGAGCGAAGCGCGCTGGCGCAACCTGTTCGAAAATGTCCCGGTCGGCGTCGCCTTGACGGGTTCGCACGCGCGCTATGTCGCGGCAAACCCCGCGTTTCAGACCATGACCGGCTACTCTGAAGCAGAGCTCCGTAACCGCTCGCCCGCCGACATCACCCATGAGGACGACCGCACCGCCAACGAGGTGATCAATACGGCGCTCGCAATCGGGGAGCCGCTCGCTCGGCGCGTCGAAAAGCGCTACCGGCGAAAGGACGGCGGCGTGACCTGGGCCGAGGTGCGTTCCATCGCGGTTCCCATTGCGGGGAGCGCTCCCCTTTTTGCCGTGGTCGCGGTCGACATCACCGATCGGAAACGGGCCGAGGACGATCTGCTGCGCAGCGAAGCTTCGCTTGCCGAGGCGCAGCGGATCAGTCACACAGGCAGCTGGCGATGGACGGTCAGCACCGGCGAGGTTTCCTGGTCTGCGGAGCACTTCCGCATCTTTGCCTACGATCCGGCGACAACGCGGCCCTCCCTCGCGACCTACATGGAGCGGGTTCACGCTGAGGATAAGCCTTGGCTAGAGAAAGGTCTCCAGCGCGCCGCGCGCGAAAGAATTCAGTTCCAACATGAGTATCGGATCGTTCTGCCGGATGGAGCGGTCAAGCACCTGCAAAGCATGGGCCAGCCCGAAATCAGCGAGTCCGGCGACCTCGTATTCGTCGGCACGGTCATGGACGTCACCGAACGCAGACACGCGGAGGAGGCGCTGAGAAACGCTCAGGCG
>DASXGX010000016.1:0-23571 GCA_036488815.1 Roseiarcus sp.
CGCCCAATGCCCGCCGCCATACGCTTGACATGCGCGGGCGAATTGCGGAGCGTTCCCGCGGCAAATCCGAGCCGAAGCGGGAGGGATTGGTGACTCCAACGGCATTCAGCTATGTCAGCGGCGTCAGCGCGGAACCGCTGCTCGGTTCGACCATTGGGCAGCAGCTCGGCGAAGCCGCCGCGCGTTGGCCCGAGCGGCCGGCGCTGATATCGCCCAGTCATGGCGTCGCCTGGACCTGGAAGGAGCTGCGCACCCGCGTCCGCGATCTCGCCGCCGGCTTGCTGGCGCTCGGGCTGCAGCGCGGCGAACGCATCGGCGTCTGGTCGCTCAATCGGCCGGAATGGACGCTGACCCAGTTCGCCGCGGCCGAAGCCGGGCTCGTCTTCGTCACCATCAATCCCGCCTATCGGCTGCATGAACTCGAATATGCGCTGAAGAAGGTCGGCTGCGCCGCGCTGGTCGTCGCCACCCGCTTCAAGACGAGCGACTTCATCGGCATGGTCAATACGCTGGCGCCCGAGCTTGCGACGGCCGAGCGAGGCGCCCTGCGAGCAGCGAAGCTGCCGGACCTGCGGATCGTCATTCAGATCGGCGAGCAGGCGCCGGGAACGCTTCGCTTCGAGGAGGTCGGCACGCTCGGCGGTGAAACCGAGCGGGCGGCGCTCGCGGCGATGCGCGACGAAATCCAGTTCGACGACCCCGCCAACATCCAGTTCACCTCGGGGACGACCGGCTCGCCCAAGGGCGTGACGCTCAGCCACCACAACATCCTCAACAATGGCTATTTCACCGGCCGCGCGATGCGCCTGACGCTCGAGGACCGCATCTGCATTCCCGTGCCGCTCTATCATTGCTTCGGCATGGTGATGGGCAATCTCGCCGCCGTGACGCTCGGCGCGGCGATGGTCTATCCCGGCGAGGGATTCGATCCGCTCGCCACGTTGACGACGATTGAGGCCGAGCGCTGCACGGCGCTTTACGGCGTGCCGACGATGTTCATCGCCGAGCTCGAGCACCCGGAGTTTTCGCGCTTCGATCTCACCTCGCTGCGCACCGGCATTATGGCGGGCGCGCCGTGTCCGATCGCCGTGATGCGCAAGGTGCTCGGCGAGATGCACATGCGCGACGTGACGATCGCCTATGGCATGACCGAAACGAGCCCGGTGAGCTTCCAGAGTTCGACCGAGGATTCGGTCGAGCGGCGGGTGACGACGATCGGCCGCGTGCATCCGCATGTCGAGGTCAAGGTCGTCGATCAGCAGGGCCGTATCGTCCCGCGCGGCCAACCCGGCGAATTGTGCACGCGCGGCTATTCCGTGATGTCTGGCTATTGGGACGAGGCGGAGAAGACGCGCGAGGCGATCGACGCCGCCGGTTGGATGCACACCGGCGATCTCGCCACCGTCGACGCCGAGGGCTACGGCAATATCGTCGGCCGCATCAAGGACATGGTGATCCGCGGCGGCGAGAACCTCTATCCACGCGAGATCGAGGAGTTTCTTTACCGGCATCCGAAGATCCAGGACGTGCAGGTGTTCGGCGTCGCCGACGAACGCTACGGCGAGGAACTCTGCGCCTGGGTTCGCGTGCGTGCGGGCGAGACGCTGACCGTCGAGGAGGTGCGCGGCTTCTGCGAAGGCCAGATCGCGCACAACAAGATCCCGCGCTACGTCGAGTTCGTCGACGAATTCCCGATGACGGTCACCGGCAAGGCGCAGAAGTTCCTGATGCGCAAGGCGGTCGAGGAGCGGCTCGGCCTGAACAAGGCGGCGACCGCCTGATCGCTTGACGCCGCCCTGCCGATGTTGCAAGGAACTCGCATGATCGCCGCACGCCTCCGCCGACGCTGACCTCTTCTCCGCATGGCTCCCGCCGTGCGCCGCGTTGCTCACTTCCAGCGAGACGATCATGACAGCCACTATTTTCATCGATGGCGAATCCGGAACCACCGGCCTGCAGATCCGCGACAAGCTCGCGGATTTCGCGGGGGTGACGCTGCGCAGCCTCCCGGCGGAGCAACGCAAGGATCAGGCGGCGAAGCTTTCGCTGATGGGGGAGGTCGACGTCGTCATTCTCTGCCTGCCCGATGACGCGGCCAAGGAGACGGCGGCGTTGATCGACGGGATGGGCGATAAGGCGCCGCGCGTCATCGACGCCTCGTCCGCGCATCGCGTCGCGCCCGGCTGGACCTACGGCTTTCCCGAGTTGACGGCCGACCAGGCCGATCAAATCGCTCGCGCCCGCAAGGTGACCAACCCCGGCTGCCACGCGACCGGCGCCATTGCGCTGCTGCGCCCGCTCACCGAGTCCGGCCTCATTGCGAAGGACGCGCCGGTCACGATCGGCTCGGTGAGCGGTTATTCCGGCGGCGGCAAGTCGATGATCGAGGCTTATGAGAGCGGCCGCGCGCCCGCGTTCGAGCTCTACGGCCTCAATTTCGAACACAAGCACATGCCGGAGATCTGCGCCTATTCGGGCTTGAGCGCGCGTCCGCTGTTCGTGCCTTCCGTCGGCAATTTCCGGCAGGGAATGCTCGTCAGCATTCCCTTGCAGCTCGACGCGCTGGCGACCAAGCCGACCGGCGCGGATCTGCGCGCGGCGCTCGGCGCGCACTATCGCGGCGTCGAATATGTGAAGGTCGCGAGCGCCGAGGAGACGGCGGCGCAGCCCCGTTTGGAGCCGGAGGCGCTCAACGGCACCAACGAGATGGTCATCCACGTCTACGCCAACGAGGCGCGGCGGCAGGCGACGCTGGTCGCCAAGTTCGACAATCTCGGCAAAGGCGCATCCGGCGCGGCGGTGCAGAACCTCGCGCTGATGCTGGGGCTTTGAGCGCGTCCGCGGGTCATCGGGCGCCGATTGACACCGAGCGCTGGCGGTTTTAACAATACCAATAAGTGTAATAATTGCAATTGACCGCTAGCGCTCGAAGTAAAGGACAGCAAATGGCTCGAGTCGTTGTTTTGTACAAAACCCCATCGGACACCGCAGCGTTCGATCGCTATTACTCCGAAAAGCACATTTCTATTGCAAAGCGAATTCCCGGACTGAGGAAATACGAGATCAGTAAGGGGCCAGTTGCGACTCCGGCCGGTCTGTCGAACTATTACTTGGTGGCGACCTTGGACTTCGACGACATGGCGGCGATCCAGAGCGGCTTCGCGAGCCCCGAGGGACAGGCCGCCACGGGAGATCTCCAGAATTTCGCGACCGGCGGCGCCGATATATTCATGTTCGACACGCAGGACGCGTGACGCCAGGAAGAGCGTCAGGGTAGCTCTGCAATGACCTCCAATCGTCGTCGCGAGGAGTGCGGCGACGAAGCGATCGATGCTTCCGCTTCCATCGATGCTTCCGCTTCCATCGTCGGCGCCACGTGGACCGGTTCGCTGCGCTCGCAATGACCGGGGCTGGTCAGTCAAAACACAAAATGGTCTAATCCCCGGCGAGCAGCGCGGCGGCGATCGCGCGCCATTCGTCATCGAGAGAACCGGCGCCGATCGACTTGCGGGCTCGGCGATACCAATAGGCGGCGTTGCCGGCGTCGCCCTCTTTGCGATGCAGATAGGCGTGGACCCAGTCTCCGGCGCCGCGTTCGTCGCGCTGCGCCCAATCGTGCGCCTGGTCCCAATCGCCCTTGGCGTCCCACCACAGCGCCTGCAGGGCGGGGGTGAGGCCGGCGGGCGGCGCCGCGGCGGTCAAAGACGCGCGAAAGGCGGAAATGTCCACGGGCGGGCTCCTTTGTGCATCTCGCGCCGAAGATTTCCTCCAAGCGGCCGCAATTGTCTAGGACAGGGGCGCACGTGATGGAGGCCTCGATGGATCAGACGAATGCGCTCGTGTTGTTCTCCGGCGGCCAGGACTCGACGACCTGCCTCGCCTGGGCGCTCGATCGTTTCGACCACGTCGAGACGATCGGCTTCGACTACGGCCAGCGCAACCGCGTCGAACTCGACGTGCGCCCGCGGGTGAGCGAGGCCTTGACGCAAGCGTTTCCTCATTGGGGCCAAAAGCTCGGCGAAGACCACCGCCTCAGCCTCTCTTCGCTCGCCGAGATCAGTGAAACGGCGATGACGCGGGACATGGCGATCGCGATGCAGGCGGACGGCCTGCCGAACACCTTCGTTCCCGGCCGCAATCTTCTCTTTTTGACCTTCGCGGCGGCGCTCGCCTACCGGCGCGGTCTTCGACGGCTCGTGACCGGCGTCTGCGAGACCGATTTTTCCGGCTATCCCGATTGTCGAGACGACACGATCAAGGCGCTCCAGGTCGCCGTCAATCTCGGCATGTCGTCACGCTTCGTCATCGAGACGCCGCTGATGTGGGTCGACAAGGCGGCGACCTGGCGGCTCGCCCGGGACCTCGGCGGCGAGACGCTGGTGTCGATCGTCCGCGAGGAGACTCACACCTGCTACAACGGCGACCGCACCCGCCGCCATGACTGGGGCTGGGGTTGCGCCGATTGCCCCGCCTGCGATCTGCGCGCCGCCGGCTACGCCAAATTCCGCGCCGACGAGGCCTCGGCCTGATCCGCTTACTGAGGCGAGACGAGCGCGAAGGTCGCAGTCACGCTCTCGGCGAGGCTGATGAGCCCGGGCTCGACCGGCATCGGGCTCGCCGCGGCGGTCATCATCGCCTTGCCCCGCGGCGCAGGGCGATAGGCCGGCTCTGCGCCATCGGCGCCGATCGATTGGACCGCGCCGAGCTTCATCTGGGCGCCTTCGGCGTAGAGCGAAGCGCGATGAATCGCATTGGCGACAGCCTTGATTCGCAGCGCGTCCTCTCTTTGCTCGCGATCGGAGAGGTCGAATGCGACGCCCTGGTAGTTCGCGCCGTTCTGCACCGCCTCGGCGATGAGCGCGCCGACCTTGTCGAGCGCGCGCATCGTCACGCTCAACGTGTTCGACGCCTCATATCCCGTCAGCGTGCGCTTCACGATCGCATTGTTCTTGGCGTCGCGCTCCTCGCCCCAGACAGGCGAGAGCCTGAGGCCGACGGTCGCAATGTCCTTGGCGGCGACGCCCGAGGCCTTGAGGCCGTCGAGGACGGCCGCCGTCATGCGGGCGTTTTCTCCCTCCGCGTCGGCTGCGGTCGGCCGCTGATCGAAGATCTCGAAACTCGCCAGGACGATGTCGGGCCGCGCCTCCTCGGTGGCGACGCCGACGACCGAGACCGTCGGCGGGGCGGGTGGCGAGGGTTGCTGGGCCCAGGCCGATTCGGCGAGCGCGAAACTGAGGACGACGAAAATCGGGGCGATCTTGCGGGACAACGGAGCCTCCCTGGCGCGTCAACCATGCGAACCTATCAGTTTCCAGCGGTTTGCGCGGCCCGCGCGCCGCACCCGCCGTTCATCCTAACGCGCCCTTAACCCTAACAACCTCTAATACGGAGCGGCCCGGCGGACGCTTTCGGCGGGCCCGACATTCGTTGACGCCCATATAGGCCCATGCTATCCCAAGCCATCCCGTCAGAAGATCGTCTGATCGGTCCGTCGCCGGCGAGCGCGAGCGAAATCTCGCAGTCGACGTGGCGGATTGCGCGTTGCGTTGGGGTAGGGCTGAGCCTTGGACCGCTTCCTCTCCCATTACACCAATCGCTTCGACGCCAAGGGCCGGCTTTCGGTGCCGGCGCCCTTCCGCGCCGTGCTGGCCAAGGACGGTTTCGAGGGAATCTTCGTCCATCCCTCGCTCGACGCTCCGGCGCTGGACTGCGGCGGCGCGCGTCTGCTGAGCGAGATCAATGCATTCCTCGAGTCGGCGCCGCTTTATTCGCAAGAGCGGGAGGATTTGGCGACGGCCTTGCTCGGCGCCAGCGAGGTACTTCGCGTGGATTCGGAGGGGCGGATCGTGTTGAGCGAGCGGCTTCGCTCGATGTTGGGAGTTACGGACGAGGCGGCCTTCGTCGGCCATGGGCACAAGTTTCAGATTTGGGAGCCGAGTCGGTTCGCGGAGCATCTCGAGGAGGCCAAAGCTCGAGTGCGCCGCTTGAGGGCCGACTTTGGCGCGCGGCAGGCGCGAGCCGCGGCGATGGGGGCACGGGAATGAACGCGAGTCGCGGCGAGATCGCGGTCGCCGCCGGCGGACCGGCTCGCCACATTCCCGTGCTGCTCGCCGAAGCGCTCGAGACGCTAAACGTCAAATCAGACGGTCTCTATCTCGACGGCACCTTCGGGGCCGGCGGCTATACGCGCGCTCTGCTCGATCGCGGCGCGCGTGTGATCGCCGTCGATCGCGACCCTTCCGCCATAGCGGCCGGGCAACCGCTCGTCGCGGCTTCACAAGGTCGCCTCACGCTCTCCCAAGGCCGCTTTGGCGATCTCGACGCGCTCGCGCGCGGGGCCGGCCTCGGGCCGCTCGACGGCGTTGCGCTCGATATCGGCGTCTCCTCGATGCAGTTCGACGAAGCCGAGCGCGGCTTCTCGCTTCGCGTCGACGCGCCGCTCGACATGCGCATGGAGGCGGCGGGCCGCAGCGCCGCCGACATCCTGCGCGAGGACGATGAAGCGACAATCGCCGACATCCTCTATCATTTCGGCGAGGAGCGCGCCGCACGGCGCATTGCGCGGGCGATCGTCGCCGACCGCAAGACCGCGCCCTACGCCTCGACCCGGCAACTCGCCGAGATGATCGCCCGCGTCGCGCCGGCGCGGCCCGGCGAATTGACTCATCCCGCGACGCGCGCGTTCCAGGCGCTGCGCATCGCCGTCAACGACGAACTCGGCCAACTGCTACGCGGATTGGAGGCGGCGGAGCGGGCGCTCGCGCCAGGCGGACGGCTCGTCGTGGTGACGTTCCATTCGCTCGAAGATCGCATCGTCAAGCAGTTCCTCGCCCGTCGGTCCGGCCGCGGCCGCGCGCTCTCGCGCCTGCTGCCGGGAGAACCCGCGCCCGAAGCGCCGACCTTCGTGGTTCCGCCAGGGCAGCCGGTCCCGCCGAGTGAGCGTGAGCTCGCCGAAAATTCGCGCGCCCGTTCGGCCAAATTGCGCTTCGGCGAGCGGACGCAAGCTCCTGCCCGCGGCCGGGACGCGGCAATCGAGGCTTTGACGCGCTTGCCCGCGGCGCGTGAGAGGAGAGGCTGATGTGGCGGTTTCTTCACGTCGCCGCCATCGGCGCACTGATCGCTTCGGCGGCCTATGTCTACAGCGTCAAGTACCAGACGATTTACGCCTCCGAGCAGATCGTCAAAACGCGCCACCTCATTAACAAGGAGCGCGACGCGATCCGGCTTCTGCGCGCGGAATATGCGCATCTGATCCGGCCGGATCGTCTGCAGGCGCTCGCCGACAAGCAACTCGACATGCAGCCGCTCGCTCTCAATCAGATCGTCAAGGCGGACGACCTGCCGGAGCGCACGCCGAAAGTCGATTCGATTGGTCGCAAGCTCGAATCGCTGGGCCTGCTCGGGCAATCCGCGACCCCTAGCGCCGGCGCCGCCGGCGGTGCGACGCCTTCGGTGAGGTAGGGAATGTCCGACACGTCCTCGACCGAGAAGACCACGAGCCCGAGCCGGCTCGCGCGCGCCAAGACTCTCGTGCGCGATCTCTTCTCGACCCGCCTCGACAAGAGCTCGGGCCGCATCCGCCTCATCGCGTTGGCGATGACGGCCGCTTACTTCGGCATCGCCGTCAAGCTCGTCGTGCTCGGTCTCTCCCACGAACCGCCGCAGTCGCTGAAGGCGGCGGCCGATCAGGCCGCCTCGGGCGCGCGGCCGGATCTGCTGGATCGCAATGGGAAAATCCTCGCGACCGACGTCAAGACGATGTCCGTCTTCGCCGACCCGCGCCGCATCATCGACAAGGATGAGGCCGTCGAGCTCATCACCGCCGTGCTGCCCGACGTCGACGCCAAGGAGCTGCGCGAGCGCCTCGACTCGAAGAAGGGCTTCGTCTGGGTGAAGCGCCAGGTCACGCAGAAGGAGCAGGCCGAAATTTTCCATCTCGGCCTGCCGGGGATCGGCTTCTTCCCCGAGAACAAGCGCATCTATCCCAACGGCCCGATCGGCGCGCATGTGATCGGCTTCGTCGACAAGGACAATATCGGCATCGCCGGCATGGAGAAATACCTCGACGAGCAGAGCCTGACCGATCCGCACGTGCCGGGCTTCACCGTCGATCGCGCCGCCTTGAAGCCGGTCCGCCTGTCGCTCGATCTGAGGGCGACACACGCGCTGCGCGACGAACTGCTCGCCGGCATGGCGAAATTCCGCGCCAAGGCGGGGGCGGGGGCGATCATCGACGTCAACACGGGCGAGATCATCGCCCTCGAATCGCTGCCCGACTTCGATCCCAACGAGCCGGCTGACGCGAAGGACCCGGACAAGATCAATCGAGTCAACGTCGGCGTTTACGAAATGGGATCGACCTTCAAGGCGCTGTCGATCGCCATGGCGCTCGACGCGGGCAAGGTGAACCTCAATACTGAGATCGACGCGCGCGAAAGCTTGCGCTACGGACACTTCACGATTCACGACTTCCATGCCACGCATCGCATGCTGAGCGTGCCCGAGGTGTTCACCCACTCGTCGAACATCGGCACTGCCCGCATGGCGCTAATGGTGGGCGTCGAGGCGCACCAGGCGTTCTTGAAGAAGATGGGGCAGCTCGACCGGCTGCGCACCGAATTGCCGGAAAGCGCCGAGCCGCTGGTGCCTAAGCATTGGGGCGAACTGAACACGATGACCATCGCCTTCGGCCAGGGCCTCAACGTCGCGCCGATCCAGGCGCTGATGGCCGTCGCCGCGCTCGTCAACGGCGGCAACCTGATGACGCCGACCTTCCTGCCCCGCACGCAGGAGGAGGCGGCGGCCGTCTCCCATCGCGTCGTCAGCGCGCAGACCTCCGAATCGATCCGCTACCTCATGCGCTCAAATGCGACGCACGGCTCGGCGGGTTTCGCCAACATTCCCGGCTATTACGTCGGCGGCAAGACGGGCACCGCCGACAAGATCGTGCATGGTCACTACGACCACGACAAGGTGTTCACGACCTTCATGGCGATGACGCCGGCCGACAAGCCGAAGTACCTCTATCTCGTGATGTACGACGAGCCGCAGGGGCTGCCGCAGGACGGCGGCTATCACACGGCGGCGTGGAACGCGGGCCGGGTCACAGGCCGCCTGATCGAGCGGATCGAGCCGCTGGAAGGCCGCCCGCCGGCTCCCAAGTTCCCCGACCAGCCGTTCCCGATCATCGCGCGGCTCGGCTATGGCGCCGACGCGGACAGGGTGGGCAAGGAGTGAAGCAACTCGGCGACATCCTCGACCTGAGCGGACCGGACGCGGCGCTGGCGTCGCGCGAGATCGGCGGTCTTTGTGTCGACAGCCGCAAGGCGAAGCCCGGCGACGTCTTCTTTGCGCTCGCCGGGACGAAGAGCGACGGCCTCGCTTTCGCCGCCGACGCCGCAGCGCGCGGCGCGAGTGTGATCGTCGGCGAGCGGGCGCCGGATTTCGCCGCGACTTTCGTCCGCGTCGCCGACGCACGGGCGGCGCTTGCGCTCGCCGCGGCCCGCTTCTATCCGCGCCAGCCTGAGCGCATCGTCGCCATCACCGGCACCAGCGGCAAGACGTCGGTCGCGGCCTTTGTCAGGCAAATCTGGGCGAGGCTCGGCTACGAGGCGGCGTCGCTCGGCACGCTCGGCGTCGTCTCGCGTCCCCTCAGCCTGTACGGTTCGCTGACGACGCCGGACCCGATCGCCCTTCACGAGGCGCTGGACCGCCTCGCGGCGACCGGCGTGACGCATCTCGCGCTCGAGGCCTCTTCGCATGGCCTCGACCAGAAGCGTCTCGACGGCGTCCGCTTCGCCGGCGGCGCCTTCACCAACCTGTCGCGCGACCACATGGATTATCACGCGACCGTCGAGGACTATCTCGCCGCCAAGCTGCGCCTGTTCCGCGCGTTGCTGCCAGCGGGCGCGCCTGCGGTGATCAACGCCGACAGCGACGTCGCGCCCAGCGTGGCGGGCGCCGCGAAGGCGCGCGGTCTGAGCGTCTTCACGGTCGGGGCGGGCGGCGACCAGCTTCGATTGCTTTCGGCGGATCGCGAGGGCTTTTCGACACGCATCGCCTTTGAACACGACGGCAGTCGATTCGAGGCGCTCCTGCCGCTGCCAGGCGATTTCCAGGTCTCCAACGCGCTCGTCGCGGCTGGCCTTTGCATCGCCTTGGGGGCGGATCCCGCGCCGGTGGCCCGCGCACTCGAGACGCTTGAAGGCGCGCCCGGCCGCCTCGAGCGCGTCGGCGAAAAGAACGGCGCGCCTGTCTTCGTCGACTACGCCCACAAGCCCGACGCTTTAGAGAAGACGCTTGCCGCCTTGCGTCCCTTCGTGCGGGGCAGACTCCTCGTCGTATTCGGCTGCGGCGGCGACCGCGACCCTGGCAAGCGGCCGATGATGGGCGCGATCGCCTCGCGCGGCGCGGACCTCGTGATCGTCACCGACGACAATCCGCGGTCGGAGGATCCTGCGGCGATTCGCGCCGCAATCCTCGCCGCGGCGCCGGGAGCGCGCGAAATTGCGGACCGCGCGGAGGCGATTCGGGCCGGAATCGCCGCGCTTGGGCCGGACGACGCGCTCGTCGTCGCCGGCAAAGGTCATGAAACGGGCCAAATCATCGGGGAACGGACGCTGCCGTTTTCCGACGCCGAAGTGGCGCGGTCGGCGCTGCAGGAGGCGGTATGAACGAAGCGCTGTGGAGCGAGAGCGAACTGACTCGCGTCTTAGGGCCGCCGAGCGCGCCCTTGGCCGCGCCGGTGGCGGGCGTCTCGATCGACACCCGCACGTTGCAGCCGGGCGACCTCTTTGTCGCCATCAGGGGCGATGTGCACGACGGCCATGACCATGTCGCGCGCGCCTTCGAGGCGGAAGCCGCAGCGGCGGTGATTGCTCGGCCGCGCGGCGGCGACCTCGCGGCGCACGAGCCGACTTTTGCGGTCGTAGACACATTGCGCGCCCTCGAGGCGCTGGGGCGCGCCGCCCGCGCCCGCACCGCCGCGCGAATCGTCGCCGTCACCGGATCGGTCGGCAAGACCAGCGCCAAGGAGATGCTGCGCGTCGCGTTGGCCAAGAGCGGCTCTACGCACGCCTCCGTCGCCTCGTACAACAATCATTGGGGCGTACCGCTGACCCTCGCGCGAATGCCCGCCGCGACGGCGTTCGGCGTGATGGAGATCGGCATGAATCACGCCGGCGAGATCACGCCGCTCGTCGCGATGGCGCGTCCGCATGTCGCGCTGGTGACGACCATCGCCCAGGTTCACATCGAACATCTCGGCTCGATCGAGGCGATCGCCGACGCCAAGGCCGAGATCTTTTCCGCTTTCGAGCCCGATGCGACTGCCGTTCTCAATCGCGACGCCCCGCAGTTCGCGCGCCTCGAACGCGCCGCCAAGGCGCGCGGCGCTCAGGTGCTGAGCTTCGGCGCTGAAATGGGCTGCGACGCGAGGCTCGTCGAGGCGCGCGACGAAGCGGGCGGAAGCCGGGTGCGCGCGCATGTTCTTGGCCGCGACCTTCTGTTCTCGCTCGGCGCGCCGGGCGTCCATATGGCGCAAAACGCGCTTGGGGCGCTGCTCGCCGCGGCGGCGCTCGGCGCGGACCTCGAGGTCTCGGCCGCCGCGCTCGCCGATTTCGCGCCCCAGAAAGGGCGCGGCGAGCGCTTCACGCTCAACAGCGCAACCGGGCCCTTCACAGTCATCGACGAGAGCTACAACGCCAACCCGGCTTCGATGCGCGCCGCTTTGGCGCTGCTCGGCGCGGCGCGGCCGGCCCAAGGCGGACGCCGCATCGCCGTCATCGGCGACATGCTGGAACTCGGCGCCGACGGCGCGGCGATGCACGCGGCTTTGGCCGAGACGCTCGGCGTCAACGGCGTCGATCTTCTCTTCGGCGCGGGACCGCTGACCCGCGCGCTCTACGACGCAGCCCCCGCGTCCATACGCGCGGGGTGGGCCGAGCGCTCGCGGGATATTCAGGACGAACTGGCGAACGCGCTGCGCGGCGGCGACGTGGTGATGATCAAGGGCTCCAACGGCAGCCGGATGGGTCCGGTGGTCGCCGCCCTTCGGGAACGCTTTTCGTCCGCTCAGGCGCGGCAATAGGAAACATCGATGCTGACTTGGCTGGCAGACTTCGCGCATATTGCGACGATCTTCAACCTCTTCCGCTACCTCACCTTCCGCACGCTCGGCGCGGCGACGACGGGATTGCTGCTCGTCTTCTTCTTCGGGCCGATGATCATCTCGGCCCTGCGCCTGAAGCAGGGCAAGGGCCAGCCGATCCGCGCCGACGGGCCAGCGTCGCATCTTCTCACCAAGAAGGGCACGCCGACGATGGGGGGCTTGATGATCCTGTTCGGGCTCATCGCCTCGTCGCTGCTCTGGGCGAGCTTCGAGAGCCCCTATGTCTGGATCGTGTTGTTCGTCACGATCGGCTTCGGCGCGATCGGCTTCTACGACGATTATCTCAAGGTGACGAAGCAGTCCCATCGCGGCTTTTCCGGCCGCGCCCGGCTCGCCGGCGAGTTCGTCATCGCGGCGATCGCCTGCTACGCGATGATGCAAACCGGCGTGGTCGGCGCGACGTCGCTCGCCGTGCCGTTCGTCAACGGCTACGTCCTCGATCTCGGTTGGGGTTTTCTGCTGTTCGGCCCGTTCGTCATCGTCGCCTTCGGCAACGCCGTCAATCTGACCGACGGCCTGGACGGCCTCGCCATCGTGCCTGTCATGATCGCGGCGGCGACGCTCGGACTCATCGCCTATTTCGCCGGCAACGTCCTCTATTCGCGCTATCTCCTCATCAACCACGTGCCCTTCGCGGGTGATTTGATGGTGGTGTGCGGCGCGCTGATCGGCGCCGGCGTCGGCTTCCTCTGGTTCAATGCGCCGCCGGCGCAGATCTTCATGGGCGACACCGGCTCGCTCGCGCTAGGCGGCCTGCTCGGCGCAATGGCGGTGGCGGTGAAACACGAGATCGTGCTGGCGATCATCGGCGGCCTGTTCGTAATGGAGGCGCTGTCGGTCGTCGTGCAGGTCGCCTCGTTCAAGCTGACCGGCAAGCGCGTCTTCCGCATGGCGCCGATTCATCATCATTTCGAGCAGCTCGGCTGGTCGGAGCCGCAGATCGTCATGCGCTTCTGGATCGTCGCTTTTGTGCTCGCGATGGTCGGCCTCTCGACGCTGAAGTTGAGGTGAGCATGACGCCGGTCGAGACCTTCCGCGGTCGGCGCGTCGCGCTGTTCGGGCTCGGCGGCTCGGGCCTCTCGACCTTGCGCGCGCTCGTCGCGGGCGGCGCTGACGTCGCCGCCTGGGACGACGACGAAAAGGCGCGCGCCCGCGCCGCCGCCGAGGGTTTCGCGCCGCTCGATCTCAACGCCGCCGACTGGAGCAGCTTTGCTGCGCTCGTGCTGGCGCCGGGCGTGCCGCTGACCCATCCCAAGCCTCATTGGACCGTCGAGCGCGCGAAAGAGGCGCGGCTCGAGATCATCGGCGACATCGAACTCTTCGCCAGAGAGCGCGCGGCGCGCGCGCCCGACGCGCCCTTCGTCGCCATCACAGGAACCAACGGAAAGTCGACGACGACGGCGCTGATTGCGCACATCCTGCGCGAGGCCGGACGGGACGTCGCGATGGGCGGCAACATCGGCGTGCCGATCCTCGATCTGCCTCCGCCTTCCGCTGACCGCGTCCATGTCGTCGAATGCTCGTCCTTTCAGATCGACCTCGCGCCTTCGCTCGCGCCGAGCGTCGGCGTGTTGATCAACCTCACGCCTGACCATCTCGACCGCCACGGCTCGATGGCGAACTATGCGGCGATCAAGGAGCGCCTCGTCGCCAATTCGGGCGTCGCGCTCGTCGGCGTGGACGACGAGGCGTGCCGCGCGATCGCGGAACGCCTCGAAACGAACGGCCGGGCCGTGCGCCGGATCTCCGGCGCCGCAGCGGCTGACGCCGACGTCTATGTCGATGGGCGGCTGCTTCGCGTTCGCGGGCAGCCGACCGAGGGATGCGACCTTGCCGCCGCTTCGGCGTTGCGCGGCGCCCACAACGGCCAGAACGCCGCCTTCGCTTTCGCCGCCGCTCGGTCGCTTGGCCTGTCGAGCGGGGTCTGCGAGGCGATGGCGAGCTTTCCAGGCCTCGCGCATCGCATGGAGCAGGTCGGCCGCATCGGCCGCGTCCTGTTCGTCAATGATTCCAAGGCGACCAACGCCGATGCGGCGGAGAAGGCGCTGCTGTCTTTCCGCGACATCTTCTGGATCCTCGGGGGGAAGGCGAAGGAAGGCGGGATCGAGCCGTTGCGGCCGCTGCTTCCCCGCGTCGCGAAAGCCTATCTGATCGGCGCCGCGAGTGAAGACTTCGCCCATACGCTCGAAGGCGCCGCCGCGTATGAGCGCTGCGGCGAGCTTGCCAACGCGGTCGCCGCCGCCGCTCGCGACGCCGCGCTCAGCGCCGCCGGCGAGCCGGTGGTTCTCTTGTCGCCGGCCTGTGCGTCCTACGACCAATTCGCCAATTTCGAAGCGCGCGGCGATCGCTTCCGCGAGATCGTCGCCGCGTTGATCGCAGCAAAAGCCTGAGGGGAACCGATCATGATGTCGAGAACGGAGCGCGGCCCCGTCGCCGACTGGTTTCGCACCGTCGATCTTTGGCTGATCGGCTCGTTCATCGCCTTGATGGTCGTCGGCGTCGTCATGGCGCTGGCGGCGAGCCCAGCGGTGGCCGAACGGCTCAATCTCTCGACGTTCCATTTCGTCAACCGGCAGGCCGAGCTTCTCGCCCCGTCCGCCGCGCTGATGATCGGCGTCTCGTTCCTGTCGCCGCGCCACGTACGTCGCGCGGCGCTGATCGTGTTCGTCGTCAGCATGGCGCTCATCATTCTCGCGCTGCTGTTCGGCGCCGAGGTGAAGGGCTCGCGCCGCTGGATCTTCGGCCTGCAGCCCTCGGAATTCATCAAGCCGGCCTTCGTCGTGCTGTGCGCGTGGGCCTTCGCGGAAGGCGGGCGCGCCGGCTCGCCCGCGCTCGCCGGGAAGATCCTCGCCTTCCTGCTCCTGCCGGCGACCATCGTGCCGCTGATCCTGCAGCCCGACTTCGGCCAGACGATGCTCGTCTCGCTCGTCTGGGCGGCGTTGTTCTTCGCCGCGGGGCTGCACTGGTTCTGGGTGCTCGGCCTCGGCGGCGTCGGCGCGATCGGCGGTTTCGCCGCGTTCAAATTGTCGCCGCACGTGCATGAACGCGTGCTCCGCTTCATCGACCCGGATTCGATCGGCGGCATGGTCGACACGTTCCAGGTCGACACTGCACTGCAGAGCATTCTCTCCGGGGGTTGGTTCGGACGTGGCCCAGGGGAAGGCGTCTACAAGCGCATCTTGCCGGACGCGCACACCGATTTCGTGTTCGCGGTCACCGGCGAGGAATTCGGCATGATCGCCTGCCTCGCGCTGATCGCCTTCTTCGGTTTCATCGTGTTTCGCGGGCTTATGCTGTCGCTTCGCAACGAGGATCCGTTCTGCCGCTTCGCCTCTGCGGGCCTCACGCTGATGTTTGGGGTGCAGAGCTGGATCAACATGGCCGTCAACCTGCGCGCGATCCCCGCCAAGGGCATGACGCTGCCGTTCATCTCCTACGGCGGCTCGTCGCTGCTCGCGCTCGGCCTCGGCATGGGATTCCTGATCGCACTGACGCGCCGGCGCCCGCTCGCCGATCTCCACGCGAAGACGGCGCGCGCGGCATGAGCGGTTCGCCTTGCATCCTCCTGGCGGCGGGCGGCACCGGCGGCCATCTCTTTCCCGCCTCCGCGTTGGCCTCCGCCTTGGCGCGGCGCGGCGTCGACGTGGAGCTGGCGACCGACTCGCGCGCGTTGAAGTACGGCGGCGAATTTCCGGCGCGCGCCATCCATTCCATCCCTGCGGCGACGACCACAGGGGCAGGGGCGTTCAGCAAGGCGCGTGCGACGTTGGTGCTCGGCGCCGGCCTCCTCGCGGCGCTGGGGCTCGTCGCGCGGCTGCGTCCGCGGGCGGTGGTTGGCTTCGGCGGCTATCCGACCGTGCCGCCCTTGCTGGCCGCTTCCTTGCTCGGCGCGCCCACCGTCCTTCACGAACAGAACGCCGTGATGGGGCGGGCCAATCGCTTCCTAGCCGCCCGCGTCTCGCTCATTGGGGCCGGTTTCCCCGACCTGAAAGGGGGCGGCGCCGCTGCGCGCGCAAAAACCCATTTCACCGGCAATCCGGTGCGTCCGGGCGTCATCGCCGCCGCGACGACGCCGTATCCCGCGGCGGACGGGCGGCTCAGTCTGCTCGTCACGGGCGGCTCGCAAGGCGCGAGGGTGATGGCTGACGTCATTCCCGCTGCGCTGATGCTGCTGTCGCTCGAGGAGCGCGCTCGCATCCGCCTCACCATGCAGGCCCGCGGCGAGGACAAGAGCCGGGTCGCCGCCGCCTGCGCGCGTATGGGCTTTCCGGTCGAACTCGCCGAATTCTTCACCGATCTTCCGGCGCGAATCGCGGCTGCGCATCTCGTCGTCGGCCGCGCGGGCGCTTCGACCGTCTCGGAGCTCGCCGTTATCGGCCGGCCGTCGATCCTCGTGCCCTTCCCGCACGCGCTCGACCAGGATCAAGCCGCAAACGCCGCCATGCTGGGGGATGGCGGCGCCGCGACGGTGATTCCGCAGAGCGAGTTTACGCCGGAGCGGCTCGTCGATCTGCTGCGCCGCGCGCTGGCCGATCCCAAGGCCCTGCAGACGGCCGCCGACGCCGCGAAAGCGGCGGGCGTCGCCGACGCCGCTGATCGGCTGGCCGATCTTGTGCTCGGGATCGCGCGCCCGGCGCAATAGTCTCCAGCGTCGACGGCGCGGGCTACCGCGCCTTCATGGCGCGGGCGCTTCCTCAGGGTCGGCTTCCAACCCGGCGTCGTGGCCGAGCGCCAGCGCGATCACCATCGCCACCGCTGAACATGCGGCGACGGTCGCGAGGCCCCAGGCGAAGCTGCCGGTGTGGTCTTTGATCCAGCCGATCACGAACGGGCCGAAATAGCCCGAGAGATTGCCGATCGAATTGATCGCCGCGATGCCCGCCGCGGCCGACGCGCCTGAGAGGATCGCCGTCGGCAGCGTCCAGAGGATCGGCAGCGCCGCGAAGACGCCGAAGGCGCCGAACGTCAAAGCGATCATCTTGAGCAGCGGATCGCCGAGGAACGCCGCCGCTCCCACGCCGATCGCCGCGATCCCCAGGGGAATGGCGAGGTGGATCGTGCGTTCCATGCGAGCGTCCGAGCGCTTGCCCCACCAGATCATGCCGACGAAACCGACGACATAGGGGATCGCGCTGATCCAGCCCGTCATGGCGATCGTCGCGCCGAACCCCTTGACGATCGTCGGCAGCCAGAAGCCGACGCCGTAGAGGCAGGCGACGACCCCGAAGTAGATGAGCGACATGGCGAGCACGCGCGAGTCATAAAGGCTCGCGAGGATGCCGGCGGGCGAAACGTGCTCGCGCGCCTTGTCCTCCGCGGCGAGCCTGGCGATCAGCCACTTGCGCTGGTCGGCGTCGAGCCACTTCGCGTCAGCGGGGCGGTCCGTCAGGTAGAGATACGTGACGACGGCCAGGATGAGCGAGGGAACCGCCTCCGCGACGAACAACCATTGCCATCCCTTGAGGCCCGCCAGCCCGTCGAGGCCGAGTAGCCAAGCCGAGACCGGCGAGCCGAGGGCGGAGGAAAGGGGGACCGCCGACATGAAGTAGCCGACGATGCGCCCGCGATAGGTCGCGGGGAACCACAGCGTCAGGAAATAAATGATGCCGGGAAGAAATCCCGCCTCGGCGAAGCCGAGAAGAATGCGCAGCGCGTAGAACGTGTGTTCGCCGCTGAGCCCGGTGATTTTGGAGAGATGGGGGATGAACGCCATCGCGCCCGAGATGAGGCCCCAGGAAAACATGATGCGGGCGATCCAGAGACGGGCGCCGACTTTGTCGAGCAACAGGTTCGAGGGGACTTCGAAGACGAAGTAGGCGAGAAAGAACACGCCGGCGCCGAAGCCAAACATCGTGTCGCTGATGCCGATGTCGGCGTCCATGGTCAGCTTCGCGAAGCCCACATTCACCCGATCGAGATAGGCGACGAAATAGCACACCATCAGAAAGGGCACGAAGCGCCACGTTATTTGCGCAGTCGTGCGCTGTTCCATGTCCCCAGCCTTCATATCTGTCGCTTCCTCTTTGTTAACTGCGTTGTGCATTGAGCGTGGATCACGGGCGGACACAACCTGCGTCGTCGCCCGCGCGGCGCCGTTCGCGCCATTTTTCTCGAGATTGTGAGCGCGCGCTAAGGCGGCGCCAAGGCGCCCGCCTGACGCGGCTTGCCCGCATAGACGAACAGCGTCGCCGCGAGACCGCACAGCGCCGCGAAGCTCATCCAATAGCCCGGCGAAGCCTTGTCGCCGGTCACGTGGATGAGCCAGGTCGAGATCGCCAGCGACGATCCGCCCAAAGTGGTCGCGAGGCTGTAGGCGAGGGAGAAGCCGCTTGTGCGCACGCTCGCCGGAACGACCTCGGTGAGGGCGACGACCATGGCGCCGTTGTACCAGGCGTAGAGCAGCGACAGCCAAAGCTCGACCGCCACCATGCGGCCGAACGTCGGGTCGCGCGCCAGCAGGGCCAGCGCGGGATAGACGGTGGCGAGCGCGATCAGCGTCGTTGCGATGAGGATCGGTCGGCGGCCGACGCGATCGGACAGCGCGCCGGAAATCGGCAGCCAGACGAAATTCGAGACGCCGACGACGATGGTGACGAGCAGGCTGTCGGTCTCGGCGAGATGGAGGACGTTCTTTCCGAACGAGGGCGTGTAGACGGTGATGAGGTAAAACGAGACGGTCGTCATCACCACCATGCCGACGCCGGCGAGCACCACCGCCCAATCGCGGGCGAGCGTGTGCACCACCTCGCGAAACTCCGGGTGATGCGTGCGCGCCTCGAACTCCGCCGTTTCCTGGAGCGAGCGGCGCAGGGCGAAAAGCAGGGGGACGATCAGACAGCCGATCACGAAGGGGATGCGCCAACCCCAGTCCGCGAGAACCGCCGGGGCCATCAGCTTGTTGACGGAGAAGCCGATCAGCGCGGCGACGACGATCGCCACCTGCTGGCTCGCCGATTGCCAGCTCACATAGAAGCCTTTGCGGCCCGGCGGCGCCATCTCGGCGAGATAGACCGAGACGCCGCCAAGTTCGACGCCCGCGGAAAAGCCTTGCAGGAGTCGGCCGGCGACGACCAGAATCGGCGCGGCGACGCCGATCGTCGCATAGCCCGGCACGAAGGCGATCAGCACCGTGCCGCACGCCATGATCGACAGCGTGAGGATGAGACCCTTGCGTCGCCCGATGCGGTCGATATAGCCGCCGAGCACGACCGCGCCGATCGGCCGCATCGCAAAGCCCGCCGCGAAGCTCAGGAATGCGGACATCAGCGAGACGAACTGGCTATCGCTCGGGAAGAAGGCCTTGGCGATGTAGCTCGCGTAGATACCAAACAGGAAGAAGTCGAACATCTCCAGGAAATTGCCGCTCGTCACCTGGACGACCGTGCGGACTTTGCCGTGCCGCGCTGCGGTTGCCTTCAAAACCCTATCCTCCCTCGGGACGCGTTGTTCGAAGCGCGGCCTCATGGCGCGACCGACGAGGAGGCCAGCGCATGCGCCTCGAACTGCGGCAGACCGTCGGTGATCGTGAACCACGGCGCCTTGGAGCCGACGAAAATATGCTTGGAGGGACGAATGGTCGGATCGTCGACGAGGGTCCCCATGGCGACGTGGACGAAGGCGCCGGCGCGGACCACCGAATAGAGAAGCGAGCCGCAAACCTTGCAATGCGTGTCGTTGGCGTTTTCCCCGCCGAAAATCATCAGCTTGTCGCCGCCCTGGGTGATGGTCAGCTTGTCCCGCTCAATGCCGGCGAACGGTTTGAAGGCCGAGCCGGTCGTGCGCCGGCAGTTGCCGCAATGGCAGTTCGCGGCATAGAGGAATTCATCGGCGACCGCGTAGCTGACGGCGCCGCAGAAGCATCGTCCGGCGAGCGTTCGGCTCGCTGTCGCGGAATTCGCCACCCGTTCCTCCCTGCGGCGGCGTTCGCCGTCCGGCTTGCATTCCCGTTCACCCTACGCCATTTCGTGAGCAATCCAAGACGCCTTGGCGCACCCGCTGTTCACGACATCGGCGCCGTCACGGCATGACGTAGGTCGCGCGGCCCTGTCCGAGCAGCGCAGCCTTGATCGCGCCGGGCTCGTTGATCGAGAACACGACGATCGGAATGCGATTGTCGCGCGCCAAGGCGAAGGCCGCGGTGTCCATGATCTGGAGATTGCGGGCGATCGCCTCGTCGTGGGAGAGCCGCTCGAAGCGGGTTGCGGACGGATCCTTCTTAGGGTCGGCGGAATAGATCCCGTCGACCTGGGTCGCCTTCATCACTGCGTCGCAAGAGAGTTCGGCGGCGCGCAGCGCGGCGCCCGTGTCGGTGGTGAAGAACGGATTGCCGGTGCCGCCGGCAAGCATGATGACGCGGTGCTTGACAAGATGGGCGAGCGCCGCCTGGCGGGAATAGGGCTGGCACTGCGAGGGCATCGCCACCGCCGAGAGCACGCGGGCGGGCTGGCCGATCTGCTCGAGCGCGCCTTCCATCGCCAGCGCGTTCATCACCGTCGCCAGCATGCCGATCGAGTCGGCGCGCGCGCGCTCGATGCCCTTGTCGGCGCCGAGCAGGCCGCGGAAGAAATTGCCGCCCCCTACGACCACCGCCACCTGCGTCCCGAGGTCCGCCGCCGCCTTCAGATCGGCGGCGATGCGCTGCACCGTCGGCGCATGAAGGCCGAAGGCGTCGGGGCCCATGAGGGCTTCGCCGGAGAGTTTGACGACGATTCGGTCGAACAGGGGTCTCGCGGGCGCTCTGTCGATCAAGGCGGTCTCCTGCTGATGGCGGGGTGTCGCGCGAGGCCGGGCGAGCCCGATCTCGAGGGAATGGGTCAGGCCCTATCGAGGTAGGCCAGATCCGGCGAGTTGGGCAAGACCATCGGCGAGCGGGCGCCGACGCAAAAAGGGCGGCCCGTGGGCCGCCCGAAGATCGAAGCCTTACGCCTCTTCGGCCGGCTTTTCGATCCCTTCGCCTAGCGCATAGCGCACGAAGCCCTTGATCGCGATCGGCGCCCCGACCGTCTTCTCCGCCTCCTTGACCGCCTGGGCGACGGTCTTGGCGGGGTCGTGGACGAACGGCTGATCGACCAGGCAGACCTCCTTGTAGTAGGTCTTCAGGCCGGATTCGACGATCTTCTCCAGCACATGCGGCGGCTTGCCCGCGTTCTTGTCGGCGAGCACCGCCTTTTCGCGCGCGACGACCGCAGGGTCGACGCCTTCCGCATTGAGCGCGATCGGGCTCGCGGCGGCGACGTGCATTGCGACCTGGCGACCGAGCGCGACCAGCGCGTCGTGCGAGCCAGTCGATTCGAGCGCGACGATGACGCCGATGCGGCCGAGGCCGTCGACGATCTGGCCGTGCACGTAATGGCCGATCGCCCCTTGCGCGACATGCAGGCCATGCGCGCGGCGCAAGGTGATATTCTCGCCGATCGTCGCGATCGCGTTCGCAACGGCCTCGGCGACCGTGCCGCCGCCCGGGTAGTGCGCGGCCTTGATCGCCTCGGCGTCGACCGCGGCGCCCTTGTCGATGGCGACCGCGAGCACGCCGCGCACCAGCGCCTGGAAGTCGTCGTTGCGGGCGACAAAGTCGGTTTCGGAATTGACCTCGACGAGGACGCCGACATTGTCCTCGACGGCGGCGCCGACGAGTCCCTCGGCCGCCACCCGCCCGCTCTTCTTAGCGGCCTTGGCGAGGCCCTTCTTGCGCAGCCAATCGACCGCCGCTTCGATGTCGCCGTCGGTCTCGCTCAGCGCAGCCTTGCAATCCATCATGCCCGCGCCGGTCTTCTCGCGCAGATCCTTGACCAGTCCGGCGGCAATGGTCGCCATTCACGTCCCTCTTTCGCTTCTTTAAGGCCGAACGCGCGGCCTAGACCTCAACCTCCGCGGCCATCAGCTCGCGCGCCTGCTCGCTCCACTTGTCGCGGGCGATACGGCCATTGAACCTGAGGTCGGCGTCGAGCTTGGCGGTCTCTTCCGGCGTCATTGCGGCGAGCTGCCAATAATGGAACACGCCATGTTCGTTGAGCTTCTTCACGATCTGCGGCCCGACGCCGGTGAGCTTGGCCAGATCGTCCGGCGCGCCGCGCGGCGCGGCCAGGAGCTCGAACCGGTCGGTCGAGGTTTCCGGCTCGGGCGAAGAAGCCTCGGGCTCGATCGTCTCCGGCAACGCTTCGGCGACCGGCGCCTCGGCTTCGCCCAGATCAACGCCGTGCGCGCCTTGACTGCGCGAGATGCCATCGATCGCTGCGCGAGCGATGAGATCGCAATAGAGCTGAATGGCGCGGCCGGCGTCATCGTTGGCCGGCACGGGATAGGTGATGCCGTCCGGGTCGCTGTTGGTGTCGAGGATCGCGATCACCGGAATCTTGAGGCGGTTGGCCTCCTTGATCGCCAAAGCTTCCTTGTTGGTGTCGATGACGAACACCAGATTGGGAACGCCGCCCATGTCCTTGATGCCGCCGAGCGCTGTCTCGAGCTTGTCGCGCTCGCGCGACAGCATGAGGCGCTCTTTCTTGGTCAGGCCTTTCGCGCCCTCGCCCAGCATCTCATCGACCTTGCGCAGGCGCGAGATCGACGCCGAAATCGTCTTCCAGTTGGTCAGCATGCCGCCGAGCCAGCGCGCATTGACAAAATACTGCGCCGAGCGCTTCGCGGCGGCCGCGATCTCATCCGACGCCTGGCGCTTGGTGCCGACGAACAGCACGCGGCCGCCCTTGGCGACGGTGTCCGAGACCGTCTTCAGCGCCTGATGCAAGAGCGGCACCGTCTGGGCGAGGTCGATGATATGGATCGAGTTGCGCGCGCCATAGATGTAAGGCGCCATTTTCGGGTTCCAGCGATGCGACTGGTGGCCGAAATGCGCGCCCGCCTCGAGCAATTGGCGCATGGTGAAATCTGGCAAAGCCATGGGAGCTTATCCTTGTCCGGTTGAGCCTCGGCGGATCATGTGAAGCGAAGCGAGCCTCGCCACCGGAGCGGCGCCTTGAATCAGGAGCCGCATAAAATCCGCCTGTGGAATGGCGGGGCATATAAGCGAGCCGCGTGGGAAAGGCAAGCGGCGCGGGCGCGCGGCCATAGCTAAGCTTCATGTATTGACATTGTCAATACGAGCCGGATACGCTGGAGCCATGTCAAAAGCTCGCGCCAAATCGTCTGACAACCCTGACAATGCGGCCGTGATGGTCGCTGAGCGATCTTTGGCCGCCGACAGGAAGGGCAGCATCAATCTGCGCATCGAAGCCACCACTCGCCAACTCATCGACGATGCGGCGGCGCTGTTGGGCAAGACGCGCACAGAGTTCATGGTCGAGAGCGCACGGCGCCACGCAATCGACGTGCTGCTCGAACGGCGGCTGTTCGTGCTCAATTCCGACGGTTACGACAGATTCATGCATGCGCTCGACAATCCGCCTACG
>DASXGX010000101.1:0-20040 GCA_036488815.1 Roseiarcus sp.
TCATCGACCACGCATAGGGTTTCATTGCGCCGGCGAGCGCGACGGTGTGGACGACGTCGGCGCGGCGGGCCGGTAGAGGCGCCGCGGCCGCAAGCCGCGCCTCCAGCGAATTGTCGACCGGCGGCGCCGCCTGCGCGCCAGCATCCGCGATCCGCGAAATGGGCGCGCCGGAAGCGGCGAGGATGATGCCGGTCTGCCGCACCGAGCCTTCCAAACGAGCGAGAATTGGGAACGCGCCGGTCGCCGGCAGATCGATCAGGATATCGAGCCGCTGCGCCATCGCGATCGGAAAAAGCTTGCCTGGGACCGGCTGCACGTCATGGCCGTCGGTCGCCACAACAAGGCCGGTGAGTTCGCCGAGATCGATCCAGAACTGGCTCGATGACGCGCCGTTGATGACGCGCAGCCGAACCCTGCCGCCATGATCCACGCGCACGATCTCCGGGTCGGCGAGCGTGCGGTCGTTGGCGAGGAAGGCGTCGAATTGAATGTCGTTCAGATCCATCGCCGCCATTTTGTGGCCTTGCGTGCTCATTTGCATCGCGCCCATGCCTTGCATCGCGGGGGCGGTGGCCTTTGACATGCTCATGCCCGGCATGGCCATCCCCGGCTTGTCTTGGGCGGCCATGGAAGGCCCTTCGTCCGCGCTTCCCTGCGCCAAGCGGTGCGCGTCGGCGACGCTCATGCCGGTAACACTCGCAAGCAACTCGTCGGGGGTGCGAAAGCTGAAGTCGTGCAGCATGAGAACAACGTCCTGCCGATCCTCGTGAAAGCTCGCCGCATCGTCGACGATGAGCGGGGCGGTCAGCAGGCGTTGCTCCTGCATGCCGTGGTGCGAATGCATCCAGTATGTCCCGGAAATCGGCGCATAGTCGTAACTCGCCACGGCGCCGTTAGGGATGGGCGGCGTCTGTCGCCAGGGGAATCCGTCCTGCATCCAGGGCGGCAACTGGCCGTGCCAATGGACGATGGTAGGTTCGCCTGTTTCATTTGCGAGGTCGATCCGAAACCGCTCGCCGACGGCGAGGTGAAGTCCGGGCCGTCCGTTCGGTCCCATAAGGCCGAAAACCCGCGCAGGCCGGCCGTTCACCTCCAAAATGCGGGTTCCAGCAGTCAGCCGTTTGGCCGGAGAGTCCGCGGCCTGCGCCCTCGTGGACAACGTAGCGGCGGCGAGCGCGCCGGCGGCGCCGCCAAGAAAGCCGCGCCGGGAGATCGCGCCGGGCTTGCCGTCGCCGCCCTCGCGCGTCCCAGTTCCGCGATCGTCAATAGGGTTGGGCGTCATCGCAATCTCCTCGTCCAAGCTTAGGACCAGTAGATAGTTGCTTCAGCGGGCGCGTCCGATGTCCGAACGGCTCATTCGAGCGGCTCAGCGGATCAAATGTGGAGCGGCCCGGGTCAACTCTGCGCGGCGCGGCGCTCGTCGGCTCGAGAACAACTAGAACCGCAAGGCGACCGCCAGCAGACCGCCCGCGATCCCGAACGCCACCACCGCCGCCGTGACGAGCGCGAGGCGCTGCGGCGCGAATGAGCGCGCCAGCATGGCGAGCGACGGTGCGCTGATCGGCGGCAGCGTCATCATCAGCGCGCCTGCGGGGCCGACGCCCATGCCGAGCGAAAGCATCGCCTGAATGATCGGGATCTCACCCGCTGTGGGGATCACGAAGACGGTCCCCGCGACGGCGAGCGCGACGATCCAGCCGAGATGATTGTCGACCTCCGGCCCGATGTGCGGAAAGAGCCAAGCCCGCGCCGCGCCGAGCAGGAGAACCAGCACGACATATTCGGGGATCAACCGCAGCGCCATGCGCGCAAGGATCTGCAGCCAGCGCAGGAACACGCCGCCGGTCTCCTCTGTCGCGGCGAGTTCGGCGATCTCGGATTGCGCCGCGGCGCTTTCCCGGGGCGTGACCAGGCGGTTCATCATGTAGCCGACGCCGAACACCATCAGTACGCCGAGCGCCAGTCGCAACGCCGCCCAGTTCCAGCCGAGGACGAAACCCATGAAGACGAGGGTCGCCGGATTCAGCACCGAATTGCCGAGCCAGAACGCAATCGCGGCGCCCGGAGACGCGCGCCTTTCGCGCAGGCCTGCCACCACCGGCGCCGCGCAACAGGTGCACATCATCGCTGGGATTGCGAGCAGGCCGCCGGCAAGCGCGCTGGAGAACGCCGCGCGGCCCAATAGCTTCGCGACAGCGTTCGCCGGCAGCAGCGCCTGGATCGCCGAGCCGACCAGCAACCCGAGCGCCATCGCCTGCCAGATCGCCTTGCCGTAGGCGAGGGCGTAACCCAGCGCCGCGTCGAGCGACGGCGCCGGAGGCGCGGCGGCCGAGCCCATCAGGATCGACGAGCCGATCGAGTGGTTGGCCGCGGCGACGAATGCGCGATTGGCGTAGGGGAACCATTTCACATAGTAGAGGCCGCCGATCGCCACGAGCGCAAAGACGACAGGTCCCAGCGCTCTGTTGTAGTCTTGCACCTTGTTCATTGCTCTCTTTGCTATGCTGGCGCCCCGCGACCTGATAGACCCGGACGCTATCGTCGGCAATGTTCCGCCTTAAATCTGCCGAGGCGCGCGCATGTCATCTTTCCGAGAGCTTCGCTATGTCGACAGAACCGATCAGACTGACTGAGCTTGCTCACGGCGGAGGCTGCGGCTGCAAGCTCGCGCCGTCGGTGCTTCAGCAACTGCTCGCCGATCAGCCGCGCGCCGCGCCCTACGCGCAATTGCTGGTCGGAACGGAAACCGGCGACGACGCGGCGGTCTGGCAGCTCGACGATGAGCGCTGCATCATCGCGACGACCGACTTCTTCATGCCGATGGTCGACGACCCAAGAGACTTCGGCCGGATCGCCGCCGCCAACGCCCTCTCCGACATTTACGCGATGGGCGGCAAGCCGCTGATGGCGCTGGCCATCCTCGGGATGCCGCTCGGGAAGCTGCCGGTCGAGACGGTGAAGGCGATCCTCGAGGGCGGCGCCTCGATTTGCGCCGAGGCTGGAATTCCGGTCGCCGGCGGCCATTCGATCGACGCGCCGGAGCCGATCTACGGCCTGGCGGTGATCGGGCTCGGAAGTCCGAAGGCGATCCGGCGCAATTCCGGCGCGCGCCCCGGCGATGCGCTGATCCTGACCAAGGGCGTCGGCGTCGGCGTCTATTCCGCCGCCTATAAAAAGCAGGCGCTGCCGGAGGACGCCTACGCCGAGATGATCGCCTCGACGACGCTGCTCAACCGGATCGGCGCGACGCTGGCCGAGGACGAGGACGTGCACGGCATGACCGACGTGACCGGCTTCGGCGTGCTCGGCCATGCGCTCGAACTGGCGCGCGGCAGCGCGCTCGGCCTCGAAATCGGCTACGGCCGCATTCCGCTGCTGTCGAAGGCGGAGGCGTTGGCGGCGTCCGGCCATGTCACCGGCGCGTCGGGGCGCAACTGGCAGAGCTACGGCGCGGAGGTCGTGCTGCCGCCGGACTTTCCCGACTGGCGGCGCGCGCTGCTGACCGATCCGCAAACCTCCGGCGGCCTGCTCGTCGCCTGCGCCGCCTCGCGCGCCGAAGGCATCCGCGACAGCATCGAGGCGGCCGGCTATCCGCGCGCCCGCATCATCGGAGCCGTCACCGAGGGCGAGCCGGTCGTGCGGATCGTCTGACGCACTTTCTGGACCGCTACAGCCCTTGCGGCAGGATGAAGCAATCGTAGCGAAGCGGGCGCCCGTCGTCCTTTTGGCATCGCGGGAGCAGACCCCGATTTTCGCCGCAATGTTCCCCACACTCTAGTGTGCTTTAAGGGTGTGTGGGCGCATGTCTTTCACGCGAAGTCTTTTCATTATCGGCCTGGCGAGCGCTGTTCTAGCGGCGGGCGGCGCCTCTGCGGGGTCCTTGGAGCCGCCGCCAGCCTCCTCGCCGATCGTCGGAGCGCCGGACTACCTGCCGCCGGACGCCGATCCGTACTACTCGACGCCGGGCGGCTTCGATGGCGACGTCGATATGGGCCTCACGACGCGCAGGGTCGTCAGCGATCCCACGGGAGAAGCGGCGGGGACGCTGACCGTGAACACGAAGTTGCGAAAACTCTTTCTCTCTCTGGGCGATGGACGCGCGATCGAATATCGCATCGGCGTCGGCCGGCAGGGATTCTCCTGGAAGGGCGTAGCGGCGGTCGGCCGCAAGGCGTTCTGGCCCGGCTGGACGCCGCCGCCGGAAATGCTGGCCCGCCAGCCCGATCTGCCTGAGCACGCCGACGGCGGCATGGGTAACCCGCTCGGAGCGCGAGCGCTCTACCTCTTTCAGGACAACAAGGACACGTTGTTCCGCATCCACGGCACCAACGACCCGAAGAGCATCGGCAAAGCGGTGTCGTCCGGATGCATCCGCATGCTCAACGCCGACGTCATCGACCTCTATCAGCGGGTCGAGAAAGGGACGAAGGTCGTGGTGATTTGACGTGTCGTCAATGTGAGCCGGCGAATGAGGCGCCCCGGAGCGACGCGCGACTTGCCGGCGAGACACACCGTTACCCCAACCCCGCTCGCAGCGTGCATTATAGCGCTGCTGTTAGGTTGACGCAGGATCTCTTCTCCCCGCGCGCGGGGAGAAGGTCAGGATGAGGGGCTTGGTGAGGAGCCGCAGGCGTGCGGCTAATCACCCGGCCCCTCACCCCAGCCCTCTCCCCGCGCGGCGCGCGGGGAGAGGGAGTCGCGCCGATCACACCTAACAGCAGCGGGCTCTAGTGCCGGATGATTTCCTCCACCTTCAGGCGCAAGCCGGCGGCGTCGAAGAATTCGCCCTCGTTGAGGAGCGAGCGATCGCCTTGCAGATGGTGGACGAGTTCCGCCAATCGTTTTTTGGCGACGCCGTCGTTCACCAAGCCGCCGCGGTCGGCCCGGAAGAAGGCCGCGCCGTTCCAAGGCGCGCCCGAGGCGGCGAACAGGCGCACCATCTCGGGCCATCGCGTCTCGTCGCCGACGACGTGCAGATAGGAGGAGCGCAGCAGCGTCACCGAGGTCTCGCCGATCTCCACCAACACGATCAGCATGGTGAAGGAGCCGACCTTGTTGAAGGTCGCAACAAGCCAATCGTCGAAATCCGTGCTGCGCGCCGCCGTCATCGCGATCCATTCTGCGGGGAGGTTGGCGGAAGAGAGTGGGAGTCGAACCCACCTGGAGCGGTCTTGCCGCCCCACTCGGATTTGAAGTCCGAACGCCCCACCAGGAACGTATCTCTTCCATTCGTCGCGCCTGAGGAAAGCACGACAGGCCCGAACAAATCCCATAGCCGACGGTTGACCCGCCGCAAATCCCCCTGGCGCAACGTGACGCCATGCCGGTCGAAAAATTCCAATATCTGGATGGCGACCTTGCGGCCGTTGACGACGCGGTCGCGGAACTGCGCGGCGGTGAAGGCGCCGCCTTCGGCCCGTTGCTCCTCCTCCGCGGCGATCGCGATCATTTCGCGCACGGTCGCCCTGAGGAAGAAGTGGTCGTGGGCGATTTCGTCCGCCCACCCCATGCGGCCCGCGAGCTTGAGCAGTCTGCGGATATCGCGCTCCGGCCGTCCCGTCGCATCGGCGAGGTCGCGAACGCGCGGCGGGCGGAATCGGAGCTCGCCGCCGAGCATCGGCTCGATCTCCGCCCACGCCTTCTCGTCGCCCGGGGCGAGCCGCGCCGTGTGGTTCGCCAGGCGCACGAACGCGCCGTCGAGCGCCAGATCGCCGGTCCGCGCCAATTGCTGCAGGGCGGTGACGAAGACCCGCGCCGGCAGGCGCGGCTGCGAACTCAGCCGCAGCTTTTCTCGGCCAATCCCCTGCAGGTCGGGATTGGCCGCATGGTAGGCGGCGAGCTGTTCTTGAAGACCGGCCGCGAAAGCGCGCCAGCGGCCCGAGGCCATGGCGATTTTGTCCGCTCCGGACTCGAGGAGGACGAGGCCGGCCTCTTCGACCAGCCGATCCGTCAGCGCCTCGGTCAGCGCATGGTCGCGAGCGAAGACCTTGAGATCGTGAGCGAAGGGCGCGGCCTCGAGCAGGGCGAGGAACGCAGCAGAGGCGTCAGGCGTCGCGAGCGCCGCGCGCTGCGCCTGCCGTTCGGGTGTGTTGCGCCGCCGGCTGGGCGGGCGCAAATCGAGGAAGCGGCCGCCGCCGATCGTGCGCTGCGCCGAGACGTCGCGAATGACGAAGCGATCCTGCGCCGCGGCCGCGATCGGCTTGTCGAGCACCAATTGCGCGTCGGCTGAGCCGCCGGGCGCGATGGGCGCGCCGTCCAACAGCACAATTCGCGCGCCGACCTCGCTCGCGGCGTGATGCAGGCGAACCGGGAACCACTGGCTGATCGGCTTCGCTGCGCCCGGCAGCACCCGCAGCGTCGCGTCGATGCGATCGGTTGGCGCGTGGAGCGCTGGATCGAGCGCGATGTCGCCGCGCCGGATCGCCTCTTTGGAAATCGCTTGCCCCGTTAGATTGAGGGCGCAGCGGTCGCCCGCGCGGCCAATCTCGGCCGGCGTGTTCTGGGCGTGCAGCGAGCGCACCCGCGCCGTCAGCCCGGAAGGGCTGATCGTCACATGGTCGCCGACATGAACCGCGCCCGATAGCACCGTGCCCGTGACGACGACCCCGACGCCGGGGAGCGTGAACGCGCGATCGATCGCCAGACGGAAGCGGCCGTCGGCGGAGCGGTCGACCGTCTCGGCCGCGGCGACGGCGAGGATCGCGCGAAGGTCGTCGATGCCCTGACCCGTCAGCGCCGAGACAGGCAAGATGTCGGCGCCCGCGAGCGCCGTATCCGCGATTGCTCGCTCGATCGCCGCCGTCACCTCGGCGAGGCGCTCAGGCGTCGCGAGATCGGCCTTCGTCACCGCCACGACGCCGCGGCGAACGCCGAGCAGATCGAGGATCGCCAGATGCTCCAGGGTCTGCGGCATGATCCCGTCGTCGGCGGCGACGACCATCAGCGCGAAGTCGATGCCGCTGGCGCCGGCCAGCATCGTGTGGACGAAGCGCTCGTGCCCCGGGACGTCGATGAAACCGAGAACGCCGCCCCCCTCGATCGGCTGATAGGCGAAGCCGAGATCGATGGTGATGCCGCGCGCCTTCTCCTCTTTGAGCCGGTCGCCGTCGACGCCTGTGAGCGCTTTGACCAGAGCGGTCTTGCCGTGGTCGATATGGCCGGCGGCGCCGATGATCATGGCGGCGAGCCCGAAAATTCGCGCTGCGCCCGGCTTTCGGCCTCGGCGATCTCGTCCGGCGTCAGCGCGGCGCGCGCCGCGACGATGTAGCGCGCTGCGAGGGTGCTGCCGCCGCGCTCGGCCTTGAGCAGCAAGACTAGCGCCTCGACCCGTTCGAGGGGAGCGCCGCGGCCGAGGTAAAGCGCCGCGCCGAGCAGCGCCTCGGCGTCGGCGTCGCCGAGCGCCGCGCCACGGCGCCACCATTCGACGGCGGCGCTCGCGTCGCGCTCGACCCCGATCGCGTCGTGATAGAACGTGCCGAGCCGCGTCATGGCGGTGGCGACGCCGTTCTCCGCCGCGGCGAGCGCCCAGCGATGCGCCTCGGCGATGTCGGCGGGCGTCGGTTCGCCCTCGAGCAGCATCCAGCTCAGCATGTCCTGCGCCGGGCCGTCGCCCTGTTCGGCCGCTTGGCGGTAGAGCTCGGCGGCGCGCGCCGGATCGGCCTCGACGCCGAGGCCCTTGAAATAGGCGGTCGCCAGATTGCGCCGTCCTGTCGGGTCGCCGCCGCTGGCGGCGAGCGTGAGCCATTTGACGGCCAACTCCGGATCGCGCGCGACCCCGAGGCCCTCGGAGAAGCAGGCGCCGATGTTGTTCTGCGCCCGCGCGACGCCGGCGTGCGCGAGCGGACCCCACAAGGCGAGGGCGGCCGCGTAGTCGCCCGCGTCGGACGCCGCGCGCGCTTCGGCCATCGCATCGCGCGGCGGCTCGCGCCGCGGCCGGAGACGCTCAAGCCAACGCATGGCTGCTCAATTCCTCGAGAACCGACAGGAACGCCTCCTCATTGGCGAGGCATCTGAAGTCGAGCGTCAGGCCGCCATCTTCGTTGCGTCCGATCACCGGCCAGGACAGGCTGCGCAACGCCACGGCCAGCCGCTCGAGCGCGCTGCCGCCGGCGTTCGGGCGAATGACGAGCCCGGCGCTGGCGATCGTGTCGAGCGGAAGGGCGCCGGAGCCGATCTGGCTGCGGCATTCGCCGACCGCCACCGTGAAGGCGGGGCCGACGGCCTTCGCCACCGGCGCCGCCAGGCGATGCGCCTGGGCCTCGATCTCCGCCTGCGGGCGGGCGAGCAGGCGCAAGGTCGGCAGGCGCTCCGCAAGCCGATCGGGGTCACGGTAGAGCTTCAACGTCGCCTCGATCGCCGCGAGCCGGATCTTGTCGACGCGCATCGCCCGCTTCATCGGATTGCGGTTGATCGCCGCGATCAATTTGCGATGGCCGACAATGAAGCCGGCCTGCGGGCCGCCCAGCAGCTTGTCGCCGGAGAAGGTGACGAGGCCGGCGCCTTCCGCGACCGCCTCGCGCACGGTCGGCTCACGCTTGACGCCGTAGTGTGACAGATCGACCAGCGTGCCCGAGCCGAGGTCGTTCATCAGGGGCACGCCCGCCGCATCGGCGATTGTCGCGAGTTCCGAGGCGGGGACCTCCGAAGTGAAGCCCTGGATTCGGTAATTCGAGGTATGCACCTTGAGGATGACGCCGGTGCGCGGCGTCAGCGCCTCGCGATAGTCCTTCGGATGGGTTCGGTTCGTCGTGCCGACTTCGATCAGCCGCGCGCCCGCTCGCGCCATGATGTCGGGCATACGGAACGCGCCGCCGATCTCGATCAATTCGCCCCGCGAGACGATCGCCTCGCGGTCGAGCGCAAGCGTGTTCAGCGCGAGCAGCACAGCAGCCGCGTTGTTGTTGACGACCGTCGCGTCCTCAGCCCCGGTGAGCGCGCAGAGATCGGCGCGAACGTGGTCGTCGCGCTCGCCCCGCCGGCCGGTCGAAAGGTCGAACTCCAACGCGACCGGATCGCGCATCGCGGCGATTGCGGCCTCGATCGCCGCCTCAGCCAGCATCGCCCGGCCGAGATTGGTGTGCAGCACCGTCCCGGTCAGATTGAACAGGGGCCGCAAAGCCGAGACGTCTTCCGCCTCGAGTTGCGCTTGGGCGCTGGACGCGAGGTCCTCCGCGGCGGGCACGAACGAGGCGCCGGCGCGCAGCGCCACGCGGGCCTCGCCGAGCACGGCGCGAATCGCGTCGGTGGCGGCGTGGCGGCCGAATCGCTCCTGCAGCGCCAGGGCCGTCGCGGTGTTCAGAACTGCGCTGACCGACGCCAGGTCACGCAACGGATTGAGGCTTGTCGCCGGCGTTTCCGGCGCGCCTTGGGCGGCGTCGTCGAAGCCTGACGCCGATTGGTTTGCCGTCATTCTACTTTCGATCAATGGTGGGGCGAGGAACGAACACTGCATTCTTACACAAAAATGACACGCGGCGCGATGTCTAGCGCCGTCCGCTGCGATCGCGAACATTCGGTTTGACGTAAGAACAAAAGTTCAATATTGACGCGTCGTCAAAGCTCGGCACAAGCGTCGCTTGCGCCAATCCTGGAAATGGGGGGACTGTTGTCCGACGCCGTTCTCAACCGAGCCGCCGGCGAATCTGCGGACGCTTTCAACCGTCCCCGCATCTACGACCGGCTGTCGATCGCCGAGGTGCGCGAGGCGCTGCGCAAGATGCATTTGATCCGCCGCTTCGAAGAGAGCGCGGAGGACTCCTACATCCGCGGCCAGAGCTACGGCACCATGCATCTGTCGATCGGCCAAGAGGCGACCGCGGTCGGCGTCTGTGTGGCGCTCACCGACAGCGACGTCATCACCTCGACGCATCGTGGGCATGGCCATTGCATCGCCAAGGGCGCTGAGGTGAACCGCATGTTCGCCGAATTTCTCGGCCGCGAGACCGGCTATTGCCATGGACGCGGCGGCTCGATGCACATCGCCGATCCGAGTCGCGGCAATCTCGGCGCCAACGGCATCGTCGGCGGCGGCATCCCCATCGCCGTGGGCGCCGCGCTGAGCGCCAAGAAGCGCAAGACCGGGGCGGTGGCGGTTTCGTTTTTCGGCGACGGCGCCAACAACGAAGGCGCGTTTCACGAATCCCTCAACATCGCCTCGGTCTGGAAGCTGCCGGTCGTCTTCGTCTGCGAGAACAATCAGTACGGCATGTCGACGTCGCTGGAGCGTTCGACCGCGGTCAAGGACGTCGCCGCGCGCGCCGCCGCTTACGCGATCCCGGGCGTCATCGTCGACGGCAACACTTTCGCCGACGTCGCCGAGACCGCCTTCCAGGCGGTCGAGCGCGCGCGAGGCGGCGAGGGGCCGACCCTCATCGAATGCAAGACCTATCGCACCCGCGGACATTCGCGCAGCGACCGCAATCGCTATCGCAGCAAGGAGGAGATCGAGGCCTGGAAGGCGCGCGATCCGATCCTGCGCTTCGAGGCGGAAATCGAGGCGCTGGGCCTCGTCTCGCGCGCGGACGCCGAGGCGATCCGCGCCGCCGCCGAAGCCGAAATGGCCGCCGCCGTTCAGTTCGCCGAAGCCAGTCCCTGGCCGCAGCCCTCCGAGCTGCTGCGCGACGTCTACACCGTTTGAAGCGAGACGATCCGATGACGGCGCCCGAGCGCGAATTGAGCTTCGCCATGGCCATTCAGGAGGCGATGGCGATCGCCATGGAGGCGGACGATCGCGTCTTCCTGATGGGCGAGGACATCGGCGTCTACGGCGGCGCCTTCCAGGTCACCGGCGACCTCGTCGATCGCTTCGGCGAGGAGCGCGTGATGGACACGCCGATTTCCGAACTCGCGGGCGCCGGGGTCGCGGTCGGCGCGGCGCTCACCGGCATGAGGCCGGTGTTCGAGCTGCAATTCTCCGACTTCTCCACCCTCGCGATGGAGCAGATCGTCAACCAGGCCGCCAAGTTGCGCTACATGCTCGGCGGCGCGGTCTCGGCGCCGCTGGTCATACGCATGCCGACAGGCTCGGGCCTCGGCGGCGCCGCGCAGCACAGTCAGAGCATCGAAGCGTGGTACGCGCATGTGCCGGGCCTGAAGGTGGTCGAGCCGACGACGCCGCACGACGCCAAAGGCCTGCTGCTCGCCGCGATCGCCGACCCCGATCCGGTGATCGTGTTCGAACACAAGCTGCTCTACAAGACCAAGGGCCACGTCCCCGAGGGCTACTACACCGTGCCGCTCGACAAGGCCGAGGTGCGCCGCGCCGGGCGCGACGTCACGATCGCCGCCGTCGGCATGATGGCGGTCAGGGCGCTGGAGGCCGCCGACGCGCTCGCTCAGGAGGGGATCGACGCCGAGGTGATCGATCTCAGATCGCTGCGGCCGCTCGACACGAAGACGATCATCGCCAGCGTGAAGAAGACCTCGCGTCTCCTTTGCGTCTATGAGGGCGTCAAGGCGTTCGGCGTCGGCGCCGAAGTGAGCGCGGCAATCGCGGAGAGCGAGGCGTTCGACTATCTCGACGCGCCGATCATGCGCCTCGGCGGCGCCGACGCGCCGATCCCCTACAGCCCCGTGCTCGAGCAGGCCGCGGTCCCGCAGGTCCCCGATATTCTCGAGGCGGCGCGCCGGCTGGCGCAGGGGCGCGTCTGACCATGGCGGTCGAGGTCATCCTGCCCCGCGTCGACATGGACATGACGACGGGCAAGCTCACGCAGTGGTTCGTCGCCGAAGGCGAGCGCGTCGAGAAGGGCCAGCCGCTGTTCGAGATCGAGACCGACAAGGCCGCCATGGAGATCGAGGCGGCCGCCTCGGGCGTCCTGCGTGCGGTGACCGCCAAGCCGGGCGACCAGTTGCCGGTCGGGACCGTCGTCGGCGTCATCGTCGCGCCGAACGAGGACTATTCCGCCGCGGGAGTCAGTGCACCCGCTCGCGCCGTCGCGCCCGCGCCGTTCGTCGCGGCGCCGGCCGAGAGCCTGTCGCCGGACGATCGCGCCCCGCGGCCAGCGGGCGAGCGCTCGCGCATGACCCCCGCAGCGCGCCGCGTCGCGCGCGAAAGCGGGGTTGAAGTCGCCCATCTCGTCGGCTCGGGCCCACATGGCCGCATTCAGGCGCGCGACGTCGCGGCGCGCGGGGCGCCTGCGCTCGCCGAGGGCGCGCTCAATCGCTTGTGGCTCGCGCGCGGGCAGGGGAGGCCGCTCGCCTTCCTGCACGGTTTCGGCGCCGACCTGAATGGTTGGCGGCCGCTCGTGGGGCGCCTCAGGCCCGGACGGCCTCTTCTCGCGCTCGATTTGCCGGGGCATGGCCTGTCGCCGCTCGGCGCTGACTCGAGTTTTGAAGCGCTGGTCGAGGCGGTCGAGGCGACGCTCGTCGAGGAAGGGGTCGGCGATGTCCATCTGATTGGCCATTCGCTCGGCGGCGCTGTCGCCATCGCGCTGGCGAAGCGACGCGGCAAGTCCGCCCGCTCGCTCACACTCATCTCGCCCGCGGGTCTCGGGCCGGAGGTCAACGGCGACTTCCTCGCCGGCTTCTTGCGCGCTGAGAGCGAGCGCAGTCTCGCGCCGTGGATGCGCCTTCTCGCCAACGACGAGGGCGCGCTCGGTTCGGCGATGGTCAAGACGACGATCCGTCAACGACGCGAGCGCGACATCGCCGCCGCGCAGCGATCGATCGCGGCCACGCTGTTCCCCGACGGCGCGCAAGCGATCAGCCTGCGCGAGACGCTTGCGAATTACGCCGGACCGGTGAAAGTGATCTTCGGTCTCGACGACCGAATCATTCCGGCGCGCCACGCGCGTGGCCTGTCGGGCCTGGTGGCGCTGCACCTCTTCCCGGGCGTCGGCCACATGCCGCATTTCGAGGCGCGATCCGAGATCGCGCGCCTCGTCGAGGAGAATGTCGCTGCGGGCGAATGAGAGGGGCGCCCCGGCCCGGCGTTGAGAAAGCGAGGCCGTTCCGATGACCGCGAACGATAATCTCGGCGACCAGGATGACGCTTCGTCCGCGTCGAGCCGAAGGTCGCCGCGCCTGCGCCAGCGCGTCGCCTGGATGTACTATGCCGAGGAGATGACGCAGAGCGCGATCGCCGAGGCGCTGGGCGTCGGGCGCATCACCGTGGTTCGGCTGCTCGCCGAGGCGCGCGCGATGAACGAAGTGCGCGTTTCGCTCAGCCGCGACGTCGCGGGCCTGTCGCGGCTCGAGATCGAACTGCAGAAGGCCTATGGCGTCGGCGAGGCGATCGTCGCGCCGCTGTCGTCGCGGCAGGCCGACCCGCGGGCGCCGATCGCCGCGGCGGCGGGCGAATACATTTCGGCGATGCTGCAGCCCGACATGAAAATCGGACTCGGTTGGGGCCAGACGCTTGACCGTGCGCTCAACTTCATCGTCGAGCGGCAGGTTCCCAGGCTGTCGGTGGTCTCGCTGGTCGGCGGCGTCACGCGCGCCCGCCAGGCCAATCCGGCTGAATTCGCCTGGCAGTTCGCCCGCATCTTCCAGGCGGACTGCTATCTCATCGCGGCGCCGGCGATGGTCGACAGTGCTGCGACCAAGCGCACGCTGATCGAGCGCTGCGGCCTCGGCGAGGTGTTCGATTTCGCCAATTCGCTGGACGCCGCCGTCGTCAGCGTCGGCTCGACCGTCCCGAATTCCACCACCAACGTCTTCGGCGACATCTCCGAGGCCGACCAGGCGGCCTTGCGCGCCAGGGGCGTGGTCGGCGACATCTTGTTCAACTTCTTCGACGTCGACGGGCGGCTGGTGGACCACCCTTTCAACGAGCGGGCGATGTCCATCTCGATCGCGACCTTGGCGAAGACGCCCAAGCGGGTGCTGGTCTCGGGCGGGTCGGACAAGGTGGAGCCGATCCTCGGCGCCCTCAAGCTCTTCCGCCCCACCGTTCTGATTACCGACGAGGCGACCGCCGAGGCGCTGATCGCCCGCCGCTGAGGAGCCCGCAATAAAAAATCTCGCCTCGTCTTGCGCAACCAACTCCCGTCTCCGGCGTATACACACCAGGGGCGGTCGCAGCGTTCGTGTTCGGCGGAGCTAAGCATTTTCCTTGGAAGAAGGGCGCCGATGAATCTCCTCACGAGCGCAATCCGCATGGGGGAACGCACGTCTCTGCCCGATGCCGTGACGTTGACCGTCATCGAATGGCTCGCCCGCGCGGACGTGCGACGCTTGGCGCGGCTGCCCGAGGCTGCGGAAACCCGGTTGATCCAGGAAATGGCGGATTTTCCGATCGAGCGCCGCAGCAACGGCGCCCATCCCGCGTGCGAGGGACTGCCGTCCGAATTCTTCGATCTCATCCTGGGACCGCACCGAAAGTATTCCTGCTGCCTATACCCGGAGCCGACGACAAGCCTCGCGGAAGCGGAGATGCTGGCGTTGAACGAAACCATCGAGCATGCCGCCCTCGAAGACGGGCAGCGGATTCTCGAACTCGGCAGCGGCTGGGGTTCCCTGGCGCTTTGCGTGGCGGAGCAATTTCCCCACGCCACGATCGTCTGCGTCGCGCGCTCGCAAACTGAGCGGCGGTTCGTCGAGGCGCGCGCCCGCGAGCGCTTTCTCCCCAATCTCTCGGTGATAACCGCCGATTTGAACCTCTTCGTGGCGGCCGACCGATTCGACCGCATCATCTCGATCGAATTGTTCGGTCACATTTCAAATTGGCGGGCGCTGCTTGCGCGAACCCGCGAGTGGCTCGAGCCGGACGGGCGTATGTTCCTGCACGTCTTCGCCCATCGGTCGCACTCCTGCCGCTTCGACGAGAACCATTCGATCGGCTGGCTGGCGCAGCATTTCCTGGCCGGCGGGCTGATGCCCGCCCAGGACCTGCCCCACCGCTTCGGCGATCTCTTCGAAGTCGAGGCGGAATGGCGTTGGTCGGGGGCGGACTACCGGCGCACGGCGCTCGACTGGCTCGCCAGCTTCGACAGCAATCGCACTCGCATCGACGAAATCCTGCGGCAGGCGTACGGCGGCGAGGCGGACCTCTGGCGCCGCCGCTGGCGGCTGTTCTTCCTGGCGACGGCCGGACTGTTTGGCCACGCGGGCGGCCGCGAGTGGGGCGTGGGCCACTACAGGATGGCGCCCGTCTCGCGGCGGTGAGCGTGGCTGATTTTTAGACCCGTTCGATTGCGATCGCGACGCCTTGTCCGACGCCGACGCACATCGTCGCCAGACCGTAGCGGCCGCCCCGGCGCTTGAGCTCGAGCGCTGCGGCGCCGGTGATCCGCGCGCCGGACATGCCGAGCGGATGGCCGAGCGCGATTGCGCCGCCGTTGGGGTTCACATGCTCCGCGTCGTCGCGCACGCCAATGCCGCGCAGGCAGGCGAGCGCTTGCGAGGCGAAGGCTTCATTGAGCTCGATCACGTCGAAATCGGCGACGGCGAGGCCGAGCCGCTCGGTGAGCTTCTTGACCGCCGGGATCGGGCCAACCCCCATGATGCGCGGCGGCACGCCCGCCGAGGCGAGGCCGAGAATGCGCGCGATCGGCTTGAGGCCGTGGGCTTCGACCGCGCGCGCCGAGGCGAGCAGCATCGCGGCCGCGCCGTCGTTGACGCCCGAGGCGTTGCCCGCCGTCACGCTGCCGTCCGGACGGACGATCGGCTTGAGCTTGGCGAGCGCCTCCAGCGTCGTGTCGCGAGGGTGCTCGTCCTTGGCGAACGATGTGACGGCGCCCTTGCGGTCCTTCAGCTCGACCGCAAGGATCTCCTCCGCGAAGACGCCGCGGGCCTGCGCCGCGGCGGCGCGTTGCTGCGAGCGCAGCGCAAAAGCGTCCTGGTCGGCGCGCGAGACCTGGTAATCGTCGGCGACGTTCTGGGCCGTCTCGGGCATCGAATCGACGCCGTATTGCTTCTTCATGAGGGGATTGATGAAGCGCCAGCCGATCGTCGTGTCGTGGATGTCGGCCGAACGCTGGAAAGCGGTCTCCGCCTTGGCCATCACCAGCGGCGCGCGCGTCATCGATTCGACGCCGCCGGCGATGGCGATCTCGATTTCGCCCGCCTTGATGGCGCGCGAGGCGGCGCCGACCGCGTCCATTCCGGAGGCGCACAGGCGGTTGAGCGTCACACCCGGCGTCGTGTCGGGCAGGCCGGCGAGCAGCGTCGCCATGCGCGCCACGTCGCGGTTGTCCTCGCCCGCCTGATTGGCCGAGCCCAAATAGACTTCGTCGATCCGATTGGCGAGATCGCCTTGGCGGCGCGCCAGTTCGCGGATCGGCAGCGCCGCGAGGTCGTCGGCGCGAACGCTGGAAAGCGCGCCCGCGAAGCGGCCGATCGGCGTGCGGACGTAATCGCAGATGAAGACTTCGCTCATATCGACGCCGATCCTTTCGTGGCGAGCGAGTCGGCGATGGCGAGGCCGACCGTCGTGAACCGCCGCCCCGAACCCGGTTGATCGAGCGCGGCTCTTATGTCGGCCCTTGCATAGACCAAATCCATGCGACGCCGCAATTCGCGGCGCGCCTGATGCGAGGCCCGGGGATTTGAGTCGAACGCTGGCGAGGCGCCGGATCCGAGCGTCAGATCTTGACCACGAGCTTGCGCACCGCTTCGACGAGGTCCTGCGCACTTTCCTCTGGCGTGCGGCCGGCGGTGTCGACGACGGCCTCGGCCTTTGCGTAGAGCGCCTCGCGGCTGGTGAGGATGGAGGTCAGTTCCTCCATCGCCTTCGGGTTGCCGGCCATCGGCCGCTCGTCGCCCTGTTCGATCACGCGCTTCATGTGCATTTCCGGCGGCGCCTTGAGCCAGATCGTATGGAAATGCCGCAGCAGAAAGGCGAAGGTGTCGGGCTCCGAGACGATGCCGCCGGCGACCGCGAGCACCACGCTGTCGCTCGTTGCGACGACGCGCTCCAGCGCTTGGCGCTCAAGGCGCCGGTAGCCCTCCTGTCCATAGAGCGCCATGACGTCGGTGACGGGCATGCCGCTCTGCTCCTCGATGTCGCGGTTGAGTTCGACGAAGGGCAGCGACAAATCCTGGCCGAGCCGTCTGCCCAAGGTCGATTTGCCCGCGCCGCGCAGGCCGATCAGCGCAATGCGCCGGCGGCGCAGCCGCTCCGGATCGCCCGGTTCGAGGATCGCCATCACCTTCTGGCGCTTCTCGCCGGACGCGCTGCGATAGAGATCGGCGACTTTTGCGATCTCCGAGCCCCAGGGATCGTCCTCGCCGATGAGCCATTCGACGCGGTGGCCGAGCGCCTGGGCGATCTTGTACAGGAGACCGATGGAAATATTTCCGTCGCCGTTTTCGAGCTGGGCGAGATAGCGCTGCGAGACGCCGGAGAGGTCCGAGAGCACCCGGCGCGCGATGCCCTTGCGCTGGCGCGCCTTGCGCACACGCTCGCCGACCGCGGCGATGAAGGCGTCGACGGCCTCGGAACGCTCCGAGCCGCTTTCGCCGACGACGTCGCCACGGAAGTTGGTGATCTCATTCACGACGCCGACCCTTAGAATTACAGCTCCCGGACAAACCCCTGGGATTGCACTATAGTTCCCAGCGGCGCGGCGTGCATCAATAGGTTTCGACGTGGTAGCGGCCCTCCTCGCGCATGCCGTCGCGCAGAGCGATCCATTGCAGGCCGCGGCTCTCGCTGATCGCGGCGAGCGCCTGTTCGACGCCCTCCTCCATCGCGCGCAGGCCGCAAACGTAGATGTGGGCGCTAGGATCGATGAGAAGATCGCCGATCGCCTCGCGCTCCTCGCGCAATTTGTCCTGGACGTAGCGGCGCGGCGCGTTGTCGAGCCGGCTGAACACGAGGTGCTTCTTCAGCAGCGCATCGGGCACCTTGGCGAGCGGTCCGAAATAGGGGAGTTCGCTGGGGGAGCGCGCGCCGAAGACGAGCGTCATCGCCGCCGACTCAGGGCCGCCGTTGCGCTGTCGGCGCATGGTGAAGGCGCGGAATGGCGCCGAGCCGGTGCCGGTGCAGATCATCAAAAGGCGCGCCTTGGGATCGTTCGGCATCAGGAAGGTCGCGCCGAACGGGCCGGTCAGGCGCACCTTCGCGCCTTTCTCGAGATCGCAGAGGTAGTTGGAGCAGACCCCGTTCTCATCCCGCTTCACGGTCAGGGAGAGGTTGTTGAAATTGGGCCGCTCGCCGTCGCGCGGGCTCGACACTGAGTAGAGTCGCGGCAGATGGGGCCTTCCCTCGCCGTCGAGACCGGGCGGGATCACCCCGACGCTCTGGCCTTCGAGAACAGGGAAGGGCTGGCCGCCGAGGTCGAGGATGATGTGGCGTACGTCGTTGTCGACGCCCGAAGCGGTCAGCCGGTAATTGCCCTGCACCGTCGCCTCGGCCGGCTTGCCGAGCGTATAGAGATTGATGGTCGGCTTGGTCGCCGACCGCGGCGCGCGAGACCGGCCGCCGACGCCGCTATGCGCGTCGGCGAGGAGAAGCGCTATCTCGGGGTCGAGCGCCTCGCTCGCGCTTTCGTCCAACGCGGCTTCCGCCAAGACTTGCTGGGGCGGCAACTCGCTCCAACCATATTGCTGCTCGAGCGAATAGGGTTTCTCGACGATTCGCCATTCGTCGATCGAGCCGGTCGGGCAGGGGGCGATGCAGTCCAGGCAGAAGTTGCACTTGGAGGCGTCGACGACGACGTTGACGCCGTCGTGCTCGATCGCGCCGGCGGGACACATCGACTCACAGGTGTAGCAGCGGATGCAGATCTCGGGGTTGATCAGGTGCTGTTTGATCGGTTGGTTCATCGCACGCCTGCCTCTCTCCCTCTCTCCGCATAGCCCGTCGGGAGACGGGCGCTCTCACGAACGCCCTATGCGGGGAGAAGTGATTCTCACGCCATGTGAAGCTTCACATATTCGAAGTCGCCGGGCTTGTTGTCGATGCCGACCTTCGGCGGGGCGATCCACGAGGCGAATTTGCCGGGCTCGAAGCAGGGCTTCATCAGCGACTGGATGAAGTCGCCGTCCGATTTGCTGGGCAGCCAGTCGCCGACATTCGCGTCCCACTCCGCGCCGGAGACGAGCTTGCCCTCGGGGTTCACAGGCTTGCCGGCGAAAACGCCGATCTTGCGATTGAAGCCCTCGTGAGGGAGCTTGAGCTCGAATCTGACGCCGACGCTTTCGATGATCTTGTTCCAACGGCCGACGCCGCCGGCCGCGTCGCGCGTATAGTCGTCGCGCAGCCGCATGTTGATCGCGGTGAGCGCCGGCGCCTCGACCAGCTTGATCTCGCCGTCGACGAACTGGACCACGGGATAGGTCGCGGCGACGAGCCTGTGATCGTCCTGGAGACGATGCTCCATGAAGCGACCCTTGATCCCGGCGTTGAAGGCGTTGGCGGCGTTGGTCGAGACCTCCTGGCCGAACAGATCGAGCGACAGCGTGTAGTGCAGGTTGAGCTTCTTCTGCATCGTCGGCAGGTCGACCACGCCGAGCGCGCGCACCCGCTCGATGTCGTGAGGGTCTTCAATGCCCGCCTGCTTCATCGCCTCGCAGGTGCGTTGGATGGCGCGCCCGACGCCGGTCTCGCCGACGAACATGTGGTGCGCTTCCTCCGTGAGCATGAAGCGGCAGGTTCGGGCGAGTGGGTCGAACGCCGATTCCGCCAATGATGACAGTTGGAACTTGCCGTCGCGATCCGTGAAGAAAGCGAACATGAAGAACGCCAGCCAGTGCCGCGTCTGTTCGTTGAAAGCCGTAAGGATGCGGGGATTATTCGTGTCGCCGGAACGGCGCTCAAGCAAGTATTCGGCCTCCTCACGTCCGTCTTTGCCGAAATAGCGATGCAGCAGGTACACCATCGCCCACAGGTGTCGTCCCTCTTCCACGTTTACCTGGAAGAGATTGCGCATGTCGTACAGCGAAGGCGCGGTCTTGCCCAGCAGTTTCTGCTGTTCGACGGAAGCGGGCTCGGTGTCACCCTGCGTGACAATGATGCGCCGCAGCGTCGACCGATATTCGCCGGGAACATCCTGCCACGCGGTCTCGCCCATGTGATCGCCAAAGTGAATCTTGCGCGTCTCATCGCGCGGAACCAGGAAGATACCCCAGCGATATTCCGGCATGCGCACATAGCCG
>DASXGX010000102.1:0-13088 GCA_036488815.1 Roseiarcus sp.
GCTGGCGGAGCCGGAGCCGGCGCCGACTCTGGTTGGCCGCTATAGCGCCGGCGGCGCGAACTACATGATCTTTTCCGACGGTTCGATCGAAGCCGAGACGGAAGACGGCGCCTTCAAATTCGGGTCCATGAGCGAATTCAAGGCGTATCTCGCGGGGAGCAAGCGCGCTTAGGGCTCCGCTATGTCTCGGGACGTCCTCGCCCCCCAACGGCGTGGAGCGCCGGGCTGAGCAACGAGCCCGGCCATGGCGGTAGCCGTCATGCCGCGACGATCGTCTCCCGCGCGAGCGCTTCGAGCGAGACGAGCGGCCGCGCCCCGAGATGCTGGATGATCTCCGCCGCGGCGAGCGACCCGAGCCGCGCGCAGGTCGGCGCGTCGGCGCCTTGCGCCATCCCGGCGAGATAGCCCGCCGCGAACATGTCGCCGGCGCCGGTCGTGTCGACGAGTTTCGCGATCGGGAAGGCGGGAACTTCGTGCGTCGCCTCGCCGTCGATGACGATCGATCCCTTCTCCGAGCGGGTCACGATCGCCAGCACGCCCTCGCGCCGCACGGCGTCGAGCGCCTCGGTCAGATGCGGCGTCTGGTAGAGCGACAGGATCTCTTCGGTATTGGAGAACAGCGTATCGACGAGGCCGCGCCGCATCAGATCGATGAATTCGCCGCGGAACCGGTCGACGCAGAAGGAATCCGACAGCGTCAGCGAGACGCGATGGCCCGCCGCATGCGCGATTTCGGCCGCCTTCTGGAAGGCGGACTTCGCCGCCGGGCGGTCCCACATATAGCCTTCGAGATAGACGAAGCGGGCCGCCCGCACCAGCGCCTCGTCGACGTCGGACGGCGAGAGGTAGGTGCTCGCGCCCAGATAGGTGTTGAGGGTGCGCTCGCCGTCGGGCGTCACATAGACGAAGCAGCGTCCGGTCGCCGGGCCGTGCTCGGCGGCGCTCGTCTCGAAGCGCACGCCGGTCGCCCGAAGGTCCGCGGCGAAAGCGGCGCCGAGCGCGTCGTTCTTCACTTTGCCGATATAGGCGCTCGTCACGCCGAAGGAGGCGACGCCGACGATCGTGTTGGCGGCCGAGCCGCCGGAGACGATGCGCGGATCGACGCGGGCGGCATAGAGCGCCTCGGCGCGATCCTCGTCGATCAGCGTCATCGCGCCCTTCACCATCTCCTGGGCGACGAGATAGTCGTCGTCCGCAAGCCCGATGATGTCGACCAGCGAATTTCCCAGCCCCAGAACGTCCACAGCTTCCGTCATTGGCCTACGCGCCCTTTGTGTCCGATGCGCCCTCCCTGGCATCGCCGCGCCGCGGCGTCAAATTTGGCGGCGCATTCACCCATTCCGAGTCATTTGGCCGGCCCCCATCGGGCGAGCGGAGCAGGCCGCGAAGGCCGGTTCGCCACGCGTTGGAGACTGGGCTAAATCTTGTGGGCAGGCTCTGCGAGAGGCCGATCCATGCCCCGTTCCGAGCGTCTCATTGAATTGATCCAGGCGTTGCGCCGTCGCCGGCAACCGGCGACCGGACGGGCGCTCGCCGACGAACTCGGGGTGAGCCTTAGGACGCTCTATCGCGACATCGCCAGCCTGCAAGGGCAGGGCGCCGACATCATCGGCGAAGCGGGCGTCGGCTATGTGCTGAAGCCGGGCTTTCTGCTACCGCCGCTGATGTTCTCGGAGGACGAGATCGAAGCGCTCGTCCTCGGCTCCCGCTGGGTGATCGAGCGCGCCGACGGCCGGCTGGGCGGGGCGGCGCGCAACGCGCTGGCGAAGATCGCCGCCGTGCTGCCCGAGGACCTGCGCGATACGCTCGACGCTTCGCCGCTGCTGATCGGTCCGGGCGGCGACGCGGCCGAGGACGCGGTGGACCTTTCCGTGCTGCGACAGGCGATCCGCGCCGAGCGCAAGGTCGCGATCCGCTATCGGGACGCCGGCGGCGCCGCCTCGGAACGAATCGTCTGGCCGTTCGCGCTGGGCTTTTTCGACCATGCGCGGGTCATGGTCGCCTGGTGCGAACTGCGCAGCGATTTTCGCAATTTTCGCACCGACCGGCTGGAGGCCTTCGTCGCGACCGGCGAGCGCTATCCGCGCCGACGGCGGGCGCTTTTGCATGCGTGGCGGGAAGTCGAGGGCATTCCCTTGGAAAGTTGACGACTGCTGCCAGAAATTGACAGTGGCCAGGCTTAGCCTCGCTCCTCTCCAAGAGGAGGAACAAGCCATGGCCAACCCGCATTTCGTTCTGCTTTATGTCGCGAGCCCAAAAGCCAGCGTCGACTTCTATCGCGTTCTCCTCGAGCGCGAGCCCGTCGACGCTTCCCCCACTTTTGCGATGTTCGCCCTCAATCCCGCTCTGATGCTCGGCCTCTGGTCGCGCGAGGGCGTGCAGCCGGCGCCTGGACCCGGGACCGGCGGAGGCGAGGTTGCGTTCTCCTTCGCCGCACCCAGTGACGTGGACGGAGCCTGCGAACGCTGGCGGTCGCTCGGCGTACGCATCCTGCAAGAGCCGGTCGACATGGATTTCGGGCGGACCTTCGTTGGCCTCGACCCGGACGGTCATCGCTTGCGCGTGTTCTCGCCAAGCGGCGAGTAGAAAATAACGCTTGAATAGGCAACCAAATGGTTGCATATTCCGTCCATGAGCATGGACGCCGTCTTCAAGGCGCTGGGCGATCCGGTCCGGCGCGCTCTGCTGGACAGTCTCCATGCGCGCAACGGGCAGACGTTGGGCGAACTTTGCGAGGGCCGTGAGATGACGCGACAGGCGGTCGCGAAGCATCTGGCGATCCTCGAAGGGGCGAACCTCGTCGTCTCGCGCAAGCAGGGCAGGGAGAAGCTTCACTACCTCAATCCAGTCCCCATCCAGGAGATCGCGGATCGCTGGATTGGCAAGTACGAGCGGGGGCGCCTCGGCGCCCTCGCCGATCTGAAACGAAGCCTCGAGAAGGAAGAGGGGCAGGGGGAACGTTGAGGCTCCAGCCCAGCCCAGACCAGGCGGTTCGAGCGTCATGGCCGGGGGTGCGCCACGGCCAGCGCCGCAAAACTCTCAAGCGTCGTGGCAGCCGCCCGGCGTGGGGGCGCCCGGCACAAGGCCGGGCATGACGATCGAAGAGGAGAAAACTATGCCAGACAACGCCTTCGTCTACGTGACCTATATCCGCACCACGCCCGAGCGCCTGTGGACCGCGCTCACGAGCCCGGAGTTCACGAAGCAATACTGGTTCGGCATGCATCAAGAAACGGAGTGGAAGCCTGGCTCGGCGTGGCGGCTGGTGTTTCCCGATGGGCGGATCGCGGACGCTGGCGAAGTCGTCGAGGTCGATCCGCCCAAGCGCCTCGTGCTCAAATGGCGCAACGAGTTCAGGCCGGAACTCAAGGCGGAGGGCTACTCCCGCTGCACGATGGAGATCGTGCCGGTCGCCGAGGCCGTCAAGCTGATCATCACCCATGCGATCGAGGCGCCGGAGTCGAAGTTCGTGCAGGCGGTCTCAAGCGGTTGGCCGCTTATCCTCTCCAACTTGAAGTCGCTGCTGGAGACGGGCGAACTCGTGCTGAAGGTGAAGCCTTCCTGATCGCTATCGCCCGGCCTCGCTGCGCCGCAGCCTCAACATGGAGCGCGCCCGCCGTGGGCGCGTCCGGCTCTCTCGAAGCCCAGCACGACGGCGCGCAGGTCGCGCTTGAGGCGACCCCGGCCGCCGCTCGCAATTGTTAGTATTAACAATATGTTAGTCCATTACGGGTATTTTGCGACAGTAATATATTATTTACCTTCATTTTCAGAATTGACATTTGGGTCGGGGGGCCATGATCGATTTTCGAAGCCGGAGGGGCGGGCGCGACAGTCTCAAATTGGCGGCGCTGCACAAATCATTCGCCATCATCGAATTTGACACGAAGGGCGGCATCCTCGCCGCCAACAAGAACTTCTGCGCGTTGATGGGGTACGACGAGAAGGAAATCGTCGGCAAGCATCACCGCATCTTCGTCGACAAGACATACGCAGACTCCGCCGAGTACCGTGACTTCTGGGCCCAACTCGGCCGCGGCGTGTTCGATTCGCGCGAGTACAAGCGCATCACCAAGAGCGGCGCGGAGGTCTGGATTCGGGCCTCCTACAATCCGATCCTCGACGCGAAAGGACGCTGCCTCGGAGTGATGAAGGTCGCTAGCGACGTCACTGCGGAAAAGCTGAAGGGGGCGGAGTTCGAGAGCAAGATGGCGGCTCTCTCGCGGGTGCAGGCGGTCATCGAGTTCTCCCCGAACGGAGAGGTGCTCAGCGCCAATCAAAACTTCCTTGGGCTCATGGGGTACACGCTCGAAGAGATACGCGGAAAGCACCACCGCATGTTCGTCGAGCCCGCTTTCGCCGCTTCGACCGACTACGCCGAATTCTGGCGGCGGTTGAACGCAGGCGAACTCGTCTCGAACTCGTTCAAGCGCATCGGCAAGGGCGGCAAGGAGGTCTGGATCCAGGCTTCCTACAACCCGATGTTCGACGCGAAGGGCGAAGTCTACAAAGTCGTCAAGTTCGCCAACGACATCACGGATCTGACCCGTCTCGGCGCAGGTCTCGAGGCTCTCGCGGCGAACCATGTCGACAAGGAGATTCCGGTCGAGTTCTCGCCGGCCTACGATCGGTTGCGTAGGGACTTCAACTCCGCCGTGCGCGGGCTCGGCGACAGCCTGATGGAGGTCAAGTCCTGCGCGCAGCTCGTGTCGAACGGCGCCGACGAGATCGCGGCTGCCTCGGACGAGCTTTCTCGCCGCACCGAGCAGCAGGCGGCCAACCTCGAGGAGACCGCGGCGGCTCTCGGCCAGGTCACCGAGACCGTCCGAAAAACGGCCGGCAACGCCGACGAGACGCACAAGGTCGTGGTGCAGGCGCGCCAGGACGCCGAGAATGGCGGCGTGATCGTTCGCGAGGCGGTGGCCGCCATGCAGCGGATCGAGAAGTCGTCGCAGGAAATCGAGCAGATCATCTCGGTCATCGACGAGATCGCCTTCCAGACGAACCTGCTTGCGCTGAACGCCGGCGTCGAAGCTGCGCGGGCCGGCGAAGCGGGTCGCGGCTTCGCCGTGGTGGCGTCGGAAGTGCGGGCGCTCGCGCTTCGCTCGGCTGAAGCCGCGAAGGCGATCAAGTCGCTGATCGCCACGTCGAAGACCCAGGTCGAGAAAGGCGTCGACCTCGTGGGCGAGACCGGCAAATCGCTCGGGTTCATCGTCGGGCGCGTTGCGGAGATCAGCGACCTCATCGCCGCCATGAACAGCGGGGCGCATGAGCAGTCCGAATCGCTGGTGGAGGTGAACAGGGCGATCAGTCAGCTCGACGAGGCGACCCAGCGCAATGCTGCGATGGCGCAGGAAGCGACGGCGGCGGCTCGGTCGATGCGGCAGGAGGCCGAGAAGTTGGCGGATGTCGTCGGGCGGTTCAGCGTCCGCGAGACGGCGGGCGACGAGATGACGTCTTCGGCCAGACGGACGCTCCCCGCCTTGCAACGCGGCGGTCGAAACGAGTCGGCCGCGAGGGACGCGGCCTAAAGCGGGGCGCCGCTTCTACCGCCCGGCGTCCCTGCGCCGCAGCCTCACGTAGAGCGCGCCGGCCCCGCCGTGAGCCCGCCCGGCCTCCTCGAAGCCCAGTACGACGACGCGCAGGTCCGGCTCGCGCAGCCAGTGCGGGACGAGACGGCGTAGCACCCCCGGCTCGTCGACCCAGGAGAGGGCGGCTGCCCGCCCGCGCGCGTTGCCCTTGCCGGTGACGACGACCACCAGCCGGTCGCCTTGAGCCTGCGCGTGCAGGAGAAAGCCGCGCAGCGCCTGGTGCGCCTGGGCCTGGGTCATGCCGTGCAGGTCGAGCGCGCTGTCGACGCCGGCGCGTCCGCGCGCGAGATCGCGCTTGAGGCGGCGCTCCAGCGGCGCGAGCGGCGGCGGGGGCGCCGGGCGCGGCTTCGCCTGCGCCACAACGGCGGCTCGCGAGGGGGCAGGGACGGGCTCCGGCTCCGGGGCGGGGCGCGGCTGCGAAAGGGACGGCAGCGTCGCGCCGCGCCGCTTGGCGACGCTCTTCGCCACCTCGACCCAGAGGGCGATCTCGTCGTCGGTGAGACGCCGCAGCCGCGAGGGGCGGCGCTTTTCCGTCGTCTCCTTCACCGCTCGTCTCCGCGCGGCAGCAGCACCGTGAAATGTCCGGCGTGGCGGATCGCGCCGGCGCGCGCGCCCGCCGCCTCGCCGCCGCCGAAGAAGATGTCCGCGCGCGCCGCGCCAAGGATCGCCGAGCCGGTGTCCTGGGCGATCATCAGGCGGCGGAACGCCGTCGGGGGCGCGCTCCGCCAGGGCAACTCGGCGTCGATGAAGAACGGCGTCCCATAGGGCCAGATCGACCGGTCGATCGCGATCGAGCGCAGCGGCGTCAAGGGAACGCCGGCGCCTCCCGTCGGCCCCAGAGCGGGATCGAACGCCTCTTCGAGCTTGAAGAAGACGTAAGAGCGATTGCGCTGCATCAACGCGCGGCCCGTCTCGCCGGCCTTGAGCCCGTTATCGCGCAGCCAGCGCTTGAGGCGCGCGAGCGACATCTCGGGTTCGGGAATTTCCCCCGCGTCGATCAGCAGGCGGCCGATCGACGTATAGGGCTGCCCGTTGCGCCCGTCGTAGGCGAGGCGGACCTGTCGTCCGTCGGGCAGTTCGACCCGCGCCGAGCCTTGCACCTGCGCGAGAAAGACCTCGACCTCGTCTTCGAGCCAGACGGTCGCCTCGCCGCCCGCCGCCTCGATCGCAGCGCGGTCGGGATAGGCGCGCAAGGCGCCGCCGGGCAGACGTTGCGCACCCGCCAGGGTGGGATCGAGGGCCGCCGGCGCCGCGCCGAGCGCGAAGGAGACGAGATCAGCGGGCCGGGCGAGGATCGGCGCCGTAAAGTCTGCCGTCGGGTGGAGCGAGCCCTTGACCAGCGGCTCGTAGTAGCCGGTGAGGAAGCCGGCGCCTTCCACGTCCGAGCGCACACGGAAAGGCTGAAAGTGCTCGACGAAGAAGCGCCGGGCCGCCGCGTCGCCGGCGCCTTCCAGTGCGAGCGCCTCGCGGGCCACGGCGAGGAGGCGTGGCGAAGCCTCGCGGGCCGCCCGCGTCGGGCGAACGCCCTCGCAGAGCGCCCGCGCCGAGACGAGGAAGGCGGCGAAAGCGTCGCTCGCGTCGTCGCGCGCGAAACCGGCGAGGTCTTCGAAGCCGACCGGCTCCAGGCGCGGCGTCATAGGCGGTCCCCTGGACGGTCTAGTGAACCGTCTGGGTCGCCGTGAGGAGCCAGTTGGGATCTCGCGAACCGCTGTCGCGGGCGAAGGTCCAGATATCGAGATGATCGACGACTTCGTTGGCCGCGCCGTCGACGACGGCCCCCGAGGCGTCGCGCGTCACGGAGGCGAGTTTGGCGGCGAAGCGCACCGAGACCGAGGCGAGCGAACCTGTCAGCCGCGCCTCGACGATGTCCGCCGCATCGAGCGAGACGAGCGTCGTCGTCAGCGTCTGGCCGGCCGCGAGCCGGGTGCGAATGGCCTTGTCGAAATTGGCGAGCACTTCCGGCGCCAGCAGACGACGCAGGGTCGACATGTCGGCGGCGGCGAATGCCGAGACGATCATGTCATACGCGGCTCGCGCGCCGGCGAGGAACCGATCGGGCGCAAAATCGGGGTCGACGGCGGCGATCGCGTCGAGTCCGGCCGCGAGGGGCGAACCCGCCTGAGCAAAGCCTTTCCAGCGGTCGGGGGAGGGCGCGGCCTCTTCCACGCGCGAGGCACCGCGCGCGGCGGCGCCGAGCGGGATCACGTTGCCGCCGGCCGGGGGCGGCGGCTGGAAATCGCCGGGGACGCGCGAGGTCGGCGAACGGTCCTGCGGCCGCTCCGCGCCGTTGCGCGTTCCGAGCACCGAGCGGAGCTTGACGACCACGAAGATCGCGACGATGGCGAAGATGATCGTCGAAAGGTCGAGATTCTGCATAACCGGTCCCCGATTCGGGCGCCGGCTCCGCGGATTCGTGGCGGACCGACATGTTCCTAGTTAGGCCCCCCCGGCCGGTTTGGCTAGAACCCTCACGAGAGGTTGGCCGTTGCGCGGGGCGGCGAACGATGGTTTCAACGCTGCGCTGACGCCATATTGAGTCGTCGTTGCGGCGAGCGCAGGCGGAAGTTCTCGAGTTCCAATTGCAATGACCGGTTTGGACGAGACGCGAAGCGGACGAACGAGGATGGAGCTTTGAGCGCGTTTGGCAAGATCGGCGTCGCGGGAGCAGGCGCGTGGGGACTTGCGCTCGCCAATGCGGCCGCGGCGGCCGGCCGCAGCGTGACGATCTGGGGCCGCGGCGCCGCCGAGATGCGCTCGCTCCAGGAGACGCGGCGGGACGCGCGGCTGCCGGGGGTCGCGCTGGCCGGCTCGATCGCCGCGACCGCCGACATTCGCGCGCTCGAGGATTGCGACGCCGTGCTCGTCGCCTCGCCTGCGCAGGCGACGCGCGAGGTTGCGGAGCTTCTCGCCGCCAATCTGGTCCACCCCCGGCCGCTCGTCGCCTGCGCCAAGGGCATCGAGCGCCACACCGACCGTTTCATGACCGAGGTGCTCGCGGACGCCGCTCCGGCATGGCCGACCGCGATCCTGTCGGGGCCGAGCTTTGCGATCGACGTCGCCGCCGGCCTGCCGACCGCGGTGACGCTGGCGAGCGCCGACGGAGAGCTGGCCCGCGCGCTCTGCGCCGCGTTGGGCGGACCGAGCCTCAGGCTTTATCACGCGACCGACGTGCGCGGGGTGGAGATCGGCGGCGCGGCGAAGAATGTGCTCGGCATCGCCTGCGGCGTCGCCGCGGGCCTTGAGATCGGCGCCAGTGCTTCCGCGGCGCTGATCGCGCGTGGTTTCGCCGAATTGCGCCGTTTCGGCGAGGCCTTCGGGGCCAAGCCCAATACGCTGATGGGCCTCTCGGGTCTTGGCGATCTCGTGCTCACCTGCTCCTCCGCGCAGTCGCGCAACTTCGCGTTCGGCGTCGCGCTCGGGCGCGGCGGTTCCCTCGCAGAGGCGGCCGGCGGCAAGCTGGTCGAAGGCGCCTTCACGGCCTCTGTGCTGATGCAGATGGCGCGCGCGCGCAACGTGGACATGCCGATTTGCGCCGCGGTCGAAGCGCTGCTCGGCGGCGCGATCGACGCGCACGCGGCGGTCGGCGCCTTGCTTGCGCGCCCGCAGAGGGGCGAGGAATAGGCGGCGCTGCCGCGCTTTACGATTGCGCCGCGATCGCCTAGCTTCGCGCGCCGAACCAGGGGGACCTATGCTTTTCGTCGCGACTTGCACGGATAAACCGGACAACATGGCTTTGCGCATGGAGACGCGCACGGCGCATCTTGCCTATCTCGGTTCGCTCGGCGCTCGCGTGAGGATCGGCGGCGCGCTGCTGACGCCGGATCAAAAAAGCGTAGTCGGCTCGCTGCTGATCTTCGAGGCCGCAGACGAAGCGGAGGTCGCGGCGTTGTTGGCGGAGGACCCCTACGCCAAGGCGCAACTCTTTTCGAGCGTCGACGTCAAACCCTGGCGCCAGGCGGTCGGCCTGCCGCTCGCTTGAGGATCGACATGGCCCATTGGCTTTTTAAGAGCGAGCCGTCCGTCTGGTCTTTCGACACCCAGGTCGCCGAGGGCGAGAAGGGCACGAGCTGGAACGGCGTGCGCAATCATTCGGCCAAGCTCAACATGATGGCGATGAAGGTCGGCGAGCGGGCCTTCTTCTACCATTCGAACGAGGGCAAGGCGATCGTCGGCATCGTCGAGGTGATCAAGCCCTATTACCCTGACCCCACCGACGCGAGCGGCAAATTCGGCATGGTCGACATCAAGGCGGTGCGCGCGATCCCGCGGCCGGTCACGCTCGAAGCGGCGAAGGCTGAGAAGCGCCTCGCCAAAATGGCGTTGGTCGCCAATTCGCGCCTTTCGGTGCAGCCGGTGACGGACGAGGAATGGGACATCGTCTGCGAAATGGGCGGCCTTTGACAACGATCTCTTAAGCCAGGCGCGCTGACCGCGCCGATCGTCACCCTTTCTTAAGCGGCTCGGCCCCAGGCTCGCAGTGTTTTCGAGTTTTGGGTTTTGTGTCATGACCGTTTCCGCAATCTCTCCGCTGGGGGTGCAAATCCTAGCGCCATATTCGGCGGTGGCTCCCGTCTCGAAAACTGCGGCCGTGCGCCGCGCCGCAAAGGGCGAGACGCGAAAATCGTCCGCCAAGGGTCCGGCGCTGGCCCCTTCGCGTTCTGCGGAGGCCACCAGTTCGAGCGCCGTCCTGACGGCGCTCAGCGGATTGCAGACCGGCGGCTAAGCAAGCTCTCGCATCACGCTCCTCAGCCGCGCCTGGCATCCTCCGTCGGGCGCAGGCGCGTCAAAATGCGCGGCTGCGATGGGGCGTCGATTCCCCCACGGCGCTCTTTCTCACGCCTGTTGTCGCGCGATATGAAGACCCCCGCTTGTTCCGCGCGCCCGCGATGAGGCATATTACCGCTCGAAAAAGAGGCGCCGTGAGCGCGCCAGGGAGAATCCAATGTCCGAGAAGGTGTACGACGTCCCCGCCGATTGGGCGAAGCGCGCGTGGATCGACGAGCCCCGCTACCAGGAGACCTACCGGCGCTCGGTCGCGGACCCGCAAGCGTTCTGGGGCGAGCACGGCAAGCGAATCGACTGGTTCAAGCCCTACACGATCGTCAAGAACACGAGCTACGACCCGAGCAACGTCTCGATCAAATGGTTTGAGGACGGCGTCACCAACGTCGCTCACAATTGCATCGATCGCCACCTCGCCAAGCGCGCCGGCCAGACCGCGATCATCTGGGAAGGCGACGATCCGAGCCGCTCGAAGCACATCACCTACGGCGAGCTCCACGAGCAGGTGTGCCGCTTCGCCAATGTGCTGAAGGCGCAGGGCGTCAAGAAGGGCGACCGCGTCACGATCTACATGCCGATGATCCCTGAGGCGGCTTACGCGATGCTCGCCTGCGCGCGCATCGGCGCCATCCATTCGGTCGTCTTCGGCGGCTTCTCGCCGGACGCGCTGGCCGGACGCATCGACGACGCGAAATCGGATGTCGTCATCACCGCCGACGAGGGGCTGCGCGGCGGCCGCAAGGTGCCGCTCAAGGCCAACGTCGACGTCGCGGCCGAGAAGGCGGGCGGCGTGAAACGCGTCATCGTCGTCAGGCACACCGGCGGCGCGATCGATTGGAAGGCCGGACGCGACATCTGGCTGCACGAGGCGATGGAAACGGTCTCCGCCGACTGCCCGCCGGAACCGATGAACGCCGAGGATCCCCTCTTCATCCTCTACACCTCGGGCTCGACCGGCACGCCCAAGGGCGTGCTGCACACGACGGGAGGCTACCTCGTCTTCGCGGCGATGACGCATCAATACGTCTTCGATTACCACGACGGCGACATCTACTGGTGCACCGCCGACGTCGGCTGGGTGACCGGGCACAGCTACATCCTCTATGGCCCGCTCGCGAACGGCGCGACGACGCTGATGTTCGAGGGCATTCCCAACTATCCCACGACCAGCCGGTTCTGGGAGGTGATCGACAAGCACAAGGTCAACATCTTCTACACCGCGCCGACGGCGATCCGCGCCCTGATGGGGGCGGGCGAAGAGCCGGTGAAGGCGACCAGCCGCGCGTCGCTGCGCCTGCTCGGCTCTGTCGGCGAACCGATCAATCCGGAGGCGTGGGAGTGGTATCACCGGGTCGTCGGCGAAGGACGCTGCCCGATCGTCGACACGTGGTGGCAGACCGAGACCGGCGGCATTCTCATCACGCCGCTGCCGGGCGCCACAAAGCTGAAGCCCGGCTCGGCGACGCGGCCCTTCTTCGGCGTCGTCCCGGAGATCGTCGATGCGGCGGGCGCGGTCCAGCAAGGTCCTTGCGAGGGCAATCTTGTCATCGCTGATTCCTGGCCGGGACAGATGCGCACCGTCTATGGAGACCATGATCGCTTCGTGAAGACCTATTTCGCCGCCTATCCCGGCAAATATTTCACCGGCGACGGCTGCCGGCGCGACGCTGACGGCTACTATTGGATCACCGGCCGCGTCGACGACGTCATCAACGTCTCTGGCCATCGCATGGGGACGGCGGAAGTCGAAAGCGCGCTCGTCGCTCACGAGAAAGTGTCGGAAGCCGCGGTCGTCGGCTATCCCCACGACATCAAGGGGCAGGGCATCTACGCCTATGTCACGCTGATGGCGGGCGTCGCGCCGAGCGAGAACCTGCGCAAAGAGCTGGTCGCCTGGGTGCGCAAGGAGATCGGGCCAATCGCCTCGCCTGATCTCATCCAGTTCGCGCCCGGACTGCCGAAGACGCGCTCGGGCAAGATCATGCGCCGCATCCTGCGCAAGATCGCGGAGAACGAATATGGCTCGCTCGGCGACACGTCGACCCTCGCCGATCCCTCAGTCGTCACGGAGTTGATCGACAATCGGCAGAACCGCGGCAAGGCGTAGCGCCGCGTCGCGTCGCATCGCATCCTCGTTGCGAGGAACGCGCCGGCGCCGCTGGATTGCTTCCCGTCGCTCGCAGCGACGGCGCGTGAAGGGAATGAAGCGAGCGAGCGTGGCTGGCTTGTCACGCCCGCTCGACGGAATGGGCTCGCAATTGCCGGCGCGCTTCTCCAAGCGCGAGCGCCGCCGCGACGCCGACATTGAGCGACCGCAAGGGTTGGCGAATCGGTATGCGCACGCGCGCGTCCGCCGCTTGCCGCACCTCCTCGGGAACCCCTGCCGATTCGCGCCCGACGAGGACGATGTCGCCCGGCGCGAAGGCGAAGTCCCAGAGCGCGTCCTCGCCCTTCGTCGTCAGCAGCACGAGCCGGCGTTTCGTCTCGGCGCGCCAATTTTCGAATCGCGCGAAAGAAAGATGCCGCTCGATCGACAACGCATCGAGATAGTCCATGCCGGATCGGCGCAGCCGGCGGTCCGACAGCGCGAATCCGGCCGGCTCGATGATCGCCGCATCGACGCCGAGGCAGGCGCACGTTCGCAGCATCGCGCCGACGTTCTGGGCGATGTCGGGCTCATAGAGTGCGAGGGTCAGGAGCGCGTCCGCGGTCGTC
>DASXGX010000105.1:0-22212 GCA_036488815.1 Roseiarcus sp.
CTGATCGGCTGGGGCCTTCAGCGCGCCGTGCTCGAGCGCAGCGCGCGCGGGGGGCTGCTCGTGCCGGTGCTGTCGACCTTCGGCCTGTCGATCATCATCGACAATCTGCTGTTCCAGCAGTTCGGCGCCGACACGCGCTCGCTGGCGCCCTATATCGGCGATCTCTCCTACGACAGTTGGAGCCTCACCGACGACATTGCGATCGGCAAGCTGGCCAGTCTCACCATGGTCGCCGCTATCGTGTTGCTCGGCGGCCTGCAGCTTTTCCTCAAGCGCACCCAATTTGGGCGCATGATCCGCGCCACGGCGGAGGACGCCGACACTGTCGGGCTCGTCGGCGTCAATGCGCGGCGCGTCAACGCGCTCGCCGCCGCCATCGCGATGGCGACGGTCGCGATCTCGGGCGCCTTCCTCGCCATGCGCGCGACCTTCGACCCCTACGCTGGCGCGCTGCAATTGATCTTCGCCTTCGAGGCGACGGTGATCGGCGGGGCCGGCTCGCTGTGGGGAACGCTGTTGGGCGGAATTGTGCTCGGCGTCGCGCAGAGCCTCGGCGCGCTGGTGAGCCCGCAGGGCTTCTTTCTCGCCGGCCACCTCGCCTTCTTCGTTGCTTTGTTCGCAAGGCTGTTCTTCGGCGACCTCGGTCCGCGTGTGCAACGCGTCTTCGCGCGGAGGCCGGCATGAGCGCGCTGGCCACCGTCAAGGTCGAGCGCTGGACGCGCGAATCGCGCCTTGCGCTCGTCGTCGCCGCGCTGCTCGCGATCGCCCTGGCGCTGGGCCCGGCCCTGCTCGACGCCAACCTCGTCGACCGGCTGACGACCTTGTTCATCTATGTGATCCTGGCCGTGATGTGGAACGCGCTGGTGGGCTACTGCGGGCTGGTGTCGATCGGCCAGCAGGCTTTCTTCGGCCTGGGCGCCTATTTCGCGGTGCGGCTCGCCGATTCCGGGTTCAGCGTCTACCCCGCGCTGTTCGTCGCCGCGCTGATCGTCGGCGCGCTGTCGCTGCCCCTCTCCGCCGTCATGCTGCGCCTGAAGGGCGGCGAATTCGCGATCGGCATGTGGGTCGTCGCGGAAGTGTCGCATCTCCTCGTCAATCTCGACACGCTGATCCAGGGCGAGACGGGTACGTCGCTGATCGCGCTCAATGCCTATTCGAGCGACACGCGCCGCGCACTGATCTATTGGTGCGCCCTTGCGGCGATGCTCGGCCTCCTGGCGATCGTGTTCCTTGTGTTGCGCAGTCCGCTCGGCGCGGCAATCCAGGCGATCCGCGACAACGAAGAGGCGGCCGAGGCGGTCGGCGTGCGCGTCATGCGGGCCAAGCGGATCATCTTCGTGCTGGCGGCGTTCGGCGCGGCGCTCGCCGGCGCGCTGTGGGTCGCGACCGCCGTCACCTTCCAGCCCAAGACCTATTTCAGCCCGCAATGGACCGCCTACATGATCTTCATGGCGCTCGTCGGCGGCCTCGGCACGTTCGAGGGCGCGATCCTCGGCGCGGGCGTCTTCTTTGCGATCGAGGCGTGGTTTGGCGGCGCGGGCGTCTGGTATCTCGTCGGACTCGGCGCGACGGCGCTCGTCTTCGCGCTCGCCCTGCCGCGCGGACTGTGGGGCTGGGTCGAAGACCGCACGGCCCTGCGGCTGCTGCCGGTCGGCTACCGGGTCGATCTCAAAGGCGCCGCGGCGCGCAAGCCATAGACGCAGGGGGACGCGATGCTGGTCGGCAAGACGCTGGTGATCACGGGAATTTCGTCGGGGATCGGCGCGCGCGTCGGAGAGCTGGCTGTGGCGCTCGGGGCCGATGTCGTCGGCGTCGACGTCAAGCCGCCCGCCGCGCCGCTGGGGACCTTCGTGAAGGCGGACCTCGCTTCGCCGCAGGCGATCGCGGAACTCGTCGAGGGACTGCCGCGCCGCATCGACGCGCTCTGCAACGTCGCCGGCATCTCGGGCGTCGCCGGCGCCGCCAAGACGCTGGCGGTCAATTTCTACGGCTTGCGCGCGCTTAGCGAAGCCGTCGCGCCGCGGCTGCGCGAAGGCGGCGCCGTCGTCAACGTCGCCTCGATCGCCGGCTACGGCTGGCGCGCCAACCTCGACCGCGCCAAGGCTTTCATCGATCCACCCGGCTTTCCCGACATCGCCGCGCTGCTGGCCGAACACAAAGTGCCGGACGGGGAGGGGTATCCGCTCTCCAAGGAGCTGCTGCTGCTGTGGACGATGCGCGCGGCGCATCGCCCGCTCTTCCGCGAACGCGGCGTTCGCGTCAATGCGGTGAGCCCCGGGCCGGTGACGACGCCGATCCTCGGCGAATTCCGCCAGATGTTCGGCGACCCTAGAGTGGACGACGACATCGCCCGCGTCGGACGCGCCGGCGCTTCAACCGACATCGCGCCCGCCGTGCTATTCCTCTGCTCGGACGGCGCGCGCTGGATCAACGGCGCGAACCTGCCGGTCGACGGCGGGCTCGAAGCCTCCGTCAACGCCAGCGTCCTCGGATTTTAGAACGCCCCGACCGACGCGCGGGAGGCGCGTCATTCCTAGCCATAGGAGATCGACATGAAGGTGGATTTCATCATCGACGGCGCGTCGGTCGGCGCGACCAACGGCGCGACCTTCGCGCGGCATGACCCGGTGACCGGCAAGGTGGCCAGCGAAGCGGCGGCCGCCGGCGCCGCGGACGTCGCCAAAGTGGTCGAAGCGGCGTCACGAGCGTTTCCCGCCTGGTCGGAGACTGGTCCCGGCGAGCGCCGCGCGCTGCTCAACAAGGCCGCCGATCTGCTGGAAAGCCGCACCGACGATTTCATCAGGCTGATGATCGAGGAGATCGGCGCCACCGGACCGTGGGGCGGCTTCAACGTGCACTTCGCAGCCTCGCTGCTGCGCGAGGCGGCGGCGCTGACGACGCAGATCCTCGGCGAGGTGATCCCGTCCGACAAGCCCGGCGTGCTGTCGCTCGCCATGCGCCAGCCGGTCGGCGTCGTGCTCGGCCTCGCGCCCTGGAACGCGCCGGTCATTCTCGGCGTGCGGGCGCTCGCCGCGCCGCTCGCTTGCGGCAATACGGTGATCCTGCGCTCCTCGGAAGTCTGCCCGGCGACCCATCGCCTGATCGTCGAGACGCTCAACGACGCGGGCTTCCCGAAAGGCGTCGTCAACGTGATCGCCAACGCGCCGCAGGACGCGCCGCAAGTGGTGGAAGCGCTGATCGCGCATCCCGCCGTCAAGCGCGTCAACTTCACCGGCTCCTCGAAAGTCGGCAAGGTGATCGCCAAGCTCGCCGCCGAACATCTCAAGCCCGTGCTGCTCGAGCTCGGAGGCAAGGCGCCGCTGGTGGTGCTCGACGACGCGGACGTCGACGCCGCGGTTGACGCCACCGTATTCGGCGCTTTCGCCAATTCGGGCCAGATCTGCATGTCGACCGAGCGCCTCGTGGTCGACCAATCGGTCGCCGACGCCTATGTCGAGAAGCTCGCCAAGCGCGCCGCAGGCCTGCCGGCCGGCGATCCGCGCGGCCATGTCGTGCTCGGCTCGCTGGTCAATCTCGTGGCGGCGGAGCGGATGGACGAACTGATCGCCGACGCCGTCGCCAAGGGGGCCAAGGTCGTCGCCGGAGGCAAGCGCAACGGCGCGATCGTCGAGGCGACGGTGATCGACCATGTAACGCCTGAAATGCGCATCTACCGCGAGGAATCGTTCGGGCCGGTCAAGCCGGTCGTGCGCGTCAATGGCCAGGAGGAGGCGATCCGCGTCGCCAACGACACCGAATATGGCCTGTCGTCCGCCGTGTTCAGCCGCGACGTCCAGCGCGCGCTGGCGGTCGCCAAGCGGATCGAGACCGGCATCTGCCACATCAACGGGCCGACGGTGCACGACGAGGGACAGATGCCGTTCGGCGGCGTCAAGGCTTCCGGCTACGGCCGCTTCGGCGGCAAGGCGGTGATCGACGAGTTCACCGAATTGCGCTGGATCACCATCGAGGGGCCGCAGCGCTATCCGTTTTAGCGAAGGCCGCCATTCCTGTCGTGCCCGGCCCTCGTGCCGGGCATCGACGCCGAGCCGCCGTTGCACACGCGCCGCCGAGCAGCCTGCCCTGCCGCGTGGATAACCGGGACAGGCCCGGTCATGACGGCCGTTAGAATCGCCACTTCCGTCATGCACGACCTTGTGTAGGATGGCGCCAAAACAAAAGGCCCCCTCCATGTTCCGATCCGTGCTCTTCGCCGTTGCCGCTGCACTCGTGCTGGCGCCGCCTCCCCTCGCCGCTCAGACGGCCGATCCGGCGCTGTCGGCGCTCATCGCGAGCCCGGAGCGCGATCCCGCCAATCGCGCGCGCGATCCTTATCGCCATCCGGAGGCGACGCTGAGCTTCTTCGGCGTGAAGCCGGACAGCGTCGTCGTCGAAATCCTGCCGGGGAGCAGCGGCTACTGGACCGAGATTCTCGCGCCCTACCTGAAAGATCGCGGCCACTACATCGCGGCGGTCGGCGATCGCGCGTCGACCTCCGACGAGACGCAAAAAATGATCGCCGGCTTCACCGCCAAATTTCTCGACAAGCCCGAGCGCTACGGCCGGATCGAGACGAGCGAATTCGCGGGCGACAAATACCCGATCGCCGCGCCGGGCAGCGCCGATTTCGTCCTGACGTTCCGCAACATCCACAATTGGATGGCGGCCGGCGACGCTCCGGCCGCCTTCGCCGCCTTCTACAAGGCGCTGAAGCCCGGCGGCGTGCTCGGCGTCGAGGAACATCGCGCTCGGGCCGACGCGCCGCAGGACCCGCTAGCCAAGAGCGGCTACGTGCGTCAGGATTACGCCATCGCCCTCGCGGAAGCCGCCGGCTTCAAATTCGTAGGCGCGTCAGAGGTCAACGCCAATCCCAGAGACACAAAGGATTATCCGGTCGGCGTCTGGGCTCTCCCGCCGACCTTCCGCCTCAAGGACGTCGATCGCGCCAAATACGCCGCCATCGGCGAGAGCGACCGCTTCACGCTCAAATTCGTCAAGCCGCAGTGACGCGAAGGCGTCGGATGCTTCTCAAATTGCAGCGAGCGGTCCGTGGCGCTAATCTGGTCCGCAGGCAAACCCAGCCGACAGGAATAAACAATGGTCGGAAAACTCCGGTGGGAGGCCTCGCCGCCCGAACAGTCGAAACCCGAGGAATTCGGTTTCGATCTGAACCGCGCTCTCGATTCCGTTGTCGCCCTTCAATCGGAAATTCCGGAGGACGCTTTCACTGCGCCCGTGCTCGGGGTCAAGCGCGCCGGCAGCGGAGTCGTGATCCGGGGCGACGGACTGGTGCTCACGATCGGCTATCTGATCACCGAGGCCGAGAGCGTTTGGCTGACCAGTTCCGACGGCCGGCTCATCCCCGGTCACGCGCTCGCCGTCGACCAGGAGACCGGTTTCGGCCTCGTGCAGGCGCTCGAACACGTCGACCTGCCGGCGCTCGAGATCGGCCGTTCGAGCGAGGCGCTGGTCGGCGATCCCGTAGTCGTGGCCGCGGGCGGACGGCGGCAGTTCATGCGCGGCAACATCATCGGCAAGCACGAATTCGCCGGCTATTGGGAATATGTGCTCGACGAGGCGATCTTCACCGCACCGGCGCATCCCTTCTGGGGCGGCGCGGGCCTGATCAGCTCCGACGGCAAATTGGTCGGCATCGGTTCGCTGCACATCGAGCAGGCCGCCGATCGCGGCCAGCGGCGCGACGTCAATATGGTCGTGCCGATCGATCTCCTCACGCCGATCCTGGACGATTTGCTCAAATATGGCCGGGCGAACCGGCCGGCGCGTCCCTGGCTCGGCGTCTACTGCGCCGAGAGCGACGACCGGGTGGTGATCGCGGGGGTCGCCGACGGCGGGCCGGCCGATTCGGCGGGCCTGCGCCGCGGCGACATCATCGTCGCGGTCGACGATGCGCCGGTCGCCAACCTCAGCGAATTCTACCGCAAGATCTGGAGCCGCGGATCGTCTGGCGTGGAGGTCCCCCTCACGGTCAATCGGGACGAGCGCGGCATGCGGCTGCGCATCCAATCAACGGATCGCGTCAGCCATTTCCGAAAGCCTCGCCTTCACTGACCGACCGTACGGCGTTTGGGTGAAATCGCTCGCAGCGAAGTCTCGACAGGGGGCTTCGCCAAAAAACCTGTGGTCACTTTCTCGCGCATCCCCCAACTGGAGCCGCCGTGGCCCCAGTTCGACATTTCTTGTCACATTTGCGCGCTAGCGTTCCGATGCCTTCACGGGGGAGCATCCTTGAAACTGATTCGGCTCAACGCGCTGGATGTCCTGGACGACGCCCTCCGGGCCGGCTCCCGGTGGGACCGTCTGGGCAAGATCGACTGGCCGATCGCCCGCGCCTTGGCCCTGTCTGGCGAGCGCCGGGCGCCCCTATTCGCGGCCAACGCCGTATCCAGGCTCGGCAATGGGCCGATCTATCTCTTCATCGTCGCGGCGGTGGCGCTGTTCCATCCGCAAGACGCACTGACGACGCTCGGCTGCGCGACGGTCAGCATTCTGCTGCTGCATTGCGTCTATCCCGTCGTCAAGCGGACGACCGCGCGCCCCCGGCCGCGCGACGTCGCGCCGGTGTTTCCCGAATCGATCCCGACGCTCGACCGCTATTCCTTCCCCAGTGGCCACGTCATGACCTTGACCGCCGCCTTGACGCCGATCGTCCACAGCGCGCCGCGCATCTGGCCCGTCGTCATCGCGATGTGGGCGGCGATGGCGTGGTCGCGGCTGGCGATCGGCCATCATTACGCGTCCGACGTCGCCGCCGGCACGATCCTGGGCGCCGCCGTCTCAGGCGCCGTCACGTACTACATCGCCGCCTAATTCTCCCTCTCCCGGCACGCGGGGAGAGGGCGGGGTGAGGGGCTGGGTGATTAGCCGCATACTTGCAGCTCGTCACCAAGCCCCTCATCCTGACCTTCTCCGCCGCAAACGCGCAGCGTTTGTCTGGCGTAAACGGGGAGAAGGGCTCCCGGCCAGGAACAGGCGATGGATCGGCTCGACTGCGATCGGATGTTTGTCGCCGTACTGGAGACGGGCGCCTTTGCGCGCGCCGCGGCTCGCCTCGGCGCGAGTTCGGGGCAGGCGTCAAAACTCGTCTCGAAGCTCGAAGCCGACCTCGGCGTTCAATTGCTCAACCGGACGACACGCGCGTTGTCGCCGACCGAGCTCGGCCGCGCCTATTACGAACAGGTGAAGCGGCTGATCGACGAGTTCGACGACCTCGACGCCTCCGTGCGCAACGCATCGCGCAAGGCGAGCGGGCGGATCAGCCTCACCGTGCCGACATCCTTCGGCACGACGCAATTGGCGCCAGTGCTAGTCGACTTCGCCCGCGCCTTCCCCGACATTCAGCTCGACGTGAGCTTTTCCGACCGCGTCGTCAATCTCATCGATGAAGGCTTCGACGCCGCCGTCCGGGTCGGCAGGCCGACCGACGCGAACCTGATCGGGCGAAAACTCTGCGACATGAGGATCGTGACCGCCGCGTCGCCCGCCTACCTCGCCGCGAGCGGCGAGCCTGACCTGCCCGAGCAGCTCGCCGACCACGACTGCATCATCGACACCAATTCGCGCGAACCGTCCCTTTGGCGTTTTCCCAGCCCCGGCGCCGCCGACCAGACGGTTGTCTCGGTGACGGGGCGACTTCGGTTTTCCAACGGGGAAGCTTGCGCGGCCGCCGCGGAGGCGGGATTGGGAATCGCCCGCCTGCCAAGCTTCATCGCCGGGCCGCGCATCGCCGCCGGCGCGCTCAAACAATTGCTTGGCGATTTTGAATATCGGGGCAGCGGGGTGCACGTTCTCTATCCGCCCGGACGCCACCTCGCCCACAAGGTGCGGGTTCTCGTCGATTTCCTTGCCGAACGGTTTCGCGGCGTGCCGCCGTGGGACAGAGGCTGGTGAGCCTTTTTTGCTTCCATTTCGGAAGCAATCATTATCTGGGATCGCGGATTATCATCTCAGGCGAAGCAGCGCATCCTTCCTAGTGAGCTTCCCTTGCTTGGAGACCGCCATGATCGACACCCGTACGGCGCCCTACGCCGCCTTTGTCCTCCGCGTGGCCCTGGGCCTGCTGTTCCTCGCTCACGCGGGGCTCAAAATCTTCGTCTTCACGCCGGCCGGAACCGTTCATTTTTTCAGCATGCTCGGCCTGCCGGCGGCTTTGGCCTATTTCACGATCGCTTGGGAAGTCGTTGGCGGCGTCGCGCTGATCCTCGGCCTGTGGCCGCGTCTGGCCGCGCTCGTCCTGATTCCTGACCTCATCGGCGCGATCGTCTTGGTCCACGGCTCCGCCGGCTTCTTCTTCACGAACCCGAACGGCGGCTGGGAATTCCCGGCCCTGTGGATCGTCGCCCTCTTCGCCCTCGCCGCGACCGGCGACGGCGCCTTTGCTTTGTGGCCGACGCCGACGCTGACGGCTTCGCAAGACGCGAGGCGGCGCGCCGGCAGCTACGGCGTTTAGCCTGAGGCGAAAGCCGCTCCCGGAGTTCTGTCGCCATGCCTGCCCTCAACAACGCCTTCTCCGATCTGCCGGCGACGCCGCGAATGCCTGCGCTGTTCGTCGGGCATGGCAATCCGATGAACGCGATCGAAGACAACGCCTACAGCCGCGCTTGGCGGGAGCTCGGCGAATCCCTTCCCGCCCCGCGCGCCATCCTCTGCGTTTCCGCCCATTGGATGACCCGCGGCGCGACCTTGGCGCATGTCGGCGCGCGCCCGAAGACCATCCACGATTTCGGCGGCTTTCCCGCCGAGCTGTTTGCGCAGCAATATCCCGCCCCCGGCGCTCCGGAGATCGCCGACGCGGCGATTGCGCTCGTCCGCTCGAGCCATCTCCAGCCGGACGTCGAGTGGGGGCTCGATCACGGCGCCTGGTCGGTGCTGATCCGGATGTTTCCCCGCGCAGACGTGCCGGTGTTCCAGCTTTCCCTCGACCTGACGAAATCGCCAGCGCAAATGCTGGAACTGGCGCGCGAGCTCGCGCCGCTGCGCGAGAAGGGCGTGCTGATCATCGGCAGCGGAAATCTCGTCCACAATCTGATGGCGCTCGCCCCCGGCGCCGCCGCCTACGACTGGGCGCAGGACTTCGACGCGCGCATGACCGAACTGATCGAGAAGCGCGACGTCGCCGCAGTCGCCGAGGCGCGCTCGCTCGGCCGCCTCGCTCGCCTTTCTCATCCGACGCCGGAGCATTTCCTGCCTGTTCTGTTTCCCCTCGGCGTCGCCGACCCGAAGGACGAATTGCATTTCTTCAACGCCGCGTTCGACATGGCGTCGATCTCGATGCGCTCCTTCGTCCTCTCGTGAGGCGCAAGCCTTTGCCGCTCGTGCGGACGCCGTTGTAGGCTCTCGACGCGGCGCCGCGAAGCCGCCGAACCGTCGGGAGCCATCGTATGCGCATCGAACCCGTTTTCCTCTTCGATCTCGACGGCACGCTGGTGGATAGCGTCTACCAGCATGTTCTCGCCTGGAAGGAAGCGCTCGACAGTGAGGGCATCGAGCTCTCCGTCTGGCGTATCCATCGCAAGATCGGCATGAGCGGCGGCCTGTTCGCCAATCAGCTCGTGCGGGAAACCGGCATTGCGATCGACGACGCCAGATTCGAACGCTTGCGCCAGGGTCACGCCAGCGCCTATCGGGCGATGGCCGATCGCATCCGGCCGCTGCCCGGCGCGCGTGAATTGCTGACGTGGCTGACAAACGCCGGCATTCGCTGGGCGATCGCCACCAGCGGGCGCATGGAGACCGCGGCCGTCAACCTGCAGGCGCTCGGCGTCGATCCGGCGGTGACGCCGGTCGTGACTCGCGATCAGGTCAAATACGCCAAGCCGGATCCCGATCTCTTTCTCGCCGCAGCCGAGCGCCTCGGCGCGCCGATCGAGACCGCGATCGTCGTCGGCGACAGCATTTGGGACATGCTGGCGGCCGCCCGCTGCCGGGCGCTGGGAGTCGGGCTGCTGTGTGGCGGCTATGGCGCCAGCGAACTCCAGCAGGCGACCGCCTTCCGCGTCTACGAAGACCCCGCGGATCTGCTCGACCACATCGACGAACTCGGCGGCCGCCGTTGAAGCAGGCCTGAGGGGCAGAGGCTCCGCCGCTCGCCAAGACGCGCGGCGGAGCCTCGCGCAAGCGCCAAACCGTACGGCGCCGTTTGTGGGATCGCCCGAGCGACAATCGCCCCTCACGCCGGCGCTCGTATTCATCACAGCGTTGTGCTTACGTCGAGAGATTGGTTATCGTCGCTTGGGTTGCTCGTTTCGACCACGCCATGCCCCGATTGTCTCGCGCGCTCGCCTTCTCCGTCGCCTTAGCTGTCGCGCCGGCCGCCACGCGGGCCGACGACGGCGTGGCGACGCTTGGCGGATTTCTCTGCGCCCGCCCGATCCCGCCGGCCTGCGCGAACGACGAAGCGTTCGCCTCACCGCGAGCGATCGCGCAGTGCCAGCGCGACATCGAGCACTACATCGCCGCGACCGCCGACTACCGCGATTGTCTCCAGCGGCAAATCGCCGCCGCCGTGCATAGCGCCAACGACGTCATTGATCGCTTTCGGTGTCGGTCGCAGCTCGTCAAGCCCTGCGCCGCGGCCAAGGGCCCGTGACTGCCAATGGGAAAAGCGATTGTCTTCTCCGAAGGCCCTCACGCATATGAACGACGTCACGGAAGGCTAGGAGCAGCAACATCCCTAGCGAGGGCTCCGTCAAGGAGGTGACGGGAGAGGCGACATACAAACAACATCAGCATGAAGGTCGGATTGGCGCTGGCGCCGCTAGGAAACACCGAGGTGCTTGCGACATGCAAATTGCCGAAGCCGAAGACCTTGAGATCGCGATCGACCACGCCGACGCTCGCCGATGTCCCCATGCGCGTCGATCCGCCGGGATGGAACACGTCCATCGGGCTGGATTCATCGGCGATCCGACGAGGCAGGTCACGCCAGTTGAGCCTCGCGACGCGCGCGAGCCCGCGCCGGCGCCAAAAGGATTCGAACCGGCGCGCATACGCCTCCACTGTCGCGAGTTCCCGAGGTTGGACCCGCCAGTTGATGCTGGCGAGCGGCACGCCGAAGCGATCGACGTCGCCCGCCAGCGAGATCTGGTTATCGCGCGAGGGAAGCTGCTCGGCGACGATGTGGAACTGGTAGTCGGCCGCGCGCGGCCAGCGCAACTGCCGCCACTTGGCGCGCCAATACGCGATCATCGCAAGGTCCGGCGCGCCAAAGACAACGCGCGTAACGGACGACCATCGCGGCCGCGCGCGCTTCTGCACGCACTGCAGGAGCTCGCGTATCGCATCGAAGGTGGTCGCCTCGCGGGTGGCGAATTGTATGTGGCCGAAAGCGCTCGAAACCCGCTCCGCCGCTTGCGCCGCGGGCGACAATTCAAAGCGGAGGCTGCGCATCGTGCTCCCCACGAAGCGAAGACCCGCCAACCGATTGAGCGAGAATGGATCGTCGACTTCGAGATCGGCCGCGACGATCGAGACATGATCGTGAAAGAACCGTCCCAGCGCGCCGCCCTGGCGCGAAAGCCGGCCGCCTGCCTGCCGGTCTAGCGAAAGCAGCAGGCGCGTCGACTCGATCGCTCCGGCGCACAGCACGAAGCGGTTGGCGGAGACCTCGATCAGGCGCTCGGAATGCGCGCTCGCCGTGACGCTTGCGATTCGATCGCCGCCCTCGTCGAGCGCGAACGACGTGACATGCGCATTGAACCAAAGCTGCAATTCGTTATCTTGTTCGATCTCGCGACGAAAGAGGTTGGCAAGATTGCGCATACGAAAGCGCGGCCACTTGGCGAAGCGCGGCAGAAAATCAGGATCCTGGGGAAGGATCGCGGCGTCGCCGAATTCACTCAAAAACGCGCCGTCGTACGATCCGCGATCCAGCGCGAACACCCTCTCCACGTCCGGAATGAAGCGAGAAAGCTCCTGGAAAGACACCGGCCACTGTGGCGCTCCGACATGGGATCTCTCGGCGAGGTCGGAGGGCAGGAAGGGGATCATCGCGCCGCCCCAGCGCGTCGAAGTTCCGCCGACGCATCGCGCGCGCCCGTGCGTTGCGCCCCGGTAGACGCTTCCGCGCTGGACGACCTCGTTGAGCGGATGCGTCTCGTCTCCAGCCTCGCGCCCGCCCGTCTCGAGAACGACGACTCGGCGGCCTTTTCCGAGTAATTGGTGCGCCAGCAACAAACCGGCGACGCCGCTGCCGATGATGCAGACGTCTGCGTAAACCCGGACCTGCCGATTCTGCTGTTGTTGAAGGTCAATAAGCACTCGGGCTCCTTCGGCGCCGACTCTACCGGTTCAACCGGATCAAGACAGAGGCCGAGCCGCGGTCGGCGGAAACGACGACGTGACGGTCTTGCGCGACGTTTTGCTCGACGACGACGTCTCGAACGCCGGGCGACTGGCGCGACTTGCCCTTGATCTCGATGCCGCCCTCCTCCCCGAGATCGTTGCCTCGCACAACGATCGCGCGCGTCAGCGGCGGCAGACCATCCCCGTCCTTGTCCTGATCGCCCTCGATAGCGAGGAGCGCATTGGCGGAGAGCTTGGATTGGTTGGGACCCGCCCGGTAGACGTTTCCGTCCCGCAATTCGTTCGACAGAAGCTGGATATGCCAATCCGGCTGGAAGTGATGATAGAAGCCGCCGTAAAGATAGAAGCCGCCGGTTCGCCGCGACACATTGCCGGCGATGACGTGATCCAAGCCGACGCCGTAGGTCTGAAACGCGATCGCGGTGTCCTCAAATGTGTTCCCGATCACCAGATAATTTCGCTGCATGGGCGAGATCGAAATCAGCGACGTCGCGTCGGGCGGCACGGTGAAAGCGCGATCGAGCGTGACGGAGACGTGGCCGTCTTCGTCTGGCGTCCCATCCATGCCCGTGACCTCGGCCCATTGACCCTCGCCCTTGCCGGCCGCGACGACGAGGAGGGCTCCGGCCCACGCGCCGGCAAGCGGCCTTTCGGGCGCCGACGACAGGAGACGATAGCTCCGCTCTCCCTTGGCCGAGACGCTTCCATAGTAGTAGCCGCCGGGCCCATCGGTCGTCAGGCCCTCGCGGTCCCAGCCCAGAACGGACGTGAACGTGTTGCCTCCGACGAAGATGTTCTCGGACACTCGCGCGTCTTTAGAGAGCGTGTTCACCCCGCCGCCGGTGCTCTGAAGGTCGGCCGAGAAGATGACATTGTTCTCGAAAATCACCCTTTGCGAGCTGGTGATCATGTAGGCGCCGCGCCGCCCGTTGCCGAAGCGGTTGCCAGAAATGACCGCATCGGTCGCGCGCAGGAGTTGGATCGAGCCGCCCGAGCTGATGACGTCGCAGTCTGTCACGCTCACGGCATGGCCGGAGATCCTGATGGCGTATGGCGAACCATAGAAAATGTGGTTCTGCTGCTCCATCCGCGTCGCCGTCTCCGCGGGCGACAAATGCCCGCGATAGGCCGAGGCGCGAACGCGGACGTGCGCAATGGCGATATTGTGCGCTTCGGACAGCGGACTGTCCCCATCGAAGCCGCCGAGAATGATGTGGCCATGGTTCGATGCGTAGAGCGTGAGGTCCTCGAGGCCAAAATCCGACTCTCCGCGTACGAGGGCGGCCGGCGGCTCGGCAAAATCGGGCCACAAGAGGCTCACCCGCTCGGCGCTCTCTCCTCTCAGAACGACCTTGTCGGGAATTCTGATCATGCGGCTCAGGAAGTACCGACCCGCGGCGAGATTCACCTGGCCGCCGCCGGCGTCGCTCGCCGCCGCCAGCGCGGCATCGAGCGCGGACGCATCGTCAGTCTTGCCGTCACCGGCCGCCCCGAACGACTTCGCGTTGAAAGTTTTCGACGACAGCGGCGCGCGGGCGACGATGTCGATCTTGCCGCCGTCGCCGCTTGACGGTTCCACGCCATCGCCGTTGAACAACGACGTCGCGTAGGCGCCCGCGGCGAGATCGGGGATGCGAAACGTCGCGCTCCACAAATCACCGGCTTCCGGCGCCAGTCCGAGCGCCTTGCCTGTCGCCAACGACGCGAGCGTAAGGCGCGCGGCGCGACCGCGCACGATGTTGCGGCCGAATATTCGTAGCCACCCGCCGGCGCTCGCGGCTGTCCCGCGGTCGCCCTGCCGCCAATACACGCTGGGAACGTTGAGGAGGCGCGAAATTTCGCCGCCGCGGTAGCTCAGCGTGAAACGGTAGACGCCCTTGGCGAAATCTTCGGGCACAACGAATTTGAGCGACTGAGGGTTCGACTGTAGCGCTTCGACCTGCCGCCCCTCCTGGACAAGCTCGGAGCCTCCGGCTTCTCGGACAATCGGCGCGACGGTGATTTTCGACACGCTGTCGAGCTCGGCGCCGGTCACGATCACGCTGTCATTGGGATCGACCGGATCGTTGAACCAAAAGACGGCGGGATTGGCGTGGGCTTGAGCAAGGCCTGCGAGGGAGAGAGCGGCCGACACGATGACGCCGCAAAGACGCATCCTCAAGCGTCGCGATCCTGAGCCAGGACCTTCGGCGCCCTCTGTCTTGCCCACGACAAAAGCAAGCGCGCCGCATCGCGCGACCAGCCGATATCGAACAACAGCCGCGCGATGGGCAGCCCGAGCCAGCGCGCCACTGCGACCGTCGCAATTAGCGACAGGCCCAGTTCGCCGATGATGCCGCCACAGAACATCCCGCGTACGCCAAATCGAACCGTCAGCCCGCTCCCGACTGCGATCGCGATCAACGACCATGCCATCATGCGCGCGGACGGGCCGTACATCCGATTGGTCGCAATCAAAGTTTGCGCGCACACTCTGCCCAGTTGATTGCAGCCGAACATCAGGCCGCCGAAAGCGAAAATCCCATAGTCGAAGGCGATCTGTCCGTGCGTCCAAATGGGAAAGAGGTACGGTCCGATTATCGCCAGCCCGCCGACGATCGTGGCGAAGACCGCCCAGGACGCGTGGGCGCCGATGGCGACCAGTTGCGCGACCTTCGTGCGATCGCCCCGTCCAGCGCTATGCGCCATTTCGATTTCGAGCGGCTGCAGAAAGATCAAGACGCATTGGTCGACAAGACGCATCATCGTCGCATAGAGGGCGTAGAGCGCGACAGCCGCGCCGCCGCTTAAAACGCCGAGCGCAATTCGCGGTCCCATCACCATAACCAATTGTGTCGTCGTATTCGACAACGCGAAGCCAAGCGCGGGACGGCCCAGTCGCCGCAGCCACGACGCCGTGAGGGGCTCCGGCAAGAGCGACGCCCACGCGACTCGGCGCAGAGAGAAAGCACCGATGGCGACGAGATCGACGCTCGCGAACGCCGCGGAGACGGCCGCGACGATCGCGGGCGGTGCGCTCAGACTATAGACGATCCCCGCGACCACGCCGAGTTCCAGCGCCCGCACCACGCCTGTGCAGGTGTAGGCCACGCCGTAGTCGCCGTTGGCGTAAAGCGTCGCCACGAAGAGTCCGCGCATCGTCCGGGACAGAATATTCCAAGCCGACGCGACGATGACAATTGTGCAGCTCGCGTTGTCTATGAACTCGAAGTGCAACCGCGCGCGGTAGTCGATCATCGCCAGCCCGAAGGCGGTCGCTAACACCGCCGGGGTCACCATCAGGAAGACGGCGCTGATCGAGCGACGAAGGTGCGATCTCGCCCGTTGAATGTCGCCGGCGCCGACCGCCATCACGATCTCATTGACTGACGGCGTGACCAACCCAAAATCAGAGTAGCTGAGAATGGCGGCGAGCGAGGTCAGCGCGATCCATTCGCCATACCCCGCCACTCCCCACGCGCGAATCATTACGGACGGGCAAACGATCGCGGTAAGCGCGACCGTAAGCCGGGAAACGGTCTGACCCGAAGCGCCCGCTGCAATGCGGCTCCGAATTGATTTTCGTTCGAAACCGGATGTCATCACATTCGACAACATGTCTCGCGAAAGAGCCGCAAATCGATACCGCCTGGCCGGCTATTGGGACATCAGCTCGGGTGCGACGGCGGCGTCGGGCTTCGCGCGCGTCGCCGCGGCCACCGTTTCGGCGATGACGCGTCTCATGAGCGGCTCGTTCCAGTTGCCGCTCCGCTGGGCTTTGGCTTGCCCCGCCTTTGCGATGATTGCGAGCCGTTCTGGTTCCGCCAGAAGACCACGACACTGCGCGATGCAGTCCTCGACATCATCCCACAAAACCGCCTCGACGCCGTCCTCGTACAGCTCGACGTGTTGAGGCGTTCGCTTGGCGCACAACAGCGCCCCGAGCGCAGGAATCTCGACCGACCGGTGCGTGTGCTCGTCCTCGTTCCCTTCCGATACGAGCCCGATCGCGATCCGCGTATATTGAATCGCGCGCACGTATGCCTCGTCCCCCAGAAATGTCTCCAGAACGATGTGGTCGGCGATTTCCGGATACTCCGGCGCCTTGAACCAATTGGCGCCAAAGATCTTCAACGGAACGCCAGCCGCGATCATTCTGGCTGCGAACTTGCCCCGTTCCGGCATCCACGTGCTCACCAGCGCCACTTCGGACCGGTAGAGGTCCGAGTCCTTTCGATCGAAAGGCCGCGCCTGATGGACAACCTCGTCAGCCGTTTGCACGTAGCGAATGACGTGCTTGGCGCCGAGCCCGTAGGCGCGCTTCACGGAGGACATCCTTGGCGTGCAGAACGAATCGTATTCCGGCAACGCGCGCAGCATGATCCGCCACTTCGCGCCGTCCCGGGCCACAAATGGATTGTCGGCGTTGTAACAGGTGACGAACCCGCAACGCGTTTTGAGAAAACGCACAAGGAGCGGCCAGACCGTCTCGCCATGATTCACGACACAGAAGTCGTAGCTTCGGGCGCCTATCTTCGACCTCACGTAGAGGTGTGTGAGGATGGACAACCCTCGGCAGCCGAAGCGCCAAATCAATATCTGAATGACCCGGTTCAGCCCGAACATGGCCAGAGGATTAACGACATCCACACGGTGCCCGCAGCGCTCGATCGCGTCGATCCGATGTTTGCTCGTGCCGGTGTCGGCTCCAATGAAAAGGATGTTCATGCCGCCCCGCGCCGGGGCGACATCCTCCGCTAAGGCTTCAATTGAGCGGACCACTTGTTGGCTCCATTCAGGGGACACTACGAATCGGCCGCTTTGCCGAATGCACATCACGCGCAATCGCCACGGCGAGAGCGGGGGCGGCTTTCGCTGATCCGCCCTACCTGAAAGCCTCGAGCGAATAGCCCGTAAGGCGCGACAGCGTCATGATCTTGCGGTTTTCGTCGCTTTCGCGCGGCAGGCTCCGCTCGAACTCAGCGACTTTCGCGGCGACGAGGAAGCGGTACCAGAAGCCCTGCAACACGTGATAAATCAGCCCCTCCCGGCCATCGAGGAAGCCGAGCTGGACGAAATAGCGGAAGAAGAAGTAGCAGGCCGGTCCGACCCAGATTGGGAGGCGATTGTAGAGCTTCTCTTTGATGCGCCGTTTCATCGCCGCCTGACGCGACGTCGCTGCGCTGTCGAGACCCGACACATCGAACAGCCCATGCCTCATGCCCATTTGGTCGATCGCCTCACGGGTCGCGTATTGGTTGTGCTTGTTTGTGAAAAACGTCAGGTCGTTCAGATTGTGATCGCAGAAATCGTGGTGAAGCGTGATCGCACGCCCCGACGCCAGGGTCATATGCTCATCCATCCACCGCTGCTCGATTCGGGCATGGCCGCGCCGCCAGATGCGCAGCAGCGTGAGCGGATAACGGCCGCCGTGGCGGATCCACCGTCCGAGGAAAATATGCCGACGATTCAGATTGACGCCATGGACATCGGCGGCAAGACCTGGCAGCGTGCGCTCGATTTCCGTGACCAGCTCATCGGTCAGCACTTCGTCGGCGTCGATCCGCATCACCCATTCCGTCGTCACTGGCGCATTGTCGATCGCCCACTCGAACTGCTTCGCATAGTTGACGAAAGGGTTCTTCAGGACGATCGCGCCGCCCGCCTCCGCCTTTTCTACGGTGGCGTCGGTCGAGAACGAATCAACGACATAGACCGCCTTGCAAAGACGAGACAGATTCGCAAGCAGACGCGCGACGTGCTTCTCCTCGTTGTAGACGAGCACGATTGCTGAAAGATCGGCCATGCTAATTTGCCGTCGCAGGCGCTCGCGCCACAGAAATTGAAGGAGCCGCCATCGGCGCCGCTGCCTTCCGCGCCACGTAAAACAAATTGATCGTCAGGACGTGACCACGTGCGACGCCGGTTTCGATCGCGAGCCAGCCCACAGCCGTCACACGAATGACCTGCCAGAGGAGCGTTCGGACGAAGCTCTTCAATCCATGCGGCTGCGGCGGGTCCTCATAAGCGGCGCCATCGACGAAGCCAATCGGGCGCAGAAGCTGGCCAAGACTGTTGGCGGTGAATGCCCGTTCGTGAGTGAGATCGCCCGAAAGCACACGCCCAACGAACGGCGAGCATCCATTCGGCACGTGAAGAAGCACGACTCCTCCAGGCGCAAGAACGCGATGCGCTTCACGCGCCCACGCCGCGAGCTCCGGCTTTGTCAGGTGTTCGAGCACATCAAAGGCCACGATGGCGTCAAAGCTCAGTGGCGCAGCGCGCCGCAGATATTCGAAACCGTCGCCGGACACGACCTGCGCCCTGGTGGCCTTGCGCGCGAGCGCCGCAAGGCCGGATGAGACATCGACGCCATGGAGCTGTGTATAACCAAGACCCTCGGCGATCGAGAGCAGCGTTCCGTCGCCACAGCCGAAGTCGAGAATGCGCGCGGCGCGGTCGGCGGGTAGCCACTTGCGCAACGCCGCCGCGATTTGTCGCCGCCGGCCCGGCGTCGCTGCGACATCGGCAACGCCATAGACATGATGCGTCGTCTCGTAATTGCCGTAGACAAAATCACGAAAGGCCTGCTGGTCAGGCGAACCCAGGTCGTTCATGGCGGCGGCTCGCAGTTTGGCGCGCCGCTTCGGGCGCACGCTTGAATTTGGTGCGGCTTCCGAAGCGTCTCGAGGGCGCGCCGAAGGGCGCAAAGCCGATCTTCCGGGACGGCAGCAACGAAAATAACGCTGCCGCGATAGCGACCCGGGTCGACGAACGGATCGATCCGGACTTTCGGGTCAAACTGATTGCGCAGCAGAAAGTAACGATAGTCGGCGCCCAAAACTCCCCGGATGCGGCTAAGATCTCGCGCATTGCGGTAAACGAAGGCGGGTAGCGAATAGATGATGATCGGCTTGTCCCTCGCGATAGTCTGGGTGCAGCCTTCCGTCGCCTGAGCCTCCATCCCCTGGCAGTCGACCTTCATCGCATCGACGCGGGGGATATCGAGGGAGGCGAGGAGGTCGTCGCCGCGCCACACCTGCACGTCAACCGCCCGCCGCGGATCTCCGTTGAAATCGTCGCGCAGCGTCCCGGTCCCCTTGTTGTCGGCGCCTTGAAAGAAAATCGCCGTTCCGTTGGCGTCGGACAGAGCCGCCTCGATCACCGTGATCCGCTCACTCAACCGGTTCAGCGCCACATGCTCCCGGCAGATCGCGGCGATGCGGGGCGACGGCTCGATCGCCACGACGCGCGCCGCCGCGAGACTTGCCGACATCGCCATCTGGCCGACCGATGCTCCGACATCGACAGCGATCCCCTCGCCCGCCGGAGCCGCCGCATCGACCGCAGTCTGAAAAAGCCTCAAAACGCCGCGCTTGTAGCCGCCGAGAAAATAGGCGTTCCAATCCATCCAGTCGTCGAGGCGGCCGCGATAGAGACATCCGCTGTCGAGCAGGCGCATCTCGAATGGCGTCGGTCTTATCGTTCGATGGCTGACGATTCGAGTCAGCGCCGCCAGGCGCAGTCGCATCGGAAGGCGATCGTTTCGCCCGAGGCTTCTGAGCAGCCTGACGATGCGCTCGGGCCCGGCGAGCGCCATCTCGCTCGTCGGGCCGCCGCAAATATCAGGCATATGCCGAAATGGTCTCAAGAAGGGATGCAGCCGCGCGCTTGATCTCGAATTTCGCCAAAAACACGTCTCGCGCGGCCTTCGCCGCGGCCGCGCCGAATTGCGGATTGGCCATGAATCCGTCGAGCAATGCGTTCACGCCCTCCTGGTCGTCCGCCGCGACGAGACCAGCGCCAGCCTCTTCGATCTCGCGCCAGATATTGACTTTGCGCGTGATCAAAACCGGCTTGCCATACGACAACGCCTCGGCGACGGCGATCCCAAAATTCTCGGCGTGCGAAGGCAGTGCGAAGGCCTCGCACAGACGAAAGGCGCCAGCCTTGGCTTCGCCGCGCAACATGCCGGGCCAATGGACTCGGCCCGCAACGCCCCCGCCGGCGGCGATCGCTTCGAGTTCGCGGCGCCAACCCGTCTGATCTGGGCCTGCCATGACGAGATCGAGGTCCGGATGCGCGCGCGCCACGCGCGCAAAAGCGCGCAGCAGCAAGTCGCAACCCTTCTTGGGGTGCAGGCGGCCGAGAAACAGGATGAAACGCCGCCCTGCAAGAGCAGGAAGCGTGTTCAGAATGGCGGCACGTTGGACCTGCGGATCGCCCTTCGCCTCGACGGTTCCGTAGGACACGACCCGCTCGTTCAAGCGGTAGGGGAAGAAAGCGTCTCGCGAGACACGACGCTCCTCTTCCGAGGTGAAAAGAACGGCTCGTGCATGATTGACGAGCCGCCCTTCCGACCCGAACCAAAACATCTGCTTCATGACGTGCTTCAACGGATAGTTCTGTCGAAACCAGGGGTCCAGCATGCCGTGCGTGAAGACGAAATAGGGCGTGCGCGAGCCGCGCAAAACCCGGCTGGTCGCGTAGGCCGTGTAGTTCCATAGTCCGTGCTGGATGACGACGTCGTAGGCGGCCGCGTTGCGGCGCAGCCATCGCAAGAGGCCGGGCGAATAGGAATAGGGCCTTTTTCGTCCGCCGAAGGCATGGACCTTGAAAGGGCTCGAGCCAAGCCATGGACTGTCAGGCTCATCGACCGTCGCGACCTCTGTCTCGCAACCCATTCTCGCGAGTTCAGCGGCGGAGAGCCGCAAGCCTTCGGACGGTCCACCGTCCGCTGGATCGAGCGAGCCGATAACACGAAGCATTCGCATCCCAATCGTCCTACGGTTCGCGCGCACTGGGTAGCGGCGCCTTCGCGCCGATCGTCAGGTAGCAGCGCAGGTGCTTGCTGCGGAATTCGTCGAAGCCGAATTGTCCCTCGGCTACCTTGCGAGCGCCCGCCGCAAAACGTTCGCGCAAGGCGTCGTTTTGTGCGACCTCGGCGAGGATGGCGGCGTGACGCGCAATGTCGAATGGGTCGACCACAAAGCCGTTCGATCGATCGGCGATCGCTTCCTGGGAACCGTCGTGATCCCCAACGATGATCGGCGTCCCACAGGCCATCGCTTCGAGCGGCGTCAGCGGGATGCCCTCGCCCCGTTTGTGGCCGCGGTCGCTCACCAACGAGAATATTGTCGCCGCCCGATAGACGTCCGGAAGATCGGCTTCGTCGACGGCGCCTATGAAGCGAACGCGCTTTTCAACCCCGAGGCGTCGCGCTTGCGCCTCTAGCTCCGGCAGCAACGCTCCCCGGCCCGCCACCACCAGGAACGCTTCCGCGACCTCCGCCTGCAGGCGCGCAAACGCGTCGATGAGTCGATCGTAGCCTTTGTGCGCCGCGCCCTTCGCGAGCCGCCCAAGCGTGAGGACGACAAACGCCTCGCGCTTGTCCGGAATGCCGTATTTCGCCAGCGTCTGATGTGAGCACGCCGCCGGCCTGAACCGTTGCAGGTCGACGCAATCCCAAATCACCGTGGGGCGTTGGTCGTGCAGAGCGTCCTTCACCACGTAGTTCGCGGTGAAGTGGCAATCGGCGATGACGCGATCCATCCGGCGCATCGCCTGCCGGCGGAGCCAGGAAAGCCCGCTCCAAATCTCGAGGCCGTAGACATTGAGCACGGTGCGGGCCCCGACCATCCAACCGAGCAGCAGCGCAAGCGGCGTATAATTCACATGCGCTATGTGAACGACATGCGGCCGGCAGCGCAGCGCCGTGAAAGCGGCGACGAGCGCGAACATCACCCGTAGTCGTAAAGACGCCCGCGACCCGCCGCGCCAAGACACGGCAAAGGGCTCTTCAAAGCCATTTTGGTCGGGTCCGAGCAACGAGAGGACCGTTACACGCTCCGCGCCGTGATTTTCGCGCAGGGCTTGGATCTGATAGCGGCAATAGCGGCTGATGCCGCC
>DASXGX010000107.1:0-31489 GCA_036488815.1 Roseiarcus sp.
CGGTCCGACAGCGCGAATCCGGCCGGCTCGATGATCGCCGCATCGACGCCGAGGCAGGCGCACGTTCGCAGCATCGCGCCGACGTTCTGGGCGATGTCGGGCTCATAGAGTGCGAGGGTCAGGAGCGCGTCCGCGGTCGTCATGTCGCAGGTGCATATCAAGAATTTCACGCGCCTGTCATCGCTCGCGCCGAGGCCGCCGCGCGAATTGCGGACGGCGCCGATTGCCGTTGTCAACCCTATGGACAACCACAGCAAACGATGCGAAATAGCCTTCAACCGAGAGTGAGGCGCGCTTTGTGAGCGCGACCATCCCAGGTCAGGGTTCGCAAGAGTCAGGTTCGCGAGAACCAGGTTCGCACGATAGGGAGGCGCCGCCGGGCTGCGGAATCGCAGACATCCGGCCGGCGAAAAACGAGTGGGGGAGCATTTGTCGAGCGCGGCTATCGAGAATCCGTCCCGCCGGGATTTTCTCTTCATCGCCACCGGGGCGGTCGGCGCCGTTGGTGCGGCGTCCGTGGCGTGGCCGCTCATCGATCAGATGAATCCCGACGCTTCGACGCTCGCGCTGGCCTCGATCGATGTCGACATCGGCGCCATCCAAGAGGGCCAGATCGTCACGGTGAAGTGGCGCGGCGGCCCGGTGTTCATTCGTCACCGCACGAAGAAGGAAATCGACGAGGCGGTGAACACGCCGCTGAGCGATCTCAAGGATCCGCAGCTCGACTCCGCCCGCGTGAAGAAGCCGGAATGGCTGATCGTCGTCGGCGTATGCACGCATCTGGGTTGCGTCCCGCTCGGCCATGAAGGCCAATACGACGGATGGAAGTGCCCGTGCCACGGCTCGGTTTACGACACTTCCGGGCGCATTCGCCAAGGTCCCGCGCCGCTCAACCTGGCGGTGCCGGACTATGCTTTCCTCAGCGACACGAAGGTGAAGATCGGCTGATCGTTGCGGCCGTTCTCTCCTGCGCCTTTCGTCGCCGCCGAATCTTCCCTCGCTTCTCAGACTGCAGAGAATTGAGCCATGAGCGGAACCTCGACCTACGTACCCAAGAGCGCCCTCGGGCGGTGGTTTGAATCGCGATTGCCGATCGTCGGCCTCGTGCACTCCTCGTTCGTCGCCTATCCGGTGCCGCGCAACCTGAACTATCTCTGGACGTTCGGCGCCATTCTGTCGTTCATGCTGGTGGCGCAGATCGTCAGCGGCGTGATCCTGGCGATGCACTATGTGCCGAGCTCGAAGATGGCCTTCGATTCGATCGAGCACATCATGCGCGACGTCAACTACGGTTGGCTGATCCGCTACCTCCACACCAACGGCGCGTCGATGTTCTTCTTCGCCGTTTACATGCACATGTTCCGCGGCATCTACTACGGGTCTTACAAGGCGCCGCGCGAAGTGCTGTGGATTCTCGGCGTGATCATCTATCTCCTGATGATGGCGACGGCGTTCATGGGATATGTGCTGCCGTGGGGCTCGATGAGCTTCGCCGGCGCGACCGTGATCACCAATCTCTTCACAGCGATCCCGCTGGTCGGCGGCGGCGTCGCGCATTGGCTGTGGGGCGGTTATGCGGTCGGCGATCCGACGCTGAACCGCTTCTTCTCGCTGCACTACCTGCTGCCGTTCATGATCGCCGGCGTCGTCGGCCTGCATGTGTGGGCGCTGCACGTCTCGGGGCAGAACAATCCCGACGGCGTCGAGGTGAAGAACGTCAAGCGCGACACCGTCGCCTTTACGCCCTATGCGACGATCAAGGATCTGTTCGGGCTTTCGCTATTCCTCATCCTCTACGCGTGGTTCGTCTTCTACATCCCGAACTACCTGCTCGATGCGGACAATTCGGTGCCGGCCAATCCGCTGGTGACGCCCGCGCATATCGTTCCGGAATGGTATTTGCTGCCGTTCTACGCCATCCTGCGCGCGATCCCGAACAAGCTGGTCGGAGTGGTCGCGCTGGCGGCGGCGATCGTGCTGCTCGCCTTCCTTCCCTGGCTCGACACCTCGCCCGTCAAGTCGGCGAAATACCGGCCGCTGTTTCGCTTCTTCTTCTGGGTCTTCGTGGTCTGCTGCGTCGGCTTGGGCTACCTCGGCTCACAGGAGGTTTCCGACGGAACGACGTTGGTGGCGCGCATTCTCGCGATCGGCTACTTCGGCTTCCTCCTTGTCGTGCTGCCGCTGCTGGGCCTGATCGAAAAGACCAAGCCGATCCCCGCCTCGATCGCTGACGCCGTTCTGACGAAAGCGAGCGTGCCGAGCGCGCCGTCGGTCGCGAGCTGATTGGCGGCCACTGAGGGGAAATCGACCATGATCCGTTTGAAGACTTCCTTTTTCATTCCGGCCGCTTTGGCGCTGCTGCTCGCGAGCGGCGTCGGCGCGCTCGCCCAGGAGGAGGACCAGCCCAAGCCGAGCCGCCAGAGCTGGACCTTCTCGGGATTTTTCGGCACGTTCGATCAGGCCCAGCTGCAGCGCGGCTTCGAGGTCTACAAAGAGGTCTGCAGCACCTGCCATCGCTTGAGCATCCCCTTTCGCACGCTCAGCGATCCGGACGGGCCGGGCTATTCGCTGGATCAGGTGAAGGCCCTGGCGGCCAGCTACCAGGTCACCAACGACGAGCCGAACGACAAGGGAGAGATCTTCAAGCGTCCGGGCCTTCCCTCGGACGTGTTCCCTCCGCCGGACGCCTACCCGAACGATCAGGCGGCCGCCGCCGCGTTCGGCAAAGCGCCGCCGGACATGGCGCTGCTCGCCAAGGCGCGCAAATACGAGCGCGGATTCCCCTGGTTCATCTTCGACGCGCTGCCGTTCTTTCAGTATCAGGAGATCGGCGCCGACTACATCGACGCCATCCTGAACGGCTATACGAAGTCCGACGATCCGCAGTGGAACCTCTACTATCCCGGTCACAAGATCGCGATGCCGCAGCCGATCACCGACGGACGTGTCGAATATAAAGACGGAACCCCCTCGACGGTCGCCAATTATGCGAAGGACGTCGCCTCATTCCTGAGCTGGGCGGCTGAGCCGACGCTGGTCGAACGCAAGAAGATCGGCCTGCGGGTCATGGTGTTCCTGATCGTTCTCTCGGCTCTCCTCTATTTCACCAAGAAGCGAATCTGGAGCGACTTGCACTAACGGGCCGCCGCCACTTCCTGTCGCCATCCGGAAGCAGGGCGGCGATGAAGCCGTCTCGGAGCATTGCTTTTGCGCCGCTCCGCAAGGACGGCGCGGTTCCGCCAAAACTCAAAGCGCGGTCGCGGGCGAAATACGGCTTCCCTCGTTTCGCCACGCGCTATAGAGAAAAGCTGGAGAGCGAGCGTCTCCTCGTGGCGTCGCCGACGCACCGCCAGCGCTCGCGTGGAGAAGCTTCATGGCCAAGGCGATCGTCGGCGTCATCGGAGGCTCCGGGGTCTACCACCTCGAGGGCATGACCGACGTCAGGCAGCAGACGATCGCGACGCCCTGGGGCGAACCGTCCGACGCCCTTCGCTTTGGCCGTATCGGCGACACGGAGGCGGTGTTCCTCTCGCGCCACGGCCAGGGACATCGCTTCTCCCCGAGCACGATCAACTACCGCGCCAACATCGACGCGATGAAGCGCGCCGGCGTCACCGACATCATCGCGGTTTCGGCCTGCGGCTCGTTCCGGCGCGAGCTTTATCCCGGCCTCTTCGTGCTGATCGATCAGTTCGATGATCGCACCTTCGCGCGGCAGACGAGCTTTTTTGGCACGGGTTGCGTCGCGCATGTCTCGATGGCGCATCCGATCGCCCCGCTGTTGCGCAAGCGCATCGCCGACGCGGCGGATGCCGAGGGCGTGGCGTATCGCCTCGGTGGGACCTATGTCTGCATGGAGGGACCGCAGTTTTCGAGCTTGGCGGAGTCGCTCTCTCACCAGGCGCGCGGCGCCGACGTCATCGGCATGACCGGCGCGACCGAGGCCAAGCTCGCACGTGAAGCGGAAATCTCGTATGCGACGATCGCCATGGTCACCGACTACGACTGCTGGCACGAGGAGCACGGCGCGGTAGACGTCGCTTCGGTGATGCGCGTCGCCCATGACAACGCGCAGCGCGTCAACGCGTTGTTGGGTCGCGTCCTCAGGGACTTTCCAGCCGAGCATGAAACCTGCCCGGTCCGTTCGGACCGCGCGCTCGACGGCGCCATCATGACCCACGCGGACGCGCGCGATCCCGAGTTGCTGCGCAAGCTCGACGCCGTGGCCGGACGGGTGCTCAGGTCGATGGCGTAGCGTCCCAGCCAACAGGCGCGGTTTCGCGGTCGCCAGCAACGCCTTGGCCTTGCAAGGCCGCGCGTCGTGCCGCAGGATGCACGATCTGGGGAGGGGGCCTGTGAAAGCGCTTTTTGAGAGATTCCTTCTCGCGAGCCGTTGGCTGCTGATCCCGTTTTACGTCGGTCTCGTTCTCGCACTGGTGGAACTGCTCGCCAAGGTGGTCGAGCGCGTCTATCAGGTCGCCACGCAATTCCTCGACCTGACCGAGGAAGGCGTGCTTCTCTCTGCGCTATCGGTCGTCGACCTCACGCTATCGGCGTCGCTGATTGTTATCGTCATGCTGTCGGGCTACGCCAATTTCGTCTCGCGTTTCGACGTCATGGGCCATGAGGAATGGCCCCGGTGGATCGCCGACATCGATTTCAGCGCGCTGAAGGTGAAGCTGATGGCCTCGATCGTCGCCATCACCGCGATCAAGCTGCTCGAGGCGTTCATGGACGCCGGCCACGAAACGGACCGCGACCTTGGCTGGCAGACGGGCATCCACGTCGTCTTCGTCGTGTCGGCTCTGCTGGTCGCGTTCGCTGACCGGATCGGCGATCGCCACGGGAACGGCGAGCACTGAACGGGCCTATTTCTCGATAACGACCTTTCGGCATTCCGGCGGCAGTTGCGCGAGCGTCAACGGCGGCCTCGGCTTGCTTGGCGCGGGATGCAACACCGCTTCGGTGAACCACCAGGCCAGCGATTTGTCGCAACCGTCGCCCGGGGGCAGGGGCTCCTGCGGTTGGCATTCCGTCTCGCCGGCGGGGCAGGCGATCCGGATATGGAAATGGTAATTGTGCCCCCAGTACGCGCGCACCTTGTGCATCCAGGGCGCGCCGGCCGCCGTTTCGCACAAAGCCTTCTTGATGGCGGCATTGACGAAGATGCGGTCGACCTCCGGCTCCTCCGCGGCCGCCTTGATGACGCCGGCCTGTCGCGCGGACCAATGCGCGGGATCGACCGCCAGCCCGTCGGGTCGAACCATGTCGACCGCGGACATCTCCTCGCGTTCCTCCCGGCTCAGGGTGTGGTCGGGCATCGGGGTCAGCCAGACGTCGGCGTCGAGGCCGACCTGATGCGAAGCATGGCCGGTCAACATCGGCCCGCCCCGCGGCTGCGAAATGTCGCCGACAAGAATGCCGGGCCAAACGCCTTCGCGGGCCGCCTTGCGGGAAAAGCGCTCGAGGAAGGCGATCATCGCCGGGTTGCCCCAGTTTCGATTGCGCGACAGCCGCATCACCTGCCAGGTTTCGCCGTCGATCGGCAGCGCTTTGGCGCCGGCGAGACAGCCGCGCGCATAAAAGCCGATCGAGCGCGTCGCGACTTCGGTCGGCGTCATCGCCCGGCCGAAGACCTCCTTTGCCGGCAGCTTGGGATCGTCAGGATGGGCGAGAGGGGGCAGCGGCGCGGGGTCGAGCGAACCCTTCTCTTGGCCGAGCGCCGAGCCGCCGCCGATCGTGCCGACGCAAAGCGCGGCGAGGAGGCTCGCGCGCGCCAACGTCGCCGTCTTCGTCCCGCGGAGAATTCGCATCGGCTTTCCTCACTCGCTCGCCGCCGCTTCGCCGCGCGAGGCGACGACGAAGATGCGGGGGAAGGGCAGCAGCACGCCGCCGGATGGGCGGCAAGGATAAGCCCGAGCGATCTCGTCGCGATAGAGGGTGAGGAATTCGGCGCGCTCCCCCTCGTCGAGCGGCGCAAGAAATGGGCGCAGCCCCGTGCTTTCGACCCAGGCGACAATCGCCTCCGGTCCCTCGAGGCGATGGACATAGACGGTGCGCCAAATGTCGACCGCGTCACAAATCGGCGCCAGCGCGTCGTCGTAGTCCTGGAACGAGCCGATCGAATCGCGAGCGTCGGCCGCGCGCGCGAGTTTGTCGACGAATCGCGGTCGGCTGGCGATTTCGCGCATCAGGACGTGGGTCGGCTCATTCTCATTGTCGGGCATCTGCACGGCGAGGCAACCATGCGGAGCGAGTTGTCGCGCGAGTTCCCTCATCACCGAGAGATGGCCGGACACCCAATGCAGCACGGCGTTGGCGACGATGAGGTCGGCCGGACCGCCGCGCCACGTCGCGGCGTCAGCTTCCAGGAAGGCGACCTGCGGCAGACGCCGCCGCGCGGCAGCCAGCATCTCCGGCGAGCTGTCGAGCCCGACGATCGTAGCGTCGGGATAACATTCAGCCACCACTTGCGTCGAAGCGCCTGCGCCGCAGCCGAGATCGAAAATCCGCCTCCGTGGCCGCGAGGGCACGCGCGCAAGCAGGTCCACCGCGGGCCGCATGCGGTCCGCTTCGAAGCGACGATAGGCGGCAGGACTCCACCCGGTCATAGTGTGAGTCTTTGTTACGCTAGGGCAGGTTGTAAACTCATTTTTCGTCCTTGCGACAAAATTACAACACATTTGCGACCAAACAAGGCCGTTTTGCGCGATCACAAAAAGTTGCTTCTTTCCAGAACGTTAACGGCAAAGACGCCGTGGGAGGAAATTTAGTGCGACGCAAAACTGCCCGAATGCGCAGGCGCGCTGACGCAAATGTTTTGCCATAAATTACATGTAGGATTTTCGAACGGAACGAAGTTGGTCCGCTTATCAAGCGTTTGCATTCCGGCGACCGGAAGACCGGGGCGCCGTCCGGTTTGGCGCCGTCGAGCGAGAGCATTTCTCCCGTAAGATGGGTTGCCCTGCCAGCGCTGTCGTGCGATATTCTGGCCATAAGCATAAACGGCTGGATAACGACTGAACGGGCGGGTTTCGTCGAATCTACAGCGTAAAATATAAGTATTCTGCCGGGGGCTGGTGAATTGGTGTAAGTATATAATGTCGCGTTAGACCTGTTGCTGGCGGGTCGACATTCGGCTATCGGATTTGTTCTGGATAGCGCGTTCCACTTAGAGAAAACTTACATAGGGCGACCACAGTGCGGGCTGTGGGAGGAGAGGCCATGTCTTTTCACGAAACTGCGGGATATGCGGGGGATCTTGCCGTAGAGGACGCCTACCGGCTTCTTGCCGAGGATAAGAAGGCGGTCCTCGTAGACGTGCGCACGGAGGCGGAATGGGCGTTCGTCGGCGTTGCCGACTTGAGCGCGCTCGCCAAGACGCCGATCCTCCAGGAATGGCAGGTCTATCCCTCGATGTTGCCTGCCGCCGATTTCACGGCTCGTCTTTCAGCCGCGCTCGCCGCGCATGGAGCGGATCGTTCGGCGCCCATATTGTTTATCTGTCGTTCCGGCGCTCGTTCGCGCGACGCCGCCGGCGCCATGACGGCCGCCGGCTGGTCGCGCTGTTACAATGTCGTCGGGGGCTTCGAAGGAGCCCTCGACGAGAGACGCAGACGCGGCTCCGTCGGCGGCTGGAAGGCGCGGGGGCTACCCTGGACGCAGTCCTGATCGCGCTTCGCTGAGCCGATCTCGCCCATCTCCTTCGATTCTTCTTTCATATCGGATTTGCAATGAATCAGAGCGCCAATCTGGCCACGGTTGCGGCTGACTTGCGTGTCGCCCCTCTCATGCGGGATCTCGCCGAGAGCTGGCGACGCTGTTCGGAACGGCTCCGCGCCGAACTCGGCGAGGACGTTTTCACCAGCTGGTTCGGTCGCATGGCGATCGAATCGGTCGAGAATGGCCGCGCGCATTTCTCCGTGCCGACGCGCTTTCTCAAGAGCTGGATCGAATCCCATTACAACGAGCGGATTCTCGCCGCCATCGAGGCCGAGATCGGCGGCGTCTCGTCGATCGCGATCAGCGTGCGCTCGTCGACCTCGGCGCCGAGCCTTCAGGCTCAGCCGACGCCGAAGCTCGTTGTCGCCGCCAAGCCCCTCGAGGCGGCGCGCCCGAACGCCGTCCGGGCTCCTTCCACCACCCCTGTGGGCGCGGCGATTCGCTCGAAGAGCGGGAACGGCGTTCAAGAGGAGACGGTCGTCGGCTCGCCGCTCGACCGTCGTCTCTGCTTCGCCTCTTTTTTGGTTGGACGATCCAACCAACTGGCGTTTTCCGCCGCCCAGCGCGTGGCCGAAGTCCGGTCCGGCGAGCCGCCCGCTTATAGCCCGCTCTATGTCCATGCGGCGGTCGGGCTGGGCAAGACGCATCTGCTTCAGGCGATTGCCCACGCCGCCGTCGCGCAGGGCCGGCGGGTCGTCTATCTCACCGCCGAGCGTTTCATGTACGGCTTCGTCGCCGCTTTGCAGGCGCAAACCGCGATTGCCTTCAAGGAAGCGCTCCGCTCGATCGATCTGTTGATCTTCGACGATGCGCAATTCCTGCAGGGCAAGACGATTCAGAACGAGTTCGGCCATGCGCTGAACGCTCTGCTCGACTCCGGCCGGCAGGTCGTCGTCGCGGCGGATCGGCCGCCGGCCGATCTCGAATCGCTGGAAGAGCGGGTTCGCTCCCGTCTCGCCGGAGGCCTCTGCGTCGAAATGGGCGCGCTCGACGAGGCGCTGCGGGTCAAGATCCTCGAGGCGCGCATCGCGGCGGCGCGGGTGCAGAGCCCGCATTTCGAGGTCTCGCCGGCGGTGCTCGCGTTCGTCGCGAAGTCGATCACCTCGAACGGGCGCGACCTCGAAGGCGCGGTCAACCGCCTGCTCGCCCATTCCATCGCCGGCGCCCCGCCGCTCACCGTGGAAGCGGCGGAGACCGCGATCCGCGACCTGATCCGCGCGCGCGAGCCCAAACGGGTCAAGATCGAAGACATTCAGAAGTTCGTCGCCAACCACTACAGCGTGACGCGCGCCGACATTCTCTCCTCGCGGCGGACCGCGACAGTGGTCAAACCGCGACAGGTCGCTATGTATCTCTCGAAGGCGCTCACCTTGCGCTCGCTGCCGGAGATCGGCCGCCGTTTCGGCGGGCGCGATCACACCACGGTGCTGCACGCTGTGCGCAAGATCGAGGGCCTTACCAACTCCGACGCGACGCTGCGCGAGGAGATCGAACTGCTGAAGCGCATGTTGCAGGAATAGGCTCATCGGCGATGGCGCTGATCTTCAAGATCCTCGGCGCAGACGAGTGGCGCGCCGCCGAGGCGGCGGGCGTATTTGTCGGTTCGGCGGTCGACCGGGCCGACGGCTACATCCATTTCTCGACCGCCGAGCAGGCGGCCGAGACGGCGGCGAAATGGTTCGCTGGCCGCGACGATGTCGTTCTCGCCGCGGTCGACGCTGACGGGTTAGGGCCAGCGCTGCGGTGGGAACCCTCCCGCGGCGGCGCGCTGTTTCCGCACCTCTATGCGCCGCTCGCGCTCGCCGCTGTCGTCTGGGCGCGCGCGTTGCCGCTCGGCGAGGACGGTCGGCATCAGTTCGGAAATCTCGGGGCATGACGCGCGGCTTGAACGCGCTGGCGCGGAACCTTCTCGTCCGCCTTCCCCCTGAAGCGGCGCATCGCGCGGCGATCACGGCCCTGAAGTTCGCACCCGCGCCGCCGGCCCGGCAGCGTGACGCGCGTCTCGCCGTCCACGCCTTCGGCCTCGACTTTCCCAATCCGTTGGGGATGGCGGCGGGTTTCGACAAGAACGCCGAGGTTCCCGGCGCGGTGCTGGCGCTAGGCTTCGGGTTCGCGGAGGTGGGAACGCTGACGCCGCTTCCGCAGCCGGGCAATCCACGGCCGCGGCTGTTTCGTCTGACGGCCGATCGCGCGCTCGTCAATCGCATGGGCTTCAACAATGAAGGCTACGAAACGGCGCGCGCGCGCCTCGCGGCGCGTCCGCTCGGTGGCGTGCTCGGCGTCAACGTCGGCCCGAACAAGGACGCCGCCGATCGCCTCGCCGACTATGCGCTGGGGGTGAAGACCTTCGCGCCCTATGCGAGCTATTTCACGATCAACGTGTCTTCGCCGAATACGCCGGGCTTGCGCGATCTGCAGCGGCGCGAGGCGCTCGACGAACTCGTGGCGCGGGTCGTCGAGGCGCGCGACGAAGCGCAGGCGCGCCGCCCCGTGCTCCTCAAGATCGCGCCCGACCTCGATCTGCGTGCGCTCGACGACGTGGTCGCCATCTGCGCGGCGCGCGGCGTCGATGGCATCATCGTCTCCAATACGACGATTGCGCGGTCCTCCGCCCTGCGCGACCCTGGAGCGCGGGAGGCGGGCGGTCTCTCCGGCCGGCCGCTGTTCGAGCCTTCGACGCGGATGCTCGCGCGCGCCTATCTGCGATGCGGCGGCGCATTCCCGCTGATCGGCTGCGGCGGCGTCGAGGATGCGCCCTCCGCCCTGGCGAAGATCGAGGCCGGCGCCACGCTGGTGCAGCTCTACACCGGGCTCGTCTATCGCGGCCCGGCCCTGATCCACGAGATCCTCGACGGTCTCGCCGCCGCGTGTGGGGCAGGGAGCATCGCCGATCTCGTCGGCCGCAGCGCCCGCGACTGGGCGCTGGGCGAGACTTAGCGGCGCGGTTCCCGCGGCGGTAATGACGGTTCCGCCGAAGGAGAGTCGTTTGCCCGCTTCTTTCGCAAAGCGACAGGACTGAGCCCCGGCGCGTACGAAAACGGTTCGCGCCTCGGCGCCCGGGTCGACCGCCGATGCGAGCCCCCGCAACGACGATTCAACGCGCCCGGCGCGAATCGAGCAGGCGCAACAGCAGCCAGATCGGCAGCACCACGAGCGCCCCGGTCGCCAGCACGCGGCCAATCTGACGGATGTCGCTCACCCCCATGTCGAGCATGTGGCGCGCCATGTGGACGAAGCTGTCGATGATGTCGGCCGGCTCGAAGCCGAAGGTGACGAGGATCATGCCGACGATGAAGGAGACGACGAGCAGCCGTAGCGCCACCAAGCCGGGCGATCCGCCGAGAAAATTCGTCAGCATCGAACAGCGCTCATGGGATGGCCCTCGTTGACGACGGCTTCTCGCCGGATTCGGTGACAATTTTGCGGCTGCGCCGGCGCGAATTCAAGCGCGCCCCACGCAGCGGCCCGGCGTGGGTGGCCGGGACGAGCCCGGCCATGACGATGGCGGTCACGCCCCTTTCGGGAAGGGAACCACGGTCGGATTCGAGGACGCGCCGTGCGTCGGCTCGCCGCCGAACGTCTTGCCGTTGAAGGTCAGGACGCCGTTGGCGACGCCGATCCGGACCGTCGACCCATCGGCGATTTCGCCGGCGAGCAGCATCTGCGCCAGCGGGTCCTGCACCGCCTTTTGGATCGTGCGCTTGAGCGGACGCGCGCCGTAAGCCGGATCGTACCCCTTGTCGGCGAGCCATTGCCGCGCCCTTGGATCAAGCTCCAGCGTGATCTTGCGATCCTCCAGCAGCTTGGCGAGCCGCCGAAACTGGATGTCGACGATCGCGCCCATGTCCTCGCGACGCAGGCGGTGGAACAGGATGATCTCGTCGACGCGGTTGAGGAACTCGGGGCGGAAGTGTCCCCGCACCACCGCCATCACGTCCTTCTCGACCGCTTTGATGTCCTCGCCTTCGGGCTGGTTGACGAGGAAGTCGGAGCCGAGATTCGAGGTCATCACGATCAGCACATTGCGGAAGTCGACCGTCCGGCCCTGGCCGTCGGTGAGCCGCCCGTCGTCGAGCACTTGCAACAGGACGTTGAACACATCCGGATGCGCCTTCTCGATCTCGTCGAACAGCACGACCTGGTAGGGCCGGCGGCGCACCGCCTCGGTCAAGGCGCCGCCTTCTTCATAGCCGACGTAGCCGGGCGGCGCGCCGATCAGCCGCGCGACGGAGTGCTTCTCCATGTACTCGGACATGTCGATGCGCACCAACGCCGTCTCGTCGTCGAATAGGAACGCCGCAAGCGCCTTGGTCAGCTCCGTCTTGCCGACGCCGGTCGGGCCGAGGAACATGAACGAGCCGATCGGCCGGTGGGGGTCCTGGAGGCCGGCACGCGCGCGGCGGACTGCGGTCGAAACGGCCGTGACCGCCTCGGACTGGCCGACGACGCGCCTGATGATCTCCTCCTCCATCTTGAGGAGTTTCTCGCGCTCGCCCTCGAGCATCTTGTCGACCGGAATGCCGGTCCAGCGCGAGACGACCTGCGCGACGTGATTGGGCGTCACCGCCTCTTCGACGAGCGCGCCGGCGGTCTGGGTTTCGGTCGCGGCAAGCTTCTTCTCGAGGTCGGGAATGACGCCATAGGCGAGCTCGCCCGCGCGCTGATATTCGCCCCGGCGCTGCGCCTCGGCGAGCTCGTTGCGCGCATGCTCGATCTGCTCCTTGAGCTTCTGCGCGGAGCCGAGCTTGTCTTTCTCGGCGCGCCAGCGCGCGGTCAACGCGTCGGACCGTTCCTGGATTTCGGCCAGCTCGGCGCTCAAGCGCTCCAGGCGATCGCGCGAGGCGGGATCGGATTCCTTCTTGAGCGCCTCCTGCTCGATCTTGAGCTGGACGATGCGCCGGTCGAGTTCATCGAGCTCTTCGGGCTTCGAATCGACCTGCATCCGCTGGCGCGAGGCCGCCTCGTCGATCAGGTCGATCGCCTTGTCGGGGAGAAAACGGTCGGTGATGTAGCGGTTCGACAGCGTGGCGGCGGCGACGATCGCAGCGTCGGTGATATGGACGCCGTGATGCACCTCGTACTTTTCCTTCAGGCCGCGCAGGATCGAGATCGTGTCCTCGACGGTTGGCTGGGAGACGAACACCGGCTGGAAGCGCCGCGCGAGGGCCGCATCCTTCTCGACGTGCTTGCGGTATTCGTCGAGCGTCGTCGCGCCGATGCAATGCAATTCGCCTCGCGCGAGGGCCGGCTTCAAGAGGTTCGAGGCGTCCATCGCGCCATCGGCCTTGCCTGCGCCAACCAGCGTATGCATCTCGTCGATGAAGAGGATGACGCCGCCTTCAGCCGCCGTCACCTCATTCAGCACGGCCTTCAGCCGCTCCTCGAACTCGCCGCGGTATTTCGCGCCGGCGATCAGCGCGCCCATGTCGAGCGCCAGAAGCTTCTTGTCCTTGAGCGACTCAGGCACGTCGCCGTTGACGATGCGCAGCGCGAGCCCCTCGACGATCGCCGTCTTGCCGACGCCGGGCTCGCCGATGAGCACCGGATTGTTCTTGGTGCGCCGTGACAGCACCTGCATGGTGCGGCGGATCTCCTCGTCGCGGCCGATCACCGGATCGAGCTTGCCCGCCCGGGCGGCCTCGGTGAGGTCGCGCGTATATTTCTTGAGCGCGTCATAGGCGTTTTCGGCGCTCGCCGAATCGGCGGTGCGCCCCTTGCGCAAATCCTCGATCGCCGCATTCAGCGTTTGCGGCGTCACGCCTGCGTTGGCGAGAATCTTGCCGGCGTCGCTGCCTTTCTCCATCGCGAGGGCGAGGAGCAGGCGCTCGACGGTCACGAAGGAATCGCCCGCCTTCTGCGCGATCTTCTCGGCGTTGTCGAAAATCCGCGCGGTGGTCGGCGCGAGGTAGAGCTGGCCGGCGCCGGAGCCCTGCACCTTGGGCAGCTTGCCAAGCGAAAGCTCGACCTGGCTCAGCGCGTCGCGCGGCCGTCCGCCCGCCTTCTGGATCAGGCCGGCGGCCAACCCCTCTTCGTCGTCCAGCAGCACCTTGAGGATGTGCTCGGGCGTGAACTGCTGGTGACCCTCGCGCAAGGCGAGGGATTGCGCGCTCTGAATGAATCCCCTCGCGCGCTCCGTATATTTATCCAAATTCATTGTCATCTCCCTCGGCCCCGTCCGCGCCCCGAAGCGACGATGGACAGTCCAATGCCTCGCCTTTCAGGGCTGCAGCTCTGCGGCGTCTCAAAGCATGTAGGAAAGGCCCCGCGCCAAAAAAGGGGCGAGGCGAGATCGTTTTCTGTGGGCAAGCGCGCTCGATGCGCGCCGCCTTTTCGCTCAGCGCTGGCCGCGTTCGGCGAGCAGCAGGGCGATGTGGGCGCGAAGTTCAGCGATTCCCTCGCCGGTGCGCGCCGAGGTGAAGAAGACGGTCGGGTAGGCGGCGGGATGTTTGCGGATGGCCTCGAGCGTCGCCGCGACACGCCCGGGCTGGTCGGCCGCCTTCACCTCGTCGCGCTTGGTGAGCGCCACCGCATAGGAGACGGCGGCGGCGTCGAGCGCCTGCATTGTCGCCTGATCGCTGTCCTTCAGCCCATGCCGGCCGTCGACCAGCACGAAGGCGCGCATCAGCGACGGCCGGCCGCGCAGGTAATCGCGCGCCAGATGGACCCAAGCGGCGGACTTCTCCTTGGCGACGGCGGCGTAGCCGTAGCCGGGCATGTCGACCAGGGTCAGCCGGCCGCTGAGATCGAAGAAGATGAGTTCCTGGGTGCGGCCCGGCGTGTGCGAGGCGCGCGCGAGGCCAGCACGGCCCGTCAGCGCATTGATGAGCGAGGACTTGCCGACGTTCGAGCGGCCGGAGAAAGCGATCTCCGGCGCGCCGATCGGTGGCAGGCCGTCCGAGCGGGCGGCGGCGAAGAAGAAGTCGCAGGCGCCGGCGAAGAGTTTGCGCCCCGCCTCGATCGCCTCAGGCGAAAAATCTTCGCCCGCGGGAAGGCTCACGTCGTCTGCTCGCGGCGGAACATCCTCTTCAGGTTGTCGAACAGTTCAACCTTCACGCCGGCGCGCTTCATGATGAGCGACTGCTGGAGCACCGTCAGTGTATTGTTCCAGGTCCAGTAGATCACGAGGCCGGACGGGAACGAGCCCAGCATGAAGGTGAAGATGACCGGCATCCAGGCGAACATCGTCTTCTGCACGGGATCGGCGGGCTCGGGGTTCATCTTCATCTGGAAGAACATCGAGACGCCCATGATGAGCGGCCAGATGCCGAGGTGAAGGAAATGGCCGAACACGGGCAGGGCGGTCGGATCCCACGGGATGAGCCCGAACAGCGTGAAGATGTTGGTCGGATCCGGCGCCGAGAGGTCCTTGATCCAGCCGAAGAACGGCGCGTGCCGCATCTCGATGGTGATGAAAATCACCTTGTAGAGGGCGAAGAAAACCGGGATCTGGATCACCATGGGCAGGCAGCCGGCGACCGGATTGACGCCCTCCTTGCGGAACAGCTCCATCTGCGCCTGTTGCTGCTTCTGCCGGTCGTCGGGATAGAGGTCCTTCAGCGCAGCGATCTGCGGCTGGATTTTCTTCATTTTCGCCATCGAGCGGTAGCTCTGATTGGCGAGCGGGAAGAAGCAGAGCTTGACCAGCACCGTGACGATCAGGATCGCGACGCCGAAGTTTCCGACGTAGTGGTAGATCGTGTCCATCACGCGGAACAACGGCTTGGTGATGAAATAGAACCAGCCCCAGTCGATCATCAGATCGAACTTCTTGATGCCGAGCTGCTTCTCATAGGCGTCGATCGTCGCCACCTCCTTGGCGCCGGCGAACACATGGGTCAGCGTCTCGCCGCTCGCGCCGGGCGCAACCGTCACAGGCGGTCCGATGAAGTCGGTCTGGTAGTCCTCGAGCGGCGGCGCGCCGCTCGCCGAGAAGCGGGCGTCGATCGCCTCCTTCTGCTCGGGAATGATCGCCGAGGCCCAATATTTGTCGGTGAAGCCGAGCCAGCCGCCGTCACCCTTGAGATCGCGGATTCGGCCGGTCTCTTTTTCGATGTTGTTGTAGGTGATCTCCTGCACCGAACCGTTGCCGATCACGCCGACGAAGCCTTCGTGCAGGACCGCGTAGCCCGCGACGTCCGGCTTGCCACGGCGCAGGATCAGCGCATAGGGCCGCAGCGAGACGGATGCGCCGCTGTCGTTCTCGACCGAATCGGTGACCGTGAACATGTACTTGTCGTCGACGGCGATGCGCCGGTGGAACTTGAGCCCGGCGCCGTTGTCCCAGGTCAGGGTCACGGGCTTGTCGACGGTCAGCGTGTTCGAATCGGCGGTCCAAACCGTCTGCCGGTTGGGCGTCTTCACGCCCGCCGCATCGGTGACGAAACCGGTTTCCGCCCAATAGGCGGAGGGCCCGCCGGGCGGCGAGAACAGCCTGATGTTGGGGCTGTGCGGGTCGATCGTCTCGCGATAGCCCTTCAGCAGGAGGTCGTCGAGCAACCCGCCGGTCAGATTGATCGAGCCGCCGAGGCTAGGGGTGTCGATCGTGACGCGCGGGCCGGCTGCGAGCGCTTCGGCGCGCGTTTCCGGCGTGCCTGCGCTGGCGCTCGAGCCGAGCGGAGCGTTTGCCGCCACGCCCGGGGTCGGGGCGCCGGCGAGGGGCTGCGGCTGCGGCTGCGTCGGCGTGTGGGTCTGGGTCTGGGCCTGCCGTTCCTTCTGCAACTGCGGCGAGCCGAAGAAATAGTTCCACCCGATCAGGACGAGGACGGAAAGGACGATCGCCAGAATGACGTTGCGGGAGTCCGCGGAGTTCATGATCGCTGTTCTCTGTCGGTTGCAGGCGCGCGCCCGCCGTTGGCGCGGAGCGGCTTCGGCCGGCTCATCTGTGCGAAAGCGCGCTCGATATCGGCAATCAGCGCGGAAAACGGTCTCGTCAGCGCCTCGCGGCGCGCCATCAGCACGTAATCATGACCGGGAGACGGCGCAATGGCGACCGCCAGACGCAGCGCTTCTCTCAGGCGCCGGCGGATGCGGTTGCGCTCGACGGAGCCGCCGACTTTCTTGGTCACCGTGAAGCCGACGCGCGGCTGCGGGCCCGCTGCGTCGCCGTCGGCGCGCGCATTGGCTTGAAGCGTAAACGATTCCGCCTGTGTACGGCGGCCGCGCGAGACGCGCTGAAACTCCGCCCGCCGTCGCAGGCGTCCCCAGGAGAAGGGCACGTCTGGTGGGAGGGCCTCGCCAGCCGCTCGCCTTGCGTCATGGCCCAAGGCGTCAGGCTCCCTCATGCGAAGTCTCTGGCGCGGCTCCCAGGACCGCGCCGCGATTTGCTCAAATCGCTGCACGGACCAGATTCCTCAATTATCGCGCGCTGTTGGCGAAAATGGGCATTGGCGCGCTGTAAGCCGCGGACGGTCAGGCCGAGAGGCGCTTGCGGCCGCGCGCGCGACGAGCGTTCAGGACTTTGCGGCCGCCGACCGTCTCCATGCGCGCCCGAAAACCATGGCGGCGCTTGCGAACGAGTTTGCTCGGTTGATAGGTCCGCTTCACGTCGATAACTCCAAAATCTCGAATCCATTGGGGAAGCGCCGAGCGGTTCCCCAAACGACCAACCCCGGACCTCGCCACGCCGCTCTATGGAGCCTCGCACGAGCCGGGAGAATTTCTGGCGGCGGCACGCCGTCGCGCGGGGGCTTATAGTCGCGCCAAGAGCGGCAAGTCAACGTCCGCTGGGCCCGCCCTCGCTCTGCGCGGTCTTGCGCGGCTGGGGGCTGTTTTGGACGATGCGCACGGCGAAGCGCGCATCGTCGTCGCCTGGGTCGCGCCAGCAGGGCGCTCGCTTAATGCGGCAGTTTGTCGGCGATGACGTCGAGCCGTTGGACTTCCGGCTTATTGACGAAGAGTTGCGGCGCTTTGGCCATCAATTCCTTGGCGATGGCGCCGGCGAGGTGAGCCTCACGGCCGCGCTCGTTGTTGAAGGCGTCGAAGATTCCGAATGTCCTCGGCCCCATTCGGATCGCGAACCAGGCTGTGGTGTCGGGCTCGTTCTCCGCCATCTTGCAGGCGCCGGTCAGGAAGTTCACCACTTCCTGTTCAGAGCCGGGCTTGGCCTCGAGTTGGCAATAAAGTGCATGCCGCGTCATTGCGTCCTCCTTCCGCCCTCCAGGGGAGAAGGGAGGTAAAGAAGAAACAGGCCGATCTTAAGGCGCGCCCATCGGCGACGCTCACGCGATGAGGCTGGGCGCGCTCTTAACGTTGCGGAAGGCGGCGAGCGCCTTGGCGACGATTCCCTTCGCGTCGAGGCCTGCGGCGGCGTAGAGGCGGTCCGGCTTGTCCTGATCCTGGAACTGGTCCGGCAGCGTCATCGTGCGAACCTTCAGCCCGTTGTCGAGCGCGCCACTGTCGCTGAGCAGGCTGAGCACATGCGACCCGAAGCCGCCGACCGAGCCTTCCTCGATCGTGATGAGCAATTCGTGCGTCCTGGCGAGCCGCAGCACCAGCTCGCGATCGAGCGGCTTTGCGAAGCGGGCGTCGGCGACCGTGGTCGAAAGCCCGCGCGAGGCGAGTTCTTCGGCCGCCTTCAGGGCCTCGGCGAGCCTCGTGCCGAGCGACAGGATGGCGATTCGCGACCCCTCGCGCACGATGCGGCCCTTGCCGATCGGTAGCGGGACGCCGCGCTCGGGCATTTCGACCCCGACGCCCTCGCCGCGCGGATAGCGGACCGCGATTGGGCCGCTGTCATGGGCGGCGCAGGTCGCAATCATGTGAACCAGCTCGGCTTCGTCCGCCGCGGCCATCACCGTCATATTCGGCAGAGTGGCGAGCGTGGCGACGTCGAACGAGCCGGCGTGGGTCGAGCCGTCCGCCCCGACGAGGCCCGCGCGGTCGATGGCGAAGCGCACCGGCAGATTCTGGATCGCCACGTCGTGCACGACCTGGTCGTAGGCGCGCTGCAGGAAGGTCGAATAGAGCGCGCAAAAAGGCTTGTAGCCTTCGGAGGCGAGGCCCGCCGCGAAGGTGACCGCGTGCTGCTCGGCGATACCGACATCGAACATACGGTCGGGATAGGCGGCGCCGAAGCGGTCGAGGCCCGTGCCGTCAGGCATCGCCGCGGTGACGGCCACGATCTTCTCGTCGCGCGCCGCCTCGGCGATCAAGGCGTCCGAGAACACCCGCGTATAGGAGGGCGCGTTGGACTTCGGCTTCGCCTGGGCGCCGGTGACCACGTCGAAGGCGCTGACGCCGTGATATTTGTCGTCCGCCGCCTCGGCCGGGCCGTAGCCCTTGCCCTTCTTGGTGACGACATGCACCAGCACCGGGCCGTCGGGCATGTCGCGCACGTTCTTCAGGATGGGCAGCAAGTGATCGAGGTTGTGGCCGTCGATCGGCCCGACGTAGAAAAACCCGAGCTCCTCGAACAGCGTCCCGCCGGTCCAGAACCCGCGGCCGTATTCTTCGGTGAGCTTAGCCTTGTCGTAGATGAACTTGGGCAGACGCCGCGCGAGCTGCTTGGCGGCGTCGCGCAGCGAGCGATAGGTCTGGCTCGAGACGAGCCGCGCGAGATAGGCGGACATCGCGCCGGTCGGCGGCGCGATCGACATGTCGTTGTCGTTGAGGATGACGATCAGGCGCGATTGGTGCGCCCCGGCATTGTTCATCGCTTCGTAGGCCATGCCCGCGGACATGGCGCCGTCGCCGATCACCGCGATGACTGCATTGTCGCCGTGCGAGAGGTCCCGGGCGACCGCCATGCCGAGGCCGGCCGAGATCGAGGTCGAGGAATGGGCGGCGCCAAAGGGGTCGTATTCGCTCTCGGTGCGCTTGGTGAAGCCGGAGAGGCCGCCGCCCTGCCGGAGGGTGCGGATGCGCTCGCGCCGGCCGGTCAGGATCTTATGGGGATAGGCCTGGTGGCCGACATCCCAAATAAGCCTATCGCGCGGCGTATCAAAGACATAATGCAAAGCAACGGTGAGTTCGACGACGCCGAGCCCCGCGCCGAGATGGCCCCCGGTCACCGAGACGGCGTTGATCGTCTCCGCGCGCAGTTCGTCCGCCAATCGGCGCAGGTCGCCCATCGGCAGGGCGCGAAGCTCCGCGGGAGTCCTCACGCGGTCCAGCAGGGGGGTCTTCGATTCCGTCACCATCACCTCCGACACGGCGCCGAGCCGGTCGGCGGCGGCCAAAAGGCACGACTACACCGAAAATGGCGTTGACGGCAATGTTGCGTCGATTTGGCGGCGGCTGGGAGCGGCCTGACGCGTTGTAACGGGCCGGAGCGCCGGGTATATCTCGATGATCGCCTCGATTCGGAACCATGGCTGGTGGAGGCGGCAACGAGGGGAGACGTGAATTGATCTCGAAATTTGTTCTTGCATCGCTGTTCGTCGTCGGGCTCGCCGCTTCCGCTCAGGCGGCGATGGTCGCTCCGTCGCTGGAAAAAGGCCCGGCGGTGACGCTCGTCGCGGAGGGCTGCGGCCCCGGCATGTGGCGCGGCCCGCACGGCATGTGCCACCCCTACGCCCAGGGCCGCTTTTGCCCGCGCGGCTATCACCTCGGGCCGGAGGGCCACCGCTGCTGGCCGAACTGATCAAGCCGCAGCTGACGATGTGAGGATTTTGACGGCCGGGCGGCGACGCCCGGCCGTTTGATTTTTGGCGCGGCGTCGGCGCCTCAAGCCTTGGCGGTGCGGTCGCGCCGCGCCCCGCGCGTGCCGAAGACGCGGTCCCAGAAGCCGACGCTGACCCCGAAATTGGCGTCGTCGTGATAGTGGTGCGCCATATGCCGCACGCGCGCCTCATAGAGCCAGTCGCCCGGCTCGATCTTGAAGTGATGCGTCGCGTGGTGGACGAACATATAGGCGGCGTAACCGAGCAGCATGCCGCAGGTGAAGCCGCTGGCGACTATGGGATCGGCCGGGCGCAGCGGCAGGTAGCAGACCGCGACGATCAGACCGCTCGACAGGAAGGACGGCACGCCGACATAGGCGTTGGGCGCGTGGTGATGCGCCTCGTGCAGCGGAGTGAGGAACGGCGCGCAATGGTAAGCGAACCGGTGGATCAGATATTCGACCAGCGTCCACAGCACGACGCCGACGATCAGACTCAGCGCCCAGGCCGGCGCCGCCTCCAGGCCGCGATCGGCGAAGGAGTACCAGGCGAACAGCAGCACGGCGATGGGAATCACGGCAAAATCGCCGAAATACAGAAATCTGCCGATCGGCATCGAGTCGCTCCGGTTCCAATTCAAATCACCGGATAATCGCACGGTTGCGTGGAATAATGGTATCAGAAAATTAAATTTGGCAAGCCGCCGGCGCATGCGGGGTAGGTCTCAGGCGCGCAGAACAAGCCTGATGTCCACTGGCGCTTCGCTGCGCTCGGCGAGGGCGAGATCCCTGAAGATATGGTCGAGATGCTCGGTCATCAGCCTCGCCGCGCGCTCGCCGTCGCCCGCTTCGAGGGCGTCGAGGAAAGCGGCGTGCTCGTCGTGGCCGCAGGCTGACGCGGCGCTCCGGCCGTAGAGCGCGATGACGAGGGACGATCGCGAAACGAGGCTGCGCAGAAACTGCGTGAGCGCGCCTTCGCCGCAAATCGCGGCGACGGCGATGTGGAAATCTCCCGAAAGCCGAATCGCCTTTCGACGCTCGCCGCGCCGCAGCGCTTCCCGCTCGTCGGCGAGCAGTCCGCGCAAATCCGCGATGCGCGCGGCGTCCGTCCTTCGCGCCGCCTCGCGGGCGAGCGCCGCTTCGACGACCTTGCGGCTGAAGAAGATGTCCTCCGCGTCGGCGACCGTCGGCGCGCAGACGAACGCGCCCCGATGGCGCTCGATGGTCACGATATGGTCTTGCGCCAACGCCTGCAGCGCGCTGCGCACTAGGGTGCGGCTCGCCTCGAAGATCGCGCCGAGTTGCTCTTCGACGAGCTTGGCGCCCGGCGGCAAGCGCTGGTCCATCACGGCGTCGAAAATCGAGCGGTAGATGGCTTCGGCCCGCGCGCTCCCGCCGATGGCGCCGGCGCGCGCCGTCGGCGCCGCCGTTTCAAACGTCGTAAATCTTTGCATCGCTCGACGCTTCGCGCGCCGTTCTCCAAGAAGGGACAGTCGATTCTCTCACGCCAGCCAGCCGATCGCCAATCCATTTTGTATACAATCGGGCTGAAATCGTAGACAGGCGCCGCCTAAGGTTTCAGCACAATCCGCCGCGCGCCCGCCGGCCGCCGCCCGATCTCACGAAAAATCTACCTTTCGCTCTTTTCCGCCCCCTGGCACGCGCCTTGCTGCCGACCTGCGGAACATCGGGAGCGATCCATCAGCATGGCGGACGGCGGCAATCTCGAACTCGTCCACGTGACCAAACGCTATGGGCAGACCCTGGCGGTCGACGCGATCGACCTGCGTGTGCCCTCGGAAAGCTATTGCTGCCTCCTCGGCCCCTCGGGCTGCGGCAAGACCTCGACGCTGCGAATGATCGCCGGCCACGAAAGCGTCAGCGAGGGCGACATTCTGATCGGCCCCGCCAACGTGACCAATTTGCCGCCCGCCAAGCGCGGCACGGCGATGATGTTCCAGAGCTATGCGCTGTTTCCGCATCTCAGTTGCGTCGACAATGTCGCCTTCTCCTTGAAGATGCGTGGCGTCGACAAGGCGGCGCGGCGCGCCAAGGCGATGGAGTTCCTCGAACTCGTCGCGATGACCCCCTACGCGCAGCGCGTTCCCGCCCAGCTTTCCGGCGGCCAGCAGCAGCGCGTCGCGCTCGCCCGCGCGCTGATCACCCATCCGCAGATCCTTCTGCTCGACGAGCCCCTGTCGGCGCTCGACCCCTTCTTGCGGGTGCGTATGCGCGGCGAGTTGCGCCGCCTGCAGAAGCGGCTCGGCATTCCCTTCGTGCATGTCACGCACGGCCAGGACGAGGCGCTGGCGCTCGCCGATCTCGTCGTCGTCATGAACAAGGGCCGGATCGAACAGTCGGGCGCCCCGCGCGAGGTGTTCGAGCGGCCGGCGACCGAATTCGTCGCGCGCTTTCTCGGCGGCCACAACGTCATTCCGACAGCAGGCGGCGCGATCGCGGTGAGGGCCGACCGGATGCGGCTCCTCGCCGCCGATGCGCCGCGCAGCGCGGCGCGCATGACGGCGGTGGTTTGCGGCGTCGAGTACCAGGGCTCGCATTATCAGGTCGCGCTCGAGGGCGGCGGCGTCAGCGATTTGAGCGCGATCGTCGGCGACGCTTCCTTCGCGTCCGCGCCGCTCGCCCTCGGCTGCGAGGTCGGCCTGACATGGACCGACGCGGACATTCACCCCCTTTCGCCCGCGCCCTGAGAGGCGCGGGTTCTGCCAGAGGAGCGAAACATGACGAGCAAGGGCGCCAAGGGTTCAAAGGGAGTTTCCCGCCGCAGCGTGTTGAAGGGGGCGGGGGCGTTGGCGGGCGCGACCGCAGTCACCGGCTTTCCCGCGGTCTGGGCGGCCGAAGAGAAAGTGTTGCGCTATCTCGGCACCGCGGTGAACCAGGCCGACGACATCACCAAGCGGGCGAAGCAGGAGACCGGCATCACGATTCAGAACATCGTCGCCACGACCGACGACGTCACCAAGCGCGTCATCACCCAGCCGAACTCGTTCGACATTCTCGACACCGAATATTTCAGCCTCAAGAAGGTCGTTCCCTCGGGCAACATCCGGCCGCTCGACGCGAACAAGATCAAAGAATTCAACAACATTACGCCCGTCTTCACCAAGGGCCAGTTGCCGAACGGAAAAGTCATCGGTGACCAGGGCACCGCGCCCAAGAAGGTGATGTTCGTCGAGGGCGAGCATTCCACCAAGTTCGCGACGTCGCCGACCGAATGGGTCACCCTGATCCCGACGACCTACAACGCCGATACGCTCGGCATCCGCCCCGATTTGATCAAGCGCCCGATCAGCAGTTGGGCCGAACTGCTCAATCCCGAATTCAAGGGCAAAGCGGCGATCCTCGACATTCCCTCGATCGGCATCATGGACGCCGCGATGGTCGTCGAGGCGATGGGCAAGTACAAATATCCCGACAAGGGCAACATGACGAAGGCCGAGATCGACATGACGCTCGGCGTTCTGACCGAGGCCAAGAAATCCGGCCAGTTCCGCGCCTTCTGGAAGGATTTCAACGAGAGCGTCAACCTGATGGCCTCGGGCGAGACCGTCATCCAGTCGATGTGGTCGCCGGCGGTGACGGCGGTTCGCACGAAGGGCATTCCTTGCGTGTTTCAACCGCTGAAGGAAGGCTACCGCGCCTGGGCCTCGGGCTTCTGCATGTCGAAGGGCGTCAACGCCAAGCAGAAGGAGTGGGTCTACGAATTCGTCAACTGGTTCCTGTCGGGGTGGGCCGGCGCCTATCTCAACCGCCAAGGCTACTATTCCGCCGTCCTCTCGACCGCCAAGGCGAATATGGAGCCCTACGAATGGGCGTATTGGATGGAAGGCAAGCCCGCCGAGAAGGACATCCACGCGCCCGATGGCTCGCTGCTCGAGAAGGCCGGCACGGTGCGCGACGGCGGCTCCTACGACGAACGCATGGGCGCCGTCGCCTGCTGGAACGCCGTCATGGACGAGAACGACTACATGGTCCGCAAGTGGAACGAGTTCATCGCGGCGTAGGATAACGCACACCCTCATCCGGCGCTTCGCGCCACCTTCTCCCGCAAGCGGGAGAAGGGAGCCCCCCCTCTCCCGCTTGCGGGAGAGGGCCGGGGTGAGGGCGAGCGCCCCAAGGCAAAATACCGACATGCCCAATCCCCGATCCTCGCTCGACACCCCCGCGGTTCCCGGCTGGCTGCAAGCCGCGCCGTTTGCGTTTGTGTTCCTCGTCTTCTTCGTGCTGCCGCTTGTCTTCGTCGTCATCGTCAGCTTCTGGGACTACAACGATTACGAGATGCTGCCCGCGTTCACGACGCGCAGCTACGTCGAGAGCTTCGAGGGCTGCCTGACGCAGCTTCCCGATCTCTGCACGATGCTGAAGACCTATGTCTCGACGGTGAAGTTCTGCCTGATCGTCTGGGCGCTGACGCTCGTGATCGGCTTCACCGTCGCTTACTTTCTCGCCTTCCACGTTCGCAAGGCGACGACGCAGATGGCGCTGTTCCTGGTCTGCACCATTCCGTTCTGGACTTCGAACGTCATCCGCATGATTTCCTGGGTTCCGCTGCTCGGGCGCAACGGCCTCGTCAACCAGATGCTGATGGGCGCGCATGTCGTCAACGCGCCGGTGGAGTGGCTGCTCTATTCGCCCTTCTCGGTGGCGCTCGCCTTCGTGCATCTCTTCACGTTCTTCATGGTGGCGCCGATCTTCAATTCGATGATGCGCATCGACCGCCGGCTCATCGAGGCGGCCTACGATTCGGGCGCCAGCGGCTGGCAGATGCTGACCAACGTGATCGTGCCTCTCTGCAAGCCCGGCATCGCGATCGGCTCGATCTTCGTCGTCACCATCGTCATGGGCGACTTCATCACGTTCGGCGTGATGGGCGGCCAGCAGATCGCCTCCGCGGGCAAGATCGTCGAGACGCGGCTCAGCGCCTTGCAGTTCCCGCCCGCCGCCGCGAGCGCGGTGATCCTGCTTTGCGCCACCATGGTCATCATCGCCGTGCTCAATCGCATCGTCGACGTGCGCAAGGAGCTCTGACATGCGGGGAAAGCTGTCATGAACGAGGGACGCTCGCTCGCCTTCTACGCGCTCGCCGCGTTCTTCGCCCTCTACGTGCTGTTTCTCTACGGCCCGATGATCGTCATCTTCATCCTGTCGTTCCAGGGTCCGACGGGCGGCCTCACCTTTCCGTTGAACGGCGTCTCCTTGCATTGGTTTCACCGCCTGTGGGTCGGCGGCGGCATCGTCGACATCGCCGGCGCCTTCAAGCGCTCGCTCTCGCTCGGCCTCGTCGTCATGGCGCTGACGGTCGTGCTGTCGCTGAGCGCCGGTCTCGCCTTTCGCAAGCGGTTCTTCGGTTCGAGCGTGCTCTTCTTCGTGACGGTTGCGAGCCTCATCGTGCCCTCGATCGTCACTTCGCTCGGCATCGCGCTCGAATTTCGCGTGCTGGACGATTTTCTGAAGGCCTACGGCCCTGCATGGATCGCCGACAACCTGACGACGACGATGGGCGAGTTCACCTCGGGGCTCGGCGCGCATCTCACCTGGACGCTGCCCTTCGGCCTCCTGGTGATGTTCGCCATCTTCAACCGCTTCGACAGCCGCTACGAGGAAGCTGCGCGCGATCTCGGCGCGACGCCGTGGCAGACCTTGCGCCATGTCGTGCTGCCGATCGTCATGCCGTCGGTGATCGGCGTCGGGCTGTTCGGCTTCACCTTGTCGTGGGACGAGATCGCCCGCTCCAGCCAGACCATGGGCGAACACAACACCTTGCCGATGGAGCTGCAGGCGCTGACGACGACGGTGACGACGCCCGACATCTACGCGCTCGGCACGTCGACCACCGGAGTCTCGTTCGCCGTCATCGGCGTCGCGCTCGGCGCGATCGCGATCCTGCGCGCCCGTCAGGCGCGTCACGGCTCCGACGCGGGCCAGGCGTGATGCGACTGCTCGTCGTCAATCCCAACACGACCGCGAGCATGACGGCGCGGATCGGCGAGGCGGCCCGCGCCGCGGCCTCGCCGGGCGCCGAGGTTCGCGCCGTCAACCCCGAGAGCGGTCCCGCGTCGATCGAAGGCTATTTCGACGAAGCTTTCGCCGTTCCCGGCACGCTGCAAGAAATCGTCAAGGCCGAGCGCGAGGGTTTTGAAGCCTTCGTCATCGCCTGCTTCGACGACACGGGGTTGGAGGCGGCACGCTGCGTGGCGAGCGGGCCGGTGCTCGGCATCGGCGAGGCGGCGTTCCACCTCGCCTCGTTCGTCGCGCATCGCTTCAGCGTGGTGACGACCCTGTCGCGTTCGATCGCGCCGATCGAGACCAATCTGATGAAATACGGCCTCGAGCGGCGCTGCGCGCGCGTTCGGGCCTGCGAAGTCCCGGTGCTGGCGCTCGACGATCCGGCTTCGGGCGCGGTTGATCGGCTGTCGGCCGAGATCGAGCGCGCCAAGGCGGAGGACGGCGCCGAGGCGATTGTGCTCGGCTGCGCGGGGATGGCCGATCTCGCCGCCGCGCTCGCGCGCCGCCACGCCCTGCCGGTGATCGACGGCGTCGCCGCCGCGGTCAAGCTCGCCGAGGCGCTGGTGAGCCTGGGCCATGCGACCTCGAAGCTGGGCCCCTACGCACGGCCGCTGCCGAAGGCGTTTGCGGGCGCGTTCGCGGGGTTGTCGGATCGCTAGGGAATCGCCCCTCACGCGTCTTGGCCGGGCTTGTCCCGGCCATCCACGCGGCCCGTCACGTAGAGCCTATGCGTTAGAATCGTTGGCTCGGCGTGCGGGCGATTGCTTTGCAATCGCCTTGGGATGCCCGGCACAAGGCGCCGGGCATGACGAAAAGGGCGGCTCGGCGCGCCCACCAGAATGCAGAAGGCGCTCGGGAATCGCGCCTCACGCGTCTTGGCCGGGCTTGTCCCGGCCATCCACGCGGCGCCGTTCGCCGGAACCTTCGGGAGGCGGCGCAACGGCCAGACGGAGATGGCCGGGACAAGCCCGGCCAAGACGGCTAGGGGACTCCTGACGACCAGCGCTAAGGCATCTGCGCGCTCGGCGTCGAGCGGGCGATCGCCTTCTCCTCCTCCGTCATGTCGGCCGGGATGTCGCTGAACAGCGGGGTGCTGAGGTAGCGCTCGGCGGTGTCGGGCAACATGCAGAGGATGGTGGCGCCCGGCCGCGCCTCCGCGGCGATCTTCAGCGCACCCGCGAACGTGGCTCCGGCGGACGTACCGACAAAAATTCCCTCCTTTGCCGCGAGATCCCTTGCGCACTGCATCGCGTCCGCGCCGGAAATCGGCAAGACGCGGTCGATGTAGGGGAGGGCGTCCTCGGTGAGTTTCGGAATGAAGTCGGGCGCCCAGCCCTGGATGGGGTGCGGCTTGAAAGCGGGGTGCGGCGCGGCGGGCGAGCCGTCGGGCTTCCGCGCTTGCGCGGCGCCTGAGGCGAGCATTTGCGCGTCCGTCGGTTCACAGACGATGATCTTCGTCTCCGGCCGCTCCTTCTCGAGCACTCTGGCGACGCCTTTGAGCGTGCCGCCGGTGCCATAGCCCGTCACCCAATAGTCGAGCGTTTCGCCGGCGAAGTCGTCGAGAATCTCGCGCGCGGTCGTGCGCGAATGAATGTCGGGGTTGGCTTCGTTTTCAAACTGGCGTGTCATGAACCAGCCGTGGGTCTCTGCGAGTTCGACCGTCTTCTTGATCATGCCGACCGCGCGTTCGGCGGCCGGCGTGATGACGACCTTGGCGCCGAGGAAACGCATCAGCTTTCGCCGCTCGACGCTGAAGGATTCGGCCATCGTCAGCACCAGCGGATAGCCCTTGGCGGCGCAGACCATCGCCAGGCCGATGCCGGTGTTGCCGCTGGTCGCCTCGATCACGGTTTGCCCCGGCTTCAGCTCGCCCGATTTCTCCGCCGCCTCGATGACGCCGAGAGCGAGCCGATCTTTCACCGAGCCGAGCGGATTGAAGGCCTCGATCTTGACGTAGAGATTGACGCCGGCAGGCGCCAGCCGGTTGATTTTCACGACCGGCGTGCGGCCGACCGTCTCGAGGATGCTCTCAAATCGTCGGCCCATGATGCTTTCCTCCCAGTGGCGCGCGGCGCAGTGTGTGAGCTGGCGGCAATCGCCGCGCTTAAGAGCGCCAGCAGGCGAACGTAACTCATCTCAAGCCGGCGAGCAGCTCGCAGGCTTCCCGGTAATCCAGCCCGTTGCGATGCTCCGGGTAGTCGTCGACGACAGGTTGCAGCAGTTCGACGGCTCGAAGTCGCTCGCCGTCCTCGGCGAGCAGCCGCGCGAGGTCGCGAACGGCTCTGAGCAGATAGAGACGCGCGCCTTGCTCGCGAGCCGTCGCGATCGCCTCGGCGAATGTTTCGCGCACCTCGTCGCGACGATTTTGCTTGACGAGGAGACAGCCGGTGAGGCGCTGCAATTCGGCGAGCGCGAAGACGTCGCCGTTCTTGCCGGCGACGTCGAGGCCTTTCACGAGGGATTTCTCCGCCAATTCGAGATCGCTCACGGCCAAGGCGGCGCTCGCGGTAAGCGAACACCATGTCGGGACATGGAGCCCGGCGCCCGTCTTCATCCACTCGACGATGCCGGTTTCCGCTTCGAGGGCGCCGTTGCGATCGCCGTCGACGAACGCCCGCGCGATCCCATGCAGGACGCGGGAGCCTGCGGACCAGAAGACAAAGCCGTATTCGGAGCAAAACTCGACGTGCTCCTTGGCGAGCGCCAAGCACGCGCGATAGTCGCGGCGCAACGCGAGCATATGGCCGACGATCTGGCGTGCGAACGCCACGCCGAGCGGGAAGTTGCTTCGCCTCGCCAGCGCCAACGCCGACTGCGTCGTTTCCAGTCCGAGATCCGCAAAGCCTTGCAGGCAAAGCACAAGACCCCTGTATTGCGTTGCGACGATCTGCGGCTCCTCGCCGTGACGCTCGAAGCAAACTCCGATCGGCGATCCTGCCGACGCTGCGATGCATTCGTCGAACAAAGTCTGCGCCCTGGCGAACTCCGCCAGGTTCATCCGGGTCGAACCGAGCGCTCTCAGCGCAAGGCCGCTCTCTTCCGCGTTGGCGTCGGCCGTCGCGAGCGCGAGCAGCCGCTCCGCGAGCGCAAGCGCGCGGGCGAGGTCGCCGCGATCGTAGAAATAATGCCAAAGGCCGCGCGCGCTGGTGAAAATCGCATCGCGGTCGTTGAGGGATTCCGCCAACGCGCCGGCCGTCTCGTAATTGTGCTCGACCTCTCTCGACGCATAGCCGCGAGCGGCGAGGAGCGCAGGTCCGACAGCGAGGCGGAACGACAGCATCCGCCTGGCGCGCGCTTCGCTTTTCGGCAGATCGGCGAGCAGCGCGAGACCCTTCGAGTAGCTTTCGACCGCTTCGACGTTGGCGAAGCGGCTCATCGCGCACCGCCCGGCGCAATCCCACCATTCCACCGCCGGCTCCAACAGACCGGCTTGCGTGAAATGATTGGCGATCAGCCCCGGCTGTTGCTCCGCCGTTTCGGGCAAGCGGTCGCGGATCGCCTCGGCGATGCGCTGATGCCAATGATGGCGGCGGCTCTTCAGCAGGCTCGCATAGGCGGCGTCCTGCACCAGCGCGTGCTTGAAGACATAGGTCGCCTCCGGCGGCTGGCCTCGGGCATGGATGAGCTCGGCGGCCGTGAGTTGCTCGAGCGCCTCCTCGAGTGGAGGGCCGTCGATCGGGGCCACGGCCTCGAGCAGACCGTAGGTAAACTCGCGCCCGATCACCGCGCCGATCTGCGCGATCTCCTTCACCGGGGCGAGGCGGTCGAGACGCGCCATCAGCGAATCCTGCAAGGTCGACGGGATTGCGAGCGGGCTCATCGCCGAGGTCAGGACATAGGCGCCGTTCTCCTCGCGGAGCAGGCCGGATTCCAGCACCGTCTTCGTCAGTTCCTCGACAAACAGCGGCACGCCATCGGTCTTTTCGACGATCTGCTCCAGGACCTCCCGGGGCATCGGCTTGCCGCCGGTGACGCCATCGACGATCGCGAGCGTTTGGCGCCGTGCGAAGCGGCTGAGCGAGAGCGACGCCACATGCGCCTGGCCGAGCCAAGGGGCGCCGAATTCGGGCCGATAGGTGATGACAAACAGAACGCGCAGCTTTGGCGCGCGGTCGACGAGCCGGCTGAAAACGTCGAGCGAGGTCGGGTCGATCCAATGCAAATCCTCGAGCAGCGCCAACACCGGCGCCTGTCTCGTCAGGGCTTCGAACATAGCGATCAGCGCAGCGATCGTTCGTTCCTTTTGCTCGACGGGCGCCATCTCGAGTTTCGGATATCGGCCCTCGAGCGGTGTCGAAAACAGCGCGGCGAGAAGCGGCGCGACATCCTTCGGCGGCAGCCCCGAGCGCTCGATACACGCCTCCAGTTTGTCGAGCCGCGCGGTGACCGGCTCGCCGCTCGAGAACCCCGCCGCCTGCCAGAGCTGGCTCGATATCGGATAGAAGGCGTCGTTGACGTGATGCGGCGAGCATTGATAGCGCATTCGGATGTGCGGCTCGTCGCCGATCTGCTCGCAGAGCGCGGCCAGGATGCGCGATTTGCCGATGCCGGCTTCGCCCGACACGAGGACGACTTGGCCTTCCCCTTCGCTCGCCTCGCGCCAGCGATCCATCAGCAGTGCGATCTCGTGCTCGCGACCGACGAAATGGCTCATCGCATGAGATCGGGCCGCCTCGAAGCGGCTGACGTTCTCCGCTTCGCGCAACGCCGCCCAAGCGTGAATCGGCGCGTCGAAGCCTTTCAAAGCTTGCGGCCCGATGGGGGCGAGTTCGAAGGTCCCGCCCAGCAGGCGGCGCGTTGTCTCGCCGATCAACACCTTTCCCGGCGCCGCCAGCGCCTGCAATCGCGCGGCGAGGTTCGGCGTCTCGCCGACGACCGCCTGTTCCTGCGCCGAGCCTTGCCCCACAAGATTTCCGACCACGACGACGCCGGTCGCGATGCCGATGCGCACGTTCAGGGGGGCCCCGACGCGCGTCTCGATCCTCGGTATGGCGTCGGCGATGTCGAGGGCGGCGCGCACCGCCCGCTCGGCGTCGTCCTCATGCGCGCGGGGAAAGCCGAAATAGGCCAGGAGGCCGTCGCCCATGAATTTCGCGACGAAGCCGTCGTAGCGCGCGACGATCTCGGAACACTTGCTTTGATAGG